>CAUZFB010000144.1:0-2508 GCA_963579135.1 Dehalococcoidia bacterium | reverse complement strand
GGCGAGCACCCGCCATTGATCATCAGTCGCACACACCACCGCGCAGAAGCTGTCTCTTCCATGGCACGGGTAGAGGTCGTGTGGAGCGGCGTACGATTTGCGATTCCCTGCCGGCTGCCAGTCACGCCCGTTGACGGTCGAATCGAGTAGCCCGACGCCTAGCGCGGCGGCAAGAGCTTCGGACTGAGCTATCTCGACCTCCTGGCCACCTCCGATGACGTTCCGTGCGTGAAGAGCGGCCATTACGACCAACGCTCCCTGAGCACCGCCGAGGAAATCGGGGATAGCGACTTTCCCTCGCATCTCCATGGGCGTGTCGGGATGTCCCCAGATGTAATACATCCCCGAATCCGCCATCAACTGCGCCCCATGCGAGGCGTACTCTCGGCCGGGGCCCGTGCTTCCGTATCCAGGCATGCTCAGCACGACGATGTTTGGGTTCACCTTGCGCAAAACGTCGTAGCCCAGGTTGAACCGCTCAAGCGTGCCGGGCCGATAGTTGTTGACGAGTACGTCGCTCTTTTCGGCCAGGCTCTTAATCAGCTCCTGTCCCTCAGCACTGTGAAGGTCCACCGTGATGCTGAGTTTATTGCGGTTGAGCTCCGTATAGGTGCCCGCGCGGCCCTCGCGCTGAGTGTCGAATAGCCCCGACTCAACCTTGATGACCTCGGCACCGTAATCCGCCAGCAGGCGAGTACAGAAGGGGCCCGCCCACGCACGGGTTAGATCAATGACCCTAATTCCATCCAGCGGGGGCCTTACGGGCGCATCGTGGACTGCCTTGGCGGGTGAGGACGGCTTGCGATGCCCAACCTCACGCATGATTTCGTCGCGGTGCTCATCCACAAGCGGTGCCGGACGGGTGAACCGGGGGGAAGTTTCACTCAATGCCCACGGAAATCCGGGCATTCGGACCACGCCAAGCGATGGATGCGCCAGATCCTGGAACCAATCTCGCGCCGCCAGCTGCTCGCTACGCCCGACCTCAGTGAACGTGTTGACCGGGGCAACCGGCAGGCCCAATTTCCGCGCACCGGTCAGGAATGCGTTGGTTGTCATCGAGAAGGTGAATTCTTTGATGATCTCTTCAGCTACGTCAGCGCTCTCGTGACGAGCGGTCATGCTCAGCCAGTACGGGTCGTTGAGTACGGGGTGGTCGATCCACTCAACCAGGCGTTTCCAGAGATGGGCGAAGTGGATATTCATCACGACGTAGCCGTCTGAACATTGGTAACAGTTCACACCCGCAAGGTTCGTGTCAGAGCCGAATCGACGCATGACTTGCGTTGCCGCAGAAAAGCGCCCTATGGGCATGGCCGACGACGATGTGATCATCGCCTCCTGGACAGAAACGTCAATGTGCTGCCCGACCCCATTGGTTTGTCGGGAGTAGAGCGCAATAAGAGTCCCCAGCGCCGCGTGCGTGCCACCGATATGGACGCTAGGGTCACTGGGGCCCGCACAGGGTTGGTCGCCCTCGTCTCCTACGTTAAATAGCCAGTCTGACATGGCCTGGGCGATGAGGTCGTTGCCTTGCCAGTGCGCGTGCGGGCCAGTTTGGCCGAATGGCGTGACGGAGGTCACTACGATCGCGGGATTGACGCGCTCCAAATCGCGATAGCCCAAACCCAGCGTCGCCAGTGAACCAGGCGCACCATCTTCAATGACCGCATCAGCACCGGCCACCAGCTGCAGAAGCGTTCTACGGTCTGCGGCGTCGGCGAGGTCAAGGGCGATGCTGCGTTTGTTGGTGTTGAAATGGATGAACGGAAGGCTACGATCCGGGTCAGGAACGTCGCCCGCGAATGGGGCAGCCTGTCGCGCAGGCCCTCCACCACGTGGCTCGATCCGGATTACATCGACGCCAAGGTCGGCGAGCAGGCGAGTAGCGTACTGGCCCACTCCTTGTGTCAGGTCTAGTACTTGGAACGCCCCCAAGGCAGTTTGGTCACCAGACATGATGATCGCCAGGGCTAGAGGTCACGGATCGAATCAGCATATTTTTGTCTCCCACCCTAGAGGGCCCTCCCGCGGGGTCAGCTAAAAACGCCTTGCGGCACGATACACATCGTCTGGTGCTTATTCCTGATCTCAATCTGATGAAGGCAACACTTTCGCCGCTAGTAGCCCCATTGGCCGTCCCGCGCAGCAAATCTGCGAGCGACCACTCTTGATGCACAACACGACCACGCCACTTTCGCTGTCCGCGTAGCGCTTCCCGAGAGCGTTGGCCTCTCCGTCGACCGCCTCGGTGCAAGACAATTCGAATGCGCCGCCCTTGGTGATCATGTAGCTGCTGTCGAATTCCTCAGATTCAAAGCGCTTTCCCATCGTCGCCTGCATGCCAGACCACCTTACCCTTTGATGCCGCGTAATACCAAGCGAGCCAGTAGTCCCGGGTCGGCGCGGATGGTTACGCGTGTTCGTATCTGAGGCCTGCGCGATTTCCCCAACGGCGACGACTAGCGCCTCACGCGATCACCCATCCCGGATTAGTAGACCAAAGCG
>CAUZFB010000143.1:0-2547 GCA_963579135.1 Dehalococcoidia bacterium | reverse complement strand
ATCAGTCGGGGTCGGCCACACATCAGGCTTGTTCCACGTCACCAGGAGTGATAACGTGGCAATGATATGGGGGGCGGAAATGCTCCCTTCCTTGTAACCGACACATTGTCTCGCCGGGCTAGAATTAGCGCTGGTGTACGGCCATGAGTTTCTTGCTCAAACTAGACACCGCGACGCTTGACGGGGTGTACAGCTCGAATCCCATCTGTCTCGAACCGCAGACACCGGTCCGTGAGGCATTTCGGCGGATGAACGACCAGGGACGCGGTGCGGTCCTCATCTGTCGGGCGGGGCGCCTAGTAGGCATTTTCACCGAGCGGGACGCATTGGCACTCCTGGCAGACAACGCCGACCTCGACATCCCCATTGAACAGGTGATGTCCGATTCGCCGGTGGCCCTCTCAGAGCGAGACACAGTGGCCACCGCGATCGGCAAGATGTCCACAGGAGGGTACCGCCGGTTGCCCATTGTCGATGCCGCGGGGCGTCCAATTGGGTTCCTGAAGGCTCAGAGTATTCTGCATTTCCTCGTTGATTGTTTTCCGACCACCATCTACAACCTTCCGCCCACCCCTCACCACGCGACGGATACCCGCGAAGGCGCATAGACCGTCGCTGTCAGCTCAAACGCGAGGCGCAAGTCACACATGGCAGTGCTAACCGAAGCCCCACTTACGTCCAATAAGGAAACCATCGTTCTCGAAGGCGCCACGGTCCGATTCGCCGGCGACTCCGGGGATGGCATGCAGATCGTCGGCGGGCAGTTTACGAATACTTCCGCTCTGCAGGGCAACGATTTCGCCACGTTTCCTGACTTTCCAGCCGAAATTCGCGCGCCGCGCGGCACCCTGGCCGGGGTCAGCGGTTTCCAGGTCCAGTTCGCGTCGAACCACATCTTTACGCCAGGTGACACGCTGAACGCCCTCGTCGCGATGAATCCGGCTGCGTTGGTGACCAACATCGCTGACCTCGAAAAGGGCGGCATCCTCATCGTCAACTCAGAGGCCTTCAAGCCCAAGGACTTGAAGCTGGCTCGGCTCGAGACCAACCCCCTCGAAGACGGCATGGTCGCCGATTATCGTCTGATCGAGGTAAAGCTGGACACGCTGAACCGCGCAGCGGTCAAGGACATCGAAGGGTTGAGTTCGAAGCTCCAGGATCGCTGCAAGAACTTCTTTGCGCTCGGCCTCATCTACTGGCTGTTCGGCCGAGATCTAGACGCGACGCTGCGGTTCGTGCACGCCAAGTTCGGCAGCAAACCTGAGATAGAGGCGGCGAACGAGCGGTCACTCCGCGCTGGGTGGTACTACGGAGAAACGACGGAGGCGTTCGTCCACAATTACCAGGTCGAGCCCGCCAAGCTCACGCCCGGCACCTATCGCAACATCATGGGCAATCAGGCGCTGACCTGGGGCCTGATCGCCGCGGCCCGACTCAGCGGGAAAGAGCTGTATTGCTCGTCGTATCCAATCACGCCCGCCAGCCCGATTCTGGAGGAGCTCAGCTCGCTCAAGCACTTCGGCGTCAAGACGGTGCAGGCGGAGGACGAAATCGCGGCCATGTGCTCCACGATTGGAGCCGCCTTCGCTGGCTCCATGGCGGTCACCGGTTCGAGCGGGCCGGGCATTGCGCTGAAGGGCGAGGCGATGGGCCTGGCCATGATTCTCGAGCTGCCCATGATCATCATCAATATCCAACGCGGTGGCCCGAGCACCGGCCTCCCGACCAAGACCGAACAGTCAGATCTGTTGCAGGCCATGTTTGGGCGCAATGGCGAGTCGCCGCTCCCGATCATCGCGACCCGGAGTCCCAGCGACTGTTTCGAGGTGGCGCTGGAAGCGTGGCGTATCGCGACCCGCTTCATGACGCCGGTCATTCTGCTGTCCGATGGCTACATCGCGAACGGGTCCGAACCCTGGCGCCTGCCGAACGTCGACGACCTGCCTCGAATACCGATCGAGCATCCCGGACCGCTCGCCGAGGGTGAGACGTTCCTGCCCTACGGACGGAATGAGCAGCTGGCCCGCCCTTGGGCAATCCCCGGTACAGAGGGCTTGATGCACCGCGTCGGCGGGTTGGAAAAAGAAGATCTGACCGGCAACGTCAGCTACGACCCTGAGAACCACCAGCACATGACCAATGTGCGAGCCGCACGGGTCTCGCAGATTGCCGAGCACATCCCGCTTCAGGAAGTGGACGGACCTGAGTCCGGCAAGCTGCTGGTGGTGAGCTGGGGCGGGACGTATGGCACCTGTACCACCGCCGTGCAACGATGCCAGGCCGATGGCCTCTCGGTGGCCCACGCGCACCTCCGCTACTTGAATCCGTTCCCGAAGAACCTGGGCGCGCTACTCGAAGCCTACGACCAGGTGCTCGTGCCGGAATTGAACATGGGCCAGCTGCGTCTGTTGCTTCAGGCGCGCTACGTGCGCGAGCTCGTCGGGCTCAACAAGGTCAAAGGCAAGCCGTTCACCGTGTCGGAAGTCGCCTTCGCGATCAGACAACTCGTGGCATAACCCAACCGAGAGAAGATAATTCGATGAGGAC
>CAUZFB010000142.1:0-2658 GCA_963579135.1 Dehalococcoidia bacterium | reverse complement strand
CCCTCTGCACACTCTTTTTTCCAGTAGCGGGCTTAGGTGCCCACGTCCCAACTGTCCAGGTACGTCTGCTGCTCTGTCGTCAGCGTATCGATTGTGATGCCCATGGCGCGAAGTTTCAGCGCGCCGATCTCCTCATCGATGTCCCTAGGCACCGCGTACACCTTCTTCTCAAGCGTGTGGGCCGTCTGGGCCATATACTCCGCGCACAGGGCCTGGTTAGCGAAAGACATGTCCATTACTGCGGACGGATGTCCCTCGGCTGCGGCCAGATTAATGAGCCGACCCTCGCCAAGCAGGTAGAGCTTACGACCGTCCTGCATCAGATACTCGTCTACCATAGGTCGGACTTCCTGCTTGCCGTCTGCCATCTCCTCAAGCGCCTCGATCTCGATCTCGACGTTGAAGTGGCCACTGTTGGCGATGATCGCGCCAGCCTTCATCACCTCGATGTGGGGGCGAGCAACGGCCTTCATCCCACCGGTGAGCGTGATGAAGATGTCGCCAATCGGGGCTGCCTCTAGCATGGACATCACTCGGTGACCATCCATGGCGGCCTCGAGGGCACGCACGGCGTTGATCTCGGTCACGATGACATTGGCGCCCATACCCTTGGCCCGCATCGCGACGCCCTTACCGCACCAGCCGTACCCGGCGACGACCACAGTCTTGCCAGCCCAGAGCACGTTGGTCGCACGGGTGATACCGTCGAGGGTGCTCTGGCCCGTGCCGTAGCGGTTGTCGAAGAAGTGCTTCGTGTCTGCGTCGTTGACGGCGATGATCGGGTAGCGCAACTTGCCTTCCGCTGCGAGGCTGTTGAGACGGATCACTCCGGTCGTCGTCTCCTCCGTGCCGCCTACAATGCCGTCGAGCATATCCGTCCTGGTCGAATGGAGCGCGGCTACCAGATCGGCGCCATCGTCCATCGTGATGTTGGGCTTGTGGTCCAAGGCGGCGTTGAGGTGCTTGTAGTAGGTCTCGTTGTCCTCGCCGTTGATGGCGTAGGTTGCAATACCGTACTCGTGCACAAGGGCCGCTGCCACGGAGTCCTGGGTGCTCAGGGGGTTGCTCGCGCAGAGCACCACCTCAGCCCCACCATCGCGCATCGCGATTACCAGATTCGCCGTTTCCGACGTGACGTGCAGGCAGGTTGCCATCGTCAGGCCTGCAAGAGGCTTCTCCTTCAGGAATCGCTCCTGAATCAGCTTCACCACGGGCATCTCTCGAGCTGCCCACTCAATGCGTCGGACGCCTTCTGCTGCCAATGATGCGTCTTTTATGTCACTCTTAGTCGTCTCGGTTGCCAAGTTTGCCTCCTAGGGCACTGCGACCTGTGTCGGTCGCCAATGTACTACTCACTCTAACATGCGGACAGGCCCATCTATCGGGCATGCCGTTTCCAATTCTCAAAAGAGAAAGGGAGAGGTATATGAGTGAGGGACACCCTCACTCTCCCGGCAAAGGGCTTCGCCCTCTGCACACCCTTTCTGTCCGGCTCATTCCTATAAGCCTCACACTCACTGCGGGCAGGCCACTCGGTCGGGCTCGCCGTTTCCAATTTCTCAAAGGAGAAGGTTAGTGAGCGCTGTATCTAACCCCGCACCCCTAAGCGTGCGCAGCACCCCGGAAGTGGAGCGATTCGTTGTCCTCCAACGGCGTGAATTTTGTCAGGTCGGATAGGGCTCGGAACCTGGCTTCGATCTCGTCGTTTGTCAGCGATGCCGTCCGCTCCAGGCTGAAGCTCTCGACTTGGAAGGAGCCCATGACCGAGCCGGTCATCGCCGCGAGCTTGAAGCCTTCGGCCGAAAGGTCTCCGGTGGCCGCCAGATAGCCCATGAAGCCGCCTGCGAATGAGTCTCCGGCACCGGTCGGGTCGATCACACGATCCAAAGGAAAAGCCGGGGCCGAGAAGATGGAGTCGCCGTGGAGCAATAGAACGCCGTGGTCGCCGCGTTTCGCCACGACCGTGGACGGTCCCATCGCCATGATCGCCCTCGCCGCCTCGACCAGGTTGGAGCGTTTCGTAAAGGTGCGCACCTCGGTTTCGTCTAGGAACAGCACATCGACTTTCCTGACTATCCGTTCGAGAGCTTCATGGCTGATGTCGATCCACAGGGCCATCGAATCAAGTGCCACGAGCTTTGGCCGCTCATCCATCTGCTCCAAAACCGACATCTGCAACTCAGGGGCTATGTTTGCCAGGAACAGGTACGGCGATTTGCGCTGCTCGGGGCTCAGCTCCGGGGCGAAGTCCGCAAAGACGTTTAGCTGCGTGTCCAGCGTGTCCCGGGTGTTCACGTCCTCGGCGCCGTAGACACCGGACCAGCGAAAGGTCTTCCCGGGACGACGATCCAGCCCGGAGACATCCACTCCATGATCCTTCAACAGCTCCACGTCGCCGTCTTCAAAGTCTTCCCCCACGACCGCCACGACGCTCACCGGCGCGAAGTAGCTACCAGATACCGAGAAGAAAGTCGCGGAGCCTCCCAGGGCATCCTCGCGAGTTCCCGCGGGGGTTTTCACAGTGTCATACGCAACTGAACCTACTACGAGAATTGACAATGCTACTCCCCTAAGCTTCGGATCCGAGGCTGGTGGGGAAGCCGCGGTCGATCCACGGGCCGGTTCCGGCCTCGATATTGAACAGATTTTCGGTTTCGA
>CAUZFB010000141.1:0-2692 GCA_963579135.1 Dehalococcoidia bacterium | reverse complement strand
TTGGTCTCCCTGGCGTCGAGCGGTGCCAGACCCACGGCCGCGGCACACGCGGTGCCGAACAGTGCGGCAGCGATGAAGTGTCGTTGTGTCATCTGCAGAGCCTCAACCCCTCACGCTCAGAGCCCGCAGAGTATAAAAAGAACCGCCTCCTCTTTACCTGCTACTGCCAGGCGGAGTAGATCGGTTTACCAGCCATGAAGGCCTCGTTGGCCCCTGGACGCGGCGTGAACTTGTTGAAGCGCCCTGAGTTGACGCCCGCCGTGTAGAGGTTGCCTGCCTGGTCCGTGCTGATGCCGTGTATGCCCCAGAGCGAACCCTGGAGATCGGCAGCCGTCCCCCACGAGTAGATCAGGTGACCCTCGAGGTCCCACTTGAGCATCTTCTGCGTGCCCTGGTCGTAGGCCACGATGTTGCGATCCTGACCAATCTGGATCAGATGGATACTGGACGGCCGCTGCGAAATACCCCACTCGGAGAGGTACTCTCCGTTCTCATCGAAGATCTGCACACGGTGATTGTTGCGATCGTTCACGAATACGCGCCCCGTCTCGATATCCACCGCCACACCGTGAACGCTGTTCATGTAGCCTGGCCGCGTTTCGTTGCCGCCGGGTTCACCCGCCATGCCCCAATCCAGGAGAAAGTTCCCGTCCGCATCGAACTTCGCCACGCGGGTGCCGTTGTACCCATCGGCAACATAGAAACTGCCATCACCCGCCCACGCGATGAAGGTCGGTCGGTTGAAGTGCGTGCCGTCGGCACCAAGGACATCCCGCGTACCGATCGTCTGCACGAGCTCCTGTCCATCGTTGGTGAACTTGTAGATGGCGTGACTGTGGTCGTCGACCACCCAGACGTGCTTCTCGGCATCGTACGGGCTGATGTACACCGAATGTGGCCGCTTGAAGATCTCGTCCCACTGTGTCCACTCTTCGATGATGTCCCCCTCGGCGTTCACCACGACGAGGCAGTGTTCCCATCGAGCATCGACACCCAGCACGCGGCCGCCGACGCCGTTTTCCCAGGACTCCAATCCGCTGGCGGCGTCGCCGCCTGCCCCGCCGGCGCCAGGAATCGCCGTCTGCGTGTGGCTACGCCACGGTAGACCGCCTATCGGAAACTGCAGGCTTGGACCGAGATCGGAAAGCTTGGTGGTGGATGGTCGTTCGAGGTTCGGCAACTCACCGCGCGCGAGCAGGTACACACGATCCGGGCTCTCGGCAAAGATGCCTTGAGCGGCACCGGACGTCCACTCCTCGTGCCCAGGCAACGATTGAACGCCCTTCGGCCAGTCCTGAACCACGTCGTAGGGACCGAAGAGATCTTCGGCTCCGACCTCTCCCGGCACCGCCGCGAACCCGCCTGGCGCAACTTCAGGAGCCGTCTCCCCTCCTCCGGACATCAACTGGCCACCTAACGGCACGCCCACAGCAAGGCCGGCCACCAGCGCCAAGACGACAGTCATCGTTTTGTTCATACATTTCCTTGCGCCAGCCTTGCTGGCAAAGATAAGAGCGTACCGCGACGACCGTTGTCCGAGTCTTTGATCACGAAGAACCTCGCAGGGTCGTTGGACATCTGATCCGGCTGCTGTCCAGAAATCGCAGCCCAGTGCATCTCGCTGCCAGCGTCGAGCCCAGCAAACAGCGCCGTACCGGTGCGTGGGTCGATCACGGGCGCGTACATACTCTTCGCCGCCACGACCGGCGCCCGCGCGAACGTGCCGGACAGCAAAACGCCCGCGACGGCGATCACAATCCTCATAGGCATACTCCTGACGGCGCCGCTGGACAGTACGACACACCGCCCGGGTGAGTGTTGTGGCGGCCCGTCGTCGTGTCGCCGCCGATTATCGCTGTGACGGCGGGATTCTCCAAGGAAGAAGGGGGGCACCATAAAAGCCTTCGAGGCGCGTCTGGCCCTGCCGCCCAGTGCGCACGTTGTGCGGACAACCGGACAGGCCTATGAGGGGGTGCGACTCGGCAAGGCGGCCAGGGGCGATGTCGCAGCGGAGAGTGAGTGCACTACAATCTGCGAGTTGCACACCGAAAGGGTCGATCCCGCATGATGGATGTCTACACGTGGCTCGAAGGAACGGCGTTCGCGACGTGGGTGCGCGAAGCGCCTACAGTCTGGGCCTACGCCACGATCCTGACGCTCCATACGATGGGGATGGGTGTGCTTGTTGGCGCGAGCATGGTGTTGAGTCTGCGCCTACTTGGCGTCGGTGGCACCGTTCCGCTTGTGCCGCTGCGCATCCTGTTTCGGGTGGTGTGGGCCGGGTTCGTGGTCAACCTCGTGACCGGCGCAATGCTGTTTATGGCCGATGCGACCGGGAGGGGCGTGCAGGGGCTGTTCATCACGAAGCTCCTCTTCGTGGCGACAGGAGTCGTCTCCGTTATTCTGACCGAGCGCCACGTGTACAGCGGAAACGCAGATCCGCCGGTAGTGAGTGCTACGGCGAAGCGCCTCGCATTCCTGTCACTCGTGGCCTGGGTCGCGGCGATCACGGCCGGGCGGCTCCTGGCGTACATCCGGTAAAGGTGAGGTATCGCGCATGCCCTTCGTAAACGTGCCACATCTGCACCTTCTGATGAATCACATACCGACTGTCGGTACGGTCATCGGCCTTGGTCTGTTCCTGCTGTCGTTTGTTCGGCGAAGCGAACACCTGAAGCATGCCAGCCTTGAA
>CAUZFB010000140.1:0-2702 GCA_963579135.1 Dehalococcoidia bacterium | reverse complement strand
GACGACTTCACGGCGATCCCTGTCTTTCCCGATCGCATCTTCGTGCAACCGTACGCCTACACGCGGACTGACACAGGCATCAACGACCCCGCGGACCTGCGCGGCCGAAGGGTCGTGGTGCCCGGCTTCTATTACACGGCTTCCTTCTGGCACCGCGCCATCCTCAAGGAGGAACACGGGGTCGACGCCAGCGAGATCGAATGGCAGGTGCCCGGTACCGAACTGGACGAGCGGATGCGCTATCCAGATGGCGTGAGTGTGACCACGATCCCTCGCGTCTCCTCCGTCGCCCAGCCTCTCCTAGAGGGCAGCGCGGACGTGCTGCTGACGGAGATGGCGCCGGTGTTCCCTTCAAGCGAGGAGCCCCGCATCAAACGTATCTACCCCGGCCCAGACGCCGGGGTCCGTGATTACTACACGCGCACGGGCTTCTTCCCTCCCGTCCACGTGATCGTGGTCCGAAAGGCATCACTTGAACAGTGGCCTGGTTTCGGCGAAGCCCTGTGCCGCATGTATGACGAGTCGAAGGCCGAGACCTACCGGGTGCTCCAGAACGAACGAATGACCAGCCTGCCGCTGATGCGCGCACACCTAGATGAATCGTTCGAGATGTTCGGTGACGACCCGTGGGCCTACGGGCTGGAAGCGAACCGCGCGGTGCTGGAGAAGTACCTCGACCTGGCCCACGCCGAGGGCTTCATCAAGAGCCGCCCGGCCGTCGAGGAACTGTTCGATGAGCGCTCGCTCGGCTATCGCTTCACGGCGAAGATGGAGCACGGGTCTTCACCCGGCGGCGGCGCTTTCGTCGCAACCAACATCTAGGTTTCCGTAGCGTGCCGAGCGCTCTGGCCATGGGTCGGCCCCGAAGTCCGGCCTGCCAGGGCGACGAGCCCTAGAAGTTGCGGAAGCGCTTCAGGACCAAGCCTCGCATCACCGCAGCCATGGTGAACAGCGCGACCATGATGACCACAGAGATCGCTGCCGCCTCGCCGAATTCACTCTCAGAGAGCCGGTTCCACATCAGGACGCTGAGCACCATGCTGTCCCTACCGCTGAGCAGGAGGGCGAGTGTGAAGTCACGGAAGGCCAGGAAGAAAATGAGAAGGAAAACGACCATCAAGTTCGGGGCCATCAACGGGACAATGATCCGCTTGAATGTGCTGAGGAACGAAGCTCCACTGGCTGCCGATGCCTCCTCAAGCTCACCGCCAATCTGCGTAAGCCCCGCCACGTGGACGCGGTATGCCAGGGATAGCCGGTATGAGTAGGCCAGCACCAGAACCCAAACGGTGCCCCAGATCGGGATCCAACGCGAGATCGTTAAGTAAAAGATGACGAAGGACAGCCCTGCGACGACGCCGGGAATAGCGACCGACGACGACGCAATCAAGTCGAGCAGTCGTTTGCCCCTGACGTTACGACGCACGACTATCCAGGCGACGATGATGGAGACGAAGGAGACCAGCAGCGCGCTACCAAACGCGACAACGAACGTATTGCGCAACGCGAGGCCGAATCGGTCGTCGGCGAAGATGCTTCGGTACGAATCGAGCGAGAGGTCGCCAAGCGCGGAGATTGACGGCGCGGCGAAACGGCCCAGCAGGCTAGTCCACAGAAGAATGGACAGAGGGAAGACGATCTGGAAGAGCCCGAAGACGGTGATGCCGGCCAACGCTGGGTACTTCCAGCGTCCTAGCTGCTGGCGCCTTGGCCGGAATCCTTTGCCGGTCACGGTCGCGAACCGGCTCGCCCTTTTGGTAAGGCGTGAGTAGTAGTAGAACAGTATGTAGGTAATAGTCAGGAAGCTGAGTGAGAACGCAGCAACTTCGCCGTACCGAGGCAACCCTGCCGCCGGGTTGAGGGCGAAGTAGACGGTCCCCGCGAACACCTGCCGCCGAGCGCCGAGTCCGATTACCAGCGGCACCTCAAAGGACTCAATGGCGAAGATGAAGGCGAGGATCAGTACGCTGAGAATGATAGGGAGTAGTAGCGGGAGCGTCACGCGCCGAAAGGTAGTCAGTTGCGATGCACCGGACGCCGCGCTTGCTTCCTCCAGCGATGAGTCCATGTTCCGCAGCGCCGCGCCCACCAACAGGAAGATCAGAGTGGAGACCCCCAGGCCTTGGACGATGATCATCCCGTAGAGGGTGAAGATGTCGAAAGGGCCGCTGCCTTCCATCCTAAAGACGCCGCGGATGACGACATTGATGAAGCCGTTGGTCTTCCCCAGCATGAAAATCCATGCTAGGGCCGAGTTAATGGGCGGCATCATGATCGGGATGATGGCCATCACGAAGATGACGTTACGGAACGGGATGTCCGTACGTTCCACGAGCCACGCCAGCGCCCCTCCAACCGCGAAACCTAAAGACACGGCGCCGATCGCGAAAAGGCCTGTGTCCCAAAACGTCGTCCAAGTCCTGCTCGTCCCGTAGGCGGCCGGAATGTTGTCGAAGGTGAACTTGGCGTTGTTCTCAAACGGCAGGAAGTCGATGGGGCCGCGGAACGCCGTCAGGACATTCATGATCAGCGGCACGCCGATGAGGTACAGCAAAATGAGGACAGCAGCGACCATCACCGCCGTATCGAGGCTGAAGCGCAACCGCAACGCCGGTCGCCGAGAGGAGGCGTCGGCTACTAGGTCTGCCATGGATGTGCCGAGAGTTCCGGCGCTCCTGGTGACCCTCCGCGGAGGGTCACCA
>CAUZFB010000139.1:0-2760 GCA_963579135.1 Dehalococcoidia bacterium | reverse complement strand
GGGATGCGGAAAGGGTGAGTGGGATCAACTAGCCGGCAAGAGCCGAGCCTGGCCGCGAGACCATGCGTGCGGTTGGTCCCGTTCTGACGCCCACCGTGGTGGGCGTCAGAACGATGCTAGAATCGGCCTCACGCTGGCGGGTGTCGCCAGACGCCAGACGACATTAGACGATACGCGGGGCATCGAAGGAGGAGCGCATGGCTCGGACTTACGAAGGCATAGACAGCGGCATGTTCGCCGACGCGCTGGACATACTCGGCCGCGATGGCGCAATGGTCGGACTCCAGCCTTTGGCGTACGGCCAGAGGTTCACGGGCCGGGCCCTCACGGTGCGCATGCTCGTGGGCACCCCTGGCAGCTTCGGCGCCGACGAGATCGCGCTGGGCCAGATTCTGGCCAAGGCGAGCGCCGACGACGTCATCTGCATCGACGTCGGTGGTAACTACATCACGGTCTGGGGCGAGCTTGCCGCCATGGCTGCGCAGGCCCTCGGCGTGTCTGGCCTCATCGTCGACGGGGCGGTTCGTGACGCGGACATCATGCGTAAGCTCGGCTTCCCCGTGCTCACGCGCCACATTGCGCCCACTGCTGGCAAGACGCGGCTGCGCTTGGGCTCGGTCGGGGAAGAGCCAGTCACTGTGGGCGGCGTGACGGTTCACCCCGGCGACTTCATCTTCGCCGACGAGACGGGGGCCGTCTGCGTGCCGCAGGCGCTCTATGACCAGACGCTGAGTGAATTGGATAAAATCAAGGCGAAGGAAGATGCCTTCAAAGAAGGGTTGGCCAAGGGCCTCCCGTACCTCGAGGCAGCCAAGGGAATGGGCTTGCGCCAGATCTAGTAAACCCTCTCTCCCCACCGGGGACAGAGTCCAAGTAATGACAACTGGAGAGAAAAAGCCATGAGTTTGACTGACGCACAGGTTGCCGAACTTGGGGACGCGCTGTGGCGTGCCGAGCAAACACACGAGTACATCCCGCCGCTGACCGACACCTACCCAGACCTCACGCCGGAGGACGCATACCGCGTTCAGGAGCAGGTGTTGGAGAAGAAGCTCAGCAGCGGGCGCAAAATCGTTGGCAAGAAGGTCGGGCTGACCAGCGCGGCCATGCAGCAGATGCTCGGCATCGACACGCCTGACTACGGAATGATTTTCGACAACATGGTCTTGGCGGACGGCGCCGAAGTGTCGATCGATTCGCTGCAGCAGCCGCGCGTGGAGCCGGAGATCACCTTCGTGTTGAAGAAGACGCTCCAGGGGCCAGGTGTGACGATCGAGGACGTCTTGGACGCGACTGATTATGTGGTGGCGTCGCTGGAGGTGGTCGGTAGCCGCGTGGCCGACTGGAAGATCAAGCTAGCCGACACCATCGCTGACAACGCCTCGCACATGGCAGCGGTTCTCGGCAAGAAGCATGTCGATGCAAGCTCTATCGACCTGGTCGCTGAGGGCCTCGTGTTCGAGAAGAATGGCGAGGAGCTCAGCCGTGGCACTGGCGCTGCGGTGCTGGGCAACCCAGCGAACGCTGTCGCCTGGTGCGCGAACAAGCTCGGTGAGTACGGGGTGGCATTGAACGCCGGCGAGTTCGTGATGCCAGGAGCCCTCGTGGGCATGACACCCGTTACGAAAGGCGACACCGTAATCGCAAAATTCGACAACGTTGGCTCCGTCAGCGTGAAATTCGTCTAAACCGGCGCGCTTATTTCGCCCTATAGACTGGTTTGAGAAGAGCAAGAAGAGGCGCAGGCTGACCGGAGAAAAGGCAAGGAGGCGGAGATGGCAGACAAGATTGGCGTGGCCATCATCGGGTCCGGGAACATCGGGACGGACCTGATGATGAAGCTGGCAGACCACCCGCGGCTCGACATGCGGCTGATGGTCGGCATCGACCCGAACTCGGAGGGCCTCGCGCTCGCCAAGCAGATGGGCTACGAGGCCACGTCGGAGAGCATCGACGGGTTCAAGAAACACCACGAGACGGTGCAGATTGTCTATGAGGCCACCAGCGCCAAGGCGCATATCGCCAACGCGCCGCTCTACAAGGAGCTGGGCAAGATTGCCATCGACCTGACGCCGGCCGCGATCGGCCCCTACGTGGTCCCCTACGTCAACATCGGCGACGTGCTCGACGAGCCCAACGTCAACCTCATCACATGTGGCGGGCAGGCAACGATCCCCATCGTCAACGCCGTGTCCAAGGTGACGCGCGTGCCCTACGCGGAGATCGTCGCGACCATCGCTTCCAAGAGCGCAGGCCCCGGCACACGGCAGAACATCGACGAGTTCACGCAGACCACTGCGACAGGCATCGTGCGCGTCGGCGGCGCTGAGCGGGGCAAGGCGATCATCATCCTCAACCCCGCCGACCCGCCGATCATGATGCGCGACACCATCTACTGCCAGGTCGAAAATATGGACCGCGAGGCGATCCTAGGCTCTATCCACGACACCGTGAAGCGCATTCAGACCTACGTGCCCGGCTACCATCTGCGCATCGACCCGATCTTCTACGACGACCGCGTCGTCGTCACCGTGGAAGTGGAGGGCGCCGGCATGTTCCTGCCGGAGTACGCCGGCAACCTCGACATCATGACCGCGGCAGCGGTGGAAGTGGGCGACCAGTTCGCCAAGAACCTGCTCGGCCTGCCGACACAGACCGTAGCCACCGCGAGAGGTACATAGCATGACTGAGAAGAAGCGATACATTCGAGTCGTTGACTCCACGATGCGCGACGGGAGCCATCCCATGGCGCACCAGTAC
>CAUZFB010000138.1:0-2763 GCA_963579135.1 Dehalococcoidia bacterium | reverse complement strand
TCGCCGCCTCCCAGCATCGGCGTCGAATCGGAATTTTGACCGCCCGTATTCGAATAGACCTGCGTGTCGAGCATGACGGCTTTGACGTTGGGACGATTCTGGAGCACCACCTTGGACACGTTTTGATACCCGATGTCGCCCATGCCCCCGTCGCCACCGACGATCCACACCTTGGGCAGCTCCTTGACCTCGTCGTCGGTCATCAAGTTGTCGCTGAAGTGGGTGTAGTCGTAGTAGTGCTGCTCCGTCATCGCGGCGCCCGTCTTGGCTGGCTCCTTGAGCCACGTGATGAGCGTGTCGGCTAGGCGCTCGGGCACGACCGAGCGACGTCCGTGATCGACCATGAAGCTCTCGCCAAAGAGCCACCCGATCGTGGCGCCGTCCTGGAACAGCGAATTCATCCACGGATAGGGATGCGGGTTGTTGGGCGGGGTTGACCCGTAGACCGTATTGCACCCGGTATGGGCCGCCATGGCCATGACGCACTGGCCATTGTCGAGCCGGCCATCGATGGGTTGCAGCTCTTTGTGATTGAACGCTTCCTGCTCGAGTACCGTCGCCAGGGCGTCGACGATCTCCCCATCCGATATCGGGCCACGCGCCGCGAGTCGCACGTCGGTGTCGCTGACGCTGTCGCCACCAAGTCCCATGATGGCGTGCGCCACCGTGCGCACGAAGAGCGCGTGCTGCTCAGGGTGCAATGCGGCCAAGGCCGTCAGGCCCTCTTCACCACCCTGCCGAAGCTCGCCCGCCTTCTCCGAAAACCGATCCGCCTTGGCGTGATACAGCGGCCGCATGTACGCCTCGGTCAGTGACGCGATAGCTCGCAAGACGCTCTTTTCGCCACATCCGGCACAGGCGCCATCGCCTGACACCAGCGCGTCGTAGTTACGACGCACCATTAAATGATTTCGGAGGGTCGCCGTCTTGGAATCGGCGGGGTATTCGTCGTTGTAGAACCCGAGAAATTTCTGCTCCGTGTCTGGCAGCAGATCGAGAAACGCGGTTCCGGTCTCGTGCTCCGCGTTGACACTCTCACTCTCGGCGACCATCCGCAGCGCATCGTGGTCACCGCACGCGGTGACGCATGCTGCGCACCCTTTGCAGAGGTCAGACACGAAGATCGAGAACACACCGCCACTTCCCGGGTTCTTCTTCTCTGGCCCTCTGAAGATCGCATTAACTTTGTTATATGCGACCGGTGCCTGGTCGAGGATGGCCAGAAATTGGTCGCGGGCCGTGTCCGAGAAGCCGTTCAGATCGGCGGTCGCCTCGCGGACGAGCTCCGGGAACGGGGTATCGATCTTGCCGCCGACCGCATCGTTCATCAGCGACCGGGTGCGCTTCTCGATCTCTGGTACGTGGGCGATCAGTGTCGCACGATCGTCCGTGTTCTCGACGTAGTGGTTGATGGCCGTCCGCAGCACCGTGTCTACGTCCTGTGAGCAGTTCGGGAGAGCTGTGTCGGGACAGACCGCTATGCACTCCATGCATTGGGTGCAGTTCTCGGCGATGAAGAGCGGCGTTTCACGGCGGGCGACATACTTGGACGCCGTATCGCCGGTCCCGGCCGCCATCACGCCCATTGCGGCGAGTGGTGAGGCTGGCTGGTCGTAGCCGTAGTCAGACCGGAACTGGGAGTCGAATACCCCGACCTGTGTCACTGGGGTCCGCTCGGCCTGTCCCTCCGGGGCCGGGATGGAGCGGCAGGTGCCGCACCCGCCGCCATCGATGTCGATCGGCAGCATGGGAAGCCCACGGAGCGTGGAACGATCCGCCGCCGTGATCTCGCCCACCTTGATTTCGGTCACACGACTGAAACCCTGGTTCATGACCTCCATGTTGGAGTCGACGACCGCCGAACCAAGTTTGCCAAACTTCTTTTGATACTGATTGCGGACGACTTCTTCAAACTGCTCGGTGCTGATATCGAACTCCTTCAGCAACGGGGACACTTTGAAGAACGCGCCGAGAAACGCGTTGCCCTGCATCCTGAGCTGCAGGTCAGCGCGATTGGTCGCCTTGCGAGCGATGTCAAACCCAGACAGCGTATACACTCGGATTTTCTTGTCCAGGATCTGCGTGCGGGCCCAGATCGGCAGCCGCTCCCAGGCTTCCTCCGCCGTCTCGTCAGACTCCCAGATCAACGCGCCGCCTTCGGACATCCCGTCCAGCGGATTGGTGTGTGTGAAGGCCTTGGGGTCGCAACAGAGCACCACATCGACATGCCGCAGGTCGCAGTTCACCCGGATGCGTTCAGGCGCCACCACGAGGAAATACGAGGTTGGAGCGCCCTTCTTTTCAGATCCGTATTTGGGATTCGCGCTGACGTGGATCACCTCTTTGAGTCGGCCAAAATCGTCCAGCACGGTGTTACGGGCTGAGAGGAAATCGTTAAAGTCGCCAATGATCGCGCCCAGGTTCTTGCCGGTCGTGATCGCCCCCCAGCCGCCGATCGAGTGCAGCCTCACCGCGATGGCACCCTCGGGAAGCAAGGATGGCGTTTCCTCCGACTTGACCGCGTACGGGTGGGGAATACCGAGCACGAAGAAGGAGGCCCCATCCTTCGCCTTACGACCGTCCGTCCGCGCCCGATCCGTTGTCGCGTACTCGTACGCGCCCAGGATGTGCTCGGGGCGAAAATCGCGTGATCCCAGGCCGTAGATTCCGTTGAAGATCCGCGGCACGTCGGAGGGCGCGATGGCAGGAAACCCCTCTTCGAGCGGGTGTCCTTCGATGACCATGGCCTTGTTGAGTGCGGTG
>CAUZFB010000137.1:0-2791 GCA_963579135.1 Dehalococcoidia bacterium | reverse complement strand
GGTCGCCTTCGTCGTCGTCGTCGTCTTCGTCTTCATCGGCATCCTCGTGGTCGCCTTCGTCCTCATCGCCGCCTTCTCCGCCCTCGTCCTCGCCTGCGGCTTCCATCGATCCACCGTCCGGCGACTCCCAGAGGTCGAACTCGACTGTGGCCTCGAACGACTCGGTGGCCTGGTGGACCTCTAGTCCTTGGAGCACCAGCTTACTCACCATCTCCGCCGCTGCCACGGGATCCGACTGGTCGATTGGGATCACGTAGGCGTTGGGGCCCTCGGCCTGACCCTTTTCGATGGTCTCGGAGGCCATCTGCCAACGTCCCATCACGTAGTGCTCGCGGAATTTGGCGCTCTGCTCGAGGAAAGACATCGCGGCGATGGTCTGATAGTCCACGATGTCGCCGAGTGTCCATTCGCCACCCATCCACGGGTCGACGAAGGCCATCTGGAAGCCGTACTGGCCGAGGCCGCGCCCTGGGGAAGCGCCGCGCTCGAGTGCCGCCAGGGCCACCGTATCCGGACTCGCGATGCGCGCACTCGCTGTCTCGGTCAGCAGGGCCACGATGTTGTGATACCTGCCGGTAAGCGCGCCTTCCTGGCCCCAGATGCGGTACATGGAACCCGTGACCACACCCTGTTTTTGTTCAGCTTGCAGATCCGCCACCATGCCGCCGCCAATGAACTGGAGCTGCTGCCACTGTAGGGGGTGCACATCCGGGTTCATCGGGTCGGGGTAGGGCGGCACGAAGATGCGCGGACCACTACTCCCCATCTGGTGCTGATCGAGATAGAGCTGGGGATACGTCTTGTGGTACATCGCATCCATCCAATACTGCGTTTCCACCAGGTTGGCCTGGAAGAAGTCCCGGTTGTTGTCGTGTCCTGCGTAGTGGTGGTAGAGCCAAGGCATGCGGGCCCGTTCGTAGTCCGTACCCACGTTCTTCCGGTACCAGTCCGTGACGAGGACTTGTCCGTCCGGATTGGCGGAGGGGATAAGCACCGTCACGACGTCGTCGAGAATCGTACGGGTGACCTCATCGTTTCCCGTGGCCAACAGGTAGATCAAGTCGACGCTGGTCTGAGACGACCCGATTTCCGTCGAGTGGATGTTGTGGTTGATGAACGACGTGGCAGGGAGGTTCTGCGCGATGCGTTCGGCTTCCTCTTGAGAGATTCGACCCTCCGCGATCCGCTTTGATGCGTCTCTGATTTCATCCAGCCGGGCCAGGTTCGCTGGCGAGGACACGGTGATGGAGATGTACGGGTTCCCCAGCGTGGTTGCTCCCGCAGTGTCGATCTGAATACGATCGGACCCGTCGGCTACGATGGTGAAGTACTCGAGAATCTCGTCCCAGCGGGCGAGTTCCTTGTCGGTTCCCATCGGGTACCCGAAGTGCTCTTCGGGCGAGGGAAGCTGCTGTGCGTTGGCGGAACTGAACGACATTGACGCAGCAGCGACGGTAATGACGAGAGCGCGTGTGAGATGTGTGGCGCGCACGAGTGCCTCCGGGTTTTCTGCGAGTGGATTCAACCGGGCGCCGAATCTATGGCGGTGCCCTTGGGACGGGCGAGGGGTCCTACCAACAACCTCCATGCTCGGGTACATTTTACGCCGCATCCGAAGCGGTCGTGGGATGCGCAAATGGGGCCATAGCTCAGTTGGGAGAGCACTGCCTTTGCAAGGCAGGGGTCGCCGGTTCGAGCCCGGCTGGCTCCACTTGGAATAACACGAAGCCCCTCAACGCCCTGCGGCGTTGGGGGGCTTTTGCGTGCGGGTCTCTCACAGCACTATTAGGCACCCGGCAGGTCCTATTGGCTGCGCCGGGCACTCCGGGCGCCGAACGCCATGGCACCGAGGACAAGCGCAAAGCCCATGAGCGTTCCCCCGGGCGAGTCGTCATAGGCGCCGAACACGGTGAGGGCTCCGCCTAGCGCGGCGATTCCGATCGGTGTGACGGCATTCAAGACGTGCTTCACGATTCTCTCCTTGTCAGCGAGCTGGCGCAGTGTGCTTTGCTATGGAAAGAGCTGCAAGTCCCGGACCACAGTGACGGTACTCTCCGTGGAGATTCGTCTGGCCTGTTACGAGCCGGCGTCCTAATAACAAACAGTTACCGACTTTGTTCGCTGTGCTCACTACGACGAGCACGGCTCGCGTTGCGAGCCGCGTCGGCACCCTGCAACGTTATGTGCAATCGCCAGAAGCGAGTGGACGTGTTTGAAGGACTCCGACGAATGAGGCGTTTCGTCGTGGCGGCCTTGCTGGCGCCCATTCTTACAGCTTGTGGTGGATCTGAGCCGAGTGGACCCGCCGTTTTAGCCACCATCACACTGTCGCCAACCGCGTTGAGTCTGGCATCGCTGGGTCAGACGCATCAGGTCACTTCGACGGTGAATGACCAGAGTGGTACCGCGATAGCGAACGCGGCGGTCACTTGGTCGAGCAGCGACACGAGCGTGGCTGGGAGGTGCAGCGTTGCGGGCACGAACCTCATAGGGTCCACCCGTCGGGTCGACCCCGCCGCTTCTGGGCCAGGATCCGCAGTGTGGGACACCGTCGAGCATCGTTGTCAGGGACACGCCGACTGCTTCCGAATTTTGTGAGGCACGCGCCGTGATCCCTTGTTCGAGCGGGACGGCGAGGCTGGCGCCCCCCTGCCCAATCACAATGCTCCCCGACGAGACACAGTCGGCCCGGGTACCATGCAGAAGTCGACGATTCCATATTGGGCGAGTCTCGCTAGTCTCCATTGGAACTTCGCAACTGTGCCTCACCCTGACACTTCGATGACATGGC
>CAUZFB010000136.1:0-2815 GCA_963579135.1 Dehalococcoidia bacterium | reverse complement strand
AACCCACGCCTCCGTTTCCGGACGGACGACAACCCACCTCAGCTTCAAACACATGACACAGACTACGGAGTGGTAGTCGGAGCCAAGTACGATGGGGACGAAGGGCTCGACTATTGGCGGTTCAACTTGTTCTGGATGCCGTTCTGGACCGCGCCTCCAGGGAGCACCGGTCACAAGAGCATCCACGCATTCGTCCCTATTGATGACGTTACAACGATGCGCTGGTCGTTCACATTGAGCGATACCCCTATCCCTGCCCGTGATCTCGCGGCGATGCGCAAGGGGTCGGGGCTGCATTCCGAGGTCTACCCCGGGACGCACAATCCAACCCACCACAAGCGTAACAACTACCAGATTGACCGTGAGATGCAGCGGTTAGAAACCTACACGGGCATCAAGGATTTCGGCGCGCAGGACTACTCGGTGCAAGAAGGCATGGGATTGATCTCCAACCGTAACCACGAGCACCTCGCCACCACCGACATAGGGATCATTGCAATGCGGCGACGATTGCTGAGGGCAGCGAATGACCTGGCCGAGGGTATCCAGCCAGCCTCTGCACACGATGGGGCCGCATATCTCGTTCGGCCTGGTGACACGCAGCTACCCTCGGACGTTGACAGGTGGCCAGAGCACGAGAATACGGTGACAGCGCTTACGGCGAACTGGAAGTAGCGAGAATCCGATTGAGAAACTAAAGGGGGGGCGGCTCTGTTGGGGCCGGCCCCTTTTAGTTTATGCGGATAGCCTACTCAAATCGAGTAGCAGGTGGGCACGCTCACCGAATCCTCGCCAAATGATTCCCTTAGCCGAAGGCCTAGACCTGCTCCGTTACAAACTACCGTTTCGATGGTAGACCAACACGCGAAGCTCGATTTTCGAAAGCGGGAACCATCTACGGTTTTGTAAGGACGGACTAGCATCACACGGGATCCGGAAGTCCACCTTCGGCAAAAGACCACAACCGGTCTCACTAAAACAACAGCGTCAACCAGTCTGCGTGGTTCAAAGACCGCAAAGACGCCCAGCCCTCGTCTGCTGATAGGAGACCTGATGGGCTGAGCTAATTCGCGTTCAGCTTAAAAAAGTCGATCGCGTTCCCACACGTCATTTTGTAACGGATGTCTTCAGGTGCACCGTCGAACGCACGGTCTAGGATCTCCATGGAGTTCGGCCAATCCGATTCCTGGTGAGGAAAGTCTGACCCCCATATCAGGTGATCGACGTTGAGGAGCTCGCGGATTTGAACCCCGACACGATCGTACTGGAAGCCCCACAACGTATGGGCCATCAAGTACTCGCTGGGCGGGCGCGACAATGGTGTGAAACCTAGCAGGTTCTCCGCCCAATAGCGGTTGCGCTCGTAACGCACGTCGGCGCCCTGAAGATAGAATGGAAGCCAACCGATCTGGTTCTCCGCGAACAGTATCTTTAAATCTGGAAATCGATCAAACACTCCTGACAACACCCACTGTGCTGCAGGCAGCGCTCCACTCCCTCGTGATGGCCCAAAGCGAGCAACCTGCTCAGGGAAGCTGCGCCCAGGAGCTTCAAGCCTTTCGAGCAACGCTGGCGTCGCCTTTGGATACTCCAGGAACGGGCCCTTAGCGGAGGCCTGAAGATCAACGTGCACCGTCACCGGCATCTCCAATTCCAAAGTAGTTGCCCAGAAACGGTCGTCTTCTTTCGTCGGATAAGACTTGCCTGATGGGAAATCCCCGAGCATTACCGCCTTGAACCCCTGCTGCTTACAATGCATTAACTCCGAGATGTGGGCGTCCAGGTCCTCAATCATCGGAAGCAACCCCACGCCAATCAGCCTATCGGGGTTCGCCGAGCAATAGTCCTCGATCAGCCAGTCGTTGTAAGCGCGGACGATCGTGAGGTACGCCTCATCGTCGTCCACTTTGCGCCACATCTTGGGGCCCGTGGCCTGGGCAGGGAATAACACCTCAGCGTCGACACCGTCCATCGATTGCTCTTCCATACGTTGTTGGGGCGTGCCAGTGCCCGGTGTACCCTCGTACTTTGCGCCACGAGGCAGATAGTTCTCTCGGCCCTTCCCGCCATAAAGATCTGCTGCATTTGCAAGCGCCGATTGCTTCCCATCAATGAACCATGCGTCCATGCCATTGTCGAGGCGCACAAGCTTCGGCGCGCGTTCACGGTACTTCCCTGGCACGCGTGGCGTCCAATTCGCCGTGTCGACTTCCATGTGCGAATCGCCTGAGATGTAGTGGTAGTTCATGAGCCTAAAACCCCTATTCCGGTTGAATATGCTCAATCTTATCTGCAACGATAGAACAGCTAGCGAGTATCGACAACTTCTGACTCCTCCAGCCTCTTCACACACCATATACCACGCCATCTGCACTACAACCGGATGAATGTCACAATTCAGCTTTACCGCCACAGCCCCATCACGTGCACGCCAGTCTTCATGCTTGATGAATCTACGTTGCTTCCAGTACACTTCCCGGGTTGAGTGGAAAGCGTCCGGAAAAACGACTGGAGAACCGTTCCTAGCATGTCGGCATACGCAATTATTCAAACAGGCGGAAAACAGTACCGCGTTGAGCCAGGCAAGTCCATCATCGTCGAGAAGCTCGAGGGTGAGGAAGGCAGCGCGATTGAGCTCGAACGAGTGCTCTTGGTCTCGGACGACTCTTCGACAACCATCGGGCATCCCTACGTGGACGGCGCGAAGGTTCTCGCGGAAGTTGAGACCCAAGCAAAGGGCGACAAGATTATTGTTTTCAAGTACAAGCCAAAGGTGCGGTACTCCGTGAAGAACGGCCACCGGCAACGTCTGACT
>CAUZFB010000135.1:0-2826 GCA_963579135.1 Dehalococcoidia bacterium | reverse complement strand
CCGGCAATGCGAATCCAACGTTTATATCGTCGATGAACGGTTGTTCGCTCATGCCAGAACTCCCATGCGAATCACCGTATTGCGTTGGGTCGCGACCGTTTCGCCGTGCTGGTTCACGTAGCGGGTCGCGTAGTCCGCTATCACCATTGCGCCGAGCTTGCCCTGCGCCTCTTTGATAGAGTCGAGGGTCGTGGTGATCTCGACGGTATCGCCCGCCCGCACCGGTGGTCCATAGGTCCACTGGCTGCCACCGTCCAGTGCGCGCGGTACAGAGTCAGCGTCCGGTAGATCTGGCACGGCGCGGCCCAGCGACCGCAGGAACGTTGGCGGTGCCCTGTCAGGGTAGGCAGGGTTGGCGTCGCCGATGGCTGCGGCGAACCGCAGGATCGCGCCGCGCTCGATGTCAACGGTCTGACGCTCGCCGACCGCGCCGACCGCAGCTTGCATGGCGGACGTGATGATTGACGAGGTGGTCATTGGTACAACTCCTTGGTCGGAGGCTAGGGGCTGACATGAGTGAGTGTCAAGGCGATGCGGGCGGTCGTGACAACATGGTGATTTCCTGCCTGGAAGCAGTGTTGACAGCACCTTTGGTGCAGATGTAATGTCCGCGTGTTCGCTCGGCCACATTGCCAGCAAAGTGGCAGCGCGCGCATCAACCAGAGATCCAAGACGGTAAACGGTTATGCTGGGCCTCTCCAGTCCAGATACACCGTAGTACCGCCCATCAAGCCCTTCCTTTATCGGAAGGGCTTTTCTTTTTAAACATTCGGCGATTCTTGCATGAGATTCACTGATATCCAAACCTTGCCGGAATCAGTGGTGAAATAGGCTCCGCGCGATTGCGGCGGTGAGGACAACGCCCGCAGCCGATCGATCAACTCCCCCGCCCTGTAGTTCGCGTCCAAGTCGATTTCGTTGATGCCGTTCACATCGCCCACGCGATGGAACGTGCCCTCGTTCGGGTCTTGTGGGGTTGGTAGCGTCGCTAAACGCACTGCGGCCCAGCCAGATCGCGTGACATTAACGCAGGCTTGTTCCAGCTTAGCGCGCAGCGATCCGCCGGTATCCCACGGTTCCACCGTCACTTCGACGCGGTCTACGATGGGGCCGGTGTCCACGTTATCGTCCATGTAGTGGAGCGTGGCACCTACGGGCGTGCCGTCCATGATGCTCCAGATCTGGGCGTTGCGGCCACGGTTGTAGGGCAAGTAGCCGGGGTGGACGTTGACCACTCCGCGCGGGAACAGTTCCAGCACCGCTGGCTTCAATATGACGCCGAATAGCGCTGAAAAACCGATATCTGCGTTGAGCGTTCCCAGGTGGTCCATCGTGCCCGGTTCTTGGAGCCCACCACCGCTGAAAACAAATTCTGGCGGGAGACCGCTCTCCGCGATCAGCTCGTCGCCTAGCGTGCGCTGGTTCACGTCGTGAAGAACCAACGCAACGATTTGCTCCCCTTCCGTCTGTAGGAAGCGAAGGACATCTAGGGCGACCGGGCCGTTTCCAAAGTAGACGATACGCATGGCGGTTCGATGGCATCGTATCGCACTACGCGGGGGCACGCCGATGGGCGAGCTTATGCGCCGCTACTGGCCATCCCATCGCTGGCAGTTCCGCTCGCGCTACTGGAGCGCTGGGTGTCACCGACGTTGGCATCATCCTCTTCCGTCGCATGTTGGATGAGCAGGCTCACCTCGTCGAAGAGAGAGGTCGGCCAATGAACGTCTGCCGCGAGGATTAAGGAAGTCATCATCCTGCCGGTGGAACACTACCAGTACCCGGGGTATGAGTGCACTGGAGGGCCGTTCAAGCAAGCCCCACCGCGCGAGCCCTATGTGGTGGCGGTCCTATCCGGGAACGGCATCGACCTCTCGGGGCAAGCGGCGTTGGGTAAGGCCGAAGTTACCGCTATGTTCCATCCCCTCGGCAGTGACCGCCTCAGGTACAGAGAGGCCTCGGCTGTTCAGCCGGGGCCTCTCTTGATTTTGCGCTTCTCAGGGACCGCTAGTCAGTCGACGGCATTTCGGTCGGTTGGTGGCGAACTACGCTTCTTTGACAACCAATACCTGCGCGTTCAGTTTCCTTGCGTTGTCGTCCTGCGCGGGGGTCTCGACAACCTCGTAGACCCTGTCGATCGTAATGCTCTCGCCAACTTTCGGCGCGGCATCCACATTCGTTTCGTCGATATACGTGCCATCGCCTGCTACTAGCCAAACCAACATCGTCCCACCCCCTCTTCTGTTTGTGACCGGGCCATGTCCCCGGACCCCGGTGCTCACATTATTCGTTTGCGTCTTTACGCATCATCCCTCACAAGGCCATGGAACTCCAGTGCTATTCCATGCCACCCTGTCTCAGACGTTTGCGGAGCGTTGAGCCGCACCGTAGAATCTAAATGTCGCCTGCACGGCGGCTGTATCAGGGCAGTGACGGCATCGCGTGTCGCTGCATCGCGCAGGAGTGTAGCTCAGCCTGGTAGAGCAACGGTCTCCAAAACCGTCGGCCGAGGGTTCGAATCCTTCCACTCCTGCCATCCACCTTTTCTCTCTGCGCCGCATCATAGACTACTAAACCACTATTCGACTATCACCCCGTAGCGTTACGGTGGCAGCACTCATCACGATTTGTACGTCCATTTCCACGACCATTTCTGGAATCACTGCCTGATTTGGCCGTCACGATACCCCTGAAATCCGGTACAGGATCGGTACAAAGGCCAGCTGATCGGCGCCCAGTCCATCGTCAGGTACTAGCGATTACCTGCGTTCATTAGCCGATCACGACGTTCGCCGTCCCCAGAGGTGGATGTAGACCAGGTAGTGG
>CAUZFB010000134.1:0-2851 GCA_963579135.1 Dehalococcoidia bacterium | reverse complement strand
GCGAGTGGCGTCTGACCCGCTGAGGTTGCGAAGCAGCCCTGGAGGGTTCATGCTCTGTCCAGTCCGCGTTAGCAAGGAAACAGGAGGTTGGGTATGGCCCGTACCTACGACTACATTTCCGGCGACTCTCATCTTGAACTCATGCCTAGCCGCTGGGCACACCACGTTCCAGCCAGCTACCGCGAGCTGGCCCCCAAAGACCCACAGCCCTTCACCACCCAAGATGGCTACCTCGTGAAGCCGTTCGAGGGTTTGGGCGGCAGGGTGTACCCCGACGGCATAGAGATAGGCCCTGGTTTTGACGCTCGTCCTGGCACCGGGACGCCGCAGCAACGCGTGCGTGAGCTAGACATCGACGGCGTGGACGCCGAGCTGATGTTTAGTGGAGTGCAGGGGCCTGCTGCCTGGCGCGCGAACATCCAGGACGACGATGCCTATCGAGCTGTCGTCCGGGCTTACAATGAGTTCCTGTGGGAAGAGTATTGTGCGGTTGCGCCAGATCGGCTTCTGGGCCTTGGCATGCTGCCGGTCACCGGTGTTGACGATGCGATTGCAGAGATGGAGTACTGTGTCCGAAACGGACTTGTGGGCGTAACTCTGAATTCCTTCCCGACGGGCCTCTCGCACCCGTCGCCCGAGGACGACCGCTTTTGGGCGGCCTCGGTTGACTTGCGGTGTCCCATCTCCGTTCACGTCGAGTTCAATCACCCTTCCACGACTCCGTTTGCCCGGGGAGTTTCTCCGCGCTCCTACGGTGGCGGACTCGCAGGGCCAACGTTCCTTTACCCCAAGCAGCCCGAGCAGGGATTCTTGGACATCGTTCAGCGGTACGCCAAGTACGGGTTCCGAGGAGCGCTCCATGCTGCGCAACTGATCTGGGCGGGGGTATTTGACCGCTTCCCGGAATTCCGCATCTACTTCGCCGAAACACAAATCGGATGGATTCCCAACTTCCTCGAGCAGATGGATCAGCATTACACGCGGCACCAGCTCTGGGCCGAGCGGCTGTTGGGTCTTCAGCCGCTAAAGCAGTTGCCCAGCGACTACGTAAAGGAGCATTGCTACTGGGGCTTCGTTTACAACCCGGTGGGCGTCCGCTCGATGTTCCAAGAAGTGGGAGTAGACCGCATCATGTGGTCCACCGATTTCCCCCATGCGGAAAGCGATTGGCCGGAGACCGCACAGGTTCTGGAGAAATCGTTCGTGGGGATCCCGGATGAGGCGAAGCACAAGATGGTTGCTGGTAACGCCATCGAGTTCTTCCATCTGGGTGGCTAAGGGCTAGGTGCAGCTCCGGGCAAGAGCACCTGCCGCTTGGCGTAGCAGTCGCATTTCGCCGGATTCTTCGCTGGCCACGAGCCTAAAATTCGAGCGCGCCATCGCGGAACGCGAGAACCCCGTCCGTCAGCGCGCGCATGCCGAAACGACATGCGCACGCTGACGCTAGCGCCCTCTAGAATCCGTAGAACGCGCTCGGGTTATCGTCCAAAATCTTGCTCGCGATCGCTGACGACACCTGGCCCTCTTCTTGGAAAACCCGGAGCGCCTCGATCTCAGACGACTGGTCGGTATGGCCATAGTCCGTCCCGATCATGAGATTATCTTCTCCCGCGTAACGGACCAGGTACGCGATGTCGTCGTCCGTCTGGCAGGTCACCCATACGCGGTTTTCTCGCAGAATCTCCCCGGGCACTGGAACGTGCCCACGGCGGGCCGGGTAGCGGCGGACGAGGTCGTTCACGAGGTACGGTATCCACTGGGCCGCCGCCTCCACGAACCCGATCCGCAGCTTCGGGAATTGCTCCGGAACGCCTGCCAGGATCCACTGGTGGCAAGCAGCGACCGATGCGAGCCGCATTGAGCTGAATGGAGAACCGCCGGCACCGTGGTTCAACAAGCGCTCCATCTCTGGGTTCCCGTTCCCGATATGTACGGTCACCGCAACGTCTAATTTGCTCATCTCGTCGTAGAGCGGGAAGAAGTACGGGTCGGTGATAACGCCTTCCTCCTCGATACCGCGCATGAAAACGCCGCAGGCCCCGTGCTCAACAGCCCAACGGAGTTCCGTCAGCGCTTCATCCATCTGCCCCAAAGGCAACACACACGCCCACTTGAGGCGGCCCTCCGATTGGCCCCAGATGTCCGCGAGCCACCGGTTGTATCCCTGGGCGAGCGCGATCCGGGTCTCGGGTAGGTCCGTCAACTGGCGAAGGAAGATCGTTGGGTACAGCATCTGGTAATCGATGCCCAGTTCGTCCATGTGTCGGAGCCGAGCGCCAACGTCTTCCATATGCTTGGAAGCATCCGGCGTATCAACTTTCCGTCCAGATGCCTGAGAGACGGCCGCCATGTCAGGCGAAATACGACTGGGGTCCCACTCGTCGCGCTTGCCGATAGGCTGTCGCACCGTGCCGCGGACCTTGCCGTCAATCAGCCAATACGGCTTGGAGGCTCCAGTCGCATCCGGTTGATTGACGACGATCGGCCTCAAATGTTGCAGCGAGGAGGGGATGAAGTCCCAAGTACGCTCCGTTTCCACTACATGGGCGTCCGAGTCGATGACCTTCATTGCAGATTCTCCTTTGTGCTCGTTGGATACTCCGGGCGGGTTGCTGCTAGGAGTGATGACGCAGACTGCCCTCGCCCCTGTGTAGTAAAGACCTAGATGCCATAGAAGCGGAGGGAATTTTTATGCAGGATCGCTTCTTTGTCCGCTGCGGTGAGCTCTTCATTCTCCAGGAGCTCATGGAGTTCTTCTATACATGAATCTCTGGTCACCTCGTGCGGGAAATCGGAAGAGTAGAGGAAAGGCTTGTTTCCCAACTGTTTAACCGCGTAGGCAAGTGCTGGC
>CAUZFB010000133.1:0-2885 GCA_963579135.1 Dehalococcoidia bacterium | reverse complement strand
AGATGAGACTAGTCAATCAGTTAAGCCGATCTGAACTGGGAGAGACGTCATGGCACAAGAGTCAAAGCGATCCGGCGGTGGCGAACACACACAAACTGCTGGGAAGCTGAGTATTCCCGCATCGCCTCACCAGTGGCCGTTGCTCGGTCCCGCTGAACCGGAATCGATAGCCCTCCTCGTTATCGATATGGAGGTCGACGGAGTCCTCGACGGTGGATGGTTCACCGATATGGGATTCGATCTTTCTCTCATTCGCGCGATAGTGCCCGGCTTGAAAGACCTCCTCGATGCAGCGCGAACAGTCCCGAAACTGAACATCGTCCACTTCACGAATTCCTTCTCTCCTGACCTCTCGGACCTCCCCGATTTCAAACGGGAACAAGCGATTGAATTCGGAACTCCCTACGGCAAGCTGAACAAGTTCGGTAGAGGCATGATTCATGGGGAACCCGGATCCGGGATCATCAAGGAACTGACTCCCCTTGCTGGTGAGCCTGTATTCAACAAGACGACCTACAACGTGTTTGGCGCGGAACAGTTTCGCAATTGGATACAAGAGCACGACATTCGATCACTGATCATCACAGGGGTCACATCGAACGTTTGTGTTGCTGCATCGCTTTATGCGGCGGTCGACCAAGGTTACGACTGCCTGACGATATCCGACGGTATCGCCGGGGTGAACACAGCCGTGACGGAGAACCTTCTGGGTTTAGTGAGATACCAGGGTGGACTGTTCGGCGCTGAAACCCCGGCTGCAACCGCAGCCAGATCGCTACGCGAGTTCGCCTGACGCACGATCCTGCCGATTCAAAGATGGGATTGGCAGTGTTCTTACCTCAGTTCAGCTTTCGCGCACGTATGGCTCGCCGAGCGCTGCCGGCGCAGCGGCACGTCGTCGCGCCCAACTCGAAGAAACCACCGTTAGCACGACGATGGCCACGAGGTACGGAAGTGCAGCGAAGAGTTCTGGTGGTAAGCGAACCTGACGTGTCTGAAGGGTAAAGCCGAGACCCGAGAGGCCACCAAACAGGTATGCGCCGACCATCACTAAACTTGGCCGCCAGAACCCGAAGATAACCAGTGCTATCGCGATCCAGCCAGCACCTGCCGTCATCCCATCAAGCCAGTTTAGAGCGATGGCGAGGCTAAAGACCGACCCTCCGATTCCCGCCAGGGCGCCGCCGATGAGGGTGTGCACATACCGATACCTGGCCACATTTATCCCGGCGGCGTCCGCCGTCTCCGGCGAGTCCCCTACAGAGCGCAGTCTGAGCCCAAGGCTGGTGCGGTAGAGATACCAGTTGCAGAGAATCACGAAGACCCATGAAAGGTAGACCAGCGCGTGGTGATTGAAAAATATCGGCCCGAGGATTGGTGTGTCCTTCAGGCCAAACAGGTTGAGGGGCCGGAAGTGGTGCTTAGCCGGCACGCCACCCACTCTGCCGAGCGTGCCAAGGTATGCCGACAGCCCAATAACTCCAGCAAATATGGTGATGGCAATACCGGAAACAATCTGGTTGGCGCGCAGGCTGACAACGAGTACAGCGTGGATGAGTGCAGTCGCGGTGCCTGCTAGTGCCGCAACAACCACGGCCACGGTGAGTACCAACCATGCAGGACCATCGAAAATCTGCACCAGCCAGAAACCCGATACCGCGCCCATCAACATCATCCCTTCAAGGCCCAGGTTCAGTACACCTGAACGTTCCGTGAGGGTCTCGCCGAGGGCTGCATACAGAAGAGGGGTGCCGTAAACGATGGCCGAGGCGAGAAGAACGACTATGAGGTTGTCGTTCACTGTTGTCTCCCAGTCGTAACCTCAGTTCCTGTCGACCGCCCTTGATCCGGCGGGTCGTCGCCCAGGGGCCCACGATCTCCATGCACTCTCCACTGAGACAGACGTAGGCGATATCGGACTAAGACCTCACCACCTATAGCGAAGAAAAGGATTAGGCCTTGCAGGACGCCGATGAGGCCCAAGGGGAAATCGAGACCGCGAAGACTGAACCCGGCATTGGTGAGACCACCTAGAAGAAACGCAGCCAGCACGGCCCCAAAAGGATTGTTGCACGCTAGAGCCGCCACGACAATCCCCGTGTACCCGTAGGAACTCTGGGGAAGACCGTAAGGGTCGAGCAGGTGGGCGAAGTCGCCAACCTGACTGGCACCCCCTAGCCCGGCAAGTCCCCCAGATAGAAGCATCACCGCGACAATCTTGCGCTTCGGACTCATCCCGCCGTACCGAGCAGCGGCTACAGAATCACTGATCACACGAACTTGGAAGCCGAACCGCATCTCCCAGTACAGCACCCAGATCAAAACAGCGGAAATGAGGCCGAGAACCATGCCAAAAGGCACAACGATCGTAGGGCCGAGCGCACGCGCTCCCCAGACAATGACTAACACAGCTCCTACCGTGAAAACGATGACGACTGGCCTTCGCGACGAATGATCAGAGGCAGGTCGTCTCGCCCAAGCACCGACTCGGAAGGCTATGACCGATGCAAGCAATGCAACTGCCAGGAAATTTAACCCTGTTGTGAACTGTGGCCAGGAGGCTTCCGGTGGAAGCCGCGCCCCTAAGGGGAAGGTCGCACCCGGAGACTGATCTCTCCACGGGGACATACTGTCAAGGATGAGGTAGGTAAGCACCAGACGAGCTACATAGTTGAGCATCAAGCTGGTGATGATCTCGTTGGTGTTAAAAAATGCCCGCAAGACACCAGGGACTAACGCCCACAGTGCGCCCAAAGCGATACCGGCCACAATCATCGCCGGAATAATCACACTGGCGGACGAACCCCTCAGAGCGAGGCCAATACCAGATGCGCCAACCGCTCCCATATAAAGCTGCCCTTCGGCGCCGATATTCCAGAGCCGCA
>CAUZFB010000132.1:0-2964 GCA_963579135.1 Dehalococcoidia bacterium | reverse complement strand
TCGCCCTCACCATCGATGTGGATGAGGTACTTCTCGGCCGTCAGGTCGTGGAAGCGCCGGCTGTTGAGCCCGTTGCGGTGGAACTCCGCGACCTCGCGTGCCACTGACCGAGGGTCCACGGATGACGCGTCAGCCTGGTTGTTGGGCTGAGCTCCTACCGCGTCAGGGCCACCGTAGTGGCCGGAAGACGTAACTGTCGTGTTAAGAGGTGTCGCCATAATCGGATAACATACGCTTCGGGGGTGGCTCAGCCAACACTTTGCTCCAACTCCGCCTGGATCTCACTCCACGCCTTGCCCTCTCGGTGATGCGCCAGCCTGGCGCTGTTGCGAAGACCTTGGCGGGTATGCTCGCTGTCGAACTTGTCGATGACGTAGTTCAGCGCCGGCGGCATGGGCTCTGGCGGCCGCTTGCGCCCTGCCGGCAGCTCGGTCAGGCCCTGCTCCGATCTCGCGACACGGCGTATGTGGTCCTCCCATGCGTCGTTCTTGTCCCTGAGCCGGTCGCGCTCGTCCAGTAGGAGCTCGTAGGCGGTGCGGGACACCCAGGGCAGCCTCATCCTCCACCGCCCGCCGACCCTGCACCCCACTTGGCCGCCAGATCCACGCGCTCCCCCCTTGCTATAGTGATGCCCGCTAGCTCGATCCACAGCTTGGAGCCCCGCGCCTCACCGAGCCCTTGGAGATAGTCCTCTAGGATGTCGTCTGCGGTCCTTCCGCAGAAGGCGAGGTTCTGGCCGGCACCCCGCGATGAGTAGGCCTCGGGGAACCGCTCGGCCAAGGCCTCGACCTCCTCCCTGCCCGCAGCACGCTTTTGCATAGCCCCCCTTATCCTGGCAAGTTTATAGGCACGCACGGCATCGGCCAGGACGGCCTCGCGCACCGTCCTTACGATTCCGGCAGCCACACAAGGAAGCCGGGCGTCTTCTCTCCGTGCCAGCCGCCCAGTTGATTGAACTCGTAGTACTCCAGTGCTCCCTCGTAGCTATCACAGCCCTCGTCCATGAGCTGCTCGATGACCTTTTCCTTGTCGTAGAGCACGATCGGCTCCATGCCGAAACGCTCTAGAACTCCGATGACACAGTCATCGTAGCCGTCCATGATGAGCGCACTCTCGACCCCGAGCTCTAGCAAGCGCTCTGCTAGCGTGACCGTGGTCTCGATGAACCCGGTGGCGTCGGACAAGTGCGTCTCGCCATTGAGCAGCTTGAGGTCAGACTTCCCCATCGGGACCTCTCACCTCGTCGTTCTTCTTGTACCAGCGCTGAGCGTAGCGCCATTTGCCGAACGCACGCGCACGGGCCCGGCACCAACCCTTGAAGTTAAGCCAGTGGTAATAGGCCCTCTCGTGCAGCCTCATCTTCTTGTAGAAGACATACTCCTCCAGGAATTGGACACGGGGATCGGCCATCAGCGTGTGGTACCTGTCGAGGATAAGCCTCACGTCCTTGATGGTCGCCAGCTTGTCCTCGTAGGCGCCTTCCCTGGCGATGCGCCGCCGGGCCCCTCTGCTCTGGTTCTGGTTCTCTTCGCTCAAAACGGGTGCCTCCTGGATTGGCGCTCGTGACGTGCGACGCGCTCCAGGCGATCCTCTAGCCCCGTGTCGCGGTTACGAGAGACCTTCTCGGGTGGTGGCGAGAAGCTAGCGGCCTTCCACCAGCTCATCACCAGGTAGCGCAGTGCCGCAATAGCGTCGGCACCGTCAGCAGTGTTGTCGTCAGCGTCCTGGTGCTGGGCGCGTCCTTCCCTCCTATCCGGGTAACGCCAGTTGCGGACCTCCCACAACAGCCGCGAGCCGCCGACCATGCGCCCCTCGCTAGCCACCGACGCGCCCTTGTACCACTTCTGGCCCTTGCCGAGCTCCCTACAGAACAGCAGGGCCCTCCTGCCCAAGAGGTCGTTGAGCCGCTCAACACAGGCCGCACGATAGTTCTTGCCCTCAGTGGAGGTCTTAGCCACCGCCCTGACCAGGTACGGGCTGCCTAGCTTCCTGAACGCCGCGTTGAGCTCCATGATGTCCTGCGGGTTCGCGGAGTCGCCCCAGATCGGGGTGCGCGACGGCGCCTCGTGCTTGGTTAGGAGCTCGTGGATCGCCTTGGCACGCACCGTCAGCGTCTCCTGCTGGCTAAAATGCTCGGCCAAGACGTGTAGCCGCTTGGTGCGGTCGCTCGCAGCCAACACGAAGCAGAAGCGCCATGCCCCAAAATCGATGCCGGCGAACATCGGCCAGCCCTGCTCGATCAGGGTGGACATCGGCGAGTGCTCCATGTGGTCGGACTCCACGAAGCCCAGTGCGACGCCTGTGGCCTGCTTCGGGCTGATACCACGCACCCTGGACTGGTACATCGCCGGGATGTGCGCGTAGAGGTCCCTGCGTCGCTCTATCGCCTCCTTGCTGACAGCACCAGGTACGAGGCTCGACTCGTCGGCTACCACGTTGGGGTGGTCCAACGCGCTGACACGGACGTGGGTCACATGGGGTTGGAGGCAAAATTGATGGAGCTCGTCTTCCTCGAAGTCAGGGTTGCCGAACGCGAGCCTAAGATTGTGAGGCGCCGAGCAGGTGTTCTCGAAAGCCACCATGATCGCAGGGTGGACCCCAGGCGTCTCCTCGGTCAATATCAGCATATGCTCGGCGTGCCATCCCTGCGCTTTGGTGGCTGACGCCTCCGCAGCACCTACCCCGCACCCGAACGCGGTCGCCGCCCATGACTCGCGCTCCTCGATGCCCGGTCGCATATGGATGGCGCCAGACGCCAATAGCTCGGCTTCAGGGAAGTGCTCCAGGAAGCGCGGCCACAACACCCCTATCTCCTTCCAGATGTGCTTGGTGAGCTGCGCGAGCTTGGGGGCCGCCGTGACGACGATCGAGTCCTCCCAACACGCCAGAAACCACAGCACGACCGCTGCCCCGAGGAAGGTCTTTCCAGTCCCGGTGCCACTCTCAACCCCCACGTCCTTCCAC
>CAUZFB010000131.1:0-3004 GCA_963579135.1 Dehalococcoidia bacterium | reverse complement strand
CTAGCATCGCCGGTCGCGTGCGCCGATACGACGGGGTCCGAGCGCGAGAATAGGCAAGGTGTCGTCTGGCGCGCCGGTCCGGCCCTGCCACAGCCCATCACGAACAACGCGGTGGCCGCGATAGAATCGGATCTGGGCGTCGCCGTCTTCTCCTTCTTGGGGCTCGATTCGACGAAGGTCTCGGACGGCGTCACGAACGCGGCCTACAGATGGGACGTAGGGTCGGACGCGTGGATCACCATCGCTGAAGTGCCAGGCCCCGGACGCTTGGCTTCGACAGCACAGGTGATCGACGGACTGATCTACGTGATTGGCGGATACACTGTGGCCGCGGACGGGCAGGAGCGATCTGTGCCCGATGTGAACGTCTACGATCCCGCGTCAGATAGCTGGAGCCGAGGCGCGAATATCCCGCTTCCCACGGACGATGCGGTGGCAGGTGTTTGGGGGGATACGGCCGTAGTTCTCGTTTCGGGATGGCATGATGATGGCAACGTCCCCGATGTGCAGATTTACTACCCAGGCACGGATCGGTGGACGTCGTCGACCCCGATTCCTGGGACGCCAGTGTTCGGCCACACGGGAGCCGTTGTTGGGAACTCTGTCATCTACGTCGACGGTGCCGCCGTGGTGGACGATGATCCGCGATTCGCAATCGACAGCAGTTCGTGGCGCGGGGATCTCAGCGCAGAGGCTATCGAGTGGCGGTCGCTCGGAGAGCATCCTGGGCCAGTCCTCTACAGAGGCGCCGGTGGTATTGTGGGCACCCTCGCCGTCTTCGTGGGCGGGAGTGAAAACCCCTACAACTACAATGGAATCGGGTACGACGGAAACCCGTCTGATCCCGTTCGCCAGGTTCTGGCCTACTCGCCGGTATCCGGAGAATGGCGGCACCTCGCTGCGCCACCGTTACCCAGTATGGATCATCGGAACTTGGGGGTGGCAGGTGGCAACGTATTCTTGGTCGGTGGTATGCATGAGGGCCAAGAGGTCACGGATAACGTGTGGTACGCAGCTACCGAAGTACTGCTGGCGAGCATCTTTTAGGGGTGCCTCGAGCACAGGACTGATGCTTCAAACTTCTTCGCACGCTACAGCGCTCGCGAGGACGGCTCCAGCGGGCCTCGTTCACACGGCGCCGAGGAAGTCCCACTGGCTAGGGCTCCGAGACGATGGGAGGTAGCCCCCGCTCGACGAGCATCCGATTGAATTGAGCCAGTTCGTCCGCAGACAGTTCATCCCACATGTCCAAACTCTCTTCGAGCCACTGGCTGTAAATCTCTTGAATCTCGTTGGCCTGGTTCGTCGGGGCGTCGTCTGTCCCTGAGGAGTAACCGGTCAGGCTCGCGAGTTTGGCGTAGAGTTGTCGGGGCCAACGGATCGTATCTTGTCGCGCGCTCCCACCGGTAAGTCTCAGGTCGAAGAGGCGCATTTCGAGTTCCATCAGGAGTTGGCCGAGCGCCTCCCCCGCCTCGACGACGTCACTGTATCGAGCTTCTCCGCGTACGCGCTCCTCGAGGTCGATGAGCCCCTTTCGTGCCCACTCGATCCGATCGATCAAAGCCGCGGTCGAGTCGCTCATCTCTCTTAGCTCCAGGTGCAGGTCAAGCTGCGCCATCATGTCTGTGGCGCTGCCATCCGAGGCCGGGTCTTGAAGCACCTCGAGCCACGTCGTTTGCTCCTCGCCCGCGATGTTAAGCGTCACCCGATAGCGACCGGGGATGGCCAAAGGCCGGATGGCACCACCGTCAGGAGCAGAACGCCAGCCTGACGGTCCTACGTCACGGTGACTGTGTTCGAGGGCCGGTGTGCGCAGCCGCGGCGTCTGAGAAGCATCGTAGCGCAGGTTCCACTGGACCCGGTTCAGGCCGGCTTGGAGGCCTCCTGCGCGAAGCGTGCGCACGGGGTCACCTGCTTCGGTCTCGATGGTGATCGTCCCACCGCCTTCGGCTTCTGCGAGGTAGAAGTTGATCGAGGCACCGTAGTCCGGGTTCTCACCGGCTGCGGGATCACCGGGTTGGCTGTTTGGAGACTCCCGAGGAAGGAAGCGGTAGGCGGGTCGTGGCTCGAACAGGTGGACGGAGCTGGCCAGGACTTCATCCGTCAATTGCTGGATTGCCGTGATGTCGTCCAGGATCCAGAAGCCACGCCCATACGTCGCGATGACGAGATCGTTGAAGTGCGGCTGCACCGTCAGCCAGTGCGCAGGTGCATGGGGCAGATCACCCTGGAGCGAAATCCAAGACTCTCCGTCGTTGTAGGAGGCGAAAACTGAATTCTCCGTTCCCAGGTAAAGCAGACCAGCACGCGTCGGGTCCTCGCGGATCACGTGTGCGTAGCTGAAGACGCTGCGTGGGACATCGCCACTAATCGAGGTCCACGAGGCACCGTAGTCTGACGTCCTGTAGACGTAGGGGTCGGTATTCCCGAGTTGATGGAAGTCGACGGTGATATACGCCGTGCCCCCCGCAAATCGGGAGGGCTCGACATTGCTCACTGTCCCCCACTCGGGGAGGTCCGGAATGTTCGGAGTGACGTCGGTCCATGTCGCGCCCCCGTCCCGCGTCACTTGGACCAGCCCGTCGTTGGAGCCTGTCCAAATCAGGCCGGGTTCCACGGACGATTCGGCGATAGCGAAGAGCACCGATGCGTAGGTTGGACTGACATCCTCCGTCGTGAGTCCGCCTGTCTTTTGCTGCTTGCTCAGGTCGTTACGGGTCAGGTCTGGGCTGATCACGTCCCAGCTCTGCCCGCCGTTCGTCGTGCGATGCACATGCTGCGACCCGGCGTAGACGGTTTCGCCGTCATAGGGAGAAATCGCGATCGGGAACGTCCATTGGAAGCGGTATTGCACGTCGCCCGCGCCCCATCCCTCGGGGTTGTCCGGCCACACGCTTACCGTGCGTGTGATGCCTGTCGACGGTTGATGGCGGTCCAGAATTCCTTCGTAGCATCCCGACCACACGACATCGTTCGTCACCGTATCCGGAATCGCGAATCCTGA
>CAUZFB010000130.1:0-3026 GCA_963579135.1 Dehalococcoidia bacterium | reverse complement strand
CCGACCGTCTCGGGACGCCCCAGTCGAGCTCCAGGTCGGCGACGCGACACACGCTCATAAGGTTGAGCGCGTGGGCCGTGTCATGGCTGCTGTCAGACGTCTGAAGAGACGTGACGGCGCGCAGCTCGGCCGAGTGCTGGCGTTGAAGGCGGATCCTGCGGTCGTAGCGGCATACTGGCGTATGAGCGGAGAACGCTCGGGGGCTAGGCCCGGCGGTGAGTGCAGCGGATCGACCTTGAGCATGTACCTGCGGTCGCCCATGATTTGGTTACTAACCGTCTACTTGCTCGCGGCGTCGTCCTGCGATGGGGAAAGCCCCAGGCCAACAGCGAAACCGACGGAGGTCACCCCGCCCTCTGCTACGGCTGCATGCTAAATCGCATCCTGGGGGGCCTGAGGCAACTGTAGCTAGCAGTGCCTGCTGCATTGCGCTGCGCGCGAGGGGGTGAGGTGGTGTGCATCATGACTGAACCGCGTCGACTTCGTCTGATGAACATCACCGCTGGCGCCATCCACGCGGGGCAGGGGCTCGCCGTACTCGCACTGGCTAACGGATTCTCGCTCCCGGTGACGGGGGCATTTATGGATGGTCCTCCAGGGACCCAGCCTCCTCCACCGGTTGTACTGTTTGATTTTCCCTTCGCGTGGGGGGTGGCTGGGTTTCTGTTCCTTTCCGCCTTTGCGCATTGGGCCGTTGCCGCTCCGGGTGTCTATCCATGGTACCTAGCAAATCTCGTGCGCTCACGGAATTACGCGCGCTGGATCGAGTACTCCCTCAGTTCCACTCTGATGATGGTGCTCATCGCGCTGCTAGTCGGCATTAGCGACGGAGCAGCACTCGGAGCAATCGCAGGCGTGAACGCATCGATGATCTTCTTCGGGCTATTAATGGAGCACTACGAGCAGCCCGGTCGACCCAATTGGCTGCCATTTATCTTTGGGTCGATCGCCGGAATTATCCCATGGCTCGTCGTGGGACTGTACTTATGGAGTCCTCAACTCGCGGCGGGGCCACCAACATTCGTGTTCGTCATTTACGTTTCGCTCTTCATTTTCTTCAATGTCTTCGCGCTGAACATGGTCCTGCAGTACCGGCAGGTCGCTCGATGGCGGAACTATCTGTTTGGCGAGCGCGCCTACATCCTGCTGAGCCTGACTGCGAAGTCGGCGCTCGCCTGGCAGGTGTTCGCTGGAACGCTGGCAATCCCATCATCTTAGTCAGTGGCAGGATAGCGGGACGGCGCAATCGCTCGGCCATCCTGGGCAACCATCTGCATTGGAGCCTGCGTCACGCTGCGATTCCCCGCGGTTCATGCTTTTCCACACTGAATCGATTAGCGATCGAGCAACCGGCAGGTCTGCCCACGTACCGCGAGAGAAGCTGAATACATGTCGACAATTCTGGTTCTAGGTGCGAGCGGATACATCGGAAGTCACCTCGTACCGCAACTCGCTGCGGCCGGGCACCGTGTGCGTGCGGCCTCCAGGCACCGCGAGGTGCTCGAAGCGCGAGGCTGGACTGGCGTCGAGATCGTCCAGGCTGATGCGCTGTCAGCAGCGTCACTTGATACCGCCCTAGCCGGGATAGAGGTCGCCTATTACCTCGTGCACTCAATGGCGAGCGGAAGCGACTATGCGGAGCGCGACCGACGGGCGGCGTTCGAATTCCGGGAGGCAGCAGCTCGCGCTGGAGTGCGGCGGATCGTGTTTCTGGGTGGCCTGCAGCCAACGACGAAAGCTTCGGAGCACCTCGCATCTCGCGCCGAGACCGGCGAGGTGTTGCGCGGTGGCACGGTGCCCGTGACCGAATTGCGTGCTGGGATCATCGTCGGACCAGGTTCTGCTGCCTTCGAGGTGATCCGGGACCTTGTGAATCACTTGCGGGTGATGATTGCACCTCGCTGGGTGCGTTCTCGGACCCAGCCAATCTCACTCGACGACCTGCTGGCATACCTAGAAGGAGTAATCACCATCGAGGAGGCGGCGGGTGGGATTTACGATGTCGGTGGTGCAGAGACGCTCACCTACCAGCAGCTAATGAAGCAGTACGCGCAGGAGATGGGGCGACGGATCCTCGTGATCCCGGTTCCAGTGCTCACTCCACGCCTCTCCTCCTACTGGCTGGATCTGGTCACTGCGGTGCCGACAAGCATTGCGCGTCCGTTGGTCGAAGGTTTAACACTCGACCTCATCGCCGACGATCGGGCTATTCGAGCGCTCCTTCCGATCTCGCTTCACGGCTATCGCGAGGCAGTGGTTGCAGCAATCGAGGCCGAACGCACGGCGACCCTGAGTGGCCACTGGGCGGAAGCTGCGTTGCCTTATCCCGGGTTCGACGACGACGCATCATTCTTCAGCAAGAACGAGCGCGCGGACGCAGTAGCACTCGTCGCCGTAGATCAGTTGTGGGATGAGGTGACCAGAATCGGCGGTGACAACGGCTGGTATGCGTACCCGCTGCTGTGGCAGTTGCGCGGTGCGATTGACCGGTTATTCGGTGGGCCTGGGATGCGACGGCGGCGTCGGCATCCAACTGAACTGCGGGTCGGCGACGTGCTCGATTTCTGGCGGGTGGTGCAGATTACGCCGGGACGGCAGCTAACACTCATGGCGGAAATGAAGCTCCCGGGACGCGCAATCCTAGAGTTTCAACTTGAGCCACTCGATTCGCAGCGATCAAAGCTGACCACCGAGGCGAGGTTCCATCCGGCCGGCACGCTTGGACTACTTTACTGGTACGCGCTGATACCGTTTCACCAAAGAATCTTCAAGGGGATCACACACAACCTCGTCGCCCGTGCTGAAGCAAGAACACGACGATAGATTAAGAGCGGCGAGGTCGGCCTCTAGGTCGAACCCGAATGACACGAACATTGCTCCGAGACAAGCTGGTAGCACCGCCCCTCGCTCACCAGTGCCGTAGGATGCCCGCATGTGCGCACCAAATTCCGAACAGGAACGCCGATCACTCAGTGCCGTCGTCGCCAATTGGCGTGAATACGATGGCTCCTTCAGCGAGAAGCTCC
>CAUZFB010000129.1:0-3035 GCA_963579135.1 Dehalococcoidia bacterium | reverse complement strand
GCTGCCTCGCTCCGATGTGGCGCGCTAGCGCTTCCTATGGGTGCACGATACATGTGGATGGTTTCATGAAATCAGTTGTCACAATTGTCGTTATTGCCCTGCAATTGATTGCAGGACAACTACTAGGCTTTGGTGGCGCGATGGCCATAGGCGTAGGCAATGGGTGGGAATTACTAGTCTTCGTGATTGGCAATACGGTTGGCGTATGGGGTGTGGGTGCCTTGGCTGATCGGTTGCAAGGCAACTGGAATTGGGCGTTAGCGAAAATGCGCTTGGGGACAACAGCCGTTTGTGCCACCTTGGGTATGGGTCTCATCCTCATGACGCCTCCAACTGGCTTCAGTCAAGTTGCCTATCCTCTGATTGGCGCATTGGTTGGCTACTATGTGGCAACGATAGTGACTCGAAGCGGCCGTCTTCGAACAAGCCATTAAGATCGCATTGCTCCATGGGCAAGGTCCCGGGCCTCGGTACGACCTCGGTGGCGGTTGCTTGACACCTCTACACGAAGGCAGGCGCCCTCACCGCGCGGAGCCTGCGACACTGGTCAACGAACTCGATCCGCGCCGTATTCGGCATCGCGGAAGCTAAGACAAGAGCGGTGGTACAGCCAGACGGCGTGGCTGATGATCTCAAGTGGAAGCCAGTATCCATGGTAGCCGGCGGAAGAGCTCGTCATCGGCCTACCGTGCCAGCCGCGCGCTCAACCGGACAATGCCCAGGTTCTCGTCAACTTGACAGTGCCGAGTGCGTCGTGCTCAAAGTGGCGTGACATGACCGACCGCTCACATCCCAGCGCGCCTGGCGCGTCGACACCCACGCGCTGGGCGTCCGACGTCATTGTTGATCTGCTGCATGCCTACGACCTGCGGTACGCCCCGCTCAATCCTGGGGCCAGCTACCGCGGGCTGCACGATTCGATCGTCAACTACGGCGGGAATCGTCCGGAGATGCTGCTGTGCCAGCACGAGGAGACCGCCGTGCAGATCGCGCACGGATACGCCAAGGCGAGCGGTCGGCCCATCGCCGCAATTTTGCACAACCTGGTCGGGCTGTTGCACGCGAATATGGCGATCTATTACGCCTACATCGACCGCGTCCCGGTGTTCATCATTGGCGCCACCGGTCCGATGGACGAGACCAAGCGTCGCCCACGCATCGACTGGATTCACACCGCGAACAGCCAGGGCGAGGCGGTGCGCGCCTATACGAAATGGGACTACCAGCCCCACGTGATCGACGGGGTCCCCGATGCGTTCGCGCGCGGCTACTCAGTGATGATGACCGAGCCGCGAGGCCCGATCTACCTGTGCTACGACGCGTGGCTGCAGGAGCAGCCGCTCGACCATGCGGTGGCGATGCCACCGACTGGCGCCGCCAGGGTACCCACGCGGATTGCGGCCGAGCCGGACGCCCTTGCCGCGGCCGCCGACCTGATCGCCGCGGCCGCACGCCCGGTGATCATCGCCGAGTATGTGGGCCGTGAGCCCGAGGGCTTTCATGCCCTCGTGGCGCTCGCCGAGACCGGCGGCATTCCCGTCTACGACGTCGACAGCCGCCTGAATTTCCCGACGCGCCATCCGCTCAACTTGAGCCACAACAAGGATGCCTTCCGCGACGCGGACCTCATTCTCTGTCTTGATACACGCGATTGGGAGAAGCCAACGACGGAGCTGGCGAGCGCGACGCGGGAGGTGGTGTCGGTCGTGCCGCCCGATGCCAAGTGGATCGACATCGGCTTTGGCGACCTTGAACTCTCGAGCTGGGCGTTCGACTACCAACGCCTCCATCACGCGGACCTGCAGATTCTCGGTGACACGACGATCGCCATTCCCGCGCTCACGCGCCTGCTCGAGGCGCGAATCGCGAAGGAACCCGCGCTTGGTACACGGATCGCCGCGCGCACCGACGAGACCGCCGTCAAGAGCCGTGCGCTCCGTGACGGGTGGGTGCGAGATGCGGCTGTGGATTGGGACGCGAGCCCGATCTCGCTGCCGCGGCTCGCCTCCGAGGTCTGGGACGCTATCAAGGATGAGGATTGGGTGCTCAGCGCCGGCACGCTGGAACAGTGGACGCGCAAGCTCTGGGATTTCGACAAGCCCTACCGACACCCGGGACGGTCCCTCGGCACGGCCACGCAGTTTGGTATCTCCATCGGCGTGGCGCTGGCGCATCGCGACGAGGGTCGGCTGGTGGTGGATATGCAGCCCGACGGCGACCTCATGTTCGACGCGGGTGCCATGTGGGTCGTGGCCAAGCACCGCATCCCGATGCTCGTGGTGATGTACAACAACCGCGCCTACTACAACGACTGGGAACACCAGATCAGAATGGCGAAACTGCGTGACACGCCGGTCGAGCGCGCGTATATCGGCATGGACCTGGACGACCCGGCACCGGACTTCGCCGCGATGGCGCGATCGATGGGGTGGTACGCCGAGGGCCCGCTCGAGTCACCAGAGGGACTGGCCGACGCGCTGAAGCGGGCCATCGCGCAGGTCAAGGCGGGGAAACCGGCGCTGCTCGACACGATCACCCAGAAGCGATAACCGGGTCCCCGGCGACAAGGCACGGCATGTCCTCCGCAAAACCGGCTCAGCTCGTCGACGAGCTTCGCACACGTCCAAGCGTCGAGGCTCGCTTCGCGCTTACGCTGACTACGGTTTTGCTCCGAACATGCCGCGCCTCGCCGCCTACCCCTCAGCAAGATTGAAACAACACATCTATGACAACAACTTCAACTGCAATTCAGACGGTCGGCGTCATTGGAGCGGGACGCATGGGCCTGCCGATCGTTGGGCACCTCGTCCGCAAGGGTTTTACCGTGGTGGTCCACGATATCGACGAGGGGAAGCGTAAGGCGGTAACGACGCGTGGCGCTGGATGGGCGGGGAGTCCGGCCGAGCTCGCACGAGGGTGTGAGGCGGTCCTTGTCTGCGTCGGTTTCGATCAGGAGATGCGCGAATTGCTCACGGCCGACGGCCTGCTCCAGCATCCCCCGCACGCAACAATCGTGGCGGTGCTGTCGACGGTAC
>CAUZFB010000128.1:0-3037 GCA_963579135.1 Dehalococcoidia bacterium | reverse complement strand
TAGTGCAAACCAAGTGTTGTCTGCCGCCGATGGTTCTGGCACACTAGCCTGGACTACGCCCGAAACCGGTGACATCACCTCTGTGGTCGCTGGCGCAGGGATGACGGGTGGCGGCACAAGCGGAGCGGTCACGCTTAATGTTATCGGGACAGCCGACAAGATCACAGTATCTGCCGATGCAGTGACCATCGCCTCCGGGTATGTAGGCCAAAGCAGCATCACCACGTTGGGCACGATTGGGACCGGGGTCTGGAATGGCACTGCAATCGCGAACGCCAATCTCGCCAACTCGACGGTCGCCTACGGAGGAGTGACGCTGGCTCTGGGGGCTTCGGACGCCACGCCCGCGTTCAACCTCTCCGACGCGACCGCCTATACAGGCGACAGTGCGCTCGTCACTACCGGGACTATCACCAGTGGAACATGGCAGGGCACGACTGTAGCGGTGAACCAGGGCGGCACGGGGTTAGCCAGCTACACCGCCGGGGATGTGATCTATGCGAGCGGCACTACCACACTCGCCAAGCTCGCGAAGGGTTCCGACACCGAAGTGCTGACCCTCGCTAGTGGCGTCCCGACATGGGCCGCTCCTACCGTTGGCGACATCACAGGCGTAACTGCTGGCACCGGGTTGTCAGGTGGTGGCACTAGTGGCACGGTCACGCTGAACGTCGAAGCCTCACAGACTCAGGTCACGGCACTGGGCACGATTGCTACCGGGGTCTGGAATGGCACCAAAGTCGCCTCGGCATACCTCGACGATGACACAGCGCATTTGTCAGGAACCCAGACGTTCAGCGGGGCCAAGACGTTTAGCTCGACGCTCGCCGTCTCTGGCAGTTCGGGTGCTGGAGTTGGCACGATTCGCCTTGTCGCCAACGTCTTTAAGTTCCAGGCAGGTACTGGTGGATTCACCGTAGCCAACTCTGGCAACTCTGGCGACCTGATAACGATCTCCGACGCTGGTGCGGTTGCGGCGGGGGGAACCCTCGCGGTCACGGGCAACGTCGGGATGGGCACGGGTTCTGGGGTTGGCCACGCACTGGAAGTGGTCGAGGACGCAGCCGACACCAACATGGCGAGGTTCAAGTACACGGCGACGGCAGCGCCATCAGCATCAAAGGGATTGAACCTTTGGAACACCGCTACAGGCTCGACCACGGACGGCGGGTTGGTCTTCTCCATGTCCGACAACGGCGGCATTGAGCGGTACGCGGGTTCGATCACCGTGGACAAAGTCGGGACTTGGACCGATGTTGCATCAACCCGTGACGGACAGATGCGCTTCAATACAGCCGTCGATGGTGTGATCGCGGAGCGGTTTAGGATTAAACAAACGGGAGTGGTCAACTTCACGAGTAACGTGGAGATGGCCGGAGACTTAGCTGTTACAGGCGCTGTCTCCAAGGGTTCAGGTAGCTTCAAAATCGCCCATCCGCTGCCAGCCAAAGCGGACACGCATCACCTCGTACACAGCTTCATCGAGGGGCCGCAAGCTGATCTAATTTACCGGGGTGTCGCTGCTCTTTCTGGTGGCTCCGCGACCGTGGACCTAGACGAAGCGGCTGGCATGAGCGCAGGCACTTGGGAGCTTCTGTGTCGCGACCCACAAGTGTGGATACAGAATGACAGCGGGTGGGGCGCAGTCAGGGGCTCAGTTGAAGGGAACACTCTCACGATTGCCTGCGAGGATGCGGCCTCCACCGATAGCGTCAGTTGGATGGTCGTGGCAGAACGCTGCGATCCCCACATGATGGATACTGGATGGACCGACGAGAACGGTCGCGTGATTGTAGAACCCCTGGTTGATGTTGGAGTCTGAGTTGGGCACGATCCTGAGCCTGTTGGCTGTGCCTGCTGCTGCGGGTGCCGCGTGGGCTGGGGTCAAAAGTGGCCTCAACGGGGCGAGGCAGTCGATAGTCCAGATAGAGAAAATAGTCACCAGGCTAGATGACAAGGTGGATTCACATGGCGAAAGGATCACGGCACTTGAAGTCGAAACGAGCAATCTCAAGGAGCGACGGCAACATGAGCGTAGTTGAAGGCCAGGATTTCAGTGGTGACATCATCCAGAATGACGCGACATCGACGGTTGCGATAGATCAGATCGAGGTGCTTGAGGACGGCCAAGCCGAGATCTACGAGAGAGCGTTCCAAGGGTTCCATGAAGCTCGCAACAACCTTCAGAGCCTTCTGGTCGCGGGTGGTTTCGGCAACAAGGACATCATCAAAGCCGAGTTCCAAGGCGAGAACAAGCATTTTGTCACTCGGCCTTCCACCAACGGCGCGTCTGGCTAATGCCACCGGCCCAGTACGTTCCGCTCCAGTTTAAGCCGGGTGTGTGGAAGAACGGCACCTTGTACCAAGCGCAAGGGCGCTGGTATGACGCCGATCTGATGCGCTGGAGCGTAGGTGCGCTTGGGCCTGTAGGCGGCTGGCGGGCATGGGGTGCTAGTACGACTCCCATTACGAATGTGCCGAGAACCAGTTTGCCCTGGATGGACAACACGTTTCGGCGCTGGATCGCTGTCGGCACTTACGCGAATCTGTACGTTTACGATCATGCGGCGAATCTGTACGACATCACGCCTACCGGCTTCACGGCTGGCAGGGAGGACGCTGACCCGAACACGGGCTACGGCAACGGTGTTTACGGGCAATCGACTTACGGCAACTCAAGGCCCGATCTCGGCATCCCAGAACCGGCCACGATCTGGAGCATGGACCTGTGGGGCGAGGATCTCGTTGGATGCACCCCCGATGACGGCGATGTCTATCAGTGGGACGCGAGCGGTGGGACGCCTACCTCGACCATAGCAGCGCGTATCGCGAATTCACCACAATTCGCTATAGCAACAGCGGTGACGGGCGAGCGCATCCAGATGGTGTTCGGTGGTGTGCCGTCTGGTGGTGCCGAAGCCAATCGCGACCGGCGCAGAATCTTCTGGTCGGACTCAGAGGACAACACCGATTGGACGGCTACAGCGACCAACCAAGCCGGTGACCATATCCTAGAGACTGAGGGTGACCTACTCGG
>CAUZFB010000127.1:0-3056 GCA_963579135.1 Dehalococcoidia bacterium | reverse complement strand
GTGATCACAATGGGCATCAGGTGGCCGGGAAGCGTGACTACGTACACCACATCGAGGTCGACGGCCTCGATCATCTCCTGGTAGTCATCAAAAGCATGGTCCGGTCGGTACTTGGCCTTGGCATTCTGGAGCCGGTCCTCGTCCATTTCGGCGATGGCTGCAAGGTGAAGCCGAGGCTCGTCCGCTATCATGCGCAAATGACTTTGGGCATGCCCTCCGCAACCTATCACCGCAGCTTTGAGCTGGTCCATGCGCCCCCCTCGTTATCCAGAGCGCCCACTGTCGGGCTGCCCCATCTTATACCTGCATTCCCAGGCCGTCTATCCAACCTTCTCGCCAAATACAAATTAACCTTGACGTCCTATTTGACGCCATGCTAACATCAAAGTTGACGTTGGTTTTGTTGGTTTTGTTGCAGTGATTGTGAAGAATGTAGTCTGCCCCCTCTGCGGTAGGTCGGGCGAACAGTGCGGAAAGTCGAATAACTCCACGGAGGTACCCGTTGACCACAACCCAGATCATCGAGGTTACAGATCTCGCGGCGGAAAAGCTCGAAGAGGTCCTGAATGAACAGGGCGAAGACGGCGCTCTTCTCAGAGTAATGGTAATGCCGGGCGAGCAAGGCGGCTTCCAGTACATGCTAGGCGTCGAGAAGGACGCCAAGGATGACGACATCATGATAGACGCGGGCAACATCCGCGTCCTCGTAGACCCAGAGAGCGCCCCGATGGTTGAGGGTGCGAAGATCGACTACATCGACAGCCTTATGCGCAGTGGCTTCGTAATTAGCAACCCGAACCTACAGGGTGAGGGTGGCGGCTGCGGCGGCGGCGGCGGTGGTTGCGCCTGCGGTGGCGGTGGTGGCGGTGGTTGTGGTGGTGGCGGTGGTGGTGGTTGCGGCAGCGGCGGCGGCGGTTGCGCCTGCGGGGGCCACTAGCTCTTACTCGAACGAACTTCAAAAGGACGGGGCGGAGCAATCCGCCCCGTCCTTTGCTATTCTATGGACACGCCTCTCGGCGCACCTCGCGCATCTATCAGGCAACCTCTACACCGGACTGAACGCTAGTTGCTGTTTAACCTCTTCGATCAGATCATGGCCAATCCCTTCGAGGGGTTGGTGTCGTTCGGCGGCTTCACCGCAGCCCTGCTGGTCGCCTTCACAATTCACGAATTCAGCCACGCCCTGGCTGCCACCCGGCTGGGAGATCCGACGCCCAAGTCCCTGGGACGGCTGTCCCTGTCCCCCCTCGCACACCTTGACCCGTTGGGCGTGGGGTTGATTCTTCTGGCCGGATTCGGGTGGGCCAAACCAGTCCCAGTGAATCCAGCAAATATGCGAATCGGGCCTCGGAACGGAATGGCCGTCGTCGCGCTGGCCGGCCCTATATCGAACATTGCTACCGCCGCCATATTCGCAATCCCCATCAACGCCGGTATCGGTGATGCGGGCGATTTCGGCAGGGTTTTCGTCGGAGGCTCCGTAGTAGGCTATTTCCTGGTATCGGGCGTGTTCTGGAACCTGCTCCTCGCGTCGTTCAACCTCGTTCCGCTGGTGCCTCTGGATGGGTTCAGCGTCGCACTTGGCGTGCTTCCGAGAGAGGCCGCCACAGAGTATGCAAAATTGGAAAAGTTCGGCTTTGGCCCATTGCTGATAGTCGTCATGATCGGATTCGCCGTACCAGGGATGGGGCTCTTCTCCCTGGTACTGGACCCCCTCATCAGGATCCTCGGCAGCCTGGTACTCTGGTAGACACCTCTGGGATAATCTGCTATCAATTAGGTTTGCGGGGAAGCAGGGAGAAAGACAGATATGGACCGAATTACAATCATCACGGCAGGGCCCGTAGGCCTTTCTATCGGCCTCGCCCTCAAGCGGGCCAATCTCCAAAACACAGAGATCCTCGGCACATCCGGATACAGCGGTCTGCTTACCAAAGGCTCCAAGATGGAGGCCTTTGACCGCACGAGCAGAAATCTCAAAAGTGCGCTAGAAGGCGCACAGCTTGTGATTCTGGACGCGCCCGCAGGCGAGACACGCGAACTCATGGAGGCGATCGGCCCGATCCTGGAAAAGGGATGCGTGATCACAGACACCGGGACCAACAAGGTCGAGGTGCTGGAATGGGCCAAGGAGTACTACTCCGACGACATAAATTTCGTAGCGGGCCGACCGCTACCCAAAGTGCCCATGTCAGAAATTGAAGACGCTAGCGTAGACGTCTTTGAGGGCACCAACTACTGCATTATTCCGTCTGCAAAGGCCACACCTGAAGCAGTTAAGACCGTGACCGGATTGGTAGAGATATTGGGCGCCCAGCCACTGTTCATAGATGCTCTTGAGCACGATTCCTACTCCTCCGCAGCCGTTTTGCTTCCTCGCATTCTCTCTTCGGCCCTAGCGGGATCCGTGTCGTCCGGATCCTCTTGGCGCGAGATCGCCCGCGTTGCGGGAGCCGAATTCAGGACCGTGTCCCATTTCGCAAGGGAAGACCCTGAACACAGCGCTGCATCATTCGTCGCAAACGCCGAACCGGTCCGCCACTGGATCAACCAGGCGATCACTGAGCTCATCAAATATCGCGACCTACTGGATCAGGAAGATGGCGATCTGAAGAAGGAGTTGGAGCGAGCTCGCGAAGAGAGGATCAAGTGGGAGGTCGACGCCATAGTCCCGGATGTAGGTCCCGAAATTCCCACAATAGGACAATCTTTCGGGAGCATGTTCTTCGGCAGACGCCTGTCGGGCAAAGTCAAGAAGATCAACGATGCCGCCAAACGATACGATAACAATGACCCCACGTAGTATCCCCCCGCTCACTTCTCTTCTCACCTTCCCGCAAGGGGCACACGATGGAACGCCCTGCGGCTCGACCGCACGATGATCAGAACCGTTCGTAGCGCCGCGCGGCTTGAAGGGACTGTTACCCTGCCGGGAGACAAGTCAATATCCCAGCGAGCTATCCTGCTCAACTCTATCGCATCCGGAAGTGCCCACGTATCCAATCTCTGTCATGGCGACGACCGCGCATCCATACTGAGCTGCATGGGCGGACTCG
>CAUZFB010000126.1:0-3145 GCA_963579135.1 Dehalococcoidia bacterium | reverse complement strand
GACGCGACTACTACGGCTCTCGGGCTAGGGTAGGCGGTGGCGCGTCCCACGATCTGAGCAATTTAGGGGATATCCATCCGGTTGAGCCGTCGTATCGTCAGCACAACGAATACAACGACCACGAGAGCGGACGCTGTGACCGCCGCCTCAAATTCGATGACTCGGGTTCCGAAGAACCCGAACGTCTCTTCATCCAGGCCATGGATGATCGACAGGCTGTACTCGCGCACGCTGAAGTAACGGATACCACGGATGAAGCGGGACAGAAACTGCTCCCACAGGAACACGTAGACCAGTGCGAATCCGATGGCTTTTGAGCTCATCAAACCCATCCACGTGAACAACGCCGAGTACGCCAGCACTCCGGTCAAGACCGCAACGCCGACAGCAAGCACTGCCTGTGCCCCGCCGTCGATGATAGCTATAAGCACAATGGCGACAGCTACGGTCACCAATAACCCGCCAGCCACGATCACTGAGGCGAGGTACTTCGGCAAGACGATTGCCATGCGACGGACTGGCTTGAGCACCAGCACGTTCAACGTGCGGTCCTCAAGCTCGTTGCCAAAGGCCCCGGTTGCCAGCGTCATTACCACGATTGGCAGGATGCCGCCAAGCAGCACCCCATCGATGATCAACCGAGAGAATCTCCTGTTGAAGTCCGGGTCGTCGCCGACGCGCACGTGCAGGAGCACGGCCAACCCAATGGGCAGGGCAGCCAGCAGCACAATGATGGCCAACTTGCGGCGCCCGGCCAGCTGGCGGAGGGAGAGTGCCAGCATCGGGCCCATCAGCGCTGCACCACGTAGCTGAAGACACTCTCCAGCGATTCGTCCAGCGGCTCCATCTGTGTAAGGCGCACTCCTACGCTTTTGGCCAGCCCTGCGATAGATGACTGGAGCTCGGCGACGTTCCTGCTCAACACGGTTAGCGATCCATCATCCTCGACCGCCACCGAATCGATGGCCGTGAGCTTCACGAGCTCGGCTCCGAGTTTGCGTGAATCACTGCACAGGATCCGTAGCTGGAATGGACGGTCGTCGAGCTTCTCGCGGATCGCTCGGAAGTCGCCGGCGGCCGCGAGTTTGCCGCTGACAACCAAGAGGATTGTCTCCGCGAGCGTTTCGACCTCTTCCAGGATGTGCGAAGAGATCAGAATCGTCCGCCCTTCACTGGCTAGTTTTTCCATGAGGTCGTGGAACTCGAGCCGCTGCCTAGGATCAGTCCCGTTCAAAGGCTCATCGAGGATGAGCAACTCCGGATCGTGCACGAGAGTCGCTGCCAAGCGCATCCGTTGGCGCATGCCCCGGGAATACGTCCCTAGGGGACGGTGTTGTGCGTCTGCCAGATTCACCATGCCGATCGCCCGATCTACCGCGTCAGGGACATCATCAACGCCCTGCATCTTGGCAGAAAACTCCACGAACTCTCGCCCTGTGAACACGCTGTAGACAGCCTCGTGTTCCGACATCACGCCGATGCGCCGGTAGAGTTTGTAGTTGCCTCGCATGGGTTCACCAAGCACACGTATCTCGCCATCGGACGGCTTCGCGAGACCCGCCATCATATGCAACAGCGTCGACTTCCCCGCGCCATTGGGCCCAAGGAGTCCCGTTATTCCGGGCATCACCTGAAAACTGACGTCGTTGACCGCGACTACGCTGCCATACCACTTGGACACTCTGTTTATCTCGATGGTCGGGAACGAACTCATATGCGAGTCCTCCGATATTGCCACCAGATCACCGCCAACGGAATCAACGTGTACAACCCGTATGCGCCGATAGGGATCGCATCATGAAGCTCGCGGGATGCCAACATCGCTGGCGAGGGATCATCGTCTTCTTTATCGAACACCAGATAATTCACGGCCAGCGACGTATCTATCAAACTCAGCAGCGCGATGTACTTTGCTGCGTCACCGGTGACCGGCTCACAGTCAACCGCCTCGAGCTTGATCCGACCACCCTCGGAGCGGGCCTCGGCGTCGCACGATTCGGATGTGAGTCCATTCACGACAAAAGTCCCGACCATGAATAGGCCGATCACGAATGCGGACGCGTAAGCACGCCTAGTCATGAACGTAGCGACGGCCATAGGAATCACTGTTATGAACATGGCCATCAGGAATCCCGCAGCCATGAACCGGGGGGTGTCCTCCCAGTTCTCCTTGATGTACTCCCAGGGCTCAACTGCTGTCAGAATCAGTCCAACCTGGAGCACGATCTGCCCTGAGTAGACCAGCACGAGCACGATGGACATAAACGCGGCGACCCGCGCCAGCGCATAGTCGGTCGACGTGATTGGGCGGACCAGATACAAGTCGAGCACGCGGTCCTTACGATCGGGCGTGAACAACTCAGGGGCCATGATCGCGCCGAACAATATGAGCAGGAATGAAATAATTCCGTTGTAGTCAGCGGGCCCTGGCAGAAAATTCTCACCTTCGCCAACGAACGATAATATGATGACGAATACGACGGCGGGAAACATGGTGCTAATGAACAGCAGCAGAGGCAGAATTTTCGCCTTCGGCCCGCGTCCAATCCCAAGGACGAGCTTCACTCCGTCCCAGTAGATTGCCTTACGAGCGCGCGAACGCCCTTCGCGTGGGCCATCGTACCGCTGGTATCCGAGGTCGAAGACCTCGCCTTGCGGGCTCGATGTTACGGGGAGATCAGACGCCACGGGGTCCATCCCTGAAGATGTCCGTCAGCGTCCCGCGGTGGGGTGCGAGCCTGCGCAATCGCGCTCCGGTCTCGGCGAGAGCATCGCGCACGGCGTCGAGCTCCGCGTCGCCTGCGTCCATGATCACGAGCACCTGGCCTTGGCGGGTCGTAGTCACGCCATTCGCCAACAACAGGCGTGTGACCTCGTCATGCTGGTCATCAACCTCAACAAGCAAGGTTGTCGTCGCCTTCGTGAATTGGGAGACCGGCCCCTCTTGAGCGACGCGTCCATCCTCGAGAACAACCACGCGGTCAGCCGTGCGCTCAATGTCCCCCATCAGATGCGTCGACAGCATGATGCTGATTCCAAACGAGTGCCCGGTGCGGTTGATCAGATCCAGCATCTCCTCGCGTCCCCCCGGATCGAGTCCGGCCGTCGGTTCGTCCAGCAGGACGAGGACCGGGTCGTGCACAAG
>CAUZFB010000125.1:0-3201 GCA_963579135.1 Dehalococcoidia bacterium | reverse complement strand
TACCCAACCGATTGATCTGAGCCTGGACACTCTGCTGGGCACCCTCGCCGAGCGCGACCATCGTGATCACTGCCGCGATCCCGATCACGATCCCTAATGTCGTGAGGACCGATCGCAGTACGTTGGCGCGGATCGCACCCGCCGACACCATCAGAATCTCCAGAAACAACATCGCTTTTCCCCCGGTGGTGCTCATTCCGCCTGCGCTGACCTCCAACTACCATGCTCTAGTACACCCGAGGCCGCAAGATCGTTGATCGTAGCCACAGCAGGTGGTGATCCTGCCGGACGCACGTGCTCGCCCCGACCTGTCTGGGCTGCTACATCCGAGCTTCCGTCCCCCCCCTGAACTGGAGCTTCCATGCGTGCCACTGTCCGCACCCTCAGCATCGCTTCGCTCGCGCTGCGGCGTTGTTGCATGGCTCGGGATCGCAGACAGAGCCCCCTTCCCCCGAGCGGAACTCACGCCACTCGATAGCTGTCGGGCATGCCGAGGTGGGTCATCGTGTTGAGAATCTTGCACGCCAACTGTACCTCCACGCGCTGCCCATCAAGGGTCCGACTTCGCATACCGCGACCGATGATCGTCTTGTATCGGTACATGGTGTTCTCGACCAGGCTGCGCCTGCTGTAACCGGACGACGTGTGCCACTCGCGCCGTCCGAGTTCTCGGATCGAGCGAATGTTGCGATCCCGCTCCTGCTGTGCGGTGGAAGGATTCGAGCTGAGTTGGGCATCACGTCCCGGTGGGATCAGCACCCGTACTGCTCGTCCTTCGCCTCGCCCATGGGCGGCTTCGTAAACGGCCTTGGTGTCGTACGCGCCGTCGGCGGATACCGACGCAATGGGGTCGCTGATCTGCTCCAGCAGTGGCGGGACTTGAGTGCAGTCATGCGTTCGGCGAGCGGTCAAGTCCGATGCCACGATCTCACCTGCATCAGCGTCGACAGCGAGGTGAAGCTTTCGCCAAGCCCTGTTCCTGGGCGGTTTCTGCATGTGACCGACGTGAATCCTGAGTCCTGTACTATCGATGAGTACGTGGATCGGGCTATCGGTCGGAAGCCTGCGGAACTGAATATCACTGAGTTTCTTCAGTCGCCTCGACATAGTCGTATGGTCCGGGATTGGAAGGTCAATCTTGAGGAGTTCTGCTAAACACCGCAGGAAGCCCTCGGTCTGGCGAAGCGGCAGATGGAAGACCATGCGAATCGTCAGTGCGGCCTCGATCGCAACGTCACTGTAGGTGCGTTGGCCGCCAGGCTTGCCCTCGGCCGGAACTCGCCAGGCTTCGAGCGCATCATCCGAAAGCCAGACGGTCAGGTCACCACGCTTCTTCAGGCCGCCCTCGTACTCAGGCCAATTCCGAACCCGATAACGAGACTTCGCATGCTTGTATTGGCTACGCTTCGGATACTTCATCGCTGGCGGCTCCGGCGGCGAGGGCTGCGCGTCAGGTCGAAGCTACAAGCGGGAGCCATGCACCAACGCCACCGGGAGACCGTGACCTACGACCCCTGTCCTCCCGGCCTAGAAGACGGTAACTAGGGGTGGTGCCTGACTCGGCGGAAATTCGAACTTGAGCGATGGGGGAACAATGAGAACGAAACTGCGAAGGTCGCCTCTTTTTTTTACCGCAGTGTCGTCGGTTCTTGCGGTGGCTTGTACGCCAGCAGAGTCACCGCTTACGCTGCATGAGTTCGACTGTGGTGTCATTCGCTTCGAAAGCGTTGCCCTGTTCGGCATCGGTGACGACGAGACCGATGTCCGTGACCTGATCGTTCCCTGTTACGTAGTGGAACATCCCGCAGGCAGTCTACTGTGGGAGGGGGGCTTGCCAATAGGCCTTGCAGAGGCCGGGGACTGGGTGGAATCGCCGCCGGTGTTGCTACGATTGGATCAGACGCTCGCTGACCAGCTCCCCGCCATTGGCCACGCTATCGACGCTTTTGACTACGTGGCTTTCTCTCACATGCATTTCGACCATGTCGGAGTGGCAAGTGAGGTACAAGGCGCAACGCTCCTTATCCAGCAAGCTGAGTTTGACGCGGCCTTCGCGGACAGCGTAACCGTGCCATTCTTTGATCCGGCTGTATACGAGAGCCTCCGAAATGTGCCGCGGGAACTGCTCGACGGAGAGCACGACGTGTTTGGAGATGGCAGGGTGAGAATTATTCCTGCACCAGGCCATACGCCCGGGCATCAAGTGCTCTTAGTGGATCTGGATGAAGAGGGGCCTGTTGTTCTGGCTGGCGACCTCTACCACTTCCGCGAGAGTCGGTCAGACAGACGGGTCCCAAGCATAAACGTAGATTCGGCGCTCACTGTTGCGACCATGGAGCGCATCGAACAACTGGTGATCGACCAAGGTGCCCAGCTGTGGATCGAGCACGACATGGCAGCGTTCCTAGAGAGACAGTCACGTTCCACTGTCCACCGTTGAGACGGTGTAAACGTGTCCCCCTGACGTGCCCCCCACTTCGGCACCACGACTTATGTGAGACGCTGGGCCATCTGCTCCGCCCCCCAAACCTGATCCACCTCTAGGGTGAAAAACCGAGCCGATTAGGGCCTGGGATGAAGTGGCCACCGCCGCCGAAGTGGGCGGGTGCCTGGTCGGCCAAACTGCTGTGCGGCCGAATGTTATTGTACTCGTCCTTCCACCTCTGGAGTGTCCGCTGCGCGTCCTTCAGGTCGACAAACCAATGTTGCGATAGGCACTCTCGCCTAAGGCTCCCGTTGAACGCCTCGATGAACGGATTATCCGTCGGTTTTCCGGGCCGACTGAAGTCCAGCCGCACCCGATTCCAATAAGCCCAGTGGTCCAACGCCTTCGATGTGAACTCCGTGCCATTGTCCACGGAGATCACCTCAGGCAAGCTCCCGCGTTTCTCTCCCGCCGCTGTCAGAATGCGTCCCACGTCCTCTCCCCGAAAGCCCACACCCGCCACGAGTGCCATGCATTCCCGGCTGTACACGTCCAAAACCGTGAGCACGCGCACCGTTCGCCCATTCGACAACGTGTCATGCACGAAGTCCATCGCCCAGCGCTCGTTGATCACCCTGGGAGGGGCTGATCGCTCCCGTCGCACCGCACTCCGCCGGCGTTTGGGACTTTTGCGCTTCAGCGTTAGGCCTTCTTCGCGGTACAGACGCTCGATGAGCTTCCGATTCACTGGCCAGCCCTCGCGGCGTAGCAAGATG
>CAUZFB010000124.1:0-3245 GCA_963579135.1 Dehalococcoidia bacterium | reverse complement strand
ATCTGGGACCATTCAGTTTCGGCCGGGGCTGACTGGCATTGGACAATGGACGACAACATAAAAGGCTTCTATCGGTTTAATAAAAATCTAAAGGTCCCCTGTAAAAGCCCGGCGTTCTGGGCGGCTATGGAGGACTTCAGCCTTCGATACGAAAATGTGGCGATGGTAGGTCCTAATTATTGTTCGTTCGCCCCGCGCAAGACAAAGCAGAAGCCATTTATCTGTAACACGCGGATTTACTCGTGCAATCTAATAAAGAATGACGCGCCTTTCCGTTGGCGTGGGCGTTACAACGAGGACACTATCCTGTCGATTGATATGCTCAAGGATGGGTGGTGTACTATCCAGTTCAATGCCTTCTTGCAGTTCAAGCTAGAAACACAAGCCCTTAAAGGCGGGAACACCGAAGAATTTTACCATGCAGAGGGCAAGGTAAGGCCAGGGGAGAAGTATGCCGATACAGGCACCGTAGCAAAGTCGAAGATGCTGGCAAGGGTTCACCCGGACATAGCCAGCGTTGTCTATAGATACAGGCGGGTACATCATCATGTGGACTACAGGCCATTTAAGAAAAACAAGCTAGTCCGCAAGAAGGGTTACGAAGTTAGCAAAAAACCTGACAATTATGGAATGAATCTAGTGCAGCGGCCGCAGGGCGGCTCAACTAGCAATGTGTCGTGCCATTCTCCAATTCAAGAGGGTAGCGGGGAGACTTTCCCCACTATAAAAGTAAATGCCACCTAAAAAAACCAAGCGAGTTACATGCCCGCCATTCAAACCAACCGATGACGAGCGCAAGCTCGTCGAGCAAATGACCGCTTGCGGTATTCCGCAGGAAAGCCAGTGCCTTGTGATCCGCGATGGCATTGACGATAAGACCTTGAGAAAGCATTTCCGGCGAGAACTGGACACAGCCGCGACGAAAGCGAACGTGAAGGTAGCCGGGACTTTGTTCAACAAGGCAATGGGCGGCGATACCACAGCGATGATATGGTGGTCGAAGACTAGGATGGGCTGGAAGGAAAAGAGCGAGATTGAGCACAGCGGTGACCTTTCTTGGACGATCCAGAACATATACGAGGAGTGATCGTCCAACGCCGCATCCGTAACTACCAAACGCCGCTCCATAAATTCATGGTCAACGGCGGTAAGCGCGCTATTGAGATTGCACACAGGCGGTGGGGTAAAGACGAAATCGCGCTGGATGTCACGTTCCAGGCGCTGATTGAACGCCCAGCAACTTATTGGACTTGCCTGCCTGAATTCGCACAAGCCCGCAAGGCGATCTGGACGGCGGTTAACCCGCACACCGGACTGCGCCGGATCGACGAGGCATTCCCACAGGAGCTACGAGAGGTCACGAACGAGTCGGAAATGTTCATCCGGTTCTATAACGGCTCGACGTGGCAAGTGATCGGCAGCGACCGATACAACGCCCTGGTCGGCGCTGGTGTGGCCGGTGTGACGTTTTCTGAATGGGCCTTAGCCAACCCTTCGGCCTGGGGCTACATCAGCCCAATGATGAGGGAAAACAACGGGTGGGCGATGTTCATCACGACTCCGCGAGGCAAGAACCACGCATTTGATATGTACAACCACGCCCTGAAGACAGAGGGCTGGTTTGCTGAAATATCCAATGTTCTTGATACCGGCGCTTTCGCCAAGGAACAACTCGGAGAAATACGTTCTGAATACGTCGCGCTGTATGGACAGGAATTTGGCACGGCCCAGTTCGAGCAGGAATATTTGTGCAGCTTCGACGCGGCTATCCTTGGCAGTTTTTACGGGGGAGAGCTTGCGGCTGCGCGGTCTGAAGGTAGGATTTGCGAGGTGAAGCATGATCCTGATCTGCCGGTGATGACTGTTTGGGACATAGGTTTCACCGACGACACCGTGATCCTGTTCGTTCAGATCATCGCCAACGAGGTTCGGATCATCGACACCTACAGCTCGAACGGGCAGAATCTGGCCCACTACGCCGGCATATTGTCTGACAAGGATTACGACTATTCGCGGCATTGGCTGCCGCACGATGCACAGGCCAAGACCCTGGCGGCGGCGGGCCGTTCGGTTTATGAGCAACTGGTCAAAGACCATGACATGAAGAATGTCAGCATCCTCAGAAACACAAACACCGAGATGCAGGGAATTATGGCAGCGCGTCATATGTTCCCCCGTCTATGGATCGACCAAGGCCAAGAAGACTTCCTGAGCGCTATCGGCCAGTTCCGCCGTGAATGGGATGATGCCAAGAAGTGCTTTCGTGACCGTCCCGTGCATGACTGGACAAACCATTTTTCCGATGCGCTCCGGTATCTTGCTTGGGTGTGGAAAGAACCGGCCAAGCCCAAGCCTCGGGAACTAAATCCGACCCTAACCATCGGCGGGCAGTCCACCATGACGATGAACGACATGCTCAAGGCCGTATCGCGCCGTCGTCATATTAATGATTAGGCGTTGACATTCGCCTGGGTCTTCATTTATTTATCGTTCTATGAGCGATAATTTAGACGGCCAAGGTGGCGACTTCATAGAACCAGCCGACGCCGGAGAAGGCCCGGCGGGTGTCGTTGCTCGCTGGGTGGCGGAGCTAGAGCTATCTGACAACCAGGAAAAAACCTGGAGACAACGTGCAAGCGATGTCAACGCTCAGTACCGAGATGAATCGAAGAGTTCCACTCAGTCCGGTCGATTCTCTCGATCAACCCGTTACAACATTCTGTATTCCAACATCCAGACTATCTGCCCGGCCCTTTACAACCAGTCACCCAAGCCGGACGTTCGGCGGCGCTACCGCGATGTTGACCCCATCGGCAAAGAAATTTCAGAAGTTCTGGAGCGCTGCCTATCGTTTACGATGGACGACGGCAACTTTGATCGGTACATGCGGCTGGCTGTCAAGGACATGCAGCTCTGCGGTCGCGGTGTCACAAGAGTTAGATACGATCCGGTATTCGGAGAGGAGTCGGACGATGAGGGGAGTCCATACGATGAGCTGAAAGCTGAGTCTGTTAAGTTTGAGCATGTGAACTGGGCAGACTTTCGCCACGGTCCTGGTCGAACGTGGGAGGAAGTCGAGTGGGTCGCGTTTCGACATTTAATGAACCGTCAGGCATTGCGGGAGAAATTCGGTGAGGAGATCAGCGACGAAATAGAGTTGGATTATTCGCCAGTCGGCATGGAGGGCGACGACGGAGACCCTGTAGCCGACACGTTCAAGCGGGCCACTGTCTGGGAGGTTTGGT
>CAUZFB010000123.1:0-3252 GCA_963579135.1 Dehalococcoidia bacterium | reverse complement strand
GCGCGGAGAGGGTCGAGCAAGAGGCCGACCGGCTGGAGGAGGGCTCCTCCCTACAGCCATTCAGAGCCGCATTCAACGAGTGGGCCACGGCGCTGATGTACCTATCCGAGAGGGAGGACGAGCTCTTTGGAGAGCACCACTTCCATGCCGCAGCGCCCGAGGACGATGCGCAGACGGCGATGCTCGCCACCAACAGCGACGAGCATCGTGAGATGGACGAAAAGTTCCAGAAGGTCATGGACGTTCTCAACGTCGAGATAGGGCGGACCAGCGTCATACGACGGACGCGCCAACACCTGTTTGGAGTGGTGCTCGCACTACGGATCGCACAGCAGGACCACATCGAAAACGAACGGGCTTTCGTGCTGCCGGCACTCAAGCAGCGGCTAAACTCCAAGGAGCAGCTCGAATTGGTACGCGGACTCCTCGTCGATAGCATGGCGAGTGATTCGCACTGGGTCATGGACTGGATCGAGCAGCACCTCAACCCCGAAGAGCGTGTCACCATGGCCGGGTTCGAGGAGATGCTCGCCTCATAACACGTGTAGTGATAATGAGGTCGCAGAACCCTTTCTTCACGAATGCTTCACCATTCATGCCGATGTCATCATGGCTCATACACGAACCAGCCGATAGATTACCGTGATCAACCACGACCTTGGAGGTTCAGCGATGCTGCCGCAAATTACAAAACTCGATAACCCAATCGATGTCCAGCTCTTGATGCACAAGGCGTTCCACGCGCTAACGGAGCGCACGCGGGCGTTAGCCGCAAATGGACAGGACGGCGGGGATCTCGGTGAATTTGGCGAGTCATTCGGCTTCTGGGTAAAACAGCTTCTGTTTCACGCCACCGCCGAGGACCAATACATGACAGCTCCGCTTACGGACTTCCAGCCCGCGAGGGATAACGAGGATGAGCACGCGGATTTGGCCCGGCAAGGCGGCGAGATTGTCGAGTTCCTGGGAAAGGGAGATACCGCCGGGCTCACGAAGGATGTTCAGTCGGCCCTGGCGCTCGAAGAGAAGCAACATCAGGAGCTGGTTGAGCGTGTCCAGGAGGTCGAGGACGTACTCGCAGTAGCCATTGGTGAGCGGCAGGTGCTGGCTCGCACCAGGCGTCACCTCTACAGCAAGGTCACGGAGATGGCTAACGCAGAGCTCGACCACTTCGAGAACGAGGAAGCCTTCGTCATCCCCATCATTGGCGAGAAATTCAGCGAAGAGCAGCAGTTGAGCATGGTCAAAATGCTACTCTTCGATCCCAACGATGACAACCCGCGCTGGATCATCGACTGGGTGGCCTCCGAGCTCGACCCGGGAGAGAAAGAGCTACTGGCCGACATGGAGACCAGGTTCATGGTGGTGGAAGCTTAGGGCGTTCTCAGGGCTGCTGCTGAGATGCGAGGTGAGGGTCATTCTGGCGATACGGGCTAGTTTCCGTCCTCGTTGGCCTCTTGGAGCAGCCTCTCGACGGTCCGCCGTGTCACCGCACTGCTGAACCCCCGCCGGTTCAAGTACGCCCACAGCCTTCGTCGGGAGACGGTTGGGTCGAGCTTCGCGAGTCTGCGAGCAGCTTTCGCTCCGGCGGCGTAGGCGTTTTCCTCGTCGTCCATGTCCTCGACCGCCTCGCTCGCAACCGAAGCCTCGATGCCCCGGGTTTCGAGCTCTCGCTGTACCACCCACGAGCTTTTGGGATTGTTGGACTCCCTGCTCGTCCTCCACGCGGTTGCGAAACCGGCGTCATCCAGATAGCCTTGCTCGGTCAATCGCGCCACCACGCTATCCACCACGTCCGGCTCAAACTTACGCCCGAGCCTGGTGGCCATCTCTTTGCGTGTGCGCGGTCTATAGGCGAGAAGGCGCAGTGCTGCGGAGTGCGCACGGCGCTGCAGTTCGGTGGTGCTCATAGGCGAAATTTACCCTGGCCCAGCGTCATAGATCAGTAATTGCGGCGAGCCGTTGCGCTAAGCCTCTACAGACTCTTCCACCTTCTTGTCCGGCTCAGGGGGATTCAAGTCCTCTTCCATCTTCGCTCGAATCCTGGCTTCGAGTTGGTCCATCATCTCCGGGTTAGACTTCAGGAACACCTTGGAGTTTTCCCGGCCCTGCCCCAGCTTCGTCTCGCCCATCGAGTAGAAGGAGCCGCTCTTCTTCACAAACCCCATCTCTTCGCCCAGCTCAATCAGGTCACCGGTCCGGCTGATGCCCTCGTTGAACATGATCTCGAACTCTGCGACCTTGAACGGCGCCGCGACCTTGTTTTTGACGATACGGGCTCGGACGCGCGACCCAACGATGTCGGTCCCCTGCTTGAGAGACTCGAGCCTGCGCAGATCGATGCGTACCGAGCTGTAGAACTTCAGCGCCCGGCCGCCTGGTGTCACCTCGGGGCTACCCCAGACCACGCCGACCTTCTCCCGGATCTGGTTGATGAACACCACGGAGGTGTTGGAGCGGCTAATCGCTGCGGTCAGCTTGCGCAGCGCCTGGGACATCAGCCGGGCCTGGAGCCCGACGTGGGTGTCGCCCATGTCGCCCTCCAGCTCGGTTTTAGGCACCAGGGCGGCGACGCTGTCGATCACCACTATTTCCACGGCCCCGCTGCGTACCAGGTACTCGCAGATCTCGAGGGCCTGCTCAGCAGAGTCAGGCTGCGATATGAGCAGGGTCTCTGTATCGATGCCGCACTTTGCGGCGTATCCAGGGTCCATGGCATGCTCTGCGTCGATATAGGCCGCCTCGCCGCCTGAGCGCTGGGCCTCCGCCATGATGTGATATGCCAGGGTGCTCTTGCCCGACGACTCCGAGCCAAAGATCTCCACGACACGCCCCCTGGGAATGCCGCCAACCCCCAGCGCCATGTCGAGGGAGATCGATCCCGTCGAGATGGACTCGATCTCTGATGCCATGCCGAAATCGCCAAGCCGCATCACCGCGCCCTGGCCGAATTCGCGGTCGATCTGGCCCATCGCCAACTCTAGTGCCTTCGCCTTCTGTGTGCCCATCTGATTCCCTTCAGTATTTGCGATGTCGGATTGTTGATGAATGGGCGAAGTGTAGCACGGATGTTTCTAATTTACAATGACATCTGCGCGTTGGGTGCGTCCAACTCGCGTGCATGGTCCAAGCCCTTCCGGTTACAATTTAGCAGGGTCAACCGGACAGGCCTGTCCAGCCAACGAACCGTACCGAAAATCACCAGACCCGCAGAGGTAAACGTCCAAATGCCAACAGGCCCCTCCGTCAGCA
>CAUZFB010000122.1:0-3292 GCA_963579135.1 Dehalococcoidia bacterium | reverse complement strand
ACAGCATGATGCTGATTCCAAACGAGTGCCCGGTGCGGTTGATCAGATCCAGCATCTCCTCGCGTCCCCCCGGATCGAGTCCGGCCGTCGGTTCGTCCAGCAGGACGAGGACCGGGTCGTGCACAAGCGCCTGCGCTAATTTGACCCTCTGCCGCATGCCAGTCGAGTACTCGCCGATCGACCGATAGCGCTCCTCGTCGAGACCCACGTGACGAAGGATATCCGCGGTGCGTGTTCGTGCGTGCGCGGGCGGCAACCCACTCACCTGCGCCATGTGCATCAGGAACTCGGACGCCGTCACGCTGGAGGGCAAACATTCGTGCTCGGGCATGTACCCGAGACGCGTCCGGCCTTCAACCGTCTCGTAAGGTTTCGTACCGAGCACCTCAGCGGAACCGGCCGTGGGCCGGATCAGCCCAAGGAACAGCTTGATCGCTGTGCTCTTGCCAGCGCCGTTGGGGCCCAACAACCCTGTCACGCCCTCGTGGACGTCGAACGTCGCATCTTCGAGAGCGATGGTGGAGCCGTAATGCTTCGTCAAGCCAGCGGCTTGCAGTAAAGGCGGCATCTTTGCAGTGTACCCCGAACAGTTTGGCGTCTCTTGAGAGCGCCAAGCCTACGACGGATGAGTTAGACGAACAGTTCCTCAAGCGTCCAGTGCTTCTTCGTGTGGCCCTGCTCATACAGGTACAACGCGAGCGCTTTGAACGAATCGCCATGGGTTGCCAGCCCGTGTGGTCGCGGGAAGATACCCGCCTTCCGCAACAAACCAACGCTGAGCCCTTGGTGAATCCCATCGTCTGGCTCCTCGGCATCATAGATCGCGTGAGCCTTGTCCGCAGCAGCGATCACTGCCTCGGCCAGCCCCGGATACTTCACCCGCGACTCCTCTTGCATCACCATGAGCGTGTTGATAGGCAAGCAGTTGGTTGAGGAGAAGTACTCGTTCAACTCTTTGGAAGCGTCAGGCATGAGCAGGCCAACCTCGTCGGAGCCCGCAGCGGCGCCACCCGCGCCGATTAACGCGTCGACGTCGCCCGCGGCGAGCCGCGATGCTAGGTCGGGGAGCTTCTCCGTGCGGTAGCGAGGGTTACGAGGGTAATCGATGCCCCGCAGGGAGTCGGCGTCACCCTCAATCCAGGTGATGCCTTCAACATCCAGATCAAATTGATGGGTGAGGACGCCCCTGAGCCAAACCGCCGGGTTCGAAGCGAAACCCGTGGTCACCGCGATCCGTTTGGCCGTCAGGTCCTGGACGGTAGCGATGCCCGCTTCCTTGTTCACCATCATGCCGGTCAGCGGGTAGAACACGTTGGGGACGATGGGCAAGCCGATAATCGGCACCCCGGCATCTTTCGCGATGATGAAATTGGCAGCTGTCAATTCGGAAACGTCGTAGGACAGTTTGGTCACCGTGTCGTTGAACGTCGGCGCCGGAGCATTTCCGGGATTCGTGAAATCGATGTCGAAGCCCTCGATCGTCACTCTGCCGCTCAGCAGGTGCTGCGTCTCCAAGCGGTCTCCGAAAGCCATCTTAATGTCGGCCATGCCACCTCTCCATTCGGGGGGGGAATCGTCCGCTACCGTACCACAGTCGACATTGCGCTAGAATCGCCGCCATCGCGAACAAGCTCGCAGAGAAGGAAATAATGGTCCAACCCAACGCAGAACTATTCGATTTCAACGAACCGGGAGCAGGTCAAAAAGCAGGCTTCGGGAAATGGACTACTCCTAAGTCGCCCTATGACTTATTCATGGAATCCCAGGGCATTCCCATCCACAGGGACGTCGGCGTCCGGAAGATCCAGGACCTGCCCATGGGTGACTGGAAGCGACTGGGCGGCCGTGGCACTGCCATCCAACTCTTGGGCACTGAACACCTCTGGGGTATGTACGTCGTCGAAGTCCCTGGGGCTGGCGCACTCAACCCGGAGCGCCATCTCTACGAAGAGATCTACTACGTGGTCGAGGGCCGCGGCTCAACCGAGGTCTGGCAGGATAAGGACCCCCAAAAGGTCGTCTCGTTCGAGTGGGGACCCGGCTCGCTGTTCGGTATCCCGCTCAACGCGTGGCACCGAGTCGTGAACTCGTCCTCCAGCCCTGCGATGCTGCTGGCTGCGACCACTGCACCGAATATCGTGAACCTCGTGCGCGACCCCGATTTCGTCCTAAATTGCCCCTACGACTTCACCACCCGGTTCGATCCCGACGCCGAGGACTACTTCAAGCCAGTGGAGGAGGTCTACGCTGACCCCATCCGTGGCCTCGCCATGCGGCGCACGAACGTCATCCCCGACATCGTCAACTGCGAGCTTCCCCAGGACAACCGGCGTTCGTTCAGCTATCGGCGTGTGGAGCCCCACATGGCGGGCGCCAATTTCTACATGAAGATTGGTGAGTACGAGAACGGCCAGTATTCCAAGGCACACAAACACTCGTCAGGTGCAATCCTCGTCTGCATCAAGGGCGAAGGCTACAGCTACACGTGGCCCGACAAGCTCGGACAGCAGCCGTGGCAAGGCGAGAGGGGCGACCAGGTGAAGATGCAGCCCTACGAGCCCGTGGGGATGATTTCAGCCGCTCCCATGACCGGGGACTGGTTCCATCAGCACTTCGGCACGTCGCCGGGGGGCATCCGGTTCCTCATTTTCGACGGACCCTACGGCCCAGCCTATCGACGTGGTGGCGCACCGGGCAGCAACGCCATGGACGCAGGCGCGGTCGACACGCGAGATGGTGGTAACGCCATCTCGTACGTGGACGAGGACCCACAGATCCGCGCGACCTACGCTGAGGAATTGGCCGAAAAGGGTGCCGAAAGTCAGATGCCTGAGTGGGCTTACACGCACCAGACGCCGCCTCCCGGCTCTGCTCCCATCGGCGGCGGCGCATAAAGATCACCGACGGTTAAAAAAGCGAGCGCCCCAGGTGGGGCGCCGTATTCATCATCGACGCTCCGGTAGCGATCACTGCTCTGGCAGCCGGCCAAGTGCTACTCCATGAGAGCAAGAACCCATCAGCTTGGAGCATCGACATTATCGATGCCGTGCTCTCCACGGCCACGCTTACCATGTTGATCTACGGGTTAGTTTCATCGTTACTGCAGCGATCGCGCTCATCGGTGGACTATTCGTGTTTCGCTTCATGCCAGCTCGCAACCTGGCCCCAGCGGAGATAGTGCGCGGTCAATCAGCAACCCGCGACACACGGCAAACCCGGTACTCGTTCCCATCACGGTTCCCGTCGCGGACTAGCTCGGCAGTGGTCTCTGGCCCCCGAAAGCCGCGTCGCG
>CAUZFB010000121.1:0-3384 GCA_963579135.1 Dehalococcoidia bacterium | reverse complement strand
ATGCTCGGCGCATGTAGATCGTGCCGCACGGTGCGGTCCTCGAAGAAGCCTTGCTCCGTTCTTACGTACAGAGTATTGGACTCGCCATCCAGGTGCGCAAGGAACAAGTCTTCGTTGCCATCCCCATCGAAGTCACCCGCGTCCACCCCCATGCCCGCCTCGGCTCGGCCGGCCTGATTCAACGCCACACCGGCCAGTAGCGCGTCATCCTGAAATCGGCCTTTGCCGCGTGGATTGATCCACAGATTGTTAGGATCACCATCGTTGGTGACGTAAATGTCGATCCAGTCATCGCCATTCAGGTCAGCCGCCACAACGCCTAACCCCGCGCCAAAGGCTTGATCGATCCCCAGCCACTCGGTTGCATCCTCGAACGTACCGTCTCCCTTGTTGTGGAAGAGCCGATCAGGAAGAGCGTCGTAGGCATCGGGACCGCAGTAATCCCGCGCGCTGCTCTTGGCGAAACACTCCCGTTTCATCTCGACGGAGAAGTCGACGTAGTTCGTGACGAATAGGTCCAGCCAACCGTCGCGATCGTAATCGACGAAGGCGGCGCTCGTACTCCACCGCGAATCATCGGTATGGGACGATTTCGTAGCATTGGTGAATGTTCCATCACCGTCGTTGCGTAGCAACTGGTTCGAGCCGAGGTTCGTGACATAGAGGTCGACCCAACCATCATTATTGAAGTCACCCGTAGCCACACCCATGCCATAGCCGAAACCCTGGATGCCACTCGCATCGGTAACGTCTACGAATCGGATCGCACCGGTCGCGGGATCGAGATCATTCCGATAGAGCAGGTCTCGGGGAGGGCCCTTGCCTGCCCATCGAAATCCAGCGGGCGGCTCGCTGGGCTTCAACTTCGCGCCCTGAACCAGATACAGATCGAGGTCCCCGTCATTGTCATAGTCGAAAAGAGCGCCGCCGGAGCCCGTGATCTCCGGGAGAAAGAACTCGCCCGTCGTTCCGTTGAAATGGCGAAACATGACACCTGACGATGCAGTGACATCGATCAGGGCGTCGTCACTCCCCGACTGGAGAGAACTCGGCGAAGTGGCTGTCGGTGGATCGGGCTGGCCCTCCACGAGCGGTGGCTGCTCGCTTGGGGTCGCTTCCGAACCTGTTGCGATAGGCTCAGCCTGTTCTGCGGGCTCGTCGGGTGGGCCCGAGCACGCGACAGGCCCGAGCAAGCAGCACACGACAAGCAGAAGACCGAATTGCTTGTTCGTCAAGAGAGATTACCAATCGTCGCGACGCCCCACAACGGATGCCAGAGAACAATAGTACCAACGGTCACGCGAGATCAGTCCGTCGGTATTAGTTGGCCCCGGCGCGAATACGATCCAGTTCCTTCGCAATCTCGGCAATCTGAGTAGCAGACTTCAGTCCGTGCTCAAGGTAGCGAATGGCTTCCTGCGTATTCCCCTGCGCGACAAGCGTTCGCGCGATTCCGACGTACGCACGGCCGTGAGCGGGCTCGATCTGCAAGGCCTTGCGATAGCTCACGAACGCTTCGTTGAGTTGACCCAGCTTGTCATGCGCATAGCCGAGGTAGTACCAAGCCGGCGCCATGTTGTGCCGAGCGGTCACGGCTTGTTCCAACCGATTCACAGCCGCGCCGTAGTCGTCCTTACCGATCAGCAGCAGGCCATAGTTGAAGCTCGCCTCAGGCCGGCCAGGCTCTTCAGCAAGCAAAGCGTCGTAAACACTCTGCGCATCATCGAACCGTTGCTGGCCAAGCAGCGACAAACCAAGCCATTCCCGGGCCTGGGAATGCTTGGGCCTGGTCTCGAGGATGTTCCGAACCGTCGTTTCCGCATCCGCGAACCGCCGTTGCTTCAGGTATCCCATCGCCAAGTCCAAATATGGTTCTACGTGGCTGGGCTCAAGCTGCGTCAGAAGAAGTTCAAGCCGTTCGACCGCACCCTTGTTCGTGCCCGATGTCGATCGCACAGCCGCAACGGCCCGGTACAGGTTTTGCTCATTGGCTTCGACCGTATCCGGCTCGGCCAGTTCCAATGCCACCACCTGGGGTCTCGACTCACTTAGCTTCGCAAGCAACACTCCGTCATCAACAGGGGAACGACGAATTAGGTGGTCGGTCACTTCAACGTGGACAACGTCTTGGGCGCGGCGCTGCTGCATGTGGCAGGTCACGCAGTTGTCACCAGTAGCGGGAGGGGTCGCCGCCGCGTGCACGGCAGCATAGCTCTCAGCCGTGTGGCATTTCGCGCATGCCGCGCGGTAGTGTCCCGCACGCTCGGCTGGAGGCACAGTGCGGTGTGGGTCGTGACAACTCATACAGCTCATCTCACCCGCACTCGCCTGGAAGCACTTACTCTGCTCCAAACGGTAGGAGTGGTGATTGATCTCGAATCGCTCGCTGCGAGGCTGATCTTGGATTATCGGATCAATCTGTACGAGATAGTCCGATAGCGGCTCACCGACTTCGTAGGAGAAGTCGCCGCGTCCGAATCGACGCACACCATCGACCGCGAATGAAGGCTGCATGTGGCATTGATTGCATGTGTCATCGCGGAGCTGGGGGGACAGCCGGCTGGGGTTCACGATGCTGGAGCGTGTCTTATCGACGTTGTCGGCATCATCGATGGCCGCCGCGACGTGCGCCTCCCCGGGGCCGTGGCACCGTTGGCAACCAATCCCTTGCGGAAGGGCCTTCGGAAACGTCGGCGCGATACCGTACTCGTCCTCACCCGCTGAGACGGCTGGATAGTCCGTATGGCAGAAAAGGCAGTCCCGACCAACGCGCTTCCCTACCCCCTCGTGACCGGCTCGATCGAACCCCGGGGACATGAACCACATCTTCTGTTGTGAGTAGTAGCTGATCGGCAAAAGGTAGAATTCCCCGGATGCCGTCTGATAGAGATAGTTGCGGGCTTTCCTTCCTGAGCCGAGAACCCAGTCCACTTTCTCTTGAAAGACATTGAGTTCATTGCCCTCATCGTCTGTCTGGTAGCGCTTGAACTGATACGCACCGTCTTCTATGGAGATCGCATAGTGTCGACGGGAAGCGTCATGAGCGCCTCGACCGCGGGAAAAGTCCTCGATTCCCGGGGCGGATGAAGCCATTGCGAACGACCGCGCCATGCCCGTTTCGCCATAGGATTCGGCGATCTCGGCATGACACGAAGCGCAGACCGCATCCACGCCTGCTGCACCACCCGGTTGCGCAATCGCCAAGGGTGTACGGAAGACACCGGCAAGGAGCATCGCCACGGCGGCGAAACGAACGTATCTAGTGTAGTGTCTCTAAAATAGTTTTACATTTAGAGACCTTACGAATAATCTGGTCGGCAGTGGCGGACCAGACAAAAGGTCGGGGGGCTTGGTTGTGGTTTTGGATATAGGTTTCGATGGCGG
>CAUZFB010000120.1:0-3401 GCA_963579135.1 Dehalococcoidia bacterium | reverse complement strand
ATCGACTGCCTCGCACCGTTGAGGCCACTTTTGACCCCCGCCCACGCGGCACCCGCAGCAGCAGGAACCGCGAGCAGGGACAGGAGTTCGCCCACGCTACCCTCCATCCTGCTCTTTCTCAGGCTCGACGATTACGCGGCCATCGTCGTCAGTCCATCCAGTATCCATCATATGTGGGTCGCAACGCTCGGCCACAACCATCCAACTCACGATATCATCCGAAACGGCATCCTGGGATTCAATCGACAGCGTACTCCCTTCGACTGAACCCCTGACTTTCGACCAGCCGCTATCGTTCTGTATCCACACCTGTGGATCACGGCAGAGAAGCTCCCAAGTACCTTCGGTCATGCCAGCGGCTTCATCTAGATCCACGCTCGCAGAGCCTCCAGACAGGGCGGCTACGCCCCGATAGATCAGATCAGCTTGCGGTCCCTCGATGAAGCTGTGGACGAGGTGATGCGTGTCCGTCTTGGCGGGTAGCGGGTGGTCGATCCTAAAGGAACCGCTGCCCTTGGAGACTGCACCCGTGACGGCGACATCACCGCCGAATGTCGAAGTCGTTGAGCCAGCTACAACATAGCCTATCCGCGCAGCCTCACTTAGGTTTATATCACGGAAACCAGAAATATCCCTGCTGCCGCCGTAGCCAACGAGAGCCCCGGCGGCGTTAATTTTGAACGAAGCCGTCCCGTTGGCGGAGAACGACATTTCCTGCGCTGTATTTTGGTAGAGCCCGGTGCCCGCCTCGTTTCCTACAGAAATCGCGCAAGCAACGTTAGACCCATTGCTGGAAGTTACGAAGTTGCCCGTCGATGTGACGTTTCCAACGCCGAGCGAGGTCAGGGTGCCGACTGAGGTGATGGCTGACTGAGCCGCTTGAGTTACAGTTAATGCAGTGCCGGATGTGTTCCCGGTCACGTTGCCCGTGATGTTGCCCGCAAATGTTCCTGTGATCGTGCCGCCGTCGATGCTGGAACTGCCAACGTCGATGGCTCCGAATCCCGAACTGATGCTGCCAGCGCCCAATGCACCGACTGAGGTGATCTGGGTCTGTGCGGCTTCAACATTGAGTGTGACCGTGCCGGAAGTGCCGCCACCTGACAACCCGGTGCCAGCAGTTACGCCTGTGATGTCGCCAACGGTAGGTGCGGCCCAAATCAGGGTGCCGCTTCCGTCCGAAGCCGTCAGTACCTCGTTAGCTGAAGGCACAGCCGCTGGCATTGTGAGCGTGTAGCTGGTTGTGGTTCCCGCAGCTTGGAACGCCACATACTGACCGCCCGCTGCGTCCTGTAAGCGAAGGTCGCCTTGGGCCTCGACATCTATCTGTGTGAACGTGCCCTGCGTGAACGTGCCAGCCGCAGCGGTGCTGGCACCGATAATCGAGTTATCGACCGAACCGCCGGAAATCGTAAGAGCATCTGAGACGTAAGCGTTGGCAACAGCAGTGCCTTGCCATGTGCCCGTTCCTACGGTGCCCAAAGTAGTGATGCTGCTTTGGCCTACATATCCAGAGGCGATGGTCACCGCGTCAGCAGATACTGTGATCTTGTCTGCCGTGCCGATCACGTTCAGCGTGGGTATTGGGCCACCCAGAGATGTCCCTGTTAGTCCGGCACCGGCAACGATGGCCGTGAGGTCACCCGTCGTGGGAGCGGCCCAGGTCGGTACGCCACTAGCGAGCGTCAGCACTTCGGTGTCGGAACCTTTCGCGAGCTTGGCGAGCGTGGTCGCACCGCTCGCATAGATCACATCCCCGGCGGCGTAGCTGGCGAGGCCCGTGCCGCCCTTATTCACGGCCACGGTCGTGCCAGACCAGACGCCTGTAGCGACGGTGCCCAGTGTGGTAATCGAAGTCTGCCCGACATAGGTCGAGGCGATATCTATATCGTGCGCGTTGGCTGTAATACGGTTCGATGTACCAACCACATCCAGCGTGACCGCTCCACTTGTGCCGCCACCTGTCATTCCTGCGCCAGCGACCACAGAGGTGATGTCACCGGTTTCGGGCGTAGTCCAGGCTAGTGTGCCAGAACCATCGGCGGCAGACAACACTTGGTTTGCACTACCAACTGCTGCTGGCATTGTGAGCGTATAGGAGGAGCTTACCGCGCTCGGGGCCTGGATCTTGACGGTATCGGTTCCGGCACCCGTTTCCTGCACACTCATTGAGTTGAATTTGATGTCGGACATAGTGACATCGGTGCCGCTGACTGAGAAAAGGGCGTCTATCGCCGTGATCCCAGTGTTAAGCGTGGTGCCCCAGGTGTCGGTGCTTCCTCCGACAGTCGGCAGCGTGATTCCAAGATTTGCAGTAGCCATGTTTTATCCCAGTACCCGTGAGCGCATTCGGAGGCCAGACCCGGTATGGCGTTCGCGCTGTCCTTGCAAGCGTAGGTCGTTTAGAGCTTTGTCGAGCCTGGCAGACCACATGGCAAGCCTCTCGTCATTCTTTAGGTATGGCTCCGCTTCGACCAGGGTCGCGAATAGGTAGATGTCAGGGTGCGCCGCCAACAACCAGTTGCTCGTAGCGGCGTCGGTCAGCGCGGCTATGCGCGTGTAGTAAATTATTGAGGAGGTGTACGTCGCGTCTGGCGACGGCAGAATCTCCAACTGGCCGGTCGCGCCGCCAACCACCGTGAAGTAGTAGGGCTTGCCCGTCGCGCTCAACACAATTCTGCGCTCCGAAATCTCTTCGGGCGTCATGTATTCTAGCACGATGACCGGCGTGAGATCGACCACGATTCTGATGATCTCAAGCGTGTTAGTCGGCAGCGTCGTATAGCGGCTCGCGAGCGAAAACGAGTCATCTTTCGCGATCATATCCGGTTGTCGGATCACGCGATTGAAGTTCGCTTCTGCCAGTTCAATGAATTCTGGGATACGCGCCGTCAGATCAGTGCGGTCGAGCCAATTGGCCGTCGCCGTCTGTAGCTGCGCGTAGGTTGTGATCGCCACTAGAGGTTCCCTGGTCGCGTTCTGAACACCCGATTATCCTTGTCGTTCAGCCACTTACGGACCACCCGCTGATCCTTGAAGTTGTTCGATACCTTCGCGAGTTCGTGGTAGATGACCATCGGGATAGACGCGACCTTGTGAACGTCACCCTTCCAGGGCGCACGTTCGTCGGCCTGGTTGAAGGCTTCCTTCGTGCCCTCAATGACTAACCCGACATCCTGTTGGGTTTCCAGGCCCATGTCGCCCGTGGCGTCATCGTAATGAAACCACTGCGTAATGCCCGTAGCTGGATCGTAGTCCAGCACTCGTCTGTTTGACATGATGGTGCCCACTGGGGGGCAGGAGCCGAAGCCCCCACCCCACCAGCAGAACTACGCCGAGGTGATTCCGGCGATCACACCATGAGCGGCTTCGTTGTTGACCTGAAGCCCCCATTCTTGGAG
>CAUZFB010000119.1:0-3591 GCA_963579135.1 Dehalococcoidia bacterium | reverse complement strand
GCAGCAGTTCGTTGTTATTCCAGAGGAACGCTATCTGGCGGAATCGTCGGCGACGGTATTCGCAGTACCGGTCACAAGTGCGACGTTGGTTGTGACAAGAGAGCGCAACAAGAGGGGAGCATGGCACCATCATGCCTGTGATGATTCGGCTCATGCGTTTCCCCACGGCGGTTAGGAGAGATCCCGATATCGAAGCGTGGATGGGCGAGCACCCTGACCCGTTGGGGGGCATCGCGACACGCTGGTTTGATGTCATGCGCGGCTGCGGAGAGGACGTTCGCGAGCTCTTGCATGACGGCCATCCCACGGCATGCGTAGCTGACGCGGCATTCGCCTACGTGAATGCGTTCAACGCTCACGTCAATGTCGGGTTCTTTCGTGGCGCCGTGCTCCCCGACCCAGGGGGTCTACTGGAAGGCACTGGGAAGTTCATGCGACACGTGAAGCTCAGGCCGGACGCCGAGATCGACGCTGTAGCCCTACGAAAGCTCATCAAAACCGCACATGCGGACATGCAACGGTGCCTCAGGGCGGGGTAGCGGAAGGATGTTTCGGCGGCGTGCGCGTCCTGGACTCAATTCGCGAGCTACCGGCTCGGCTGTAGTCGGCGCACCTTCTCCACCAGCGTTGTTCGCTTCAGCCCCAGGAGTTTCGCGGCGCGCTGTTTGTTGCCGCCGGTGTCGTCGAGCGCCTGGGCAATCAGGTCCCGCTCGATGTTGGCGATGTAGGTAGGTAGGTCGAGTCCGCCGTCTGGGAGGATGGCGACGGCTGGTTGGTCTACGTCAGCAGGGTCCTGCAGTTCTGGAGGGAGGTCCGCAACATCAATCTGGGTGCGATCGCCTCCAAGCGCCAGCGCGCGTTCGATCGCATTTTCGAGTTGGCGAATGTTGCCCGGCCAGGGGTAGCCCATCATGCGGCGCATCGCTTCCTGGGTGACGGTGATCTCGCGGGCGGGCGTCTGCTGCTGCGAGAGTCGGCTCACAAAGTGCCGCACCAGAAGCGGAATGTCTTCACGCCGCTCGCGGAGCGGCGGCAGCAAGACCGGAATGACGTTCAATCGGTAGTAGAGGTCTTCGCGAAAGAGGCCCTTCTTCACGAGTTGCGGGAGGTCAGCATTGGTCGCGGCAATGACCCGGACGTCGATCTTGATGGTTCGGGTGTCGCCGATGCGTTCCAGCTCCCGCTCCTGGAGTACCCGCAGAAGCTTGGACTGCAGCGCCACGTCCATGGTGCCAACCTCGTCGAGGAAGAGCGTGCCGCGGTCGGCCACTTCAAAACGCCCCGCGCGGTTGGCGACTGCACCCGTATACGCCCCGCGCACGTGGCCGAAGAGTTCAGCCTCCAGCAGGGTCTCTGGTACGGCGCTGCAGTTCAGGGCCACGAACCGGTGCGCGCGTCGGCGGCTGTTGTGATGGATCGCGCGCGCGGCCAGCTCTTTGCCCGTTCCGGTTTCGCCGTTGATCAGCACAGTACTGGTGCTGTTCGCGACGGTCTCCAGCACGTCGAAAAGCTTCCGCATCTGTGGGCTGCGTCCCACCAGTCCCTCGAATCGATACCGTTCTTCCAGCTGTGACCGCAGATACGCGTTCTCCGAACGGAGCCGACGCTGCTCAAGGGCTGACGCGAGCACGTGCAGAAGCTGGTCGAACTGAAACGGTTTGGTGATGAACTCGGCCGCTCCGCGCTTGATGGCCTCGACCGCGTCCTTGACGGTCCCGAAGCCAGTCATGACGATGCCTACGATCTCGGGGTAACGCTCCAGCGCGGCGCCGAGCACTTCCCGTCCGTCGATCCCAGGCAGACGCAGGTCCGTCAACACCACATCGAACGCGAAGTCGCTCAATCGCTCGAGGGCCTCCTCGCCGCTGCCCACGGCCACAACCTGATAGCCGTGCTCAATCAGCCGCTCGGCCGTCGCATCACGGAGCGCGGCCTCGTCTTCCACGATCAGTAGATGTGTATCAGTCTCCACGTGTTGCTCGATGACGTGCGGGGGTGGTGTGTTTTCGACGATGTCGAGTCGGCTGACCTTAATGCGTCAACATTTTGACACCAGCTGTGGGCCCGGTCAAGTTCGTGGTGGGGCGGGGCTAATGACACCGGAGTGCCGTGCCGATACCACTCTTCGAGCCCGCCTAGCGGGCTACCGGTCGTGACGACAACAAAAAGGGTGGGGCAATGAGAGCGCCAGAGATGATAGTGGACAGGAAGACGATTTCCATCATGAAGGCCTGTGACCTGGTGGGCGTAAGCCGTCGGACGATTTACAACTGGATCGCGAGCGGTAAGGTGGAATACGTCCGGACGGCAGGAGGTTCGGTTCGCATCTTCGTCGACACGTTGTGGCGCGAACCGGAGACCGGAGCGAGCGAGGCAGCATCTCTACAGGCGGAACGATAGGTCCGCCTGTGGTGATGCGTAGCCAGATTCCGTTCCCACACTCGCACCCGGATCCACTGCAGATGGACCAGCCGACCGATCTCGGCGCCCTTTTCCATCGATTGAATAACCAGCTCGGGATCATCTTGGCCAACGCCGAGTTGCTCGAAGCGCGGTCAACCGATGATACCAGCTCGTCTCGCGCCTCACAGATCGTCACCAGTGCGGTCGAGGCCATCAGCGCCGCCCGGCACATCCGGGCGCGCTGCGACGAGAAGTAACCCAGACTCCTCCGTGCGGCCCATGGCCGCTCCATCGGTCTGTCAATATTTTGGCTATCGTGGCCTTGTAATCGTCAAAATATTGGCTATTGTGTCTCGGTTCTACAGAAACACCAGGTAGTTCCAAATTCATATTAATACCACTAAACTGCTTTTGAACAGCAGTTTACATGTTTTTAAATTGCCCCCTTAAAAGGCCTCCACATGTCATGGCATCGCGATTGCATTAACAGATCATTACGTAGCGGAACGTCCCCGTTGGGACACCCCGCCAAGATATCGGAGGCAATCGCGACATGGCAGTTCAAGCACTTGAGAGTAATCAAGACCGCGTCACGGCCGGCGTGCCATTTGTAGAGGCGCTTGCGCGCCGGATGGCCGCCTCGATGCCCCATTCGATCGACTTCGGCGATCTGGTCCAGGACGGCATGATCGGATTGATCGATGCGTCCAACCGGTTCGATGAGAAGCGCGGCATCAAGTTCGAGACCTTCGCCGAGCGTCGGGTCCGGGGGGCGATGATCGATGCTCTGAGGCGGGATGCCTGGCCGCGCGGCGTGCGCCGGGCGCGTCGTGAGCTGGAAGCGGCACGGGAGAAGCTGCGTCACGAACTTGGCAGCGAACCGTCGCTCACGGACCTGGCCAAGATTATGGGATCGGACGAGGCGCGTCTCGCCCGGACGATTGTTCGCATCCATACCATCGAGTCGACCTCGCCACTGGCGACCATCGACAGCGTCAACGGCGCAAACCTGCCCCCGGTGATGGTGCCGGCGGAGCGGCCGGGTCCAGACCGCGTTTGCGAGACAAACGAGGTTGCCGCTCGTGTCCGGGACGCGATCAAGGCGCTCCCGTGGCGTGAGCGGAAGGTGGTTGGGATGTACTACTACGGCGAGGTGACGATGAAGGAGATCGGCCTCGAGATTGGCGT
>CAUZFB010000118.1:0-3753 GCA_963579135.1 Dehalococcoidia bacterium | reverse complement strand
TTCTCAGGACTGTGACCTTTTCTTGGCATTTCTGCCTCCCTTCATGAGAGCCCAGTTTCCAACTTTCAACTGGACTCGTTTGAGGGGGGCAGGTCACTCAGGGTCATCAATATGGTGTCGGACATACTTCACCCGGGTGCAAAATTTGGCGAATTCGGCTTTTGGTTGGAACAGACAGTTACTGATCTTGATGACCCCATCGCTCAGGCACAAGAACTCCGGAAGATCATCTGTCGGCATGAACTGGTACCCAACACACGCCTACTCGGGCTCGCACCAATTCATCTCTCCAATCAATTCGAAGCGAGAGCCCGTATGCGTTTTTTCATCGAAGACGACCTCCAGTTGGAGGTGTTGGAGAGCGCAATCGACAGCGTCACGTTATCGTCGAAAAAGGAGTTCGGTGACGAAGAAAAGTGGGGTTTCCGTCTTGAACAATCGAGTGATCTTCTGAAAATCGTAATCAAAGTGCTAATTAATCGGTTTAATGGGAATGGAGGTTGAGATTGCGCCGAACCCGGTATACTCTCTGTTGCCCAGTGTTTCCCAAAAAGAGAGGCTGAGTACAAATGGGTAGTGGAGCCTACTTGATCGCACATCCTACCGCTCGTCGGATAATTGGTGCCCTCAAAGCTAAGCCATTGTCAGTATCCGAGTTTGAGAAGGTCTTGGAATTACCGGAGCCAGTGGTATCTCATCACGTATTGGCTCTCTCCGGCGAGGGGCTGATCTCTGGCGATTGGATGTATTCCAATCCCAAGCCCAAAGCGGTCTTGAAGTACTCAGTTACCAACAAGGTAAAAGAAGCTGTGGATGACTTATACTCCCTACTCAGCTAAGTAAGGATCGTGTATCTACGGGCCCACTCTAGTGGGGTCGTATTTATTATCCTTGGCTGACGCATAGGCGGGCGGTTCCATAGGGTGGATGCCATACGGCTCTTTTCTATGATAGGCACCACCACCGCACGGCATCCGCCTCAGGCGGGCGTGTGCCCTCATCCCCCATCCGCCACGCGCTAATTGACGGATCCCGCGTTACAGCCGATCCTGCAAATACGTCCTACTTCGCAAGCACCAGTGGTTGACCGGTGCAAGCGAATCGACCAGCAGGACCAATCAGATAAACCACAAGTAGCTAAGCCAGGCTGTCCCGACGGGTCGGGGCAGCCGCAACTACCTACATTCCCAAACTCGTCTACAAGTCAGGCGGCCTGGGGGGAACCTCCTAGATAGATCTCCAAACTCACGCCGATCTATCGCGACAACAGGACCGCCAGACGAGCGAAGGGACCGGCCAGTGTGATGGCAATCACTGAGTGCCGAAACGGCTTCTTGGCCATCTCGACCCAGTAGCCACTGGTGGCCGGCACAGCCTTTCCGATGGTGTGGGAGCCAATCGGATCGTATACAGATCGTGCATGTCTACTATGAATGGGCAGCCGATAGGACGATAAATGCACCCGTTACGGACCACGTCCGCACACCGCACCCGGCAAGCTGGCCTCACCGCCCGCAACCCCAGAGACTCGCAACCTGAATGTCATGTGGTGTGATCGGCAAAGATTGACGCCCTCCCTTTTCGGGTTCGAGACGCCAGAGGGCGATCGACCCGAAGACGCAGGAGCGGTTCTTAGCAGTCCGTGCGGAGACAAAAACCTGACTTACCTGCGTGCATGCAGAAGTCTCGGTTTGTTTGGACAGTCTGGCTTGTATTTCATGAGAAAATAGTCCCCAAAGCCATTTCAACGCGCCACTTCCGGTTTTTCGAGCCCGAACCACCCGCGTAGCACGGGCATCTCTGCCCGTACGAGCAGTTCACGATGATGTCCGACAAAACAGTTCTCAAGAGCAGAGATGCCCATGCTACGCGTAAGAGCAATTCATGAGTTGCAGCTACGGAGATGGCGGCGATCTATCCGGCGTTTTGGGCTTGATTGCGAATATCGCTGCTGCTCCGCATAGCAATGGGACGATGGCGAAGATGACCAGGCCGGTGTTGTAGGAGTCGGTTGCGTCGAATGCGATGGCTAGGGGGAGTGGGCCGGCTGCGGCGGCTGCCATGTTGGAGAACTGCGTGACGCCTCGAATGCTGCCGAGGTGTTTGCGTCCGAAGTAGTCGGGCCAGATGGAGGTGGTGCTGTTCATGAGGAAGCCCATGGTGAGGCCGAACAGGGTTCCGTAGAGAAATGCGTGCCATGGTTGGGACAGCAAGAAGACCGATAGCACCAATACGGTGATTGATAGTTGGGCTGCTGCTATCAGGTATCTGATGGGTAGTCGGTCGGCCAGGAATCCCGAGACGAATTGGCCAATGATCAAGCCCGGTGCGATTACACCGAACACCCCAGCTGCTGTGGCGCTCGATAGGCCGCGTTGATCGAAGAGCGATATCTGGTGGAACATGAGGCCGGTGCCGACCATCGACTGCGCTGATGCGGCGAACATCAGAAGCCACAGCGCGCGTGTACGCATCGCCTCTTTGGTGGTGAATGCGAACTCTTCGACTATGCGCACGCCGGTTTTGGCGCGTGCTGCAAGCGGCTTCTCGCCGTCCGGCAGCAGTCCCACGGACTCAGGGCTGCGACGGACGAAGATGGCGGCTGGCAGGATCAGGAGACTCCACGAGATGATGGCGATTCCTATCCATGCGCCGCGCCAGTCGAAGATCGAAATGAGGCCGTTGGACATGATGGGGAATATGCCAGAAGCGAGCGCCCCACCGAGCGCCATGAGCGCCAGCGCCTTCGCACGTTTTCGCGCGAACCAGATGGATACCAGCGTGGTTGGGATGAGCGAGAGAGCACCCTGGCCAAGGGTGCGTAGTATGGCGAATCCGATGAGCAGTTCGACGGCGTTAGACACCTGGCTCATCCACATGGCGCCACCACCAATGAGCAGGCCCGCCAGCACGAGCATCACTCGTCCGCCAAGTTTGTCCAGGGCTCGCCCGATGCCGACGATCATGACGGCGGCGGTTAGCGAACCGATCAGGTAGAGGGTTGAGATCAGCGTCGATGACAGTCCGAGGTCATCACGAAAGTAGTCCAGGAAGACTGCGAATGTGTAGGTCTGACCCGGTGCTGAAACGAAGCTTGCGATTGCCGCAACGGCCAGGATCACCCAGCCGTAGTAGAACGGCGAGCGGGTGGGGGAGATCGGTAGCCGGGGTGATGAGGCGTTGGGGAGTTTGAGGCTCAGCCTGGGGTCCAGTTATTGACGATGGTGGGTGGTTGTTGGCGTGCGACCAATGCTACTCGGCTGAGCCTGCGGAGCGCGCTCGTAATCTCTTCAGGCCACGGTATAGTTTTGTTTCAGAAATTCACGCTGTAAAGGTAACCAGACATGTCACTTTCAGAGGACCAGATACCAGTCGGGATGGATGTGGTCGAGGCGGGGCCACAGCTCGGATTGATTGGAATGACGGCTTGTCCGTCGATAGCGTTTCGTCGTGGCGCGCCCGGAAGGCCGTGGGTTCCTGACTTGGAGGCGGATCTGGACGCGATTGCGCAGTGGGATACGGCGGCGGTCGTGACGTTGCTGCCGAGCCACGAGATGCGGCAGTTGGGTGTGGGACGACTGGGCGAGGAAGTGGTGAAGCGCGGTATGCGGTGGTTCCAGTTCCCGCTGGTGATCATGCAGGCGCCGGGCGGTGAGTTTGAGGCGCAGTGGGCTGAGCAGGGTGTGGAGATCAGGCAGCTTCTACGGGATGGCAAGAACGTTGTGCTGCACTGCCACGGTGGGCTGGGTCGCA
>CAUZFB010000117.1:0-3851 GCA_963579135.1 Dehalococcoidia bacterium | reverse complement strand
TACCCCCTGGGGGTGGGGTGGGGGTCTAATTTTGGCCCTCCCCTATTCCGACGACCATGGAGGAACTGCATGGCGACCGCAGCACACCACGAACACGAGACCCTGTCCGCAGCCAAGACTGACGCGCTAAAGCGTCTGAGCTACATCGACGGCCATCTGGCCGGCGTGCGCCGCATGGTTGAGGAGGACAAGTACTGCGTGGACATTTTGAAGCAGACGTTTGCGATCAAGCGCGCTATCCAAAAGCTGGAGTCGGTCCTGCTGGAGGGGCACCTGCACTCGTGTGTCATCGACGGCGTCAAGAAAGGACGTGAGGACGAGGTGCTGGGCGAGCTTCTGGAGCTATATTCGTTGTCGGACAAGAGGTAATTGAGATGGTTGCTCAGGCCGAGACAAAGTTGGAGATCGCTGTCAAAGGCATGACCTGCGCGGCGTGTGTGGGCCATGTGTCCAACGCGCTTAAGGACGTGCCGGGCGTGGAGTCGGTTACAACCAATCTTGCCACGGAGAAGGCCACCATAATGCTGTCCGGCGACAGCGATGTGTCGATGGAGACGCTCGCCGAGGCGCTGGAAGACGCTGGCTACGGTGTGGCCTACGAGCGTGTGACGATGAACATTGGCGGCATGACCTACGCGTCTTGTGTGGCCCACGTCTCCAAGGCCCTTGAGGGTGTGGCGGGCGTGGAGTCCGCTACCACAAACCTGGCCACGGAGCGAGCGACGGTCGAATTCGTCGCCGGAGCCGTTACGACCGTCGATCTGCGGCACGCAGTCGAAGACGCGGGATATTCGTTCGAGGGGCTAGCCGGGGACGAGATGCGCGATACGGCCTCGCCGCGAGAGCAGGCTACGCTGCGGCGCAAGTTCGTCGTAAGTCTGGGAGTGGCGGCGACCATTATGGCGTTGACAGCCATCGAACGCACCACAGATTTCCTGCCGTTCCGGCTCGATTTCCTGTTGCTTGTTCTGGCCACTCCGGTTCAGGTCTGGGCAGGCCGACAGTTCTACACGAGCGCCTGGGGCGCACTGAAACACCGAACGAGCAACATGAACACGCTGATCGCGGCGGGCACGTCGGTGGCCTTCCTGTACAGCACGTTCGTTACTTTTTTTGGAAGGACTTCGTTCTTCGAGACTGTAGAAACTGCGACGTATTTCGACACATCGACCGCGATCATCGGCCTGGTGCTGCTGGGGCGGTTCCTGGAGGCCCGGGCCAAGGGCCGGGCGTCGAATGCGATCAAGGCGTTGATGGGCCTGCAGGCGAAATCTGCACGGGTGATCAGGGACGGCGAGCAGATCGACGTGCCTCTGGAAGAGGTGGTCGAAGCTGACATCGTGATGGTGAGGCCGGGCGAAAAGGTGGCCACTGACGGTGAGCTCGTGGACGGCCTGTCCTGGATCGACGAGTCGATGCTGACGGGTGAGAGCGCCCCCGTGGAGAAGAGGCCCGGGGACAAAGTCATCGGCGCCACGATCAACACCACCGGCGGTTTCACGTACCGGGCAACCCGCGTGGGACGTGACAGCATGCTGGCCCAGATCGTGCGGCTGGTGGAGGAGGCACAGGGATCGAAGGCGCCGATACAGCGACTGGCGGACCTGATCGCCAGCTACTTTGTGCCCGTGGTCATCCTCGTAGCGGCGTCGGTGTTCGGCATCTGGTTCGTGTTCGGGCCGGAGCCGACGTACCTGTACGCGATGCTCACGGCGGTGGCCGTGCTGATCATTGCGTGCCCCTGCGCGATGGGTCTGGCGACGCCAACAGCAATCATGGTCGGCACCTGCAAGGGCGCGGAGAGCGGCATCCTGATCCGCAACGCCGAGGCCCTCGAGACGGCGCACAAGGTCGAAGTTGTTGTCCTGGACAAGACGGGGACGCTGACGACCGGGCACCCGACCCTGACCGACGTGCTGGTGTCGGGCATCGACGAGGACGAGCTTTTGAGGCTGGCGGCGGCGGCGGAGCAGGGCTCGGAGCACCCGCTGGGCGAAGCGGTCGTGGAGGCTGCGGCGGAGCGCGGGCTGGCGCTGTCGGACCTACGCGAGTTCAATTCCGAGCCGGGCTTCGGGATACATGCGACTGTCGATGGAAAGAGGCTGATGGTGGGCAATCGGGCGCTCATCGAAAAGGCTGGACTGTCCCTCAACGGGCTTGGCGAGGGGGCTGCGGCCCTGTCCGCGCAGGCGAAGACGGTCGCATTCGTCGCCCTGGACGGTGAGGTCCGGGGTGTACTGGCAATTGCGGACGCCCTGAAGCCTGGCGCCCGCGAGGCGGTAGAGGCTCTGCAAGACCGTGGCATCACGGTGGTGATGCTCACGGGAGACAACCTGGCGACCGCGAATGCGATCGCAGAGCAGGCCGGGATCGACCGCGTGATCGCGGAGGTGCTGCCGGGAGACAAGGCGGCCACGGTCGATGAGCTACGAGCCGAAGGCAAGACGGTGGCAATGGTGGGCGACGGCGTCAACGACGCCCCCGCGTTGGCCCGGGCGGACGTAGGCATCGCAATGGGCACGGGCACGGACGTGGCGATGGAGACGGCGAGCATAACGCTGGTGGGCGGCGACATTCGCGCGGTCGCGACGGCTCTAGCACTAAGCAGAGCGACGATGCGGACCATCAAACAGAACCTGTTCTGGGCGTTCGCATATAACGTCGCGCTCATCCCGATCGCAGCCGGTGCGCTCTACTTCGTGTTCTCAGGGTCCGGGGTGCCCGAAGCACTCAGGCCCATGTTCGGCGAGTTGGGGTTCTTGAATCCGATGCTCGCGGCCGGCGCGATGGCGATTAGCTCCGTTACCGTGGTGAGCAATTCGCTGAGACTAAAGGGTTTTCGCAGCTAGAAGAAGGGGTTAGCCCCCAAACCCTGACACCAAATGGGAGGAACGGGATGAAGATACCATTGTTCGGCAAGAAGACCGAGACCGCTGTTGACCCGGTGTGCGGGATGGACGTGGACATGAACGATCCGTCGGGCGGCACCTGGGACCACGAGGGCCAGACCTACTACTTCTGCGGCGCTGGGTGTAACCGGGCGTTCCAGAAGGAGCCAGAGGCGTACCTGTCGGGCGAGAAGAAGATGGAGATGTAGTCTGGCTTCGTGGTGCGAGGTCCGGAAGGCTGAATCTATGAATCATAGGTCGCGGACTTGGAGCCGGGAGTAGGGCGCTGAGACGACGCGGCGATCTCTGCGGGGGTTGCCCACGTCCTGGCATGATTTGCATCGCTATTCATGGCGTTTGGACCCGTCTACCAGGGCGTTTTTCCTACTGTGGAAACGCGCCCGGAGGGCTTCGCCATCGAGTCCGTAGAGATCTCGGAGACTCTCCTTGAGGCGAATGGTCTGTCTGCGTTTCCGCTATTGATCGGCCCCGTTGTGCTGACCGCGCTCGTTGTGGCGATGCTCATGACAACACGGATCAAGCCGTCGAAACGCAAGGTGTCGTTGTGGGTGGCAGCAGTGCTGCTCCTTGGGTTCTGCGTGGTGGGAGCGTTCTCCATAGGGATGTTTTACCTACCGGCGGCACTGGCGCTTGTGGTCGCTGCGGTACTGGGATCACGAGGGGCAGTTCAAGGCATAGGGCAGCTGGAGCGAAGTTGATCCCAGAACGGCGTTTTGAGACCAAAGAGCCGGGCCGTGAAATACGACCCGGCTCTTATTGTTTTGGTCTTGCCTAGTGCTAGTACCAGTCGCTGGGAAGTTCCTTCCCATCCCCTAGCCAGAGACTCATGAGGCGGGAAATCAGACTCTTGAATTTGTCCATTTTGACGCCTAGATAGGAGCTATCGGTGATGCCAGAGAATCTGACACCTTCAGGGGACGGGTGTGGATACCGCACTCCCCG
>CAUZFB010000116.1:0-3870 GCA_963579135.1 Dehalococcoidia bacterium | reverse complement strand
CCCAGCAGCGAGGGCCACCATCACCACGGGGTGTGTCCAACCGCGGATTGTGCCGATGGAGCCTCGACCGTAGTAGTCGGCGTAGATCACTGGAAGCATCGCGAAAATGCCCCCGGTGAAGACTCCCTCCACCAGTGCGAAGAGCAGCACAGTACCGTCGGCCGGCACACGCAGAATAAGCAACATCGTGATCCCGGTACCGGTCATGAACGCCCAGATCACCAGCCGTTTTGGCATGTACTTCGAGCTCCATACAGCGACGAACCCACCGATCGCTAAGCCAATGGCCCAGACCAGGAGCATCGGCCCTACCCAGCCGTCTGCGAGTCCTCTACCGACGAAGAACGGAACCCTGTGCACGCCGCTGCCACCTCCCACGATCACGGCGGTGGCCTGGGCCGCCATCAGCAGCCAGAACGCCCTCGTCCGGACCGCCTGACGCGCAGTCCACTGCTGCTCGATGAAAGGTCTCGATCCCCCACTCAGCTCATCCGTCACTACCGGGCTACCGTCTGGTTGCAGACCGATGTGCTCCGGCCGTCGAGCCACGATCAGCACCAACGGCACGACCGCCAGGACGCTCACGATGACGCCAAGCACCAGGATCGCCACCCGCCATCCGTGGGCGGCGAGTACGATGCCCGCCAGCAACGGCCACAGCCCCATGCCCACGGTGTTGCCACTCAACATCACCGCCGTCGCGAACGCTCTCCGCCGGATGAACCAAGTCGCCACGACGGTGGGGGACGCCAGATTCTGCACGTTCATCATGGCCCCGCGCCCCGCGGCGAACGCTATATAGAAAAGCGCCAACGTCGTGACAAAGGCCAGTGAGATCAGCGAGCCCCCGATCAGCAGTGCACCGCCGCCGAGGATAACGCGACCGCCGTAGCGGTCCGTGGCCCGTCCGACCACTGGCCCCGCGACGGCGGCGAGCACGGTCCCGAAACTAAATGCTCCCACGATGGCCGTTCGCGACCAGCCGAACTCGTCGCTCCACGGCTCGATGAAGATGCTGAACACGGACCCCGCGACGGCGGTGGACAACCCCGCCGTGAGCCCGACCGCACCCACGACCACCCAGCCGTAGTAGAACGGCACCCATCGCGCAAGTCTCGACGTCGAGTGCATGCTCTCCATGTCAATCCGTATCCGGTTGTCCACTGAGATCCGGTGTTAAGCACACTAACAGACCGCTACAGTGACGACGGCAGACGGTCCCCTCGCCTGTGGCCATGGGCTCAATCCGGTCAAGCGTACATCCTAGACGACCCACTGGCCCGCATGACTGCATGGGCCCGTGTACAGGGAACTAAGGCCGCCTCTGTACTTTGCTGACCCAAGGCCCAGGTGCTCCATCGAGGGGCTTGCAGCAACGCGGCCTCAGTCCGTGAGCCGTCGCACGTCCTCGGGTATGTACGCGAGCACGATGGCATCTGCCTGCCGTGCCCAGGCGATCACGCGGGCCTGTGGGTCGTCTAGGCCGTTGTATGTCCTCTAGTACTAACGCGACTATCGGTTCCCCAAATCGCTGCTCCAAGCCCTTGCTAGCCTCACGAACCCTGAGATTGCCGCACGACCTTCTCGTAATCGTAGTCCGGGGCGATGTCGCTCTCGAATTGCCACAGCACCCGCCCAGTATCCAACTTGTCGTTGAATACTTCGTCGAAGAATGCGGTCATCAACTGCCAAGCCTCCTCGGCCTCTTTTGGTCGATACCTGCCCGTCTCGTCATTGACGCCCCAGGCGTGCGGTGTGTTCGCGAACACCTTTATCCGGTAGCTCTTCCTATGCAGTTCCAGCTCAGTGCGGAAGCGTTGCACGTTCCCGACAGGCACGAGGAAGTCGGACTCGCCGAATACGCCGAACACCGGGCACGATAGCTTGGGGATCATATCGGCAACGGTCCCCTGTCCAGGGTAGATCGGATCATAGTCCCTCGGGTACACGCCCCCATGGAAAACCGCGATTCCCTTCAGTTCGCTCCTTGCTGCCGCGAAGAGAATCGGTGCTCGGCCACTCGCGCAGAACCCGACCATCCCGATGTTGCTTCCGTCCACGTAGTCCAGCGTGCGGAGGTACGCAATGGACTCGTCCAAATCCGCGATAGTTTCCTCGTCGGTCGGGTCGCAGCGCGCTTCCGCCCGTTCTAACAGCCCGCGGTCGCCGTCGAAGCGGTGATACAGGTCCGGCAAGCAGCCAACGAATCCGTCAGCAGCTGCTTTCTCGATGAGACCGAAGGCATGCTCGACCGGACCGTAGCGCTCGTGATGGAGGAACAACGCGGGACGCGGTTCCTCGGCTTGCGGGCGCGCTACCCAAAAACGCATACCGCTGGAGAGGGTCTGTTCGACAATCATTACAGGGGCTCCGCTTTCGAGGGCATGGGGTGGATAGTGCTGTTGTCGCGGAACGGGATTGCCTGGCCTAGTTCTTGGCGAGTCTTAGCCAGTCAACACTGACTCGCGGGATGGTAGTGCCGACTCAGACCCGACGCAAGTAAACTTCCCTCGGGTCGAATCCGGAAGCGGTTCATGTAATCGCCCGCGCATGGCCCGTCTGTGATAATGCCGCCCCTGAGGAGGTATCACATGAGCAGTGCACAAACCGACCATGAGTACTACATGCGCTTGGCCATGGCTGAGGCGGCCATGTGCGCCGCAGCAGGAGGCCGCCCGTACGGCTCGGTCGTCGTCCACGACGGCGTGGTGATCGGCCGCAGCGGCGCCCCGCCAGCCGAGGGGACCGGGTCTCGCGGGTCGTAGACATACGTGTCCGAAGCCGTATCCGCCGGCGGGGCCGTGCCGAGCGTGCCGTCGCGAGGCATTGTCGCCCTCAAGAGAATTGCATAGCTGTCGTTGGGCCTCATTTGCTGCCCGTGCATTGACATGTAGTCACGACTGAGCGCCCGTTTCGTCCCTCCCCATCGTTGAGGTCAAGCCTGCCCTTCGGCGTTCGGTTACAACCGGAAAAAAGTCTTGGCGTTCCCTCCAAGGAGCGCTTCTTTTTGCTCCATGGTCAATCCGGGGCTATCGATGGTGTGCTGAATCATCTGGCGCGCACCGGGAACATCGACTTCGTGCGGATAGTCAGAGGACCAAGCGAACGGGGTCACGCCCACCTTGCCTACGATGTATTCGAGGCTCTCATCGTCGCCCTCACATCCCACTAATATCTGCCCGCTTGCCAGGTACTCCGGGAGATGCCTCGCGGTCGTCCCACTGATGCGATATTCCGCGTCACGCGTCATGCGGTCGTATAGAAGTACTATCCAGGCGGCTCCGCCCTCCATAAACCCGACGCGTAAGTCGGGGTAGCTGTCCAAGACACCTGAATAAATCACACCGACTAATGCATTCATCAATGAGACTGGATGATGCAGCACGTGCGACGCTGAGCTATTGTCGAAAGTGTCGATCCCAAGGCCTTTGTTAGAGCCGCCATGGACAGCAAGCACGCATCCGAGGTTCGCCGCTTCTTCGTACACTGGACGGTAGTATGGGTGGCCTAGGTGTAGAGGTAGACCTGTAGCCGGCAGCATCGCTCCGGGTAGATGGAGATCCCGTACTGCACGGCGCAGCTCTGCGGCAGCTGCCTGTGGGTCTTGCATAGGGATGAGCGCAACCGGTTGGACTCTATCGCTAATCGCCCTGAACCGGTCGGCCACGTAATCGTTGTATGCCCGGCACAACTTTATTGCGTAATTGGTGACTTGAATAAAGCCGACAGAGAGCCCCTCTGAAGGAAACAGAACCGAGTTGTTGAGGTCAGCCTTCTCAAGGAATGCTTGGACATCCTCACCGGAGCCGGTTCGGTAGTCGCTGGCACGAACGGGAGCTTCTGCTTCTTTGAGCAACTGCCCCCCCGGCC
>CAUZFB010000115.1:0-3871 GCA_963579135.1 Dehalococcoidia bacterium | reverse complement strand
GCATGTAGATCAGGAAGTCGATATCGATCGGCGCGTTGTCCTTCGTGATGTTGGTCTGCCGGGGAATATCGATGACCTCGACACGCGTGTCGACCTTTATTCCAGAGTGCATGATCGGCACCATGATTACCGGGCCCGGGCCCCTCATCCCGCTGAAGTTCCCCCACTTGAACATCGCCATTCGCTCGTAAGGCCTCAGGAAGTTGATGATTGCCATTAATAAATCTCCTCTCCTCCAGTGGTTCCAACAGGTTGCCGTCCAAATACATCGTCGTAGCGAGCAATTCGCGTCCACGCTAATCTATACACACTACACTAGCTTCACTTGGTTCGCACATCGCGGCATTGGAGCAGACTAGTCCCAGACCTCCGATTCCCTGAACACACGTAGCGTCAGGCCTTCAGTCTCGGTCACGATAATAGACACACCCTCCTCGATCGCCTCTCCATCGTCGCTCACCGCGCTCCACATCTCACCTGCCACATGAACCTCACCTTGAGGTGACAGCTCCGTCGTGACTGTGCCGATCTGTCCCTCAATTGGCTCGTGTGTCACATCGCCTCGGCCCGCGATCTGTCTGGCCACCGCCAGATCTCGTATGACGAATCCCAACAGCGCCGCCATCGCAGCCACGACGCCAGCCAATAGAAATGTGTTGACTCCGTAGCCCGGCGCACCGGGAGCGCTTGGCAGCACGGGAGTAAACCCACCGAAAAGCAGGAACCCGCCGATCACGAACGAGAGCACACCTGAGACGCCGAAAATACTGGTTCCGGGTGCCTGCATCTCCAAGAAGAACAGACCCATCGCAAAGGCCATCAGGCCAACACCCACCCAGTTTACCGGGAGATTCCCCAGGGCCACGAAACCCAGCGCCAATGCAATTACACCGATGATGCCAGGGCCCCACAGGCCCGGCAGGACCCACTCGACGAAGATCGCGATGAATCCCAGCGATACCAGGGTGAAGGCGATATTCGGATCGGCAAGAAACGCGAGAACCCGCTCCAGAGGCGTCTGCCGTATCCTACGAACTACAGGGCCGACGGTTTGTAACGAAATTTCGCTGCCATCGCCCATAACGACGCTGCGGCCGTCTAGCTGACGCAGCAAGTCGCCGATGTCTTCGGCCAGCAGGTCCACGATGCCAAGCTCCAACGCCTCCGAGGCGTCGTACGCCCTCGCCTCCAGCACAGTGGCCTCAAGCGCGTCGGCGTTACGACCACGCGCAACTGCAATGCTTCGGAGCAGCGCAGCCGCGTCCTGGGCCACCTTACGCGCCAGCGTCTCCGGAAGCTCCTCGCCTATGGTTATCGGCGTAGCCGCCCCGATGTTGGTGATGGGCGCCATAGCCGCGATGTGAGCCGCTGCTGTGATGAACGTACCTGCGGAAGCCGCGTGGGCCCCCGTGGGAGCCACGTACACCACCACAGGGATTTGTGCGTTAGTTATCGAGTCGACCATGTCCCTGGTCGCGTCAAGCAGACCGCCGGGAGTGTCCAGCCGAACCAGCAGAAGCACAGCGTCAGAATCCGCAGCACTGTCGATGGCCCTAGATAGAAAGCGAGAGGTAGAGGGGCTGATGGCGTCGTCGATGTCAATGATCGCAACGTAGGGGTCGGCGGCGAGGGCGTCTGGAACACCCAGGGACACCAATGCCCCACCAAAACACATCAGCACGACGGCGACGGCAAGTGAGCGCCTGATAGTGCCCTCCAACCGCGATTCTACCACCTTGCTGCCGATCGAGGAGCTAGCCTCGTAGCGCCTCGCGATGGTCCCGGTTGTGCTCGGTCTCACTCATCGCATGGCCCGCCCGCCGATTCCAGGCCCTGCTCTCGTCGAACTTGCCCAGAGCCTTAGCCATCTCACGCATATGAGTCGCCTTGCAGCCGCAGCAGCCGCCGATGTAGTTGACTCCCAGCTCCTTCGCCTTCGTGGCAAACTCACCAAGTGCAAACCGTGTCATCTGCGTGGGTTCCAGCCGGTCCGGGAACGACGGCAACCCCGTAAACCATGGCGTATCGTCGGTGCACCGGAACGCCACTGGCTGTGCCGCCAGATAGCCGTCAAAGGCATCGCGCATCTCGGCAATGTGGGGCATCATGTGCTCAGGGTCGTTCATGCAGTTCAGCCCGAGAATGTCTGCACCGGCAGCATCGAGCCGCTCCGCGCACTCCCCTGCCGTAAATCCATCGTCCGTGACGTTCGTCGCCCGAAACGACATCGTGATCATAGCGGGCACCGAAGTCTTGGCCTTGATGCGCTCCAAACAAAGCAGCGCCTCGCCCAGACTGTAGAAAAGCTCGCCTATGACAAAGTCGACCCCGGCCTGTGCCTCTATCTGCTCGTCAAACATCTCCGCGACCAGGTTGTTGGACCGTTCGTCGTCCGGGGTCCACATCCAGGTGGTACTCAGGTCCCCGGCCACCAGCATCTCGTCCCCAGCGACCTCCCTCGCGATGTTGTAGGCAGCCTGATTTATCTCGAGGACCTTGTCGCCATATCCAACCGTAGCAAGCTTCTCGCGGCTGCCATAGAAGGCCATCACCTGCAAGACATCGCATCCGGCCTGTCGCATCTCGTAATGCAACTCACGCACCGCGCCCGGATGGGTCATCGCGATCTCGGGAGTGAACGCGCCTGTGACAACATGCCCGCGCTGTTCCAACTCGATGATGTAACCACCATCACCCAGCACGATCCCCTCGCTCAGCCGCTCCAAGATTCCCTTTGACATGTGTCTGCTCCTCAGTTCGGCCTGCGATGGCCGTACTACGACTTCAGCCGCTCCATCACAGGATCGTACAGCGGCTCAGTAGTTACCGTGACCCGTCGCCGCTCCCCGAAATAGAGCACGTCCAGCTTCGTACCGACCTCCGAGTGCTCCACAGGCAGATAGCCGTATGCGATACCACGGCCTATCGAGTAGCCATATCCGGCGCTTGATACGTAGCCAATCACATCGTCGCCATGGAGGATAGGCTCCTTGCCCAGAACGACCTCGTCTGGATCATCCAGCGTCATGCAGCACAGTTTGAGGGTTGCACCCTCTGACCTGATGCCAACAAGCGCATCACGGCCGATGAAGTCGCCCTTCTTGAGCCGAACCGCGAAGCCTATTCCGGCCTCGTACGGGTTGTACTCGGTGTGGATATCCTGCCCCCAGAGCCGATATCCTTTCTCCAGCCTCAGCGAGTCGAATGCGCCCCCACCGGCGGCCACAACCCCAAGTGATTGCCCGGCCTCCCACAACGTGTCCCACAGCCTCAACCCCAGCTCAGTCGCCGCATAGACCTCCCAGCCAAGCTCACCGGCATACGATATGCGTACAGCCAGACAAGGTACGCCACCGACGGTTATCTGGCGAGCCGCCAGGTATGGGAACCCGTCGTTGGTCAGGTCATCTTCGCAAACACTCGTCATCAGCTCCCGAGCCTTCGGACCCCACACGCCAATGCAACACTGCGCCGCAGATACGTCGGTAATAACAACAGTGCCGTCGTCTGGAACATTCCGCCGCATCCACCCAAGGTCGTGCAGCCCCATCGCACCGCCGGTCACCACCATGAACCTGTCCTCGGCAAGCCGCGTCACCGTTAGGTCGCACTTGATGCCGCCTCTAGGATCCAGCATCGCAGTGTAGGTCACCCGCCCTGGTGGCCGGTCGAGGTTGTTGGCCGTGAGGTGCTGAAGCGCAGCCAGGGCGCCAGGCCCCGTGACTTCCAGCTTCATGAATGGCGTTAGGTCAAACAGCGCCACTCGCTCCCGCGTCGCCCTGTGCTCAGCGGCGACCATTGGCGACCACTCGCGAGCCTCCCAGCCGGACCGCGTGTCACCGGGCTCTGCCAGATCATCCAGCAACGATTC
>CAUZFB010000114.1:0-3880 GCA_963579135.1 Dehalococcoidia bacterium | reverse complement strand
TCGATGATCACCGGGCCCTGCTCGTCCACCAGTACATTGAATTCGGACAGGTCGCCGTGCACCAGCCCGGCGCAAAGCATGCGCGTCACGTAGCGCATCATCACAGCGTGGTCCGCACGTGCCTGCTCAGAGGACAGCGAGACATCGCTCAGCCGTGGAGCCTCGCGGCCTCCGCCGTCGATGATCAATTCCATCAGCAGCACACCATCGAAACAGCCGTAGGGCCGTGGTACGCGCACCCCTGCACTGGTGAGTTTATAAAGCGCATCGACCTCGGCGGTCTGCCACGCCTGCTCCTGCTGGTCACGGCCGAAACGGGACCCCTTTTCCATCGCGCGCGCACGGCGGCTGTTACGCACCTTGCGCCCTTCCTGGTATTGGACCGCATGCTTGAAGCCCCGCTTCTCGGCTTCCTTGTATACCTTGGCACAGCGGATCTCGGCGCCACAGCGCACCGCGAAGACATCGGCCTCCTTGCCGCTCATCAGCGGGCGGATGACTTCATCCACCAGTCCGTCGTCCACCAGTGGCTGGATACGTCTTGGAATTCTCATCGCGGTCTTATACCTAGGTGGTGTCGGGAACGGATAGGAATCCAACCGCCCTCTTGGTCCAAGAGCCAAGCTATTGCGTGCAGTGATGGAGGGTCCTGTAGGAGGGAAGGTCGCACCGCCCGCTCATTCTCGACAACTTCTCCATGAGTAAATGCGAAGGTGTACATCTAGCTCACTACACCCGCTCCTCATCCAACAACCATTCCATTTACTCAGCCAATCCCGAACCGGCGGGACTCCTCACCACACGTCATGCACTTCGGCCTAGGCGGGAGAATAGTGTCCAACACCCATACCGGGAGCCATAATCCGACGGTAATCACGAGAAAGATGGTGTGCTGCCGGTGGTTGGGTTTTCGCTGAACGTGCATCCTCGGGACACCGCATGAGATACAGGCCCGCATGAACTGCTGATGATGGTCCAACGACCTCTCCTTTTTTGTCCCTCCGCCGTCCTGTCCGGCACCTCATCACCGATGATCAGCGAAAGCAACTTCTTCACGTTGCCTCGGTATGTCTTCCACGCCGCTGTTTCTTGCGCAAAGACCACAAGTTCCGTGCCAGCTCCCCTCCCATCAGCCGGCCAAGCCAATCTTTTTCCAGGTAGGTCTCACCATCGAGAGGACTATTAGTGCCCCACTCGTTACCACGAACGTCAATCCGCCGCAGATCATCAACCAGAATGACCATTCCCTAGCGACGATGGTGAGGAGATTACCCAGAAACACGCTCATAGCGCCGATGCCGAGCAGCACCAGGGTAACAACGTATCCACGCTTGGACATTGTTCTACCTCTAACCCAGGGACAACGGCGGCAGTCGCGCCGCGCCAACGGCATCGTGCCTAAAGACACGCCACCCGATCAGATGAAGAATCTAATCCAAACGAGAATGGCGCATAACTCGTTGTTTGCGTAGCCTCATGTCGCCTGCCCCTCCCACCCTAATGGGTTTTGCGACGGGGTGTCGGTTCAGCGTCGTCCCCGTGGGGAGGCCCGCGTGTGCTCCCGCCCGCGACCTCGGACCTGGCAGGGCGTCCCCAGGGCGTCTTGTGCCGAGACTGGTCGCCCCTTTCCCGGGGCCAGAAACGCGCAGTTCCCTTCCCCTCCCCTGAGTTCCCGCCAGGCAACCCGAGTTTTTGGGGTACCACTTGGGGTACCATAGGCCCATTTTCGACCGACCGATGTCCCCCTCGACCGTACGATACCCTTCCTGTCTCAGTCGCTTCCGATGAGGCCGGTGGTTCCTAGCGGTTAGGACGGGTTAGCTTCCGGGAGCCTTCAGCTTCGGTGTTGTCTGGACCTCAAAAACCCGCTTCGATGAACATTCCCTTCGACAACACCTACGCCCAGCTGCCGGAACGTTTCTTCGCCAGACAGGAACCGGCCTGTGTTCCGGAACCGAAGCTCATCCGTCTCAATCGTGAACTGGCGGCAAAGCTCAGGATCGACACTGACTCACTGCAATCGGCCGACGGCGTCGCGATGCTCGCGGGCAACGCGATTCCCGAGGGCGCCGAGCCGATTGCACAAGCCTACGCTGGCCACCAGTTCGGTGGATTTTCGCCACAACTCGGCGACGGCCGCGCCATCCTGCTCGGCGAAGTCATCGACGTGGACGGCGCACGTCGCGATCTGCAGTTGAAGGGCTCAGGGCGCACGCTATTCTCGCGCGGTGGCGATGGCAAATCTGCGCTCGGCCCGGTGATCCGCGAATACATTGTCAGCGAAGCCATGGCAGCGCTTGGAGTTCCCACGACACGGGCGCTCGCTGCTGTTGCCACGGGCGAAAACGTCATACGCCCGGAAGGACCGCTCCGCGGCGGCGTGTTCACCCGCGTTGCCGCAAGTCACATTCGTGTCGGGACTTTCGAGTATTTTGGCGCACGCAACGATATCGATGCCTTGCGACTGCTCGCCGATCATGCCCTTGCGCGGCACTACTCGGAGGCCGCCGAAGCGCCCTATCCTTATGTGGCTTTGTTGGAGTCGGTCGCGGATGCCCAAGCGGATCTCATCGCCCAGTGGATGTCTCTTGGCTTCATCCACGGTGTGATGAACACGGACAATACCGCCATTTCCGGGGAGACGATCGACTACGGCCCGTGCGCGTTCATGGACGTTTTCCACTCGCAGTGCGTCTTCAGCTCCATCGACTCCGGTGCGCGTTATGCCTGGGGCAACCAGCCCGACATTGGGCTCTGGAACCTCACGCGTTTCGCGGAAACCCTGCTGCCATTGTTGTCTGAGGATCCTGGTGAAGCGACCCAAATCGCCCAAGCCGCTCTTTCCGGATATCCTGGACGATTCGGCGGCCAATACATCGCCTGCTTCCGCGTCAAATTCGGCCTCCCACCTGAGGCACCCGTCGAGCTCATCAATGAGTGTCTCGATCTACTGGAAACCCAAGGGGTCGACTTTACACTCTTTTTCCGTCACCTCACACGTGTCGCCGGCGGGGAGGATTCGAAAACGCTTGCGGCAATGTTTCACAGCAGTGAGGCTTTTCAAAAATGGTTCGCCACATGGCGTAGCGAAGCCGACCCAGCCAAGCACCTCGCTGACATGCGCGCTGCCAACCCCATCCTCATCCCGCGCAATCACCGCGTCGAGCAAGCCATCCAAAGCGCCTACAGTGGAGACTTCGCCCCGTTCCACCGCCTCGTCGATGCGCTAGCCGCGCCCTATGCTGACCAGGTCGAATACACTGATCTCGAAGCGCCACCGCGACCAGAAGAAATCGTCCACAAGACGTTTTGCGGCACCTAGCGCGACAAATGGCATTGTCAACTTGATGGGGGCGGAATCGAATCCGCGCGCCCGCCTAACCCGCGTATTGCTGCGGTCGCGGTTGTCGCCAGGCTCGAACGCTCGACTCCTTCGTGCGTCCAGGTACTCGGAGTTCCCCTCCCATCCGCTGAGTTCCTACCAGGCAACCCGAGTTTTTGGGGTACCACTTGGGGTACCATAGCCCCATTTTCGCCCCTAACTCGTCGACACGAAAAAGCCGGAAGCCCGCCTACCTAGGGACTTCCGGCCTAGTGAGCCGGGTGGGTCTCGAACCCACGACCTACGGATTAAAAGTCAGAGGTCGGGCCCGAGGTGAGCATCGCGCCGGCGCGTAGGAGGGCCCGGGCCTTGTTCAGCGTCTCCTCGTACTCCCGTCCCGGGTCCGAGTCGGCCACGATACCCGCGCCCGCCTGTACGTAGGCCGTACCGTCCTTCACGAGCACCGTGCGGATCGTGATCGCCGTATCCATCGACGTGCCGCCCCATCCGAAATACCCAACGGCGCCCGCGTAGGGGCCCCTCCGCACCGGTTCGAGC
>CAUZFB010000113.1:0-3932 GCA_963579135.1 Dehalococcoidia bacterium | reverse complement strand
CGAGGTCTAGGGTCTCCTGTGACAGCTTCGGCCAGTACTCCGTCAAATAGGACCGCCTCGCCTCATCCTGAGTCTTGACCACGTTTCCATAAAGGCCTCTCGGCCAAATCTCAACGACCATGGGAAGTTGAGGGGGATCGAACGGCCAGATACTGAATCCTGCAGCCTTAATCCTGGCAAGCTGCACCATACCTCGCAACGAGCCTGGCCCAACCTGATCGGCGCCGACCAGCTTGAATATTGAAGCCGGTCGCAGGTCCGTCAAGTCGAGCGATTCCAACTCCGTCCTCCGAAACTCTTGTGGGATTTCGGGCTTAGCTTGGCGCCAAAATGGAGACTGTGGATCAGCAAGCCAACCCTCGCCGTCCCGCACGACCATAGCCCATGCTTCACTGGCCGTACTGACTCCCAGATGATCCAAGAACCACTGGGGAAATGAGAAGGAAAAATCCAATCCGACAATCAGATCCGAGGTTGTCGTGGCTCTTTCGATTAAGTAATCGATGGTCTCTTGACGATCCAAGCCATTCGTGACGCTCGTGAGTTCGCGGTTTACAACCTCGGCGCGCCATATCTTGCTACGGGCCTCCGAGCGCCTGGCGTTACCCGACCAATCAATAGCAATCACGGTGGCAGACTCCGCGCGTGTCGCGTCGGATGTGCCGGAGCGAGGCCCAGCCTCGAGCTCGAAGGCAGTCGTCATCTGCACTTCAGCGGTTCTGCCGCGAAGCGAAACCAGAAATCGGTGGAGCCGTTGCCCCTTTGCAAACAAATAGTTCATTGTGGCACTGTAACGGGCATGCTAGTCCCTAAGGCGGAGGCACGCCGCAAGGAGCAGGCTCGACTTCAGGCCAGGCTTGAAGAACTTGCATCATCACTAACGGCACAGAGCTTGCGGCACGATGCGGTTGCCGCCCCACCCGCTCAGATACGTTCGTTCCTCAAGGACGTATAGTCGCTCGACGTGCGGCGCGCGAAGGCGCTGCTGCAGCCGATCCTGAGGACGGCGACCGTCGACCGCGAGGGGACGATCGAGCTGAGCTTCAGGTAGCGCTAACTGGCGGGCCGCCGTTGAGCGGGCACGCTCCTCCTCAAACCTTTAGGGAGTTGCCGAGCGATGGCCCACCGCGGGGCGCGAGGCCACGAAGTGGAGGATTCAGGGTCGATTCCTCGGTCCTAGCTGCGGGGGACCGCCCGCCGCAAACGAGTAACTTGACGCCGAGTCGGCAACCACTCCAGCCGCCGATCACGGACGATACCCGATTCGCGACCTCAACGCCGATATTGAGGGCATCGTCGCTGGCAAGCCCTAGCAACATCCTAGAAACAAACCCTGCACCTTTTCAAACCACAACCAAATAACAGCAGCAGAAGGAAGAACAGTCTCCAGCGCTCGATGGTCAGCGCTGATGGCAGCGTTAGCGGCTTAGGCCCCAGTTGGGATATGGGGCTCCGTCGCTTGTCGCCCGTGCGTGCCCTGAGTTCTGACAGAACGGGCCGGTCAGCTCGCGAGGGCCCTCTGAGCCTTCGACGGCACGCCGACAGCAATGAGAAACGTCACTCCTGATCCAGAGGGTGCTCCCAACGCCGTGATGACCTCATCGTCATAAAACGTCAACCCTGTCGCCCCGAGGTTGAGTGCGTATGCCGCCAGGTAGACGCGGCCTCCGCGAACGCTGGCGTCAAGGTGCGCCGTCCGGTACCCTCGCGCGCCGAGTTTGATAACGATGCTCGGCAGATGCGCGACGAAAAAGATCTCCGCGGCCGAGTCCGCCCCTAGGGTCTGATCTAGCGCCAAGTGCCCAGATTGGGACCGGGTCTCGCCGTGCACGACGGGCTCCAAACTACGTGACTCTGGACGATGAATGTAGATACCCGGCTCGAGGCCTTCAACTCCGTTGGCTAGCACGTACGCGTCGTTCAGTTGCGGCCCGTCGCTACCACCGTCCAGCAGTGTCGGCTCCCCGGCGGCGTCAAGGATCGCTGCGAGCTGGGAAAAGCTAATGGTCTCGCGAGCGAACCTTCGCGAAGAACCCCGCTTCAAGATGATTTTTTCGATCGGCTCCGATAGGTCCGCGCCCTTGGGAAGCGCTATTCGCTCGTTTGTGAATTCGCGAGCGGGCGACGCTCGCTGCCTAAATGCTCTCGGTTGCGGCGAGCCATCGTTCAGGGTGGTCGCTTCATGCGCTCGGCGTATCTGCGGGTAGTCGACGGGTGCACGGGAGAGAGGGCTGACGGGCAGGTCAATGGGCCCGCCGATGTCGGCGTGATGGGCCTGGCCTCTCGTTCCCAGCGTCAACAGCGCGACGGTCGCTTCGGTAATGCCATCGACATCCACCAGGTCGTTGATCTGGCCGTCGAGAAAACGGGTCAAGACAACGGCCGGCAGATCGTGGGCCTTGGCGGCGGCGAGGCCGTTTGCCAGGATCGTCCCCGAGTCCCAGAAGGCATGGCGGTAGGTCCTGCTCCCGTACTTCCAAGAATTCCGCCAAAAAGTAGATGTGTAGGCGATGGTGACCGCTGGTGCGAACCCTGATCGGTCGCCCCAAGACTCGGCGGCTAACGCGCGAAAGTCGCCCACCCGCAACTGCCGGAGTGCGTTGTCATGGACCCCGTAGTGATAGACGCCCGCTGCCAGCCCGGCGAGGGGGCCGCAGATGACGTAGAGCTCGATGTGGTAGAGCGCGCCCGTGCAGGCCGCGGCCCGAAAGTTCATATGCCCGCCGCCGATACTCAAGCTCTTGGTCACGCCCGCGGAAAGCTGGAGCACACTGGCGAGCTGGTCAAGAGTCGGACCAGCCACGTGTGCTTCGATGACCTCGGGACCGAGTAGCGCATCGTCGACCGTGACCCCGGTCTTCTGGACGTTGGAGAGAAGATCAATCGTCGGGAGGCCAACGCCGTAGAGTTTCCAGGGCCGCGGCATATTCGTCGGGTCGAGGACGTTCGGAGCACTCCGCACGGTTGTCACTGAGTGTTTGGTGGAGTCGTGGTAATCCAGAACGACGTCGGCAGCTGACCCGCTATCCATCACATTCGGCCATCAATGGACGACCGAGGCATCATAGTCCAGGTCTTCCAGGTGCTCAGCGGGGAAAAGGTCATGGAGAACCGCATGGCAGCATTCTAACCACTAGCGGAAACTCATACGGGTAAATCGGTGCAGTGTTTTTGCTCACCGTGAGTGGAATTGAACCTCGTACTATCCAAAAAGACGCGCAGCCTACAAACTGGGCTCCTCGTAGATCACTCGTTGCGGCGTTCCTTCGGTGGCGGGTCACTTCTCGATCTCGTTCTGGCTTCGCGTTCCGCTAAACTGCACCATCACACTTATCGAGGCGTCTTGCCATGACCAACATGATTTATGCAAGCCAGCCCATGCTCCGCTTCGAAGATGACCGACTGCTGCGCGGCAAGGGCGCCTACGTCGCGGACCTCGAATGTGCCGACGCACTCCACGCCGTAATCGTCCGCAGCCCCCACGCCCATGCCAAGATCGTAGCAATCGACGTGACTGCGGCTACGGCCATGCTCGGCGTGGTCACGGTCCTGACGGCAAGGGACCTACCGGAGACTGTTAGGCCAATTCCAGGTGGGAGTCGGCCTGGGCTCGAGATCAAACCTGGTGGCGAACACCCCGTGCTCGCCGTGGAGCGAGTGCTTTACGTGGGCCAGCCCGTCGCAGTCGTCGTCGCGGAAACCCTCGCCCAGGCCACCGACGCGGCGATCCTTGTCAAGATTGACTACGAGCCACTCGGGGTGGTGAGCGATCTGGAAGATGCGGCACAGGACGCGAATCCGGCGGTCCACTCGTCGATGGGGTCGAACGTGGGGGCCTCCGCGCACGTGGTTGGTGGGGATATTGGCGCGGCGTTCCGCAGTTGCTACCGGGTCGTTTCCGGTTCCTTCAAACTGCCGCGCATTTCTCCGAT
>CAUZFB010000112.1:0-3951 GCA_963579135.1 Dehalococcoidia bacterium | reverse complement strand
CTCCTGCAGGGCAGCAGTAGCGCGGCTGATCAGACTGTGCTTACGTGGCTCCGAAGAATTTGCCGGGAATCTCGATCCCGTCCACGTGGTGGTTCTCGGCAGTGTTGGAGGCGATTGCTGTGCCGTCGGGCTTCCGGCGAGTCTCTCCGCTCCCGTCCATGGAGTGGTCGCTGGCACCGACCCGAAGCATGAATAGGTTGCGGTCACCGGTGTTCAGATAACGGTAATACGCGCCCCTCGGCAACATGATCCCGCCATACTGGCCAACGACTGTCTCGGTCTCGTTCTCATCAAAGAACGAAACCTGCCCCTCCAGAACGATGAAGGAGTGGTCTTCGGTGACATGTTTGTGGATCGCATTCTCTCCACCCTCTGCGTTCACCTTGAGGCTGAGCCATAGAAGGTCCGTTCGCGCCAAGTCGATGTTGATTCGTCCTTTCGACAGATAAGGCCCTCTAATCGAGAACGTCGATGCCTTAGGTGCCGCTTTGGTTTCAGTGGTCATCATTTCTCCTCGCAACCTCGCGGCATTGCCGCAGTATTCGTCACGCCCATAGCGCAATGCGCCACGCACCAGCGCCACGCATGCTACAACGATTACAGCCAATATGCACGAGAAACCATTCTTCTCTTGGGTACACGACTCACCGGTAAATCGGTATTCGCTACTGAGTTGTCGATGCTACCGCTCACTCCTAGCGCGCACTTCAATCTCCGAGTCTCCCCGACGTTCTTCAAGGACACAGTCGGAGCACACCTATGGGTGAAGCCCGCCACGGTGAAGGGCGCGGCGCGCTCAGAACCAGGTGGGGAACGTCCTAGCCAAGCCACCAAGTCTGGAACGCGGGAGCTGGCCAAATGATGCCCATTAGATAATTGGCAAAGAAGAAAATGAATATTGAGACTAAGGACACGGCGATAATAGAGGCCAACCACTTGTATTTGCCCTCCATAAGCACGATCGGCGTCAGGCCGGCAAACGTAAGCGCGGCGATTGGCAGCCCCAGAGCTAAAGCCACCAAGAAGAAGAGCCCAAATAGGCCTGCCAGTATCTTTACCCTACGTTGCGCCCCTTCTGCTCCCCTACTGATCAAGCCAAGATCCATGATCTGCGCCGGATCGCCATTCCCCTGAGTGACGAAGCTACCCTTGATAAACAGCACTGTGCTTAACACGACCATCCCGATGCTTGTCCACATGGGAAGCGGCTGGGCCCGTGGGCGAAAGTCCATTGATTCCACGATAGCAATCGTCCCTAGCACCATAAGGGCCAGCGGCACCATGTTCTCCCAACGCCACGTGAGCGTGGGCATCCCCATGGGCCCGCGCCCAGCCGGTGCCGTGGCGGTGGCGGTGGGGGTTCCTGTTAATCCGGCTGCACTTGAGTCGAGTTCCAATTCGGTCTGGGTGGCCGTGGCCATGGCCTTGTTCAGTAGCACCGTCGCCACCGTGACTGCAATGAAAAGGCTGATGGTCAGCGGACGTGTAAGCAGGCCAGTAACACCGTGGACTGAGATGCCGGAATACAGATTTGACTCGATGATGGGGCCGAGGATGAAGCCGAGGATGAGTGGAGGCCTTGGCCATCCGTATATTTTCATCACCAGGCCGATACCGGTGAAGATGAACAAGATAGGCAGGGCTATCCAGGAGCCAAAGTCGACGTACGCCGTCAGGATGACGAGTGGTCCAATAATCGCGGCGATGGCCGCGTAAGGGATGACCGTAAGTCGGACAATCTGGCGCGATGCAAACAGTCCCAGGACCACGAGCGCGACATTGCCTAGCGCAAGCGAAATGACCATCACGATGGTGAGGTGGGCGTATTCGCCCAACATCTGTGGGCCCGGGGATATGCCGTAGGCGAGCATCGCAACGATGACGAGCACCCAACCGGCCCCGCCCGGCAGCCCCAGGGCCAGAGCAGGAATGGCTTGCCCCGCCTCCTTGGAGCACTGCGCCGACTCCGTGAACAGTACCCCATCCAACCAGCCTTTGCCTGCCTGGCTTCGGTCTTTGGACCAGATCATTCCGAACGCGTAGCTCAGCCAGTCGATCACTCCAGAGCCGATACCAGGAATGGCACCCATGCCGACACCAAAGAGCGATTGGCGAATCGCGACCTTCCATGTCCGCAGGCCATATCTAAAACCACTCCACACCTCAGACTGGGAAATATGCTGGCTGGTTCCTGCGACCGCTTGCCCTCGGAGCGCGAGGTCAAGGATCTCAGGGAGCGCGAATATACCAGTGACGACCGCGATGATCGGCAAGCCCTCTGTCAGCTCCCACCATCCGTAGATGTAGCGCTGCGAGCCGGTGAATGCCTCCGCACCCACGACGCCAAGCATGAGACCGATCGTCGCCGCCGTTAGGCCTTTTATCATCGCTCCGCGACTGAGAATGGAGACCATCGCAAGCCCCGAGAGGGCAATCACCGCTATTTCCCCAAAGCTGAACCCGAGGACAAATGGGCGAATCATCGGTATCACCCCAGCCAAGACGAGGGACCCCACCACACTTCCGATTGCGGACACCGCGAAGACTGCGCCTAGCAGGTGCGCCGCCTTCCCCCGCCGTGCAATTTGGTGGCCCTCAAGAAAGGTGACCTGGGTGGACGATTGCGGCAGTCCGAGCAGAATCGCAGGAACCGAATCTAAGACTTGGTTCGTGCCGACGATGGTAGAGAGCATGACGATGCCCATGACGGGGTCATGAACCCTAATCAGGATAAATGGCAAGGTGACCGCCATCACCATGATGGAGGAGACCCCGGGAATCACCGATACGATAATCGAAAGGCCCAGGGCTGATAGAACAGCAACCCAGTACCCTCCGGTATTGAAGTAAGTAAGAGCTTCCGCAAAAGTGTCCATGCTGCCCCGTCGTCAGGTGAGGCCGGTGCTTCCGTTCCGGCACCGACCTCACTTGTTGGTATTAGCTTTTCGGTCGAACTGCAACCGGGGAATCGGCGTTCCCCTACATCAACGCTCCCACATCGGATAAAGCTCTTTCTGCAATTCTTGCATCCGCGGTTGGCCGCCAAAGAATGCGTCGTAGGTCTCCCGGTAAATCGGCTGAATCACGTCGCTGTAGACCGTTTCATTCCTGACGTCAAGGCTTGTCACCCTACTGAGCGTGCCAGCGAACTCGTCATCCGCCAACGCCGCTTTGAAAGCGTTTTCGTACACATCGAGGATGTGCTGAGGCGTCTTCGGCGGGGCAGCCAGTGCTTTGGTGAACAGTGAACGCCAATATGCCAGCAGCGCGTAATCGTCCTTGTCCTGCTGCGAAGTGAACATGTCGTACACGTCGGGGAAGACTGCGTCGGATTCGGGGTGAGGCGGTCGTCTTTGACCGGGATATCCCACGGCAGCCATCACCTTGTACTCACCGGAGGCGACCTCCCCAGGCCGGAGCATGGGTAGGTTCCAGTATGTCCCGCCGCGCATGACGGTGTTAATCTCACCGCGGTCGAACATCAACATCTGCGAATTGGTGGCCCCGTCCGCTACTGCCAGAGCCTCGCAGTTCAGGCGCAAGCGCGAGCAGATGAATGATGTTATTAACGGACTGCCGACGAGTTCCTCTTCCCCACCCACGGCCTCGGCGAAACGGAACGTGTGATCCGTCTTTCCGATTGCGTCAGCTAGTGAGGCATAAGGGATAGGGCCTTTCGTCACCCAGGTCCCCGGCGTAGAGCCGACTGCTGCGATCAATTCGAATTCGTTCAGCTTGAACTCGGCGCCGGGCTGGAGCTCCCGCTCGAATCCAACACTCGACATGTACATCATCGTGAGGCCATTCGGCTTCTGGTTGTACATGTAGTTGTAGCCTGCAACACGCGCGATGTCGGAGACCACAATTCGAGGCTTGCCGGGAATGAATTTGCCATACAACGCCGCCAACACTCGGGCCTGCGCATCAGTCCCTCCCCCAGGCGGGGAGATG
>CAUZFB010000111.1:0-4022 GCA_963579135.1 Dehalococcoidia bacterium | reverse complement strand
CCGTTGCGCGGTTGTAGACGTACGCCCTTATCTTGATTGGAGGGTTGGCCACTCCATCAGGTTCGACCGCTGCGACCAGCGCGGCTAACCAGGCAGGGTTGGCGTCAGTGGTGGGCTGGGGGGGGGTCGGCGCTGGAGTCGGCGTCGGTGTCCGGCCCGGTCCCGGAACCGCCGTCGCGGTCGCGGCGACACCACAGGCAGCGTGGAAGCAGCGATCAGCAACGGCACCGAGAACATCCTGAATCTCATGGCCGGGACCTCCAAACGATTGATCTATCGCTTAGACCAGGAGCGGCATGCCTAACTTCCCCCCTCCGCTTCGGCGGCCGCCCTTTCCATCGCCGTCATCGGCTTCGGCGTGACCACCAGCAGTGCCGCCCCTACAACCAGCAGAGCAACCGCAGTCCACCAAGCGGGCGCATACGAGTTCGTCGCGTCGAAGATGAAGCCTGTTGCCGCGCTTCCAACGCCACTGAACGTCAGGCTCAAAGGGAGAGCGGCTCCCCGGATCCTGCCGATGTTGGCTCGACCGAAATAGCCCGGCCACATGTGTGCCTGCAGCAGCATGCCCGACCCAACTCCGGCTCCGCCGAGTGCGGCTGCCGTGAACAGCTGCCACGCCACAGTCGCGTTCATCATCAGGAGGAACGCTGCGAAGAAGCTCGCGTAGCCGAACATCGCGAGGAAACGTGGCTGGTAACGATCCACCAGCGGCGCCAGCAGGATCGACGTGCCGGCCTGGCTGGTGGCATATGCCGAGAGCGCCCACGCTGCCATGCTTGGCGCGAACCCGTGGTCGATGAAGTAAGGCACCCAGAACAGGCCGATGGCGCTCATGCCGAACATGAGGGTCCCGAACGCGACGGCCATTCGCCAGAACGCTCCCGTGCGCACCGCGTCGTGCAAGGTCCACGAGTGTTCTGTTTGATAGGCGTATAGGCAGGCGTTCCCTACGCCCGCGTGCTGAGTTCGCGGGGCTCCGTCCGGGACAAGGCCCATATCTTCGGGGCGATTCCGCAATACCAGCCGTGCGATGACAAGTACTACCGTGCTGCCTGTGATCCCGAGGATTGTCCAGGCATCGCGCCAGCCGAACGCATCGATCAGCGCTTGCGTGACCGGTGCTGAGACGGCGATGCCCGCGGGGAATCCCACGAACATGATGGACATCGCCTTGCCCCGCTTGCGGATGAACCACTGCGACGCCATCACGGTGAAGTAGAGAGAGGTGCTGCCCCAGAAGCCCAACATCCCCATAAACATCTGGAGGGCGACCATCTGCCATCCAGTTTGGATCTGTCCCAGCGAAACAACGCTCGCGCCGAAGACTACAACTGTGATTGAGAGTGGCCCGCGTGCGCCGTACCGATCAAGGATACCCCCGATGATGGGACCGGAGGCAGCGAAGCCGATCAGCCTAGCGGTGAGCCCGAGGCCGAACGAAGTACTTCCGATGTCCAACGTTTCTTGCATCGGCGTGACGAACACGCCAAAGTTGCCGATGCCCATGGACATCGTGAAGCCACCGGCGACACTCAGTGCGCTTACGACGATCCAGCCATAGAACGGTTTTTGTGACACGGTTAGGCGTGTCCTGTTCCAGCAAAAAACCGCGAATCTGACGTGCAGGTCCGCGGCTGATCCTTCACCGTCATCCGGGTCTAGTTATTTTCGTTGCCTAGATTGCCCAGCTCACCTAGGAATTGCTCAACTGAAGGAGGGAGTGGTGTTTGCTGTTCTTCCGGCGTCTCTGGCTTGGGTTCGATCCCAGTGTCCCGCTGCTGCTGACGCCCACGGCGGGCGTCATAGTCGGATTCCAAGCGCTCGACCAAGCTTTTGACCTGGGGGTTCCGCTGCATCTCGGAACTCACACGTTCGTACTGCTGCGTGTCCCGTCGGCTCTGCGCGTACTCCGGCGGGAAGTTGTACAGCGTACGCAGCACCTGAAGCATCTTCGTGCGCCCCGCGAAGTCGGCTTCCAACTCCACGTAATGCGGGAGCCGGGCCATAAGCATCATGCTCTCCACACCTTGTGCAACAAGGCGGTCACCGACCATGTTCATGATGGATGTCGGGCCCTGATACGGCCTCCGCCGATTGCCGGTGACGCCTTCGACACCTTCCATGGGTTCGCCGTTGAGCGTGCCCATCACCAGCAAAGGCCTGGTGTGGGGCACCGCGTCGTACATGGCGCCGATGCGGCAGAATCGCTTGATATTGAGGTGTGTCAACACCTCAATCAACGCTTCGATGTACTCCTCGGAGAAGGAGTGAGGCTCCAGCATGTGGAGGAATATGAAATCGTGATCAAAGTCCCCGCGGGCGAACCGCATGTCCGCATTGGGGATCTTCATGCGACGCTCGCCGTCTTCATAGTAGACGATTGGTCGGTATCGAGTGAAGTCGAAGTACGTTCCTGGCGTCGCCAGTTTCCCCAACTCCTCGGCGTCCATGAACCGCTCGATCCGCTCGATGCTTAGGGACCCGACGCTTCCTGCGTCAATCCATGGGGTAAGCGATGCAATCACGTGTGGATTACGAAGCTCGGGTAGAGGCTCAACCAGTTCGAATTTACCTATTCGCATAGCCTTATGGTGGGCTTAGGGGTCGAAGATTGCAACCCCCGCCCAAGGTGAGATTCGGGGCTTTGACGCACTCGCCGCAGTAATAAGAGTACTCATGATGAGCAGCCGTTAGCGCTTACGAAGGCTGATCTTCTATTAGCTCCCACGCATCCGCCAACGCTTCGTCGTGGGAGTTCCTGGCATGGTCGCAAGCTAGGCGCAAGCTCTCCATCTCGGCGGATGCCCGCTCAGCGTGGTTCGCGGAGGCTCGGGCCAATTCGTAGGCGTTGCATGCCCGCGTCATGGCGTCGGCCGCCTGGCTAAGCAGATCTAAGGCTTGCTGATATTCAGGAGTCATCGACATTAATCGCATGGTACTGGAAGGTCAGATTCGTTGCCTGCGCAAGCATCCTGCCGTACGCTGAGCGGGTGGTTCACGCACGCGTGGCCACGCGTGCGTCTGGTTCTGATGTGGCGAGTGCTCTACGCGGAATCACCAAACCACACTGGGTCAATGAATCGTCAGGGAGGGCTGCCGTACGATGTCGCCTGTCATTCGCCTTTTCCAGATGATCATCCACTACCACGGGCGTCAGTTGGCCCTTGGTTACAGCGCGACACTGGGAGCGGCCATCGCAGGCCTGGCCATTCCCCGGGTGCTCGGGATAGGGATCGATAGTGTGATCGACCCAGAGAGAGAGTCCCAAGGGATGGGAATTCTCCTCGTTCTGGCCGCGATCATCGTGCTGCTGGGCCTATTGCGTGGGTTGTTCTCGTGGGCGCAAACGTTCGTCGGGGAAGGCCTCTCCCAGAAGATCGCCTACCAGATTCGCAATGACTACTACAACCAGCTGCAGCACTTGAGTTTCGCGTTCCACGACAAGCAGACCACCGGCTCATTGATGTCGCGTGCGACAGCCGACGTTGAGGCCATCCGCATGTTCGTGAACATGGGGGCCGTCCGCTCCATGCTCATCGTACTCATGCTGTTTGGTGCAGCCATCGCGATGTTGATCACCGACGTGCAGCTTGCGCTCGTCACCCTGGCATTCGTTCCTTTCCTGTTGTTCCGTGCGATCCGTACCAGCCGACGCCTTCGCGGACTTTGGCTTAGGGTCCAAGAACTGACGGGTGAAATGGTAGCGACTCTCCAGGAGAACCTGACGGGGATCCGGGTCGTGAAGGCGTTCGCAGCTGAAGACCACGAGATCAAGAAATTCCGCGTCCGCTCACAGGTGGTCGCTCGCCAGACGTTTTTGGCGCAGAGCACCTGGGCACGCAACTTCGCGATCATGAATTTCGCGTTTATGGTGGTGATGAGCGCGATTCTCTGGTTCGGTGGCAATCGCGTGATTGATGGTCGAGAGGTTATCAACGGACAGGTCGTCTACCTGAACCTGACGCCAGGGGAACTCGCAAGCTTCTTTGTCTACATGAACATGTTGATCATGCCCGTCC
>CAUZFB010000110.1:0-4046 GCA_963579135.1 Dehalococcoidia bacterium | reverse complement strand
ATCAGTAACGCCATTGCGAAAGACTGGGGCATGACGGAAGAACTTCTGAATGCACTGGAAACGCAACTCGACCCGGACCCTCCACTACGTGAATCGGCCTCGTTGGCCGAAGTTCTCTCGGTGGCAATTATTATTCTACGCCACGAGTCGTCCGCTACACCTCTGGATGCAGGTGCCTATCCCCTTCTACAGCGACTCGGCATTGCCAATCATACGGAAGGACCGGTCACCTTGGATGAACACGCCGAAGAGATCGAGAGAATACGCCAAGGATTGCGCGGGTAGGAAATAGCGGGCAAAAAAAACCTCGCTCCAGCAACCTGCGAAACCCAGCGAGAACGACTCCGTAAAGTTATACAAACCCGCCCGCAGCGAAACCGGTCTCATCGCCACCATCGCCGTAGTCGACGTAGTTGATGCCTGCATTGAGCTCGAGCTTGTTGCTGGCTGCGATTCGCAAACCAACACCTAGCCCAAGGCCGCTGTCGTCGACGTCACCAAATCCGGGCGCATCAAACTCGATGTATTCATAAGACAGGCGCGCAACCAGATCAACAGTATCGGACATACCTCTGTTGTAGCCGAATCCGGCAGAAAATGTCGTTGCATCTATACATAAATCAAGACCGGCAGATCCATAACCGCCGAACACGTGATAGTTGTCGTTTATTGCATGCGATCCTTCGACACTGGTCTGGCTCAGGTTCAGCGGACCCTTTTATCAATACTAACGCAATGTCCGGTTCCGGGCGAAAACCAGATGTCCAGCCCTTCCTTGAGAGCCAGAATCCGAGGTTCGTCATAAATCCCTAGGACGCTACTTTAGAAGTTTGCCCTCTCTGACCCAGACGTCACCGTCGATCGTTACGGTCGTATCAGTGAAGAAGTTCCACCTCACGTAGCCGCCACTAACGTCTCCCCCCAACTCCGAATTATCACCCAGGGACAAACGAACCACCCCGGCACCATAGCCGTAGTAGGGAATCCATGAATTTTTTTCTGGCACCGCGAGCAATGGATGAAAGCCGAGCGCAAATTCCCGAAACGCACGACCGGACGATCCGGCTTTCGCCATTTCCGCTTCTACAGCAGCCTTTCCCGATCCGGCAGTTACGTCCACCACGTTTCCAGCCTCAAAAGTCAGCTTGAGACCCGTTACCGCTTTTCCTGACCACTGTGACGGAGGAAACGCGATTGTGCCGCTCACACTATCTTCCAACGGAGCAACCCTCACCGCCCCCGCCGGAAGTTCGATCTCACGATCGATGAGAATGACCCCTCTTTCGGCGCGAACAGCAGAAGCGTCTCCGTCCTGAAAATTGACCGGTCGATTTCCAATACGAAATCGAAGGTCCGTGCCGGCAGCACTGGTGACCCGAACTTCCCCATCGCGCATGGCCTGCTCAAATCTCCTCTGATGTGCGGCGAGCGCTTCGTAGTCAGCCTGTAAAAGCGCCTGTTGATACGTCGCCTCGACAAGGTGTAACGGCGGCAGCGGCTGTCCCGGCAAAGTGTACGCACTCCCATTTTGCAACCAATGAAAATGAATAGTGCGGCCGATGCCCTTGCGCAAATTGTCCTGGATTGCCGCATAAACCGGATGCCCCGGATTGGCGCCGGGAAGCATGATCGATGCATCCACGTTTTCAAGCATCTCCGCGAGCGCTTGCCGCGCCGCCCGGCTACCATCACGAAGTACCGTCGTGTTCCACAATTCGGAAACAGGCTCAGCGAGCACATCAATGACGCCCAAATCCACACCCCCGGCTTTCATTACCTCGTAGCGCAAGTGCGGTATTAAGTCATCGAAGAGCCCGGGGTGCGCGACCGCCATAAAACGCTCACCAGGCTGAAGGTCAAGCTGCCCAACAAGATGCTCCGCCAGCACTTCCCATTCCATAGTTAAGCGTGGCGGTACATTCTGTGAAAAGCAGTCCGCAGACAGAATGAAGAGAACGGCAAATATCAGATTCCGCATATGAATTACTCCCCCTAATCAGTATTAAAGGAAGTCTATTAGATTGATGCAGCGCTGTCTGCATTTACCGAAAGCGGACGTTCCGATCATGAGAAAAAGAAAATACTGAGGGTCTGCTTTCGGCCAAAGGCCGCCGCTCGCGATCAGTTTTCGGGGAAAGCTCCGACCGCCTCGATTCCATTGTCGTTTATCTCCCAGACTTCTGTAGAAATTGGATATTCGGTCGAATTGAACTCGACGCCACGCTCAATTAATTGAGATTCGAGTATTTGAATCAACCATCGGTTGATTCGGGCATTGCAGACGAAACTCCAAGCAATAACAGTAAACCGAGTTTTCGCATTTAAATTTTGCTCAGGACAGAGTCCAAGAAAACGACGTTTGTAGATTTGAGCATACGGCTGCTTTGGGTCACAAGCAGCCTCTCAGAAAGTAAGAAATACTACCACCTGAGCGGCCGGTTTCGGGCATACCGATCACTCGCCACTCAACCCCAGCGGCTGCTTTCGATCACAAGCGGACCTTGATATAGACCATGCCGCCTTTTTTAGTCGATCCGTTGTGAAAAAATAACATTGAGATAACCGTCCAAACAGGATTTTTGTGCGACGCGAAGAACTCAGATTGGACTGATAAGGTGCGCTACATCCTCCCGAGATGTAGGGGCTGACCGGTGGTTGCGGATAAAGAACCTCTCTATTCGTGTGCCAGACTTTACGCTCAATGGGTGCATCTACTCGGCAATCTTGCTGATCATCGCCAGGGGCTCTCCCTCGCTCACCGGGGGCGTGCCCACCACGTAGTTGACCACGCCGGCGAAGGGGGCTCGAATGTCCATGATTGGTTCCCCGAACAGGTCTAGTAGTTCGCCTAGCAACGTTCCCTCCGCGACGGCATAGCCGTCCCGAACCGAGGCTTGAAACACGCCGGTTGCCTGGGCACGAATGACTTCATAGTCTTTTAGCCAGACCACGCCCTGGTTCGGAATTTCCTTCTCGTCAATCATCTTCAGGTGGCGTATCAGGTTCATGACCCCGTCCCGGGCCAGGTCCACCCAGTAGTCATCGTTGGAACCCATCTGTCCGGTCTCGGTGGTAATGGCTGGGATGCCACGGCTCAGCCCGGTCTGGTCGGTGAACACCGAGGCCGCCGGATCGGCCAGCTGGGCCGGATCAATGACGATATGGTCCAGGCCGAAAGCCAGGGCCATGCCGCGGACTTTCGCATCCAGTTCGCCGTTGCCGGTCACCGGCATGTAGATGTAAGGGCGAAGAATCTCGTTGCCGTCACCCCCGTGCATATCCACAAGATAATCGGCCCGCTCAATGACCTGGGTAGTGATGGTGTGGGCGATTCGCTCACTAATCGTTCCGTCGGGTTTTCCCGGGTACACCCGGTTGAGGTTCTTGCCATCTACAGGACTGGTGTAAATGGTTCGACCCAAGAATGAGGGCGGGTTGGCCACGTGCACCATGAGGATGGTGCCGGAGAGCCTGGCAGGATCCAGTGACCCCCTCAGCCGCTGCAGTGCGGTGATAGGCGGATACTCGTACCCATGGGTACCGGCGACCAACGCCAGAGTAGGACCGGGACGAGCACCGTGGATAACGGATACCGGAATGCGGGTAGCCTGATCTACCCCTCGAGGCACCTCCAGGTAGCCGGAAGCTGTCGTCCCCGCCTCTGCTTCGATCGATCCCAGTACAAACGCGTGGGTCGACGAGTCTGCGTGTACCGCGCCGATGCAGCACAGGTACAGCATCGCCACGTGGACCGAAAAAACTCTGCTCATGATGTAGCCTCGCGCTCATGGTCTGGATGGGGGTTCATGATACCCGCAACAGCTCGCGTGACAGTTACTTTAATTATGCGTGAATTGACGAGACGGATTCGCCGAGGGCCGCCCCACAATCGTCAGCGGAACCGTGGTCGGACCTGCGCAGGTAGATGATCACTGTTTGAGGCACCCATAAAGTTAGCGGTCCTTTTGGGTAAATTCCGCAGATTGAGCATCAAGAATTTATGGGTGTCCTTAAAATACTTCGCGATGCAGATGACTGAAGATGAA
>CAUZFB010000109.1:0-4118 GCA_963579135.1 Dehalococcoidia bacterium | reverse complement strand
TATCGCTGCGTTCCGGTCAACTCCGTAGTAGCCACCGAGTTTTCGAGTATCAAGCCCGTATTGTTGGACTTCGGTCTTCAGCATTAAGTTTTCCACTTTCTTCCGGCACGCATTGTGTCGGTCGTTAATGAGATTGTCAGCCTACACGCGCATACCACTATTCGCAGATTATTTGTTTTGGCTGCACCCCTGCGTATACATATGTTCACCAGCGAGGCAATCGGCGAGTCTTGTCATCTTCCTCTGAAAAACAGTGTACCCATCATTATACTTTTATGCATGCCGCCCAGTGTCCGGCTGAGATTTCGCGCAAATCGGGAACACCTCCCTCGTTGTCCGCAAACGGCCCTCGGACACCCTTGCATGCCTCAACAGCGATCGGGCAACGAGTGTGGAATACACAGCCAGCAGGCGGTGTCAACGGGCTCGGTATGTCGCCGCGCAGCACTATCCTTTCACGCTGGCGTTCCATCCTGGGATTCGGCAGTGGCACCGCAGATAAAAGAGCCTGCGTATACGGGTGGAGTGGATTGTTGTACAACTCGTCCGGGTCGCCGACCTCGACTATCTTGCCCAAGTACATCACCATTACCTTATCACTGATGTGGCGCACCACGGACAAGTCATGGGCGATGAAAAGGTATGCCATGTTGAATTCGGACTGCAGATCATCGAGAAGGTTGATGATCTGCGCCTGGATCGACACGTCCAGGGCCGACACAGGCTCGTCAAGCACCAGAAGATTCGGCTTCGCGGCAATTGCTCTCGCCACACCGATCCGCTGCCGTTGGCCTCCACTGAACTCGTGAGGGTACCGGCTCGCCATCGACCGGTTCAAGCCGACCGTCTCCAACAATTGCCCAACCTGTTCCTCGTAGTCTTGCTTGTTCTTGGTCAGACCGTGAACGATCAAAGGCTCCCCGATGATTCTTCCCGCAGTCAATCGAGGGTTCAGAGCGCCGTAAGGATCCTGGAACACCGTGCCCAGGTGACGTCTGACTCGCCTAAGCTTTGACCCATCAAGCGTGGTTATATCCTGGCCAAAGAAGTCGATCTCACCAGTCGTCACCTTGTTCAATCGCAGGATGGCCCGGCCGATAGTAGTCTTGCCAGATCCGCTCTCCCCCACCAGGCCAACCGTCTCGCCACTTCGAATCGTTAAGTTGACGCCATCCACGGCCTTGACGGCGCCGACTTGCCGCCGAATGATGAAGCCCCGCCTGACCGGGAAATGGACTTTCAGATTGCGGATATCGAGGATGACATCGGAGTCTTGCCCGCCGCGGGATGTCGACGGCACCGGGGCGCCGGCACTGTCCGGGGAGTTGGCTACCTCTGTCAACTCACCACCGTTTGACCCTGTTCTTCAGCGAGGCGAGGCCATTCCCAGCAGGCAGAGGCATGGCTGTCACCTACCTTCGCCAGAGGCGGATTTTCGGCAGCGCACCGGTCGACTGCGTAGGTGCACCGTGGACGATAGGCGCAGCCGGTCGGGAGATTTGCAAGGTCAGGGATTTCACCTTCAATTGACTTTAGCCGACTGCCCTTGGGCCGATCGAGGCGGGGTACGGAATCAAGAAGCCCAACTGTGTACGGGTGCCTGGGGGTGTCGTAAATCTCGTCGGCGCTTCCTGATTCCCGAATCTTGCCTGCATACATCACGTTGACGCGGTCTGCGTAGCGCGCCACGACCCCAAGATTGTGCGTGATGATCATCAAAGCCGTGCCGAGATCGTCGGTCAGCCGGGCCAGAAGCTCGAGTATCTGAGCCTGAATCGTAACATCGAGCGCCGTAGTGGCCTCATCGGCGATGATTAGCTTCGGGTCACAGCTCAGGGCGATTGCGATCATCACCCGCTGGCGCTGTCCACCACTGAGTTGGTGCGGATAGTCTAATAATCTACTCGTAGCATCCGGGATACCCACCATGTTCAGCAACTCGGCGGCGCGGTCTTTCGCTGCATGTTTGGTCATTCCCAGGTGTATCTCGAGCGTTTCGGTCAACTGCCGGCCGATAGACAGCACTGGGTTGAGCGAGGTCATAGGCTCCTGGAATATCATTCCGATCTGAGACCCTCGCACGGCGCGGATGCCCTCATCGGGCAGTGACAGGAGGTCCACACCATCGAGCCACACCTCACCACCCAGGATTTTGCCCTGCGGCTCCGGTACGAGGCGCAAGATCGATAACGCGGTCACGCTCTTCCCGCATCCGCTCTCGCCGACCAGGCCCAGCGTCTCGCCCGTTTTCAGGGAGAACGATACGTCGTCAACCGCCCTGACCTCTTCGCCTCTCCCGAAAAAGGACGTTCTGAGGTTCCTAACCTCAAGCAACGGTCGGGTGCCATCTAAATCCATGTCGGTAGGGAATTGCAAATCAGTTTTGTGAGCTGTTGGATTCATCTAGATTCGGCCACGCGCCCTCGGATCCAGCACGTCTCGCAGGCCATCACCGAACAGGTTGAACGCGAGCACCGTGAGCGTAATGAACATGCCTGGGAATAACACCATCCACCAGTCCGGGATCAGTGTTACCGCCGCCTCTCCCAGCATCCCACCCCAGGTCGCCGTGGGTGGCGCGATCCCCAAGCCCAGGAATCCAAGGCTGGCTTCGGTCAGAATGGCAGTCCCGAGACTGGCAGTGAAGATCACTATGAATGATGCCACAGTCTGGGGTGCCACGTGCACAATCATCACACGTAAAGGAGAAGCACCGATACTGCGGGCCGAGTCGATATATTGCGTTTCCTTGATCGACATGGTCTCGGCGCGGAGTACGCGAGAAGTTGTCGGGAGACGCGTGACAGCGATTGCGATAATGACGGCAGACGCACCTGCCCCCATACTCAATACTAGGATGATCGCCAATAAGAGACCGGGCACCGCCATGAGGACTTCCAGGAAACGTTGGGAAATCAGATCGAATGTCCCACCTAGGTAGCCTCCAAGAATCCCTAAAACCCCTCCAATCGCGGTACCAAGGGCGACCGACGTGAACGCGATGAGCAGCGATACTCGAGCACCAAAAATGGTCCTGCTGAAATAGTCTCGTCCCAGTTGGTCGGTCCCAAAAATGTCGCTGCGGTTGGGTTCCGTCTTGATGTTCAAGAAATCCGGTTTATTCGGCTCGTGCGGCGCAATCAACGGAGCAAAGATCGCCATCAGTATCAGAAACACAGAAATAGCAAGCCAGAACGCCGAGACCGGGCGCTGGCGGGCGAAGCCTCGGAGGCCCCAGTACCATTTCGTGAAATTTTGCGCGACGAACGTTCGGCTGCTACTGGCAACCTTAACATCATCTCCAGTGTATGGTTCGTTTTCCGTTACTCGGTCTCGCAACTACGTTGCCCCTTCGTGTTAGTCCGTCAGCCGGATTCTCGGATCAAGTCGCCCGTAAGTCAGATCAATTAGCAGGTTCACCAGGATGAAGACCCCCGCGTAAACAAGTGTCAGGTTTTGAACCATCAGGAAGTCGCGAGCGATGATCGCCTGGCTGAGTGTCTTTCCGAGTCCAGGTACAACGAATGCGATCTCAACGGTGATGGCACCCCCCATGCTGAAAGCGAGCAACAGTCCGCTGACGGTGACTACTGAGATCAGCGCATTCGGAAAGGCGTGTCGGACGAGTACCAACCTAGATACAAGACCCTTGGCCCGCGCGGTCCGAATATAGTCCTCCTGCAGCACTTCGAACATGGCTGAACGTGTGATGCGCGCGATAAACGCCGCCGCGCCAACCCCGACGACAAAAGCCGGCCCGATCACCATCTGGAAATTCCGCCATGGATCCACCCAGGGGGGAATATTTGTGATCGGGGCCTTATACCCGAACCATAAGATACCAGCCACCACGATCAACAGGGCGAACCAGAAGCCAGGAATCGCCAGAAAGAAAACGGTAACGGTCGATGTGAAGCCGTCGAGGATGGAGTTCGGTTTGACTGCGGCGATGATCCCGGCGGGGAGGCCAATGATCCACGCAATCAGGACGGCCAGAACCGCTATCTCTGCACTCAGCAGACCGCGTTTCGCGATAATGGCGGAGATCGAGTCGCCTCGGAGGAACGATTCACCCATGTCACCACGGAGCACCCCGCCCATCCATACGACGTACTGTT
>CAUZFB010000108.1:0-4142 GCA_963579135.1 Dehalococcoidia bacterium | reverse complement strand
TCGAGATAACGAGTGCACACGGGCAGCTAATCACAAGCAGGACCAGGGCGCGATAGAGCCACTCCGACCACGGCGCTCCCGTCAGTAACGGTGGAAGGACGAATACGGCAACCGCCAATGCGAGCACCGCAGGCAGGCCCAGATTCATGAGCCATTGTCGGCTCAGGACGGATGTCGCTCAAACGGCGCACCGCCGTTCAAATCGCGGCAAGAAAAAACAACACCTAACCCACTCTTCTACAACCAGTTGCAGGCCGCCCACCCCTTATCAGCCGGACAGTAGTGATCCCAAGACTAATCCGGGAGCGAGTGGTTATGTGATTTGTTTCGCGGGGCTTAGTCCTGCTCGCGGCCGGGGGAACCTTGGTGGCCAGGCTGCGGCCCAGCCCTAGCCGTCAAGCGGGCGGACGAGGAGAGGCAGTGCCGTTCTCACCAGCTCCAGCGGCATGCCCCAACAATACCCAGAAGACCGGATCGTTGAACGATCCGGTCCCTAATGTCGATCGAAGACGGAGTCTTAGCGAAGGACACGGACCTCATGACAACTGTGTCGGAGTAACAGAAACGGCTTGAGCGTTTCACCGTCACCGGTCGGCGTTTGTACGACCCGAGGCTACTTCCGACGGAATCATCGCGCAGAGTTGCGTCGCTCGTCGCCAAGAATCCGGGCGGCAAGCGTCTCCGCGACCAGGGCGTAGCCAGCTTCACTGAAGTGGTGATTGCCACGTCCACCCGTGTCGCGGCTACTATCCGTGAAGATTTCTTTCGGATCCGCCTTCGGGAACCACGCGTGGACAACGCTCGGCTGATTATCGAGAACTTCGCCAATCCTATGGTAGTCACGTACCTTCCAGTCATTGGCCCAGTTCGGGTCCTTTCGTGCAAGATAGACCGCCTCTGGCGCGATGAGCATCACGTATGGTCTAAAGCCGTATTCGCTTGCCAACGTGTTGAACTCTAGGAGTTCCAACCGAAGCTTTTTCAAGCTCCAAGCTGACGGATCATTCGTGTATTCGCTGGGAATCGCCCACTCTCCGACTGCTTCGGTAGCCTTTAGCAAGAGGCGGAACACATGACTGCGTTCCTTTATCCATGCGGGTAGGGGTGCTCGGAGATAAAGGCCGTGGCGCAGATAGAGCCAATTCCAGGCTCCGTCGAGTGGCGAAAGCCGGCCACCATCAATCTCATACGTTGGCATCACGTAGTTATCCTGGAGATCATTCGCGTAAAGCTCCCAGATCACGATTGCCGGACGCACGTTGGGCAGAATATGGTCCGTCAGAAGCCTGAGCTGTTGATCGGGGCCAGAGTCCCCGATACCCGCGTTGATCACCCGAGCCTGCGTGCCGTCCGCGTCGGTCAGGTATTCTTCAAGCAAAGTCAGGTACTGATACTGGGGTTCGACCGGCACGCCCTCGGTAAAAGAATCCCCTATCCCAAGTACAACCCGCTGGTCCGGATCGGTGGCATAGTGGTCACCGCACAACAGCCAGGGCGGGACAAGAATAACGCTTCGATCAGGTACTCGTAAGGAGGGGTATTGCAGTAGCCAACCGCTGTGTAGGGCGGGCCAATAGCCTATCATCCAGAGAACGAGTTCGAAGGCCCCAAGAGTGAGTAGAATGCTGAGGACCGCAAGGATAACCGGCACAGCTTTGCGGGTGGAAATACTTGTCTTCAACCGAGCCCGGTTGCCAGAGTACAGTTTCTCTCGCGGATCCGACCTGGTGTCCCGAACCGGCCGCAATTTGTTGATCACGTGAGCTGCCACGGCTGTCGCTGAGACGTGCGACAGCGCAGTGAGCCAGTCGTGGCTGTACCCTTTTTGCTTGGCCCGTCTAGCGATCGCCGCTCAAGATTGATCACTGTCCGTGAACTCAGTTCGTGTATGCGATCTTCGCTTGTTGGCGGCGTGCCTAGTTGGGTGGCGGCCGGGGAGACGGGTCCATCTATCTGGTGTTGCGAGCTTCTCCTTGATAGGACGCCCCAGAGACAGCACCCCTTGGGTTCGGTCATTTGGCACTATCACTTCCATGACTCGTATGGTCGAAACCGAGCAAACCTTGTGCGCTGATGAGCCGATGCAAAATTATCCTTGGTCACACCGAGGTCTCATCTAGGGAAAGTACGAGCAAATCTCATCTCCCGTCCATTCTCGGCACAGTGACGGTCCTTGATCGTCGATGACGGTACCGTAAGAAAGTTCCAGAGGTTTGTGCAATGCTGTGAGTGGTTCATGTTTGCCAGTCTCTGGGCCCTCTCTCTGCTTAACGTGCATCAGCATCCGCTCGTCAAGTAGGTCGACAAATGTCGCTTGCACGTCTTCATAGCCTAACCGGTAATAGAACCATACCCATTTATTATAACCACGGCCGTACAGATAATAGCTGGGCACGTTATCGGCAAGGCGACTATACTCCACAACACGCAGAGGAAACCAGGGCCGGAGCGCCAATAGTCCTTTGTCAATTGTGTCATGATTCAAGTACTTTCGAGCGCTAGAAGGATCAGATGGATAAACTAAACGCCCTGCTAGACTTCGCGGTGCATAATACGACAATCGATGAAAGGCTGTGACTTCCGGAACATATACTGGTTCCCCGTCGGTTGTGGAACTTGTCAGAAACTTTGCGTGATTGCTCCACTGACGAACTATGGCCGTGTGCTCTACCACCGTCAGGTAGCCTCGCAGACATAGAACGATTGCCAGCGCGCTGACCACAACTAAGCCAACGGCACGTCTTCTAGAGAACATGTAATCCATAGCGAGGCCAAGCACGATGCCAAGACCAAATAGACTGCTCAAAAAGTATCGAGAAGTCCAGGCGTTGGTCGCAAGTTTTGCTACGACCTCCCCAGCGAGAGGCAATGCCAGAAGGCCTATCGCGACTACCATCTCAGCAACCTGCTGCCCTTCTTCCGAGCTGTGGGTATCTGAATCGGTCCCCTTTGACCTGGGTACTAGAAACGCGACAATGCCTAGGGTTACAAGAATGACAAGGATCGACAGGCTCAGCCCAGCAGTACCCGCATAGAATGTCAACGGTTGACGCCACATTGGCCAAGCCCAGAACGTAGTTGAATAGCCTTGAGCAGCTTCAATCAACGGTGCTGCTATAGCTAGAGGAACTACTGGTGCAAGAAAGCTTAACCAGACGGTCGGGTGAATCCGTCTGTTGAGTGCCGACCTAACGAGTTCACCGAGCACTAGCGGACCGACGACCAGCAGGCTGTAGTAGTGACTCGCGACAGCGCCCGCTAGGCCTGTCGCAATTCCGAGGGGAGCCAGTCTTCTCCACCGCGCTTCACCAGCAAGCTGCCATGACAAGACGGACAGTCCGCTGAACCCTAACATGAGGCCATACCCTCTCGCTTCGCATGCATAGTCAAGTGCGCTTGTTGCTTGGACAAAAAACATCGCAGCGAGCCCAAATATTGTTGAGGTTCGACGTGAGACCCATGCAAACAAGCACATACTCATTATCCAGACTCCAATTATTGCGGGCAGTCGGAAAGCGAGGTGGGACTCACCCACAAGACGGATGGAGAAGTGTGTGAGGATGTAGAAAAATGGCGGGTGCTGGTCCGCTCCCGTTTCGAGCGCGGTCCAGATGTCTTTTAATGTGGGTGACCGCGCAATATACACCGTGAAGAATTCATCATCCCAGAGCATCTTGGCCTCACAAACCAAATAGGCGATGACCAAGTACGGCAGAGTGCAAACGAGCGCGGAAAGCAGCGGCTGTCTCTCAATTACACCTAGAATCGGATTATCCTGCGACAGTTGAAGGAATCTCTGAAGGCGTTCGAAGAGAGGACCTTTTCCGGTGAACGTTGTCACCCTGCTAGTTTCCCTTTGGGCTTTGGAGAGGGCGGATCGTAGAAACTCGGCCGCAGTTGCTCCTGCTTTCGTGATGAGCTCAGAAGAATCCGGACGGCGGCAGACAGATAGCCTGGCCCCACTTTCAGGAGGTTGAATGACGAAGCTCCCATGTCTGGGGCGCGGTTGATCCATGACACGGGAACTTCGCAAATGCGCCAACCGTCAACTAGTGTAGTGTCTCTAAAATAGTTTTACATTTAGAGACCTTACGAATAATCTGGTCGGCAGTGGCGGACCAGACAAAAGGTCGGGGGGCTTG
>CAUZFB010000107.1:0-4411 GCA_963579135.1 Dehalococcoidia bacterium | reverse complement strand
AAAAGCCTCGCGGCCAAAGAATGTCTCTGGATTTTATCTGGGAGTCCGGCAGCGTCGGGACTCTCGGTCGAATGTTCTACCGCGGGGCGCGTCTTGATCCACACTGCGTGGCCAACGACGAAGAGCACCGCGGCAATAATCGCAGCCCACATGAGGTCCCAAGACACCCCGATCAGCACACCCTGACCCCACGGATTCGCCGCAGTGCGCCAAAATTCCATCAGACAGCACTCCGGACAGCGCGGCGAACGAGATTCCGCATCATTGGAATCTTGTAGTCGTTATGACGGAGTGGACGCGCACCTTCAACCGCGAGTTCTCCTGCCGCCGTCGCGACCGATTCATCGCCGTTGCTCCCGATGACCAAACGCTCGACGGCGTCGAGGCGGACTGGATAAGGAGCCACGCCGTTCACGGCGATGCGCGCGTCCGAGATCGTGCCTCCCGACACCTGAAAAGCCGCGGCGACGCTCACGAGCTGAAAGTCCCAAGACCCACGGTCGCGAATCTTCTCGTAGTAGAAGTTCGCGTTGGCCCACACCGCAGGAATGTGGATGTGGGTCAACAAGTCTTCCGACTTCAGGACCGTCATGCGTGTGATGTCGATGGCCGGCCCGATGAAAAAATCCTCCGCGTCATGAACGCCAGGGCGCCTCTCATTGCGCACGATCATCTTCGCATCGAGCGCGATCAGCGCAGGTGCCGTGTCTGATGGGTTCACGGCAACACACCTAGAACGACCCATGATGCAGTGCTCGCGATTCATCGCCTTCGGTGCCGCAGCATAACAGGTATTTCCACCCGCCCGATAACACGGCCAGCCACTCCGGTAGTACCAGCACCGCGTATCCTGGGCCACGTTTCCACCCACCGTGCCCTGGTTTCGAATCTGAGGCGTCGCGACGTGCTCCGCCGCATCCGCGAGCAACGCATACTCATTCCTCACGCGAGCGTGTCGGACCACTTCAGTGAGCGTCGTCATCGCACCGATTTCGAGCCCGCCCTCTACGTCGCGTATGCCGGTCATCTCGGGCACAGCTCCGAGATCGATAACCACCTTGGGCTTCTTGATCCGGTCCTTGAACCAGTCGTAGCTGTCGAGACCGCCTGCGAGCACCCATGCCTCTTCACCATGTTCGGCGAGAAGCGCCAACGCGTCATCCACGTTCGTCGGCTGAAGGAGATCGAATGCCGGAATCATATCTCTGATGATTGCCATGTTCTTTTCTCCTAACCGACGTGCTGGTCGAGGCGGCCGTGGGCGCGTTCGCGACCCTCGAGTTCCGCAAGAATGATGTCGGGTGTCAGCGGTGTGCGGCACAGACACTGGCCACCCATCGCGTCCGCGACGGCCGTCGTAAGAGCGGCTGCGCCTGCGCCGACAGGGGGTTCACCGATCCCCTTCGCTCCGACGGGAGACTGTGGATCTGGAATTCCGACAGCGCCCCACTTCAAATCAGGCGGCACGTCGAGGATGCCAGGAGGGCGAGCCGTGTAAAAACGCTTCGCGAACGGTACGCCGTATTGCGGATCGAAGACCCAGCGTTGGGTCATGGCCATACCCATGCCTTGGATACTCCCGCCCAAGACCTGAGCACCAAGACTTCGCGGGTGGATCACCGTGCCGCAGTCCGTGATGCCGACGTATTCCTTGAGGTCTACGACGCCCGTTTCGATGTCGAGTTCGACCAACGCGAAGCCAGCAACCCACGAGTAGATCCCGCCCTCACCACCGTAGTTGTCTTTGGCGACGCCCATGAGCCCTGTCCCGGCCAAACCCTCGGCGGCGGGCACCGTCTCTGGATGGATATCTTCCGGGAGGTCGTGGCCATCGAACGCACCACCTGCGGCAATCGCAGCCTGCGCGATCTGAGCAAATGTCATGCTGCCACCTGGTCCTGACACCCTGCCGTTGTCCACGCTATACGCGCCGGGTGATCCGCCCATTCGTCGGGCTGCCAGGCGCTGGATTTTATCCAGCGCGTCCATGGCCGCGGCGTGGTTCGCACGAGTGTGCGCGTGGGTCGTTTGAGAGCCCGCCTGCACGGAGCTGCGCGGCATACCTTGGCTCGAGTTGCCCCATACGATCTCGACTTGATCCCAATTGAGTCCGAGGATCTCAGCTGCAGGGCGAGCCGTGTCGGCAATCGAGTGCGTGCCGAGGTTACCGATGCCCTGGTGGACGTACAGCTTTCCGTCCGGGCGGATCATCATGAGGCCATCGAAGCCGCGAGAACCCGCCGTATAAGGCGACAGTCCGATCCCGATCCCGGTGACCTTCGTGCCTTCTTGCCGACCCGACAGCTCCAGCTTGCCCTGCCAGTCGAACATCTCGGCGCCCATCACGAGCGCCTCCTTGGCATGAACACTCGTGAGCGTCGAGTCGCGCGGCCCGAATACCACATCGCCCTCGGGTGCGTTGAGCATCCTGATGTCGTATCGATCGATCCCCAGCTCTCGAGCGGCCTTGTCCAGCATCGGCTCGAGCATCGAGATGATCTGTGCGCCACCCGGTCCGCGCTGAGCAGCCTTGGGCGGCGTGTTCGTATACATCGATACTGAACGGAAGCGCATGTTCTGCGGCGTGTAGACGAGGTCGGCGATCATCCCGGCAGAGCCGTTGTCCCCCGACCCGTATGCGCCACCCTCTTCCACAATGAAGAGGTCGATCCCCGTGCATTTACCGTCTGCTTGAAACGCCATCTTCACCCATGACTGGAAGCCGGGGCGTGCGCGACCATAGTAGTGCTCTTCAGCCCGGGTCACGCGGTGCATGACCGGCCGGTTGATCTTCCGCGAGAAGAACGCCGGGAGCTGCATGATGGTGGAACCTGAGATCTTGGACCCGAACCCACCGCCGCAGTACTCGGCGACAAGAATCACATTTTCGGGATCCATATCCAGGGCCCGCGCCAGGCCGAACTTCGTCCTCTGGGCACTCTGGGTTGATACGTGAGCGTAGAGTTTGCCGTTCTCCCAATAGGCCATAGTGGAGCGCGGCTCCATGGGATCGTGTGTAAGCGACTGGTGCACGATCTGTTCGTCGATGATGACGTCCGCCGCAGCGAACGCAGCATCGGGGTCGCCCTTGCTCCATTCACTGACGGCCTGGGCATCGGGCATTTGGCCAGCATCGATGGCCTCGAAGTCTGCCTCGGTCCACTTCACATCGGTCCACTCATCGTCCGCGAACCGGTTTCCCTCCGAATATGCGTTCGGCCCACCGGGACGAAGCGAGTCGAGCGGGTCGATCACAAATGGGAGCGGCTCGAGATCGAGGTCGATCATCTCGATGGCTGCGGCCGCGAGTTCTTCGGTTTCGGCAGCAATCGCGAGAATGGGCTCGCCCTCGTAATGCGGCTCGTCGGTGAGAACCGCCTCGCGGGGTCCATCTCGCTGCGGAACGTCCTCCGCTCTGAGAATGCCTACGACACCTGGCATTGCCAGAGCACGCGTCGCGTCGACGCCTCGAACTCGGCAGTGCGGCATCGGACTGAGGAGGAGTTTGGCGAAGACCATGCCGTCGCGGCGGAAGTCTTCCGAGTACTTGGCTCGACCCGTGATCTTCGCGATGAGATCCGGGGGCGCGATGTCGGTTCCAATCAGTTTCTCGGCCATATCGATCTCCTCCTAGGCGCGCTGTGCGAGTTCAGAAGCTCGCATCGCGCAGTTGAGGATTTTGTCGTAGTCGGCGCACCGGCAGAGATTGCCTGACAACGCCTGTGCGGCCTCTTCGCGGGTCGGCGTCGGGTTCTCGTCGAGCATGGCGGTCATGCTCATGATGAAACCCGGAGCACAAAACGCGCACTGGAAGCCCCCCTCTTCGACAACGGCTTGCTGTACGGTACTGAGTTCGCCGGTCTCTGCATCCTGGAGGCCCTCGATGGTAGTGACCGCTCTGCCACGTACCTGATGGGTAAGCATCGAGCATGCATACTGGTTGACTCCATCGACCAACACCGTGCACGCACCACATTCCGCTCGGTCACAGCCGAGCTTGGTGCCGGTGAGGTTGAGTCGATATCGGAGCGTCATCGCCAGCGTCTCGTTCGGCAGAATGTCCACCGGACGGTCCTGGCCGTTCACGCGCAGGGTAATCAGGCGTTCGGCCGCACCCGGCATGGTCTGGGCTGACGCCAGACCCGGGCGGCCAAGGAACTGGCTGGTCGTTGATGCGGTCGCGCCAACGGCGATCACACCCTTGATGAAAGTCCGCCTGGAGAACTTGGTCTCCACCAACTCTACGGAATCCGCATCACTCATCGAGGTGCTCCTAACAAATGGGACGTCCGAAGGCTGCGGAAGAGGCCCAGCAACCTTGACCGCTCGCGGCATAATACGGCGCGAGGGCCAGTCCCGCACGACCTAGCCCGTTGGTTGGTTGAGCGCGCTCCCCGGGGCCGGGGTCTGG
>CAUZFB010000106.1:0-4519 GCA_963579135.1 Dehalococcoidia bacterium | reverse complement strand
TCGAACCCCTGACCCCCTGCATGCAAAGCAGGTGCTCTCCCAACTGAGCTACGGCCCCACGAGAAAGCGCTCCAGAATTGGAGTGCAGAGATAAGTATAGAGGTGCGGATCTGGCGGCGTCACGCGCCCGCAGGTGAGATGTCGAGCCCGTCGAGCGTTTCGGCGATCACTTGGAAACGGTCGAACGGAGGGATGAAATACACCCCCGCGATCCGGCTCCGCATGCTGCTTATCAACTCACGGCTGATCGCAATGCCCTCTGCGGCCCCTGCATCCCCCGCCCGTTCCATGCGTCCCATAACGGCATCGGGGATGGTGATGCCAGGTACTTCGTGGTGCAAGAATCGAGCATGTCGCACGCTGCGCAGCGGGAGCACCGCCAGGATCACGGGAAGGGGGAATCCTCCAAGGCGTGCCGCGACTCGCTCGACTGCTTCGGGATCGTAGGCTGGCTGGGTGAGCAGGAAATGGGCGCCCGCTTCAATCTTGCGATCGAGAACGCGCAATTCCTTGTCGAGGTTGTTGGACGTCACGTTGAACGCGCCCCCGATAAGAAATGACGTGGCCTGTTCGATGGGCCTCCCGCCACCGTCGATCCCCTCGTTGAATCCCGCGATGAGCTTGATCATCCCCGACGCAGTGATATCCGCCAAAGCGGTTGCTTGCGGGTAGTCCCCCGAAAGTGGAATGTCGCCCATCACGGTGAACACGTTTCGGACCCCAAGGGCGTGCGCGCCGAGCAGGTCAGAATGCAATGCGAGCAGATTCCGGTGCCGAATGGCCTGGTGCATGACGGTCTCGATGCCCAGGCGCGATTGGATCAGGCTGCACGTAGCGAGCGCGCTCATACGACCTTGAGCCCGTGGGCTGTCTGCCACGTTCACCGCCGCAAGACGCGCAGCAACGGGTCTCAACTTCTCCAACGTCGCGGTGATGTCGAACCCCCGGGGCGGTGAAAGCTCTGCGGTGACGACGAACTCTCCCGCCGCAAGCTTGGCCGCCAATCCAGTCGCAACGGGGCGGGCTACTGAAACGGTGGAGCTGGCCGGGACCTGCGCGGGGCGCGACGCTGTGGGTTGGTGATGGCGAGCGGTGCGCACGCCTCGGATAGCGTCCCGCACGTGGGAGATATGCTCAGGTGTGGTGCCACAGCACCCACCGATAAGGACGGCGCCGGCTTCGACGATGTTCCGCGCGCTCTCGGAAAAGTACTCAGGGCCGGCCGCATACACAAGCTTACCGTCCACGTATTCGGGAAGGCCCGCGTTCGGCTCCGCCGTCAGCGGTACGTCAACGACCGCGGCCATGCGCTCGACCACCTGCATCAGCACGTCAGGACCAACGCTGCAGTTGCCACCGAACGCTATTACGTCCTTGTCGGAAAGAACGAGGGCGATCTCTTCCGGCGTGTCGCCAGCCGGAGTGACGCCCTCCAGAGTGAACGTCATTTCCGTCACGATCGGCAGCTGAGATACAGAACGGACGGCCTCTATAGCGATCCGTAGCTCGCTCAGCGCGGTGAAGGTTTGAAGCGTAAACAGATCCACGCCTTCGTCGGCAAGAATGGCCGCCTGCCGAGCGAATGCGTTATGGGCGAGCGCCGCGTCGAGGGCTCCGATGGGCGCGCCTTGGTGGCCCAACGGCCCCATTGTTCCCGCGATCCAGATGGGCTGGCCTGCAAGCTCTCTGGCCTCTTTAGCCAACCTGACACCCACGCGATTCACGGCGTCGAAGTCGGCCCCAGCACCCTCAGCCGTGAGCCGAGCGGCATTGGCGCCAAAAGTGTTGGATTGGATAACTTCAGAACCCGCGTGCAGGTACTCCAGGTGGATGGCCTTCACCACATCAGGAGCAGTTAGGTTCGCTCTATCAAGGGGACGAACATCCACTCCTCGCGCATAGAGCTGCGTACCCATGGCTCCGTCGCCCAGGATGGGGCCTTGCTCGAGTCGTTCGCGGAAAGTGAGGGTCATGATTCCTAACGTACACACGGGGGTGATTTTCAAGGAAGGAGGGAACCCGACAAGGATACACCGCGGCCCCCATTACGCAGGCGTCGCGAAGGCATGGATCAGCGCATACCGGACGGCGAAGCGGTTGCGGGGCGAACCGGTCGCCGATATGCTGCCCGCGCCCACCAGATTGCGGTTCAGTCACAGGAGGACAGGCCTTGCTCGGTCCTGAGCTCAACGTCGTCAATTGGATTCTCGCCTCGCTGCCAGTCGCACTCCTCATCGCGACCATCCTCTGGCGCAAGTGGAGCGCACCGCGAGCAGGAGGCGCCGCCTGGCTGCTGGCGTTCGCGCTGGCTGTCGCGGTATTCGGTGCGAACGCTGACCACGTCGCCATCGCTAGCGCCAAGGGCCTGAGCCTAGCCTTCTTCGTGCTGTCCATCGTGTGGACGTCGGTCTACATGTTCAACATCGTCGACAAGCTGGACGGCATTCGTGTGATCGGCCGGACGATGGCGAAGTTGGCCGACGACCGTCTTGCCCAGGCACTGCTGGTTGCCTGGGGTTTCGCAAGCTTCATCCAGGGCGTCACCGGCTTCGGGGTACCCGTGGCTGTCGCAGCGCCACTGTTAATCATGCTGGGCTTCAGGCCGGTGCATGCAGCGGCCATGGCGCTGGTTGGCCATGGATGGGCTGTAACGTTTGGGTCTATGGGATCGTCGTACTACACGATCCAACTGGTTACCGGATTCGACGGCGACGTGATCGGCCCGCACATGGCGCTGCTGTTCGCACCGATCGTCATCGCATCGGGTATCGCGGTAGCGGCAATCCACGGCGGTCTGCACGACGTCCGCCGGTCACTGGTAATGGTGCTTATCGCGGGGTCAGTGATGGCGTCACTTCAGGTGCTCATGGCTTGGCTAGGCGCTCCGCAGATTGCGTCCAGCGTACCTGCCGTCTTCGGCATGGTGACCATCGCGCTGCTGACACACACTCCATTGTTCTCCAAGGAAGAGAGGGTCACGCCACCTGACGACTCGACCGACGATGGCAGAGCGCCTATGTCGTTCTGGTTAGCGTTCTTGCCATACATGCTTCTCATCACGTTGAGCGTAATCTCCCAGATCGGCCCGGTGAAGGACGCGGTCAAGGACATCATGCTGGCGCTGGATTACCCCGGGTTCACCACGGCTGAGGGGTTCGTGGTCGCCGCCGCCCGGGATTACGCACCGGTCCGCATCCTGAACCACCCTGCCCCGCTGATCATCATCTCCGTCTTGCTGAGCGCGCTGGCGATAGCAAAGGCTGGGCGCTGGAAGCAAGGAGCCGCGTGGGAAGCGGCGAAGCTCACGTACAACCAATCGCTCGCTACGACGCTCGGCGTTTCGTTGATGGTGATGATGGCCGTTCTTATGGCGGACACGGGTATGACCGTGCTCCTGGCCCAGGGGATAGCCAACGCGTCCGGCCCTGTGTTCCCGCTCGTCTCACCGTTCATCGGTCTGCTCGGAGCGTTCATGAGCGGGTCAAACACGAACTCGAACGTAATGTTCGGGCTACTCCAAGTTGAAACCGCACGTGCGCTCGAGATAGGGCCTGTAACCATAGCCAGTATTCAATCTATCGGGGCCTCGGTAGGATCGACGATGGCGCCGACCAAGGTGCTGGTGGCAGCCGCAGTCGTGGGGTTGGCTGGCGAAGAGGATCAGATATTCCGCAAAGTTACAGTGGCAGTACTCGCGCTCGTGGCACTCACGGGTGTCGAGGCCCTAATCCTCGTAACATTGTTCGACAACTGGACGAGGTAAGCATGCTTTCAACGGCCACAAAGAAAAAGATGCGCAACGTTGCGCTGGCGCTGATGGTGGCAAGTTTCGCGCTGCTTTACCTCGGCGCGGTGACACTGGAGAACGACATCGTGACGGCCGCAGGGCTCGTAGTGTCCGGAGTAACCGCCGTTATCTCTTGGCTGTCGTTCTGACGCCCTAGCGGAACGCCTGGAAGCACGCCTCGCAGTGCGCATAGCATGGCTACGCCATCGCGTCATTTTGCGACCCCGTCTTGCCTTTAGACTTGCCATCGTTCGACGATCTCTGATTCTTATCCTTGTCCTTGTCCACAGAACGATCTTCTGACGGGGTGTCCGGGATGCGCATCGCAAGCACTTCACCCGACCCCCGCGTCGATACTGAGCGTGACGTGCTGGTCGGGCCTCAGGAGTTGCACGCTGGCGCCTTTGCCGTTCTTCAGCAGGTGGGTGCCATCCCGGGTGATCTGCACCACCATAAGACGTCAGGAAGTTCGGTATTCGCGCTGGTAGAATCCCCCTTTGCGTTCCACGGGAAGAGGGAGGAAACGTGACCACCGGATCACAGCGCAGTTCCCAAGAGCAATTCGGCCGAATGGCTCAGAGCTACTCAAACAGCATCACTCACACCATGCGTAACAGTTTGGTGGACCTTCGAGAATTCGTTGAGGGCAGGCACTACAAGGTTGGCGTTGACATCGGCGCGGGACCTGGGTTCACGGCGTTCACCGTGGCGCCCCTCTGCGACAACGTGATA
>CAUZFB010000105.1:0-4620 GCA_963579135.1 Dehalococcoidia bacterium | reverse complement strand
ACTTCAGGAGGGCTTAGTGTTCGTAGAACTACTGATACGCACACCATGAGTGTGCCGGACGAATGAACTTGAACAGAACGGTAAATGTACTGCTCGCAGTTATGGTGCTGGCGTTGGGCGTGACGTTCGCGCGGACGTCGGTGGCCCAAGCGATCCCACAGCCCCCCATGGTCGTGTTGGGCAGTGCCGTCGTTGGGGGAAACGCAGCGGTAGCTGGACTCTCGATACAGGCGAAGATAAACGGCACCAACCGCGCGCAATCGATTATCAACAGCATGGGGCTTCCGCGTACAGGAAGTGGAGGCACGGTTGGGCGGGGAAATGCAGATGATTTCCAGGTCGCGGCGGACGCGAGCGAGGCAGGTGTCACGGGTGGGGTAAACGGGGATGCGATTTCGTTCTTCGTCGCGGGCGAGGCTGCGACGATTGGGGTCGTTAGCAATCCCTCAGGTATCAGTTGCCCGGGGGTAACATTCCCTGCGGCGGGTACCGCTGGTCTGGCTACCTATCCCTTCTGCCTCGGGTCGGTTGCGGAGTTGGTGCTATCGGCGGCTGCGTCATCCGGCGGTGGCGGTGGCGGCGGTGGCGGCGGTGGCGGTGGCGGTGGCGGCGGTGGCGGTGGCGGTGGCGGCGGGGATCCGGTTGGAGCAGTCTCGGCTTTGTCCTTGAGCATCATCCCGACTGAGGTAAAACCTGCTGAACCGGTAACGCTTTTCATAACGGTGCAGGAAACGGGGGGGGGGCCGGTCACTAACTCCCCGGTGACGGTTCGCGTCAACGGGGAAATTGACCAAGTGCTCACTGTCACGTTGGCCGCACTAACAGAGACCATTGTCACTGCGACCGTGACGCGTAGCGAGCCTGGCGGATATGTGGTAGTGGTTGGTACCGACTCTGTACCTGATGGTCCATCCGGTCAGTTTGTGGTGCTCCCGCTGGTTGCGCCGACGCCTACCCCTGCGGCGGTGGGGGGCAAGCAAGAGCTTGCGATAGAACGCACGGTGGTTATCAGTGAAGAAGAGACTGTGGCTGGCAGCAGCGCGCTGAATGCCGCATTAGGGTTTGCCACTGGCGGCACCGGGGCGGTCACGTTGGTTGCTGGTACGGTGACTATTGACGTGTTGGAGCTGGGTAAGATAGGTACCCGGTTAGAGGTGACCGGGATGACGGCAAATTCCGTCATCAGGGGAGACGTTGACCTCGTCATCGGGAACATGGTGGTGAACACCAACGACGGCGTTGGCATCGGCGAGATTAGACTTGCAACCGGCCTCAAGATCGTCGGTAACGTAACGTTGGTGCCCGGAGATGGCTCGCTGGATATCTTGTTCGACAGCCCTCGCTTGGTTGTGGAGCCGGAAGCGCCTGATACAAGGCAACTGACGGGAGGAAGCGCGGAAGTCACCGAGATTGGCGTTGCGTTTGATGTCGGCCTGGAGAACCTCCCGGAAGGGGCATCGCTTGAGATCCAGTTTGCGAAAGACCCTGACGCCTTCGTAGAGGATTCCACCGCAGTGTTTGCGCTGGCCGCACGCGGCGCCCTTTCAGGCGGTGTGATTGAGAACCCGGACGACATCGCTTTTACGATCCAAGTGACCCGTACGAACATCCAGAATTCCGACTTGGGAAACAACAGCATTCGGATGCAAGTGGACGCGGGCTGGGTCCGTGGCCGAGAAGCTTCGGGCAAAACGATCATCATTACCAAGATTGACGATGACGGCAACATCTTCGCGGTCGTCGGTAACTGCTCCCTCTTCGGGAATACTGCGACTTGCACGGGAGAGTTTACCGGTGCCGCGCGTGGTTTCTCGGTGTTCGCACTGATGGCGGTAAAGCAGGTGGCGACACCTACTCCGGTTCCGCCGGGCGTTACAGTGACGCCAACACCAACACCAACGCCGACAGCCACCCCGGCGCCAACTGCGACGCCGAGGCCCAGTCCGACAGCAACGCCTCCGGAACCGCCGACCGCGACTCCATCGCCAACAGCGACAGCCCGTCCCGTAGCGACCGCTACGCCGACTGCGACGGCCCCCGCGCCCGCAGCGACGCCAACCATGGCGCCACCAACGGTCGTCGCGCCCATGCCGACGCTCGTACCTGGTGACGACGGCGGTGGCGGTAGCGGATTGATTATCTTGATCATCATCCTTGTTGTTGTTCTGGCCGGCGGCGCCGGTGGATTCCTCTTCTTGAAGAGCAAGGGTTCCTCAGCCGCGTAACTCAATGATTTGACCTGTGACCGTAGAGTGTCGAGGGCGCCAACGCGCCTTGACACTCCACGCCGTGCTTCTCTAGCATGGCTCCTTGGGCCGAGGTAGCTCAGTCGGTAGAGCACAGCACTGAAAATGCTGGTGTCCCCAGTTCGAGTCTGGGCCTCGGCACCACTTCCTGACCGGAGAGGTGCCCTCCATGGCCGACCACGGTGAGGAACATATCTGGTACTCACACCTAGCCGCGTTCCTGTCTGCTCGCTTCGCTGCTGGTGTCGTCGTCTTGGTACCGCTAGCGATCACGATTGTGATCCTGCAGTTCATCTTCACGTTCCTCGATGACTTCCTCGGCCATGGGATCGAAACCATCGCTGGACGCAACTTGCCGGGAGTAGGCCTGCTCGCCCTCATACTCCTGATCTTTGTCGTAGGCTTGTTCGCTTTGAGCCGGTTCATCCGCGGTGCGTCGAGGAGCATCGAACGAAGGGTGCTGAAGTTGCCCGGAGTCGGTGTCATCTACGGCGTGGGCAAGAAAATGACCGATTCGTTCTCGGGCACCGGCAACGGTGAGGGATTCGGCCGCGTGGTGATGGCTGAGTACCCGAAGGATCAGGTATGGACACTCGGGTTTCTGACCGGCTTCACCCAGTTAGATGGCGTTTTGCATGCGTTTGTATACTTCCCAACTGCACCGATGCCCAATTCTGGGTGGGTCGCAGTGATTAGCGCGGAACGGGTCTTTGACACCGATGTGTCGCCACAGGAAGCTATGCAGGCGGTGCTTTCCAGCGGTCTTGCCAACCCTGATGCAATCAATCGCACTGCGTTGCCGGAGTGGGCTTCGAGTAGTTAGCGCTGACACGAGCGCGTACGCGGTGCTAAAATGTGCCCTGCGGCGGGACAATCCGCCTCCAGACTAGCGGAAGTGGCTCAGTGGTAGAGCATCACCTTGCCAAGGTGAGGGTCGCGGGTTCGAATCCCGTCTTCCGCTCCAGTTAGCAATCAAAGGCCATCGCATCGCGGTGGCCTTTTTCTGCGTGCGTCGCGCCGTTGCCGAGCGACGGCGCGACACGTAGCATCGTCAACAAGCAAAACGTAGGAGCAGAGAATGGCTTTCAAATCTTGGAGAGGCGACATTGGAATCATCAAGCCGACGCATCGGCCGGGGTCGCTCGAAGAATTCATACGGTTGATTCCTGAGGGGATCGGCGTGGTGCCGTTGTTCCTGGGCATCCAGCGCGGTACGGTGGACGAGTTCACCGAGGCTATCAATGCCTACGAGACCAAGATCGCGGAATTGGCTGAGCTTGAGGTCGACCTGATCCATCCCGAAGGTGCGCCGCCGTTCATGATCCAGGGATACGCTGGCGAGCAGCGCATCATCGACGGTTGGGAAAAGAAGTACGGCATCCCGATGGTGACTTCGGGTCAGGTTCAGGTTGAAGCCCTGAAGGCGCTGTACGTCAAGAAGGTTGTGGTGTCGTCGTACTCCAACGAGGGCACGAACAATATCGTTTCCGCCTATCTGGAAGAGGCCGGCATCCAGGTACTGGAGAACGCAGGCATCGCAGTGCCGTTTGACCAAGCAGGCAACCTCTCGCAGCATCAGGTCTACACGCACACGAAGCAGGCCGTGCTGCGTCATCCTGAGTGTGACGGTATCTTGTTGTTTGGATCGGGCTGGAGAAGCTTGGGTGCTATTGAGTTGCTCGAGCAGGACCTAGACGTTCCCGTGGTCCAGCCGGTGCCAGCGCGTGTTTGGGCCGTGCAAAAGCGACTGCGGATCAACGAGCCGGTCACGGGCTTTGGCCAGTTGCTGGCGGAGATGCCGTAGCGGTGGGGCCAGATGGAGCCAGGCCGATGACCGGCCTGGCGTGTGTCGAGTAAACTTACCGGGTTCGCCCGTGCCGAAGTGGCGGAATGGTAGACGCGACGGTCTCAAACACCGTTGGGGGCAACCTCATGCCGGTTCGACTCCGGCCTTCGGCACCAGACTATCAATCTGGGAAAGAGCCTTCAGTGGCTAGCCACTGAAGGCTCTTTCGTTTCGGGCGGCTTCGCGTCCGCTCACTGAGCATCATCAACAAGGAACTGAACGTCAGGGTGCGTGAACGTCTTGAGCTTTTCTAGAGCGAGGTTGGCCTCAAGCGTGTTCCCTCGCTCTCGTTCGATCTTCGCTTCGACGTAATAGAGCAGGTGCGCGGCTGGACTTTCCGCGCCACCAAGCGCCTGCGCGCGGTGAACTACATCGAGAGCCCTGTCGAAGTTCCCAGAGAGAGCCAGCGCCCAAGCGAGCGGCTGCAACTGCTCCCACAGGCCCGGCGATAGCGCCATCACCAGCTCTGCGTCGCGGACCGCTTGTGCCCAGAATGAGGCGTCGATCAACGCAATTTCCTGGCTGATT
>CAUZFB010000104.1:0-4635 GCA_963579135.1 Dehalococcoidia bacterium | reverse complement strand
TCGACCGGCCACCGGTCGAACGCGTTCCGCTTGGGCGTTACGGGGAATCCGAGGATGTCGCCGAGCCGATCCGGTTCCTGTGCTCGCCGGCGTCAAACTACGTGACGGGCGTCGTGATTCCCATTGCCGGCGGATTTTTCCTCGGGCTATAGGAATCACGGCGCATATCGACGCAGTGCATCGCGATAGTTGCTGTGTTAGTCGGGGGCGGTAGCTATGGCACTAATTTCGACCGCGCCACCGTAGGCAATGTCGGCAACACCCACGCCGACGGAAATGGGCGGGTCCTTGGGAAAATACTCGCGGCGGATACGCTCGAGAATCGGCCAGTCGCGCTCGCGGTGGGTGAAGTACATGGTCAGTTGGATGATGTCCTCCATGATGGCGCCATGGACCTCAAGGGCAGTCTTGAAGTGCTCGAAGATGATGCGGATCTCTTCCTCTACCGTCTCGCCGAGAAGCGGCTTGACACCGCGCTCGTCAAGCCTGGGCTATCTACTACCGACACACCCAAGATGTCAGTGCCTACCGGGGCAGCTTGCTGCAAAATCTGCCGCAAGGGTAAAGCGTGTGGTAACTCGTGCATTGCACGAACTAAGGCTTGCCACCGCCCACTTGGCTGCGCCTGCGATGGTCGATAAATGCGCTAATTTTTGTTTAAGAGAGCATGGGTTGAGCTACTGCCGTATGGCAGCGGGTCCAAAGCGCAGACAGAATCAAAGACAAGATTGACGCAATTTTCACGGAAACCAGCTTTAAACTTAGCGTCACTCAAATGCACATCTTCTCTGCGCAGCTTTGAGTATCTCCATGGACGCATCGATCTCTCTAGCTTTGGCCAAAGTCAAAACATCGTCAATACGCTGCGGGCCAACTTTGTTAGCGAGCGTTACTTGTGTCTGTGCGCCTGAGGCATTTTGCTTTCGTACGTAACACCATTGTCTGCTCGGGGATTCACTGTTGGAGTCCTCGTAGCTCATACCAACGACGACTTCGCAACTTTTCAACAACGAATACGTCGCGGGCGCTGCTATCAAGTTCGTATGCCTCATGCAAGAGGACAAGTGGAAGCACTGCTGGATAGCGCCTCAGATGCTGTCTCCTCCTGGATCTATTGGACGCCAGTGTGGCGTTCACAGCCTAACTAAGGTGAATTTTTACGACCCGAAGGCATCTTTTTTACTGCATTCTTCAAAGCTTCCTGGATAACTCCAATATCCGCGTTGGGGTTGGCAGCGACTGCACGCAACCATAGCTCGCCGTTGACCGTGGCAGTTGACACCAGTCCATCAGGCAGCCGAGCGATAATATCTTTGCAAGTTCCTGCTGTGGGGCGAAATAGCACCACACCGGTTTCGGGCTCGCCAAATAGTTTCCATGCGGGATCGTCTGAGAGTTTGTGGGCCAAAATCGCCGCATTGGCCATGCAGCGGTCAATCCGCTCTGCAAGGCCCGTGCGGCCCCAAGCAAGCAGTGTGGCAATTAGCGGAACGGCAACGGCCCCATGAGACCCCAGGATGCCTATATTGGGCACAGCTAAATAGCCACTCCCGAAACTGATAGCATCGTGGCACCGCTTTTCGTCACGGAAGAAGACCAGCGCCGCCTCTTTAGGCTGGAACAGCCATTTATGTGCCGATACCGCAATTGAGTCGGCACGATCGATACCAGTGAGACGCGCAGTATGGTGGTTAGAGAATACCAGAGCTCCAGCCCAAGCCGCGTCTACATGGGTCCACGCGGCACGACCACACAGTTCGAATGGATCGACCATACCTGTACTCGTCGTGCCCGCCGTCAAGACCAAAATCGCGCTCGACAGGTCGCCCGTCAGGGAGTTGGGTTCAAGGCGCTGATTTGCATCGACCGCAACGCTTTCAAATTCTAGCCCTAAGATACGGGCAGCTTTAGGAATGCTGATGTGAGCCGCATCAGATGCGATGATTCGCTTGGCATTTGTTATGTCGCGTGCCGCCCATAAAGCCGTCAGGTTGGCTATTGTGGAGCCCGGTGTCATATGTCCGCCCCCCATTCCGAAGAATGGTGCAAGCCACTGGATTACACGACGCTCGGCATCGCGTGCAAAGGGGGCCACGGCAGGATGCAGCAGGTTCTGGTTTAACCGCGCATTCCACTGGCTGGTCGCCCAGCTGATCCAGGGCGTCGGAGGATCCATGTGAGCAAAAGCATGCGGCGCATCCAGTCGTGCGGCTCTGCCGAGCACTGATGGAGCAAGGAACTCCAGGGTTGCGTCTTCCCCAATGCCCGCTTCATTCAATTCATCTGGTAGCTCCGAAGGTGCTGGAAAGCTCTTCTCACAAAGCAAATCCAATGCACGGGCTAGCCCGAGCCTGTTTATCTCAAAACTTGGGTCCAACTGGTTCCCTCTATCAGTTGCATCTACCTACACGCCTTCTTCCCCGGGCGGTAGACTCGCCAGAGGATTGGTGACTGGATGACCTTCGTAGCCATCGCCGTCCTCATTCATCGCATGGTGGCGAGGAGGGTGCGCATCAACGATTACAGATTGGCTTTGGCAAGGTCCTCAGGCGTCATTACGGGGATGATTTCAATGCGTGCGTTGAGCCCCAGAAACATCGGCTCTGCGACACCCGGCATTTGTGAGGCCTCGTCCATATTTACAATCATAAACATAGTTCGCTCACCGCCCTCGAGACCAAAGTAAACAGCTTCGGGCTTAATTTCTTCAAGAATACCTTGAATGGTTTCCCCGACTTTGCCTGACGCGACATGCGCATTTGCATTTTCGTTAGGCCAATTAGCTTTAACTAAAAACCTCATTTTTATTTTCCTTATTCAGAAAGCGCATTCAAAGATGCTAACGGCGAACGCCGCAGCGTAAAACCCTCAGGGCACGCCGTAACGACGGCCCTACCAGTTTAGATTTCGCTAATCACCCTCGTAGGCCTCCTCTGGGTCCCGGGTTTCGCGAGTCGTGAGAATAATCACGTCCAAAATGAATGTTGCTGCTTCCTCGCCAAGTGTGGGTTTGATCTCCTCAACATCTTTGCCCGCTATGTAGCTCGTCCAGACTTGAGTAGCGTTTAGGTAGCCTATGTTAATTACGGAATTGCGGCCTTTGGGTGGGGCATCTGCTATTTTTCTGAACTCTTTACACCACCGACGAATGGTCTCTGATTTTAAGGTTTTTTCTAAATTGTGAGCGTTAGCTGGAACGACGTGGGTCAATTTGTTGTTGACGTATGGTGCCAATTTGTTCGCCATCCACTTACAGGCCCTCGTTTCGTTCTTGTATTGAACCGTGAGGTAGCGGACGGCTGCTATAACCTCACCCCGAAAATAACCTGCGGCGATATCGAGAGATCTTCCCGTCCTAGCAGCTTTGAGGCGCCCAGACTGCTTCCCCAACTCTAGATTCCTGAGATCATCGGCCAATTGCATCGGCCCTAACGCTGGTTCTGAGTTCCCACTCATGAAGGGCAGGGCAGCTATCAGACTGTACAGGAGTTCGATGTAGTAGCCGCGCTGGGCGTCAGGCGTCTTGGGGCCATCCATAAGCTTTGTTGAAATCTCATCCATCTCGTCCACAAAGCTATCAACGAGATCCTCTAGCTCCTTACCTCTAAGCTTAATATCAAGAAGGGGATTCCCATCCAATTGAGCCTTGAGCTGCTCAGCCACAAGGTTTGATTCGGAATACTTGTTAGGCATTTAGCGATGCCTTGCGCTTTCGCATGGGCTCGACGTTGTCTTTCTCAGCATCCAGCCTTGAAGAGCAGAACTCCCACCATTCCTCCATGATTGGGCGGCGCTGCTCGGTAAGCTGAGACCTCTGGTATGCCGCCTCCACTTTATCTTTGAGGCTGTGATTCAGAATTTTTTCCATCAGTTCAGGGCGCTTCCCAAGCTCTGAGCCCCAATCTCGCAGAGTGGACCGGAAGCCGTGAACGGAGATGATCTTGTTGCCTTGCTTAGGGTCTGTGAAGGGCCAAGGTTCACGACCGTTTGATGGCTTGATCAAGCTGTGCATCGCCGCGGTTGAAAGCGGCTGATCAGGCTTTAGGCCGGGGAAGATGTATTCGCTATCGTCGGTCATGCTCCTGACCTTCCATTGCGCCTTGAGCACCTGCAGCGCGCCTTCGGATAACGGAATCTCATGATGGTTCATTCGGGTCTTGGTGCGCTCTCTTGGAATGATCCAGAGCTTGTCATCCCACTCGATCTCTCTCCATTGCCCACCAATCAACTCGTTGGTTCTCAAACCGGTCAGAATCAATAACTCAAGTGCCTGTGCACTGATCGAATCAGTCCGTTCCCGCATATAACGAAAGAATTGAGGTGCCTTGGTGTAGGGCAGGCTGGCATGCGGCGAAACCACCCGCGCCTTGCGTTTAGGGAGTTTGTGCCCCTTCACCAACGAACGCCTGTTGGCCGGGTTTGCGGCGGCTCTCCAACCTTCTGCTATCGCAAACTCAAATACGGACGACACTCGCTGCAGGACCTTGTCCGCGGTGTCCGGAGTCTTTGTCCAGATCGGCGCAATGACTTCAATAACATCATCGGCGGTTATGTCCTTGACTGGAGTTGCGCCGAACGCGTCAGCGGCATTCTTAAGTGTTGTTCGCCACTGGTGCTCGCTTTTGGGGTTGGTCC
>CAUZFB010000103.1:0-4752 GCA_963579135.1 Dehalococcoidia bacterium | reverse complement strand
TGCCCGTCGCGGTCCCCGTCACCGCATAGGCCACCGTGACGTCTTGCGCAGAGGCGGCAGATAAATTAACCGTCAGCGCCTTGGAGGCGACTGATTCAGCACCACTCGAGCTCGTGCTCGCATGCTGAACCGTGGGCTGGCTGTCATCGTCGGTGATCGTATAGGTGTGGACCGTGTTCGAGTCCAGCGTCGCATTGCCAGGACTGGACAACGTCACGATGACAGTCTCATCAGCCTCATCAAGGCTGTCTGACACAATACTCGCAATCGTGATCGTGCCGCTCGTGGCCCCCGCACTGATCGTCAAGGTCCCGTTGGCTAACGTATAGTCCGTCCCACTACCCGTCGCGGTCCCCGTCACCGCATAGTCCACCGTCACGTCTTGCCCAGACGCGGCAGACAGATTGACCGTTAGCGCCTTAGATGAGGTGGATTCAGCACCACTCGAGCTCGTGCTCGCATGCTGCACCGTGGGCGTACTGTCATCATCGGTGATCGTATAGGTGTGGACCGTGTTCGAGTCCAGCGTCGCATTGCCAGGATTGGATAAGGTCACGATGACCGTCTCATTAGCCTCATCAAGGCTGTCGGCCACAATACTTGCAATCGTAATCGTGCCGCTCGTGGCCCCCGCACTAATCGTTAAGGTCCCGTTCGCTAACGTATAGTCCGTCCCACTGCCCGTCGCGGTCCCCGTCACCGCATAGTCCACCGTCACGTCTTGCGCAGAGGCGGCAGATAAATTAACCGTCAGCGCCTTGGAGGCGACTGATTCAGCACCACTCGAGCTCGTGCTCGCATGCTGTACCGTGGGCGGGTCGGAGCGAGTAATTACTCTAAGATAATCCCCCTTGTTTCCATTCGAAGTTCCTAGTCTTAATGTTCTTTTATCGGATCCAATTGAAACCCAGTCTCCGTTGGATGTTGAAGAACTTGTGCTACTGGAATAAAAGACGAAGCTTTCTAGGCCTCTCCTGTTAATCCCGTTCTGACTGGAGCTTGGGTAACTGGCACCACTTTTGGAGACATTAGTAAAACTACGCGTGTAAACAGAGTCTTGGAAAAAGCCTAAAATTTCATTATCAAATACTATTTGCCCAATCGCATCGGTTCGATCGGAGACACTACGATCATCATTTGCAAAGATTAAATAAGAATCACCGCCGGTATTCCCAGGGTTCCACGTCGAACTACTGCCAGATGGCTCATGCCAGTCAGAGGAAAAGTTTGTAGAGCAGTTGGTAGTCTCACCTGACTGACAGATATTCGTTCTTTCAGGAACAATAACAAATCTTTGACCATTGGAAGATTGCTGGCCAGGCCCACACTCATTAGCGCGTGCACACAAATTAGTTGCTGAGGTATTTATCTCGACTTCCGAATTTACACTTGCAATACCGTTGGTCTGTGCCTCTACGGGCATAGACATCCCGATCGATAATAAAATCAGGACGCATAAATTCCTCACAAGTATTCTGAGGTGGCCCCCATCTTTTGAACCAAAACCTGGCGTTGCTAAGGTCGAGCATGCCAGATCAGTGCTCGTCGTGGTCGTGTTGCGCAAGTCAGGTTGCAGGCCTGAGCCTGGAACCCGAAACGGCTCCACGCCGTCGCGCACATCCACCCCCGACGCCAAGGCGGTCATCACGCTCATGCGGCGGCGGACCTCGGCATCGAATCGTAGAACGCGGCCGTCGTCATTAATCTCGAGAAACATCCATGGCTATGGGAAGACTTTGCTACGACAACTGCCTCGCGCGCGAAGAGCGCAAAGATATTGCCGCGGCATTGTTTTTGCCGTCCATGGGAAACAAAACGATAGAAGTCTCTACTTATCAACCAGTTACAAGCACGCAGGCAGATCCCTAGACGCACCGACAATCCGCCCCAATCGATGTATCGGTTCGGGAAGTAAAACTCATACCGGCGGGCCACGATACCCGCCGCTCAACCGCACTATTTTTTGGGGGGGGGGAAGCGACACGGCTTCGACGGGAATAGGCGAACTCGGGATGCGTGCCGAGCACCATCGACTCGTAAATCCTATGGAAAAACCATAACTGCGGATTCGCAGCTCGCTCTCACCGCCTAAACAGGCTCGACGTCCCCCTGCTTTTGCCTGCGGGGTGGGACCGGATGTCATACAGCAGGCTAGCCACCACCCGGCGCGTCGACAGGTGACGGCGACATGTTCTGACGCTTAGCCATCACTGATTTTGGTCGCGTTTTTACACAGATGGTGAAACTCAAAACGCGGACACGCATCTAGAGTCCAGGGAGGACGTATCTTCGGACGCGGGTTCGACGCCCGCCGCCTCCACCATTAAGAGGGCCAACCAAGTCCAATGGATACACATAACACACTTAATACAAAGGACTTACATGATTAACGATGTCCAGGAGGGGCCCATTGCTTCCACGGGAAGCTGCCCCCAAATGGCTCTGACTGATACCGCCATCCGCGCTGCCAAACCGCACGCCAAGCCCCGCAAGTTGTTCGACGGCGGCGGTCTCGATGTAGAGGTCAGCGCCAGGGACTGGAAAAGGATCGTCCCAGGCGACGCGAGGTTGCGCCACCTCGAACATCTCAGCTAGCTCTGTCCGGTTGAGTACACTTGGAGGCGGTTTCGAACTTCCTATATATTGAACTTCCTATATATCGAACCTGGTCTCACGTGATCGTCTCAACGCAAGCTGGACCACGCAGCCTCGTTCCAGTATAGAGTACAGAATTGGCTGAGTTCGCCGAATCAAGGAGGGGCCCGACACCGGCGGTTGGCTCTCTGCCGTGGATCAACGCGCGACCATGAAGTTCCCCGCAAGTGAACTCCTATCCGTCCTCCGCCAAGGCGAAGTGCGCCGAGATCTCCAGGTGCTTTTTCGCTATGCCGCCTTTCTCGTTGTGATCATCGCGCTCTACGCGGTCCTCTTCCAGGTGATCATGGTTCAGGTGGAAGGACAGACTCACTCGTGGATCACCGCCGTCTACTGGACGCTAGTCACGATGACCACGCTCGGCTTCGGCGACGTGGTCTTTACCAGCGACGTCGGTCGGCTGTTTACGATCCTGGTGCTGGGGTCAGGGGTGGTGTTGCTGCTGGTCGTGCTGCCGTTTACCTTCATCCGCTTTTTCTACGCACCCTGGCTCGAAGCCCAGGTACGGCTCAGGGCGCCACGGAAAGTGCCCGCCGGCGCGCGAGGTCACGTCATCATCGGTCGCCATGATGAGATCGCATCCGCGCTCATCGAGAGGCTCCAGGCCGAGGGAATCCCGTACTACGTCGTCGAACCCGACCCGGCCGCGGCAGCCCACCTCATGAACCACGGGATCTCCGTGGTCACGGGCGAACTCGACAGCCGGACGACCTATGAAAGACTTCGAGTGGAACAGGCCCGCCTGGTGCTCGCGAACCAAGAAGACACAACGAACACCAATATCACCTTGACCATCCGTGAAGTGTCCCGAGATGTGCCGATCGTCGGCGTCGTCGAACACACGGACTCAACGGACATCCTGGAGCTGAGCGGGTGTAATCACGTCTTGCCGCTGAAAGTGCGTCTGGGAGAATACCTGGCGAACCGCGCCAGTGCCGGTGTTGGCACCGCGGATGTCATCGGCACGTTCGAAGACCTGCAGATCGCTGAGTTCTCCGCACGGAACACGCAGCTTGCCGGCCTGACCATTCGCGAAACACGGCTCCGGGAACAAACGGGGCTAAATGTCGTCGGCGTCTGGAATCGCGGACGGCTGATGCCCGCGTTCCCCCAAAGCCCGATCGCCACCGAGAGCATGCTGGTGGTTGCCGGCACCCCGGCGCAATTGACCGCGCTCGACAGCTTCCTCGAGAGGAAGCCCGACGCCGAGGCGCCCGTCATAGTGATAGGGGCCGGCACCGTTGGATGCGCCGCCACCCGCGCACTCAAACGCAAGGGCGTCCCTGTCTATGTGCTCGATCGCGACCCGCGCGCCCAGCAGCGTCTAGCGGGCGTCGCGGATCGCGTCTTCGTCGGCGAAGCCAACCACCGCGAGTCTCTGAGCGAGGCTGGCCTGGAGGACGCATCGTCGGTACTCCTGACCACGAACGATGACGCCATGAACGTGTATCTCGCCGTCTACTGCCGACGGCTCAAGCCGGATCTCCGCATCGTGAGCCGGATTTCCCACGACCGGAACCTCGAAGCCATTCATCGGGCGGGAGCGGACTTCGTGCTCAGCTACTCGAGCCTGGGCGCGGAGGCCGTGATGTCTCTTCTTGAAGGGCACGAAGTCGTGATTCTGGGAGAAGGCGTCGACCTGTTCAAGGTGCGGTTGCCACCGTCGTTGGATAACAAGACGCTGGCCGAGACCGGGATCGGGTCACGCACCGGGCTGAGTGTCGTTGCGGTGCGACAGGATGGTCAGTTGGTCACGAACCTAAGGGCCTCGATGCAGATGGAGGCCGGCGCCCAGCTCATCATGCTCGGCAACGTGCAGCAGCGGCGCGCGTTCGACGACGCGTTCGGAAACGTTTAGCGCGACAGGCCCGCTGAGCCAGCGCACGTGGGCGTCCTCGGGACCATGGCGTAGCCGCCAATTCTTCCTGGAATTCGGCTAGTATTCTGCGCGATGGGTAGAGCATTGCTTGCGGTCGTCGGCATGTTCGCGAGTGTCTTTGCGGTATGGGCGCAGGCGACGTCGTTGCCGGCGCATCTGGCGGGGGCGGATTACGTCAAGATACAGACTGCCTACGGTCGAAGCCTGCATACGGTTGG
>CAUZFB010000102.1:0-4776 GCA_963579135.1 Dehalococcoidia bacterium | reverse complement strand
GTGATCGGCCGCGTGCTCGACCGTTACGGCCCGCGTTACCCCGTGGCCATCGCTGGCGTCGCGGCATCAGGGCTCGTCGTATCGCTTGCCTACGTCCACGAGGAGTGGTAGCTGATAGCCGTATTTGTCGCGACGGGGTTGCTGGGCCTGGGTCGGACGGCGGACCTGTTCGTGAATGCGCCGGTCGCGAGATGGTTCGTACGACGCCGTGGCCTCGCGTTGGGGGTGGCGTTGGCCGGCACGCCGCTCGGGATCCTCGTCTTCTATCCACTATCGCAGGCGGTTATCGACGCCATCGGCTGGCGCGACGCGTGGCGAGTCTTCGGCATCGCTGGCGCTGTGGTCATCGCCCCCATGGCCCTTTTGGTGCTGCGTCGTCAGCCGGAGGACGTGGGGCTGTTACCCGATGGGGATACGGGTGGCGGCGATGCCGTGACAAGTATGCCCACAAGGGATGCTGAGGTATCGTGGAATCGGGCGGAGGCGATGCGTACGCCTGCCTTCTGGCTTATGGTGGCTGGCTTCACCGCGTTCACCTACGGTTGGTCCACGATCACCATCTTTCGCGTTCCTCATTTCATAGAGCGTGGCCTGGACCCGAAGCTGGTCGCCTTCGCGATAGCGGTCGACGCAGCGGTGGCCATAGGCGCCAGCATCTATCTGGGGCAACTTTTAGAGCGCGTTCCCGCGCGTTACGTGCTGGTGCTGGGCGTGGCTGGCCTGATGGTATCGGCCGCGTCGCTGATCGTGGTCGACGGCGTGGCGCTGCTATTCGTGGCCAACATCGGGTATGGATTCGGATTCCAGACGGGGCATGTGGCCCAGAACGTCATGTGGGCCGACTATTTCGGACGGGCCCACCTTGGCAGCATTCGAGGGGTCGCACTCCCCATCACCATCGGGCTGGGGGCCATTGCCTTCCCCGTGACGGGCACCGTCAGAGAGGTGGCGGGCATCTATACACCAGCGTGGGTCGTCGCTCTGGTTGCTCTCGCGATCGCGGCCGCGATACTCGTCACGGTGCGCCCGCCAGTGCGCGAATGAGCTGATGGCCCGTCTTCGTGCCTACGTTGCAGACCCGCGCTCTATCCGCAACCTTGGAGATACCCTGTGCATGTGGAAATGTAGGTAGAAATACTGATACCATCAATCTAATCCGACGGGAGTGGAGAGCATGGCACAAGCAGACGCAAAGCTGGTCCGTTCGATGACGGTGTTGGAGATGGCCCATCGGGTCCATCAGGAGTTGAATGACCGGGCGAGCAGCGCGGCAGGGCTTACGCTGAACCAGGCATTGGTCCTATCGGAGGTCGAGAGCAGCAACGGTCGCGCGACCGTATCGGAGCTCGCGGCGACCTTGGGTCGTGCGGTGCATACGCTGACCTCAGCGGTGAATGGCCTGGAGCGCAAGGGTTTGGTGGTCCGCCAGAGCATCCGCGGTGAGGACCGCAGGATCATCCGGATCGCGGCGACCCAGAAGGGCAACGATGCGCTCAAGGCGTTCCGGAGCGCCGTGGCCAGCGTCGTGGACGTGGTGCGCAACAGTCCGTTCGATGGTCAGCCGCCGACCGAAGTGCAGCACGCGGTGCAGTCGATGATTCGTCTGCTTACCAGCTAGAGGCGACCTTCCCAAGATAACGTATGACGGCAGTGCGCTCTAGATCACCTGAGCGTAGACGTCGACAAGCGCCACCCGACCGTTATCGAGGACTTCTCTCTTGGCGCGCTCCAAGGCACCCTTGAGATCCTCGGCCTTCTCGATCGGCCCCTCGGCCCACGCACCGAATGAGCGCGCCAGACCAACGAAGTCGACGTCAGGGTCGGTGATGTCAATCCCGATGTTCTTGTTCTCGTCAGGGCGTCCTCGCACGGCAGCCATTGAGGCCTGATGACCCAGGTCGTTGCCGTAGGTGCGGTTGTTGTACATCACGATCAACATTGGTATGCGATGGTGTACCGCCGTCCACAGCGCCGATGGCGTGAATAACATGTCGCCGTCAGATTGTATGTTGACCGTGAGGCGGCCTTTGTCGCGGTTAGCGAGCGCGACGCCGATAGCATGGCCAAGGCCCTGCCCGAGGCCGCCACCGCCGCGCCCGACCATGTCTTGGTGGGGCGAGCTGAAGTCCCATAATCGCTGTGTCCATCCGCGCAGGTCACCGTTGCCGAGGACCCAGTCCTCGTCCTTGATCACCTCCCAGATCTCCTGAGCAAACGTGCCAAGATGCAGCGGGTACTCGCCTGCCTTGTCGGCGGCTATCTGTTGGTTCTTCGCCAATGTCGCGTCGTGCAGCGCACCGACGCGTGAACGCCGCTCCTTGATTGCCGCATCGTCGGCTGCTCCGTCGTCGAGCCTGCGTTGCACCATGTCGGCGAGGGCTGGCACTGCGAGCGCAGTGTCGGCGGCGATGGAGAGCTCGGTGGGATACAGCTTGCCGTGGTCGTCTGCCCAGCTCTTCACTTGAAGCTGGCGCAGCGAGATGTCGATCAGCTTTGTCTCTGGCTTGAGGATGTCCTCATTGGTACGTGCCGCCCAGTCCTGGCGTGTCAGTATCTGTTGAAGGTCGTACACGTCGAGAGCTACAACCACGTCGGCGGCCTCAAGCAGCTGGTTCTTCGACTCGTTCGAGTAGAGGGGATGGCGGGTTGGAAAATTGAAGAGGTCGCCACCCGTGATGACGGGAATCGCCAGGCCTTCGGCGAGCCGTAGCAAGCCGCCGGCGGCATCCGCCGAGCGCCCGAGGGCATTCGCGATGATCACGGGGTTCTTCGCGCCCACAAGCATCCCGGCGACGTCATCTAGCGCTTCCGGGGCCGCCTGCAAGCGCGTGGGCACCGGGAACTTGCTGAAGTCGGGCATTACGAAGGGTTTGTCGAGCTTCTCCTCTTGCACGTCGGTGTCGAAGCAGATGTATACCGGCCCTTTGGGCTCGGACGTGACCAAGTGGTAGGCCCTGATGAGCGACTCGACGGATGCCTCGACGCTCGCAGGCTGGTCGTCCCACTTGACCATGTCGCGGACCGCGGTTCCCTGGACGTTGGCGGTGTGGATCCAGTCTATCCACGGTCGGCGATGATTGGAGTCGACCGGTCCGGTGCCGCCGAGCACGATCACGCCTTCGCGGGCCATCCAAGCATTGAACACGGCCATGGAGGCGTGGAGCAGGCCGACGATGTCGTGAACGAAGGCGACCATTGGCTTGCCCGCCGCGCGGCCGTAGCCGTGGGCGACGGCGACTGCGATCTCCTCGTGGTTGCAGACGATCATCGATGGCTTCTCGTTGCCCAGGTAGTTGACCAAGGAGTCGTGGACGCCCCGGAAGCTAGCGCCAGGGTTCAGCGCGATGTACTCGATGCCTAGCTCGCGTATCGCCTCAACGATAACGTCTGAGCCCCACTCTGCCTTGCTTACCTTCGAACCATTAGTAGACGCGGCCATGTGTGCCTCCGGCTTAGATTGAGTCGTGGATTAGATCGCCGAACGGCCTTCCCAGCGCTCACGCCAGCGCGGAAGAACCTCGGGGTTGAACACGTGCTGCGGGACTTCCCCTCGCAGCGCGTGCATGACGTCCGTAGTCCCCCAAACGATGCCTGCACTAAGGCCGGCGTGGTGGTTGGCAGCAGCCACATGCGGAGTGATGAACACGCGGTCGTCCATCTTGAGCAGCGGGTTGTTGGGATCCACGGGTTCCTTCTCGAACACGTCAAGCGCCGCACCCGCGAGCCGCTCCTCATTGAGTGCCTTGACGAGTTCCGGCTCATCGATGACTGGGCCGCGAGAGTTGTTGATGATGATTGCCGTCGGCTTCATCAGTCCGAACTCCCGAGCACCAAGCATGTGATGTGTCTCCTTGGTGAGCGTGACGTGGAAGGTAATGACATCCGACTCGCGCAGTAGGGTGTCGTAGTCGACCCGCTCGACGCCGAGCTCGGCAAAACGCTCGTCGCTTACGTAGGGATCGTAGGCAACGATGCGCGCGCGCCACGGCGTCATGAACTCGGAGAAGCGACTACCGATGCGGCCGAGGCCCACGATGCCAATCGTGAGGCCGGCATACCCGTTCTCCTCACCTTGCGAGGGTTCTCGTCTACCGACGTACGTGCCGAGGAGCACGTCGCTTCGCCAGCCCTGTCCGGTCTTGAGGAATCTGTCGCGCATCCGCGTCTTCTTGAGAAGCGTGAGCATCATCGTCATGGTGCTTTCGACGACGCCTCCCCAGTTGGCCTCGGTTGGGGCGTGGGTAACGACGATGCCCATCTCCGTGGCTGCCTCCACGTCAACCTCGTCGACTCCAACGGTGTACTTGGCAACGATGCGGAGGTTTTCCGATGCCATCAATACGTCTTTGTTAATCTTCGACCCCTTGATTGAGGTACCAACCAGCGCGTCGGCGTGGGCGGCCAGCTCTACAAGCCTGTCCTGTGGGTCGCCGCTGGGGTCCGCGTAGGTGGCGGCGCCGAGCACGAGTTCGCACCCAACGTCCTCGAAAGTCTTATGGGATTTAGGATCCGCCGGGGCGAATATGAAGATCCTGGGATTGGACATATCGGGCCTCCTCGATGGGACATGGATACCATCGGATGCGGACACACAAGGGCGCCAGGTGCTCGCAGGGCGGGAACATGATGCAGGCAGGCACAACGTAGTGCAAGCACGAGCAGCCGACGGCGATTTCGTCGCCCTGCAGCGATTGCGGAAGGCCACCATTGAAACAAGGCCAAGCGGCCAGATGCCACAGTCGATACATCCCTGGGTGCGTACGGGTGTCTCTAGAC
>CAUZFB010000101.1:0-5381 GCA_963579135.1 Dehalococcoidia bacterium | reverse complement strand
TGGGCGGTTGCCTCATTTGTGTTGCTGTCAGCGATAGCTCACTACCTGATCGCGTCACCGTTGTTGTTCGGATGGTACGTGGCGAATCTTGCGCGGAGTCGCAACTACGCTCGCTGGATCGAATACTCGGTCAGTGCCTCATTCATGATGCTGTTGATAGCGATGCTTCCAGGAGTGACGGATATCGCCGCACTGATCAATATATTCGCCGCTAATGCTGCGATGATCCTGTTCGGGCTCGTCATGGAACATTACGAGGAACCCGGTCGACCGAACTGGTACAGTTATGGGCTCGGAGCGATGATCGGTCTCGCGCCATGGCTCGCTATAGGTGTATATCTATGGAGCCCCACAACTTCAGCTTCACCTCCGGTATTCGTTTACGGGATCTTTGTCTCGATTTTCGTTTTCTTCAACACGTTCGCAGTGAACATGGTCCTTCAGTACAGGAGGATCGGGCCGTGGAGGAATTACATCTTCGGGGAATCGGTCTACATCTTTTTGAGCCTGGTGTCCAAGTCCGCATTGGCTTGGCAAGTATTTGCTGGGACGTTGGTGCCAGAAGGTTGATGCGATGAACCGATCGAATCAACCGAAGCGGTGTCGGTGTTGGATGATCGAGGGCCCTAAGGTGTCGCCTCCCTACTCGAGGCCACAACCGTGATGATCCGATTGTTCGTTGAGTCACGGACTACTGAGGATGCGCTGCCATGAAGATACTATTGACTGGCGCGACTGGTTACATCGGAGGGAATCTCGTTCCGGAACTTCTCCACCGTGGACACGTGGTAACCGTGCTGGTTCGCGACGCGGGAAGGCTTCCGGACATGCCCTGGGTTCACTCTGTCCGCATTGTGATAGGGGACATTAGAGACGAGGAGCTTCTGTCTGTGGAGATGGAACAAGCGGATACCGCCTACTATCTCATCCATAGCATGGGGGAATCGAGAGCTTCGTTCCATGCTATGGATATCGGCGCGGGAGAAGTGTTCGGTCGATCCGCCGCGCAGCACGGGGTCAGGATTATCTTCCTGGGTGCTCTTGGTCACGTCGATGTGGGGCTGACGGAGCATCTTCGATCGCGACATGAAACGGGCCGCGCTCTTGCTCGAACTGGTTCGGTAGTGACTGAGTTTCGGGCGGGCCCCGTTATTGGTTCCGGCAGCTTACCATTCGAGATGGTGCGCTATCTGACGGAGCGCGTCCCTGTGATGATATGTCCCCGTTGGGTTTTCACGAAGGTACAACCTATCGCTCTTCGTGATGTTATTGCTTATCTGGCTGACGCACTTGATCTCCATCACCGGAACCACCGAGTGTTGGAGATCGGGGGCGCCGACGTACTGACCTATGGGGAGATGATGACGCGCTATGCACAGGTGCGCGGGCTTCGCCGATTGATGATTCGAGTACCGGTTCTCACGCCGAGCCTTTCCTCGTACTGGGTCCATTGGGTGACTCCGCTCAAGGCTAGCTTCGCTCGACCACTGATCGAAGGACTCAAGACAGAAGTGGTTGTGCGCGACAGTGAGGCGGCCAAGGCCTTCCAACGGATCGTGCCAAGGGGTTACCTCCAATCTGTTACGGAGGCGCTCGCTGACCTACAGCCCTCAGATGGATCTTCGAGAACAGATCCCTTAGGCGGGCATCAACAGATCCATGCGAAAGGCATGATTCAGGAGTCTAGGCGCCTAGTTGTCGAAGCTAGTCGAGAATCTGTGTTCTCGGCATTCACATCATTGGGTAGCCAAAATGGCTGGTACATGGATTGGGGTTGGAGGCTGAGAGGCCTCGTCGACACGGTTCTTGGGGGAGTGGGTCTCCGCAGGACCCGGCCGAATGGCATACTCCAGGTAGGAGATACGGTTGATTTTTGGCGGGTGCAAGCTATCGAGCAAGGTCGGCGACTGCTCCTCCATGCTGAGATGAAACTTCCCGGGGAAGCTTGGCTTGAGTTCAAGAGCGAACCCTGCGATGAGGGAACTCTCTTGATTCAGACGTCGTATTTCGCTCCTAAGGGATTGTTCGGCTTGGTGTACTGGTTCGGCCTCTTGCCGATTCACCGATTTGTGTTCGATGGCCTTATCCGTCGCGTTGGAACTTCCGCCCGATCCACTTCCTGATTCATGTTGTATCCCAAAGAGGGGTTTGCGGTTCAGTGGACGCCCGTTGGCAGCTTCGTATACTCTCGATCAGTCTACGGCCTAGTAAAAGGAATGGTGGGCGAAGCAGGACTCGAACCTGCGACCACCTGCGTGTAAAGCAGGAGCTCTAACCACTGAGCTATCCGCCCATGTCATCCGCGCTCAATCACGCTTGCTTTTACACGTTCCAAGCGGCAGTTGGAGTCATATTAGCCCAACTATCAGGGGATAGCGATAGGTCTGGGCGAAACGAGGTCTCGACCACAGAACAGGAGCACAGTGCCGACAACTACAGGGGCAAATACTCGCCCTTCTCGACGGCGCAAAGCGGTCGAGCCTACCGCTGGTAACGCAAGGTAATCCTTGCAATCAAGTGGAACAACGCGCAAATCCATTGCGCACCATCGCAAGGAAATGATATCCCGTTAGAATCGAATAAACAGGGCATCCGTAAATCTACGTGCGCAAGCCACGTTTATCTTCGGAAACCGGTCTCATTCAATAAGTTCCCTGCTCTATCATCCCTTCGTGCCGCCAAGCACAATCCCGCAGGGCCAACTCTAAGGAAGCAAACTCGAATTGGAACCCCGACTCGAGAGCCCGCTGCGGGACCATCCGCTGGCTGACCAGCGCCTCATGGGCGAATTCACCAAGAAGTAAATTAAGCGCGAAAGCTGGAATCGGGAGAACCGCAGGCCGATGCAGCACATGTCCCAACGCCTTCGCGAAATCCCTCTGCCGGACAGCCTCCGGCGCCGATGCGTTAACGGGCCCCGAGATGGGCTCTGTCAGAAGATGGCTGATAAGCCGCGCATGGTCGGCCAGGTGAATCCACGGCCACCATTGACGGCCTGAGCCCAAAGGGCCGCCGAGTCCCCAGCGAAACAGGGGGAGCATCGGACCCAGGAAGCCACCGCCCTGCCCCATGACGTTGGCGCTCCGAAGCCTTACGACACGTACTCCCAAATCTTCCGCTGCTACCGCTTCCGCTTCCCACCTCTGGCAGACATTCGCCAAGAAGCCAGCGCCAGCAGGTTCTGCCTCAACAAGCTCCTCGTCTCCACGCTCGCCGTACCAACCCATGGCACTGGCGGAAATGAGCACGGAGGGCCGGGTTTCCCGCCGGGCCATCGCCGCCACCAAACGCCGGGTGCTCTCGATGCGGCTCTCGGAAATGGCTTGCTTTTTGCCCGCCGTCCAACGTCCGGCGATGCCTTCGCCCAACAGATGCACCACGGCATCGACCCCGTCGAGGGCTTCAGCGGGCAGGTCTTCGGTCAGAGGCGTCCATGAGAAGGAGCTGGTCAGCCAGGGTACGGCCCGCCGGGCCGCTTCTGCGTCGCGGGAAAGACCGGAAACGGTATGCCCCGCCTCGGACAAGTGACCGCTTACAGCGTGGCCAATGAAGCCGGTTACTCCGGTAACAAGAATGTGCATGACTAATGCCAAGTTTGCAGGCTCAAGGGGACGTTGGCAATAACCTGTCCGGCTGGAGCTTAAAGAAATCTTTGCTGAAAACAGAAAAGCATGGTGCGCTTGGCGGGACTTGAACCCGCAACCTCAGCCTTCGCAGGGCTGCGCTCTATCCAATTGAGCTACAAGCGCGTAGTACACGGACGTCTATAGTTGGTGCCGAGGGCGAGATTTGAACTCGCACATCCTTGCGGATACTACGCCCTGAACGTAGCGCGTCTACCGTTCCGCCACCTCGGCCCGCCAGTGGTGGGCGAAGCAGGACTCGAACCTGCGACCTCCTGCGTGTGAAGCAGGCGCTCTAACCAACTGAGCTATCCGCCCGACAGCCATCTATTCTACCGACGAACGACGGGGTTGGAAAGGCCGTGGAGCCTAGAAAGCTCTTCGATTCGGTCAGTTTGTCGTGCTACCGCCACGTTTTGCCCCCACGGGCCGTTAAAGGTGTTTCGGACGGCGATCAGCATCAGATTCACGTCCATCCAAAGGCTCTGACGGCGGACGTATCCTAGGTCGTACATAAGCTTCTGTGCGGGTGGCAGATTGTACTCGCCCATAGACCTGCGCTAGTCCCGTAAGGCCTGGACGACCCAGTAGACGTGTAGACGTGCGGCGAAATCAGGCACAACCTCTTTCTCTTCCATCAGCCCCCATTCCATCGGGACCTCGACCTTGCAACGACCATCGCACACTCAGGACTCAGGCGATCTCCTGAAGGTGGCTGCCGAAGACTTCCTTGCGCGGCAGCAGGTGGGTGAAGACTCCAGTCAAGAAAACCAAGGCAAACGACGCCGCTTCAAAAGGAAGCGGCGCACCGTCACTGGCCTAAAACCACAGGTTCGGATCGGCATCTGCATCCTGCAAGGCTTCCGTCTCTCGCACCATCGCCCAGAAACGTCAACCCGTGGACAAAAGCGAAGTAGGGTGAGAGCGGACGAATCATCCTGTCCTGCCCACAGCAAATTCCCAAGGCGTCCATACTGGCATGCCATCGAGCCAAGCTACCTCCAGAAACAGCTGGGCTCGACGGAAACCATGCATTGGGGAAAAGATCTCCTACTCACCACCACTTCCTGATGGCGAGTTCAAGTGGAGCGCGCCAGCTTCAGCACCCTCGTACCACTCCGTGCGCATGCGGGCACCTCGAACTCTCTATGCATCCCCATGTCCCATGCGATAGCCGGGGCGAACAGATGATATGAAATGCTTTTAGAACGACGAAGAGCATCAGCTTCAAATCAACTCCCAAACTCTGGCTGCGGACATTCTTGATCGAATCTAATCTCATGTGTAAATCGAAGTTTGAAAACACTTGACCTAGTCTCGTACCGTCTGCTAATGTCCCACGGTTATACCTTAGAGGCCACGCATCATCGTTAAGAGCTTGATTAAAAGGCTTGTTCGATAGCTAACGAACCCCCTCGCAGGGTAGCAAACAGAAACTAGGGAGGAAATCATGGATCAGAGGAAGCAGAAATCACGAAGGCCTTTGAGGGCGGTTAAACTCACCCTCCTCGCACTCGTTGCAATCGGCCTTTTAGGGCTCTTTTCGGCTTGTGGCGACGACGCCCCTGCCGAGGTCGTTCCTGACCCCACCCCAACCGCAATCGAAAGCGTCGATAAGGTATCCGACATCGCAGGCACCGGCGCAACACCTACCCCTGCTTCCTCAGTTGAACTCCCAGAATACGGTGGCGTAGTGAGCTACGTGTCCTGCTGTTCAGGTAGGGTGAACGTTGCATCCGACCCCTCATCAAACCTAGG
>CAUZFB010000100.1:0-5436 GCA_963579135.1 Dehalococcoidia bacterium | reverse complement strand
AGCCCAAACAATACCAACGACAAGAGAAACGACTGGATGGCAAACACCTCCTGGAGTCCCGCCTGGGACAGCGACAACAACGATGCGACCAAAGTCAGGTTGACGATTATCCATTTCCAAAACAAGATGCCGGAAGCGGCAAAAATCCCGACATGGACGATCAGGGATCCGACCAGCAGGATCACAGCCAACTTAACATTCAGCAGCATAAGTATCGCGCCGAGCTCTACCGCCATGACGAGCCACAGAAGTATCGTGTTCGTTCTCCCGATGAACGCGACCGCCGCCCGGATCTTCTCAAGACCAAGCCAGTGTAGCCATCCATTGTCGCGAGCCGCCAATAACAAACGCTGCAGCTGTTCTTTACCCAACCATCCAATTCGGAGCTTCTTGACGCCGGGAGCAAAGTAGTACGCACCCATCACGCATAAGGACAGAAACAGGTAGCGGATCGGCGACGTGCTGGGAGCCATAACCCGAACATACAGGAAGCATACGGACAGGTTCAAAAGATCGAACAACGGTTGTTTGTCCGTGTAACTGAAGAGCTGAAGCGGGAACCGAAGTTGAGACACGAAGGCCAGCACCGTAGCCAAGAACGGAGCGGTGAAGAGCGGATGCCAGACAGCGCCGAGAGCCAAGGCGACCATGAGCACCCGATCATACAGATGCAACTTGCCATAATAGTAGTTGTAGGGCATGCATGCGTAGGCCCAGCTGCATGTCACGACGAGGACAGTCACGATCATCCAGACGTACCCACCATCCGCTGCGATGACCTGCCATTGCAAGCGGTGGAAGAACAGGACTCCCAGTAGCATTGGACCGATCGTCACCAGCGCTCCGCGCGGTGATTTCAAGAGCGCCGGAAACAGGAAGGATCTGGAATATTCCTTTTCCTCGAAGCCTATCCGATTAAACAGTAGCCTCTTCTGGATGGTAAAACACGCCACGATCGCCAAGGTCTGCAGAATCGGCGCCAGTAGCGGATAGGTCCCAGAATCAAGCCACTGCATGGCGTCTATTCTTACGAAGCACGAAGGGTTCGACAACCGGCTCCGGCACACTCCTGCCCGACACCAGCACCTGCGGTCACACAGCGATGCGTAGCTCCGGGGTATTCCGCAGGCAGTGCCTCCGACCGAAGTCGGCAGCGTGTCACAGGCGAAGCCTCAGACCAAATCGGATGGGGTGGCCTCAAGCGAGCGTGGGAGATCCGCGTCGTCAGGCGCTGTGCGCCCGCGGAGCGACTGCCGAGCCGCCAGGCGGCGTGCCCAATGATGCACTACACAGGCGAGAGGCACAACGGTGAGCGACACGATCAGAAGGAGGACGGCGTATGCCACGATGGTCCAGAGGGTCACCGTGCGCTCGGTCTGCTCGATAAACGGGTCCACGACCGAATACAGGGCTGTTCCAGGATTCAGATTGCGCATAGAGATCTCAGCCAGTAACGCTTCCGCCTGTCTGAGGGCCTGTTCGATGTCCACCTGTATCGCGTCGACGCGCTCGCCAATGGCGCGCGATCCGAGATCTGCACGAACCGCCTGGTTAGGGCGCTCGCCGAGTGCCCAGGCGAGCATTTCCTGATACTCCGCGATCTCCCGCTCAACCTCGGCCGTATCGTCTCCGGCCGAGATTATGCTGTCGACGACGCGCCGCCTGTACGGAAGGTCCGTTGCTTCGACAGACAGGGCGACGATCCGGTCCAGAAGCGGGTCGGTAATTCGGCGCGACCGAGCCGTGTCAAAGCCGCGGTCGACCATCTGGTATGCCTGAAGCGCCTCCCGAAGGATCTCCAACCGGGCGGCCGCCGCCGCACGATCCATGCGGCTCTGCAGTAGGCGGCTTTCAACGTAGCCTGCGAAGAATTGGCGATCCGAGCCGGTTCCCGCGGTCAGCGCGCCGATCATGAGAGGGCGGAGACCGACATTCAGAAGGTCCTCGAAACGTCGGCTGACCTCTTCCAGAGAAACTCGTTCGGCCCCATCGCCTACCGTCGTGATGCCAGCGCCTGGGAGAGACGCCACCTCATCCAAAGCGCCGATACTACGGTTGAGGGTCCTGCGGAGGACATCGAGTTTGACAAATGGATGACTGCGGGAAATGAAATCTGACAGGAGCGAATCCGGGTTGGGAAGCTCGACTTGGTAGCGCAGGACACGCCGGCGCTCGATCGCCTCCTCCGCCCAGGCCGCGAGGATGTCCCTAAGCACTTTGTTGAGCAGCGCCGATGGCACCTCGCTCGTGCCAGCGGAGTCGATGAATGACAGCGTGTACAGAGGCTGCTTGAGTGCTTCGCGCTGCTGCCGATATTCCTCTTGGAGCCGGATGCGATCGGTAAGCGCTAACCGTCCCTCACTCCTCTCGCGGTACTCGCGCGTGAGTAGCTCGAGTCCAGCATTGGGGGACTCGATTACCGCCAGGCGACTCTTGAACCTCGCGTAGCTCATGTAGCGGTCCAACTCGTCGGCGGCAAACACGTTAATAAGAACCGCATCGGCAATGATCTCGGAAGCAGCGAAACGTAGACCGCTTGGGTACTCGCCCAGAGTCGCGCCATCGAAGACCACGCGGAACTCCAGACTGGCATGGCGCTCAGCCGGGGAGATCAAGTACATGCGAAGGGTGCCAAGAACGAAGAGCACGATAAGAGCACCCACGGACGCCATCCAGACCCGGCGGTAGCTCCAAAGGATTCCAAAGAGCGGCTCTAGCGAGATCTCGTCGTCGTAGCCAGTAAGCTGCCCGCCCGGCAAATCGGGTGGGAGCCTTCTCACCGGCGCGTCGTCGTCTGGCATGGGTGATCTGTCTCCGGTTGGGGTGGCGATGATATCACAGCGCGCGCCAGTTTCTCCGCGACCCGCCCGCCCGTCCGACCATTGCACAGCGGCGGAATTCCGCCTACCTTTGCGCGACCGCTCGGGATAGGAACTGATTCGTCCGGATGCCCAGACGGCCTGGAGCGGACAACGGGTTCGGGCTGTCGACGCCCCCGTGTTTCAGATTCTCAGAATCTGGTGCTCTGTTTCATCCAGTCCTGATGCCATATCACGCCCGCGCGATGGCCTGTTCGAACAGACTCCGATTGGCCTCAATTGCCCACGGGTCTCGCATCCGGTCTGCCCCATAGGCCCATACCCGCTCACGCCACGCCGCAAACTTGCCCTCCTCGAGACGCGCGCAGTGCTCGATGCAACGCGCAAAGTGATCTTGGTCGTCGAGCGGCAGGTCCCAGCCCACGCCCGCTTCCTCAAGGCCTCGCCACGCAGTTGCGTCGGAGATGAGGACCGGTGTGCCCGCCGCCAGCGCCTCGGCGATGACGTGCCCGTAGTTTTCACCGAGCGTTGGCAGGAAGAACAGGTCGTGCGCCTGCAGGACGTCACCCACGTCGGCCGGCCGCACCTCAGCGCCGTACGTCACATTCACATTGCCAGGCAATTCGTCCATAAGTCGCTGACACCTGTGCCAGTATCCCGCATCTTCGACTGGCCCGTAGATGTTGAATTCGACAGGCACACGCACCTTTCCCAAAACCTGCAGGGCAAAGTGGAGATTCTTCATCGGTGCGATGCGCGAGAGAAAAACGAGGCGCAAGACGCCTCCTGGGCGTCTGGCTTGAGCCGGCACAGACACTCCTAAGATTCCGCGCGGGACGTTGGGAGCGACGACCACGCGCTTGGCAACAGAACCCAACCGTCGCCTAATATGCTCGGCCTCGAGGTCGCTGGAAGCCTGCCAGACCAGATCTCGAAATAGTCCAAAAGGGGTTCCAACCTTCACATAGAGAGCCTTCTTCCAGCGCTTGAGCTTGAGGGCCTCTGCCGAAAATTCGCCGCGTGGAGCCAGAACGACCGGCGCACGCCGCAGCAGACCTAGGCGCCTGGCGATCAGGGGCTGGGTCGCAAAGACGGCGTGAAAGAAGCTGTTCAGATAGAGCACGTCGTGGGGGGTGTCGCTGATCAATTTTGAAAATCTTCGAATCGCCAACGCCGACGGCGAGGCATAGTAGACGTCGGCATTTCCTACTCGGTTCCATGCGTCGACCATCACCCCTGCGTACGGTCCTCGGTCCAACATGTCGCGATCGGAGGTAATGATGCGAAATCGGAACTCCTCTCCCAACCGGTCAACCAGGTTAGCCAGAGTCCGCACGGGACCGCCCCACTTATAGCCGGGAAGATAAGCACCCACTAGGGTCAGCACCGTGGCCTTAGCGACCACGCCGGATTAGCTCCTCGACTGGACGGCGCACCTGTGCACTCTGCGGCGTTGCGGTCACCCATATCAGCCCAGCGAGCAACCAGAGTGATGGGTTGGCGAGGGGAACCGCCAGAAACAGAACCTGTACGAAGAACAGGATGGCCCATAGGACCGGTTGCGATCGCGTCCGATCTGCCCGCACTCCACGCCGAATGAGCATCACGATGAATGAGACTGCCGCAAGCAGGCCCACAACACCGAATTCAATAATCCAGGTACCCAGGGACGAAGACACTCGACGGGAGTACACTGGGGTAGAGTCATCGAAGAGTGCGAGGCTGAGCCAGGCGTACGTGGGTTGAATCGTCTCGCGAAAATCCAGGTCCGACGCGGCCGCCAACCTGAAGTTCAGCGGATTTTCCACCAGCGTCGCCCCCGCCTGCAAAACTCCGGCGATCCGATAGAACACACCTGTGTCCTGGCCGATGTACGCAGGACCCGTCTCGATAAGCTTAGATACCACGGTGATTCCCCTGGTGGGCAAGCCCGCGCGATTCGCCACCTGAGCCACAACATCCTGATACATGAGGAACAGGGCGATCACGATCGCGGCAAGGCCAAGGCGGGTCAGCCAGCGAACTCGAATACCTCTCCCGACTAGTGCCACTACGCCTATCATCAGCACATACGCGAGTAGGACCTCGCCGAGCGTTACGAACATCTGGCCAGCCGCCGAGAGGGACGCGGCAATTACCACTGCCACAAGCCGGGGCTTCGTCAAACGCCCGACGAGCAAGTAACAGAACAAAAGGAATGCCATCTGAATGCTGATGAATGACTGTTCGGCGAAGAAGCTCGTGAAACCCCTGCCATGGTCGAACCCGACGAAAATAGCCCGATTGACGACCGCCTGTATGATCCAGGTCAGCCCAAGGGCGTTCAGGATGTATCCGGCGAACACGACGCCCAGAGCCACGTCGAGGGCCCTGGCGATGTCCTTGCTCTCCAGCATGCGGAGGTAGTGGACGAAGAACGTGAAGATAACCGGAGCGGCGATGTATCCATAGTAGGACCGCACCAGCCACATGTACTCGATGTCCTGAGCCACGATCCGAAACACCAGCGAAATCGTCGCCAGCAACGCCATCACGCACAACGGCACAACCAGCCACGGAACATGCCGAATTCGCGAGGGCACGCTCAGCACGAGCAATCCGACTCCGGCACAAGCGA
>CAUZFB010000099.1:0-5573 GCA_963579135.1 Dehalococcoidia bacterium | reverse complement strand
CGTCAACAGAGGTGATGGCACCATACCGCTTCGTGACATGCTCAATCTCGATCAACGCTGAGTCCTTCTAGCGAAAGATAGGTCGAACCTACAACTAACCTGCTTGTTGGCGGCACCATGTACACCTGGTGCGTTCGCGCTCCCGCGAACGTCCGCTCGAAAACTGGGACCGCACTCGCTCCTGGCCGATTGGTGGGAGGTTCTGCCGCCGCGCCGGATTTTACACCCTCGCTCTGTGTTTCCTACGGTTGTGCCGCATTAACTGCTCTCTCCTTGCAGCGCCTCTGGCGGAGCAACGAATGCGAAGCATCGATGCATTCGAGCCGCACTCGGGTGCCCGAGTGCCTACGCGGGGTCCATCGTGATTCGTGATGTGGAACGCGGTTAGCGGTCCAGTGGAATGGGTCGGTTCGGGGAGGCGGGCTCAACTCTTTCGCTACCCGAGCGCGCGCGCCATGAGTCGATGTCCACGTTGCGGAACTCCCTGGGTGATGAAAGAAGTATCACTGAGGAATATTTATTTAATTGCTCTAAGGGGTGATCTAGGGGTTGTGAGGCGGTGTGAAACTGAATACATCAAGAAAGCGCGGTCGGGACCAAGTAGTTAAGGCCAATATGAACCAAGCGAGGATATCGTTAGCACCAAGCGTCGGAGGAGGTAAGTCCCGGACACCACTAGAACCACCAATACATTCGCGGATCGAGTCCGGGCCGTGACAACCCCGCTCCATGACCGGCTTTCGCGCGAGGTTTACGAGCAATCGCTCACCGCTAATGGCTGCTTGAGGAGTTGTGCCAAGAAGGTGCGGAGTTAGGCCTGATTAGCAAAGAGATCGTGCGCCAGCTCATCGCCCCGGTGGCGGACCTGCTCAGGCCTGGCCTTCTCCACTAGACTAGCCAACCCAGGCACAACCCCAAAGGGCCCCATTCAGGGCCTTTTTTCGTCGCCCATCAGCAGTCCCCACTCCGACAGCCACGACCATCTAGTAACTGACGCGCCAACGAGCGCCCATGGCGGCCGCCCTAGTCGTCGTGGCCGTTATAGAACCAACTGGAGACGGTGGCCGCCGGGATCATCGAAGTACACGCGTCCGGGGTCGCCTGTCCGCCCCGTAACCGTCAGCCCTTCCTCTTCTACCCGGTTCTATCCGGGCTTTGGTCGCCTCATGCGAAGCCGGCTCCATGAGCCGCGCTATGTGGTTCAGTTCCTGGGCCGAAGTCACCTCGACACCCCATCGAGAAGCGTCGAACAACGCCACCTGGTGGTGGGCGCTGCACTAAATCGGGAGACCCGGCGCAGCCTCTAGGGTTCGGATTTTCAGTACCGATGCGACTGATCCCACGTGGTGCGCGGGCGGCAGAGAACGGTGAGCAAGTCTGCGTTGAAGGGGAGCCTTGGGTCATTGAAAGTCGAACCGGCGAGCGCATTGAAGTAGCTTCCACCTGATCGCACTGCGAAGCGTGTTTCGCTTGACGATGAGTATTGCGAAGAAGATACTCGACTTGGGATATTAGAGTTGGGAATCTAGTCGAAGAGGCGCAAAATCATGGCACTCGTAGTGGACGCTGACACCCATATCGCAGAACCGCCAGAGATGTGGGATTTTCTAGACCCCGCTTGGCATGCAAGGCGCCCCGTCGTGGTTCAAGTGCCAGGTGACACCCTCTATGGTGGGGTCGATCACATGTGGTTGATAGACGGAATGATCTACCCCAAGCCGGCAGGGCGTGGGGGGAACTTCCTGGTCACACCGACTGCGCAAACGAACGTACGCGACAGAGTCGACCGCAAGGCCCGTGAGCTACTCGACCTGCCGATGCGGTTCGAAGACATGCAGGCAACCAAAGTAGACGTGCAGGTCGTATACCCGACGCTGTTCCTTGCGTACCTAACCTTTGACGTCGCATACGAGGTTGAGTTGTGCAAGGCCTACAACCGGTTCCTGGCTGATGTGTGGGCGAAGTCTGAGGACAAGATTAGGTGGGTCGTGATCCCCCCCCTGCGCGACATCGACGCCAGCATCGCAGAGCTTCGATTCGGGAAAGAGCGCGGTGCGTGCGGCGTATTCTTCCGCGGCATCGAAGGCGACAGGACGTTGGACGACCCTTATTTTTTCCCCGTGTACGAGGAAGCGGAAGCCCTAGGGCTTCCGATCTGCATCCACCAGGGACAGGGCGCGCCCGCGCTAAATAACTTGATAGATATTCGACGGAGTCACACGTTTACGCACGGACGGCTCCCACCGATCGTTGCCTTCCGCAACTTGGTGTCAAACAAGGTACCGGAACTCTTCCCGAACCTTCGTTGGGGGTTCATCGAGACGGGCGCTTCTTGGATCCCATTCGCGATGTATCAGCTCAGGGGGACGCTGAAGGCTGATGGGGACTTCTGGGGACCGAAATTGTTCGACAAGTACAATATGTGGATCTCCTACGAGGTGGAAGAGGATCTTCCCTACCTGATGGACTATATCGGCGAGGACCATCTGGTCGTCGGCACGGACTACGGTCACCACACCCCAGGGACCACTAACCGGCTGTCCGCCGACCCATCCGCGCAGATACATCTGGTCACACAGATGCGCGAGCGGGACGACATTTCGAGCGCTGCCGCCGAAAGAATCCTTCGAGACAATCCCACAGCACTCTATGGTATTTAACAAGCGATTCCCCCTGTAATTGTGCTAACAACAGCCAACGTTGAAGAACAGAAGAGCACCCGTCGGCGACGGGTGCTCTTCGCATTGGCCATCGCAGCAGTTCTAGCAGCGGCACCAGCACTCGGCTACATCCTTGTTTTCATCCAACCTAGCAACGACTGGTTCGTTCAAGTCAATGACCAAGAGATCAAGCGAAGCATCCTAGTTGAGATGCTACAAACTGAGAAAAGAGAGGCCGCACGACAAGGCCGATCTTTCGATCTCACCGCACGAGCGTTCGGCATTGCAGGGGAGCTCACCGAAGACGAAGTGCTGAGGCAGCAGGCGCATCAGTTTGGCGGACTGCCTACGGACGATGCGATTGACGTTCGCATCCGCCGTTTGGTTGTCCCTACGGATTCCGACGGAAGCTTGATTAAAGTTAACCAAGCGGAGTTCAAGGAATTGCAGCGCACCCATCTGGAGCAGCGGGGGCTCAGCGAAGAGTCGTTCCGACGCCAGGCGGCGGCAAGCATCGTCAGATCCCAGGCGAAAGCCATCTTGAGTGCGACTATCCCGTCCACTCAGCCGCAGATACACGTCCATCGCATTTTGACGACAGACGCAGCATCTGCTGATTTCGTCCTCCAGCGGGCTGAAGCAGGCACATCTTTCGAACAGCTCGCAACGGACTATTCTCTCGTCAACGACGGTGGTGATCTTGGGTGGCTCCCCTACGACGCCCTCCCAGCTCACATAGCGGATTACCTCTGGAATGTTGAGCCCTTCAAGATGTCACTTCCAGTGGAAGAGCCAACGGGTGCCATCGCACTCTACGTCGTCAGCGCAAGGGATACTGCGCGTCCCGTCGATCCTTCGCATATCCCCATCATCGAGCAGCGTACGTTTGATTCATGGATGAACTCGTTCCTGAACGACCAAGAGATTAACGTCCAGATTGACTCCAATATGCTTGCCTGGCTCGCCACGGAGATGGCAAAGACTCGGATCCCGTAGCAGGTCAGGTTTCTCGGCGCTGTTTGGCACGATTCGTCAGCCAATCTCCCAGTATCAGGCTCCGAACGCCGGACCGTTCAATCTTCGGTTGGGCTGACGACCGTTGTGTGAGGAGGTCGAGGCGCTCACGGGTCAATGCGTCAAAGTCGACCATCTCGCCAGCAGCGAGGCCTCGCACGATAGATTCTCTAAGTGATTTGAGTTCGCCCTCAAGGCGTTCGATCCAGAATACGAGCGGGCCAACGTTATCGACTCCTAGACTCGCGATATCGCTGAGCGATACATCACCAGAATCTGCCGCCAATGACGAGGAAGCGGTCAAGTCAAAGAGATCGCTTCTGAGATTCTGGATATCCCTCCAAGCCGAACTCCGTATAACTGCATCGATGGCTGCTCCGTTCGCGATTTTTGGAAGCAAACAGCTCGCTAGAACAAAGCTGTCATGTTCGTCAGCATCGATGAACAACGGCTTGGCACCTGCAGCTGACGCCAGCGCGGTGACCACCCCAACGGCCTCAGAAGACGTGGACGCATCGCACACCAGGCAATACGTTGCGCCGGCCGTTGACACCATGTAAGCATCTGCAGATTGTTCAACGATCAGGTGTCCGCCGACGAATCCCATGCTGGGTGGCAGGAACTTGGCCGCCCAGTCCAGGACAGGGCGCTTGAGCGAGCAGGTGTCCGTAACGATGCATGAAGCCGGGGCAAGGCGCCCAATTGACTCCAACGCGGCTGGGGCATCACGCAGTGGGGTGTCAACAACAACCAACGAAGCGCCTGCCAATGCCATTGAGAGCCGGTCGGTGACCGAGTCAAACATCCCTGCCTCACGGGCCCGGCGAACTCGCGATTTATCAGGGTCGAATCCGATGACCGCAGCACCCGAAAAAGCGCGCGTAGTCGCTTGCGCGAGGCTAAGGCCCACTGGTCCAAGACCGATGATTGCGACGTCTGCCAAGTTATCCCTTACCCGTCAGGAGCGGTATCCGCCACCGGTGCCTCGCATCCGTGGGTCAAGAAGGTCTCGAAGTGCATCGCCCAGGACGTTCCACCCAAAAACCGTGAGGCTAAGAAACACGCCTGGCCAGATAGCTAACCAGGGAGCTGTTTCCATGTAGTTCCGGGACTCCGAACTCAACATTCTGCCCCACGACGGGAACGGGGCTGGCACACCGTAACCAAGAAAACTCAGCGAGGCCTCGATGAGAATGACCTGGCCAAGCCGGAGGCTGGCCAAAATGATGATCGGTACCATCACATTCGGTAGGACGTGCTGCCAAAGGATTCTTCCAGTACTCGCTGCATTGATGCGGGCAGCTTCGATGTAAGCGTTCTCTTTGATGGATAGGACAGACCCTCTGAGAACTCGACTCTCACGGATCGCTACCAGGCCCAGCACGATAGTCACATTCAGAGCGCTAGGGCCAAGGATAGACATAATGAACAGCAAAAAGAGCAACGGGGGTACGCTCATCCAGGCGTCCACTGCACGCTGCACAATCGTGTCGTACCTTCCCCCTATATAGCCACTAGTAATGCCAAGAATTCCTGCAAGGAGGCTGCCGAGCAGAACGGATCCGACCGCAACCGTAATCGAGACACGCGCACCGTAGACAAGCCTGCTGAAAAGGTCTCGACCGAGAAAGTCGGTGCCCATGATGAAAGCGGGGCTAGATCCCTCAAGAGAATTGGAGTAATGGGGCTCATCGAATGGGTATGGAGCGATCCACGGTGCGAACGCCGCCATAGTAATCATAATAAATACGATTACCGCACCAATAAACCCCAGGGGTTTTTCCCGATAGAGGCGAGCTATCAAGTTTCTTGCGCTGGATCGTAAGGAATTTCCATGGGCTCGACTAACGACGGCTTCAGTGCTCATGTTCTCGTTACTCACCATAGCTATGCGTACCT
>CAUZFB010000098.1:0-5632 GCA_963579135.1 Dehalococcoidia bacterium | reverse complement strand
CATTAGTCGGCGGGCGGGCGGGCGGAACCTACACTCCCAGATGGTTCGCCAGGTCATTGAAATCAGACTCCGTGATGTCCGCCGACGGATCGGTGGGCGCGTCTGGCACGCGGGCAACACTGGTGCGCCCGTCCACGACAGCACCGAAGACGTCGAACGTCAGGGCTTTGATCTCCTCGAATGCCATCAGGTCACTCATGCGGCGACTGCGCGCTAGAATCACGGACGGGGAGAGTAGTCGCGACGGCGTTCCACCGCTGGAAGACGACGTCGCCCTCCAGGAGCGGATAGAGGCTGTCTACGAACCGCGTGGTCCCGGGTGAGCTCCGGTGTACCTCTTCTGCTGCCTCGTCCGCGAACGCGAAGAAGTGTAGGAAGGCGAATGAGTCCTCAAAGTCTTGAACGGACGTGTACTGGTGCGTACCTGGCTCGTTCGCCTTCACGTAGTCGATGAAGTCGCTGATGGCGTAGAGGCTCGCCTGGGCCGAGTCTGGGGCGACCCGGAATCGTGCCGTCATGTAAATGGTCAATGGGATTCCACTTTGTCTCTGATCAGGAGTCGCGTCAGGGATTGCCCAAGCGCCGGGCCGCAGGCAGGTGCCCCTATCAAGCCTACTCTGGGGCGCAACCATTCTGTCCACCTTGGCTCCAGCGAGCCAGCCAAGTAAACTCACGGCCACTCTCTGTACGGAACGGAGCTTTATACGTGCCTCCTGAGCTGAACGGTCGCGTCGATTTCTGGAACATCGGTTACCCCCTGGGGGCAATTGTCTACCTGATGAGCCTCCTGGCGGTGCTGGCCATCGCGTGGTCGCTGTACCAGCGCTCCAAGATTTGGCGATTGGGCACAACGAACCCGGACGTGGGGCCCTGGCGAGCACGCGCGTGGGCTGGCCTCAAGACCGTGCTCCTCGACTCCATCGCACATCGCCGTTTCGTGCGGCGCGAGCGCTATCCAGGGACGATGCACTTCCTTATCGTGTGGGGCATATTGATCCTGTTCGTGGCCACCACCCTCGACGCCGTGGAGTTCAACGCCGAGAAATATTTCGGCGTCCATCTCCTGACCGCTGACGTGAAGGTCGAGCGCGAGCTGATCTGGGATGTCGGTGGGCTGATGCTGATCGCTGGCATTGCGATGGCTGCCTATCGGCGCTACGTGACCAAGCCGCCACGGCTCAATACGATGCTGGAGAACGGGGTGCTGCTCGTGCTTCTGCTGAGCATGGCGCTCTCTGGCTTCCTCCTGCAATCGCTACGGATGGCCGCGACCGAGATGGAACCCGCCAGTACTCTGTTCAACCCCGACTGGGCCCGGTGGTCGTTCGCATCGTGGGTGGTCGCGCAGGCAATCCGTGGCCTAGGCGTCACGGTCTATGCGATGGAAGTTTCCCACTTCGTTCTGTGGTGGTCCCACGCGGCGCTCATGAGTGGAACGTTCATGTACGCTGCCTGGCGCTTCGGCCCGCTCATGCACATCTTCGTAGCGCCCCTGAACCTCGTGATGCGCTCGTCGGTCACACGACCCAAAGGCGCCCTGCGGCCGATGGGGGACCTGGACACGCTGTCCTCTTTCGGCGCCAGCGATATCAACCAGCTCTCAATCAAGCAGTTACTCGACTACGACTCCTGCACCGACTGTGGGCGCTGTCAGGACCAGTGCCCGGCCTGGCGCAGCGGCAAACCGCTCTCCCCACGGGCGGTCATCCAGCAAGCGAAGGGCTACATGGTCGAGCGCGCGCCAGTGTTACTCAGCCTCGCCGAGGGCGAGCAAGCACCTGCCAGCGATCGTTCGCTGGTGCACGACGTGATCACACCAGAGGCGCTCTGGGCCTGCACGACGTGTGGGGCGTGCGTGCAAGCGTGCCCCGCCTTCGTCGAGCATATCGACACCATCGTCGACATGCGCCGCTTCCTCACCATGGAGGAAGCGGCGGTGCCTGAGACGGCGATGGAAGCGATGATGTCCATCGAACAGCGAGGCCACCCCTGGCGCGGCACGCAGGCGACCCGCACGGACTGGATGGACGGTACCGACGCGGTGACGATGGCCGACGATCCCGAGCACGAGGTGCTGCTGTGGGTGGGCTGCACATCGGCGTTGAACGGACGCAACCAGGCGACTGCCCGCGCGATGGCGTCGGTACTCAAGGTCGCTGGTGTGCGCTACCGCGTGCTGGGCAGCGAGGAGACGTGCACGGGCGACCCCGCTCGGCGCATGGGTAACGAATATCTGTTTCAAAGGCAGGCAGAGCAGAACATCGAAACGCTCAACGGGTATGGGGTGCAGAAGATACTTACCCTCTGCCCTCATTGCTTCAACACCATGAAGAATGAGTACCCCCAGTTCGGGGGCAACTTCGAGGTCGTGCACTATACGGAGTTCGTTGCGGGGCTGATCAAAGAGGGTCGCATTAAGCCGGTGGGATCAGTGTTCACGACGATGGCCTACCACGACTCGTGCTACATCGGCAGACACAACGACATCTACGACGCGCCACGGGCGATCGCCGAGTCGATCCCGGGCCTTACGCTCGTCGAGATGCCAGGCGGCGCGCACCATGAGAGCAGCTTCTGCTGCGGCGCAGGCGGCGGTCAGATGTGGATGGAAGAAGAAGGAACCAGAGTCAACCATATCCGGACGGATCAGTTCCTGGAAACGGGTGCCGACTCGGTTGCGGTCTCGTGCCCGTTCTGCCTCCAGATGATGGAGGAGGGAATCGGCGCGAAGGGAGCGGCCGACGACAAATCGGCAAAGGACGTGCTAGAGCTCCTCGTAGAGAGTCTCGAAGGGAGCCCTAGCCCGGAAGCCTAGATTGCTTCTTCGAGTTCCTCTTCGAAAGCCTCGTCCTCACTAGCGTCATCGGTGTCGAGCGCAGGCACCAAGTCGGCGAGCTCCAAGTCGGCTTCTGGCAACGCCTTGATCTCAGCAACTGGCCCATCGAACTCGCGAAGCTCCTCAAGGGGCGTTTCAGCCACGGGCTCGGTAATTGCTGGCTCCGGCTCATCCGTGGAGTCTGGCTCGGACAGAGGCGCCGGCACGGCAGGCGAGGGTGCCGCGTTCCCGGCCGCGGCCGGGAACGATGTCTTGGATCGGAGCGACGGATGTTGGTAGCTCTCGTGCAGTACGACGCTGACTGTGGCCCCGCTGGAGTGCACCACCGCCCCGTCGTATCGATTCCCACCCTCCATCAGGGCTGCCAGACGATGCCCAACTCTAGGGGGCACGATGCCAACGTATAAGCCCTGTGCCGAGTAGGCCACCAGGTTACTGCTGTGCACCCGCAGTTCGACGGATGAGCCAGGGACGAGGTAAGGCCGGGCAGAATCCGTGGCGCAGCCGAGCAACGCCACCTGCGCACTCTTCCCCGTCTCACCGATAAACATCTTGTGGCTGAGCGGCGCAGAGCCACCACACGCCGTACCATCGGACAGGCGCTCGATATTCTTCCGCGCTATAGGATTGCTTGGATCCAGCGATAGGGAGTGCTCGAACGCCCCCCGTGCGGCTTGAGGATCTCCCAACTCCAGCAGGGCTTTGCCCAGCCGGTTGTACGCGCCCAAGTCACTCGGGGAGGTTGCAATCACCTCACGGTTGAGTGCGACAGCTTCTTCCCAGCGACCGCCCATCGCCAATTCGACGGCTTCGCGTGCTTTAATCTTGAGGTCGCGGACCTCTTCGGCGTCTCGGTACACCATAACTTCACTCCCGTGCCTGCGCTCTGCCCCCTTGTCGTGCGCGGCCTATGTTCTATTCGAATTGAGCTTGCCCTGCCACACGAGCCGACGGTGTTCGATCGCCGTGCATCTATCCATCACGACATCCAATCCCGCGGCACTTGCCAAGTGTGCGGCTTCCTGGTGGACGATCCCCAGTTGCATCCACACCGCCGGTGCTCCGATCCTGATCGCCGCGTCTACCACGGGCGGAACGTCGATCGGGCGCCGAAAGATGTCGACTAAGTCCACTTTTTCCGGTAGGTCATCCAAGCTCGGGTACGACACTTCGCCAAGAATCGGGCCCTTGAGCGTTGGATTCACCGGGATTATTCGAAAGCCCTCGCTCTGCAGGTATCTCGCGACTCCGTGGCTCGCTCGGTCCTCTCGATCGGACAACCCCACCACCGCGATAACCCGGCTGTTCGCCAGGACTTTCTCGATCGTTTTGTCTCCTTCCATAGGTTGTGTTCCTCTGGCCTATCGCTACGCCCAGTCAGCACTGGAAATACAGGAAGACCGTCTTTCGCTATTTTGGGCATACCGGCGTGGGCGTCAACATGTCTTAGATGCATCTTTGCGCAGCATCGGCCTGAGCCGACAGACGCGCAGCCGGTCGCTTCTCAATCAGCGTCATCTCTCCGGCAAGTCCCACCGTGCGATGTGCCCCCGAAATTCCGCGCCAAGTCTTACCCCGCACACTGAGGATTGCAATCCCGTTGCGGGTAGAACTTACGGGCATCTGCGAACCGGTTTGGAGCTCAACGAGCTTCGATACGGCCAACACGGGCGACGTGAAGCGTGCGCGAAGTCGAACCCGCCCGCGCTACTCGCGGTCGAGCTCGAAAGCGTCGTGGAGCACGCGCACCGCGTCGTTCACCTGGGCTTCGTCGACAATGCAGGTGACGCGGATCTGAGACGTGGTGATCATCTCGATGTTGATCCCCGCGTCTGAGAGCGCACGGAACATACGTGAGGCGTAGCCGGGAGCGTTCTGCATGCCTGTTCCGACGATGCTGACGTTGCCGAGATGGTCGTCAGCCACGCAGTCAGCGGCGCCGATCTCCGCTGCAACGCGCCTGCTGACTTGCATCGCTCGCTCGACGTCGCCGCGCTCGACGGTGAAAGACACGTCTGTCAGGCGCTCTGCGCTGGCGTTCTGCACGATGGTATCGACGCTGATGTCGGCCTCGGTGAGCGGCTCGAAAACGTTGGCCACAATCCCGGGGTGGTCAGGCACCGCCCGCATGGTGATGCGAGCCACGTTGCGCTCATAGGTCACACCGCTGACCTTGTTGCTGACCTCCATTGCCATTCCTCCGTCGTCCAGATCATGAATGAGAGTGCCAGGGGTATCCGCCGTGCTAGAGGCCACGAGGACCGGCACTTTGTACCAGGCCGCCAGCTCGATGGACCGCGGGTGCATCTTCGCACCATAGGTGGCTAGCTCGAGCATCTCCTCGTAGCCAATCTCTGTCAGCTTACGCGCTGTAGGCACGACGCGCGGATCAGCCGTATAGATGCCATCGACGTCCGTGTACACCTCGCAGCGCTCAGCTTTGAGCGCTGCTGCGAGCGCAACAGCCGTCGTGTCGGATCCCCCACGGCCAAGCGTCGTGATGTCCATGTCATCGGTGATGCCCTGGAAGCCTGCGACGATGACTACCCGGCCTGCGTCGAGTTCGCGACGCACCCGGGCAGGGTCCAGGTGAACGATGGACGCCCGACCGTGGGCGGTGTCGGTCTGGATGCCCGCTTGGGCGCCGCCCATGCTGATCGACGGGACGCCCATCTCACGCAGCGCCATGGCCATGAGCGTGCTTGATACGAGCTCACCGGTGGACAGCAGCAGGTCCAGTTCACGAGGCTCGGGAGATCGCGTGACCGATTGCGCCAACGCAATCAGCTCGTCGGT
>CAUZFB010000097.1:0-5647 GCA_963579135.1 Dehalococcoidia bacterium | reverse complement strand
AATTATAGTATGTCGCATCGCTGATGCCGGCAGACCGGCAGGCGGTCTCGATACTGCTGCCAGACGCCAGACTGAGCTCAATCTGGCGCAGCAGATTCAAAACATCCTCGTCGGAATATCGCTTCCTGGCCATCCCAATACCTCCACATATTCATAGATAATCACGAATTACGTGGCACAGATATAAGGGGGCAGGACAAGTGTGGGAGGATCAACTACTCGCGCAAATGTCATTGAGATTCTCATATATCTTCCTCCTTTTTACTGGAGTGTGGTAAATTTGAACTGATTAAGTATAATAATTCCCTTCGGTTGCCTAAATGTGCATATAAATTTGGAGAAAATTGACATGTTTATTGCCACTAAAGACCGTCCTCTTGCAACAACCATCACGGGTTCCCTTCCGCGACCCAGCTGGTTTACATCCAATCTTGATCAGAAGGCATTCTCTATAGGCATGGGCGGTCGAAATTTTCGAGAACAATATACCGATGCTGTCCAATGCCTTATGGGGGATCAAAGGCGCGCTGGATTAGATATCTTGACGGACGGTGATATGCGCTTTGATTTAGATATCGGTGGACGCTCATGGTTCGGGTATATCTTTGATCGCATGGATGGCCTCGGCTCGGTTGATGTGCGGCCACAACCCAAATATCCCTCTCCTCGAGAGCAAACACCAGGTGATATCCTACAAGAAGTTAGTGAAACACGGCTTCCACCAGTAGTGGAAGGGCCTGTGGGACGAGGCCGTCTTGAATATACTGATGTTTGGAAGGCAGGCCAACGCCTGGCGCATGAACCAGTAAAACTCGGATGTTGTTCGGTTCAATGGATCGAGATGTACGCTGATAACCAGCACTACAATTCGAGAGAAGATACGTTAATGGCGATGTCAGAAGTGTTGAATGTGGAGCACCAGGAACTTGCCGAAGCTGGATGCCCTATCATTCAAATTGAAGAACCAGCAATTCATTTCAATGCTAACGAAAATTTAGGTATCTCTCAGGAAGTTTATGTTGAAGCTTTTAACAAGGAAGTTAAAGGTTTACGGGAAAAAACTGAAGTGTGGTGCCACACTTGTTGGGGTAATCCTTTTGCTCAAAAAATAGAAGTTGGTCCAACTTATAAAGCGTGTCTCGAGTATCTTGATCAACTTAATGTGGACGTGATTACTTTTGAAACGGCAGCAAATGGTGGCGAAGAACTCGCAGAGATTGCGGCAGGCATAAGTAAGGACAAGAAGATCTGCATTGGTGGCGTATACCACCGAACATTAGAAGTTGAGAAACCCGAAGAAGTTGCTGCTATTATTCGTAAGGCTCTGGAATACATTGAGCCGGAGCGCCTAATAATTAGTTCGGATTGTGGTTTTGGTCGTCAGGGAATGAGCCGAACACATGCCTTCTACAAAATGGTATCTCTGGTCGCTGGCACAAATATTGTGCGTAAGGAACTTGGTCTTGAGGAAGCGGCAGTTCTCGCCTCTGATAAACGCTACGCACTAATGTAGAGGCTGTTAGTTTCTTTAATCCAAATACGTCCAACGTTGGATATAGCCTATTTCACTAGCCTGCCTCTGTCTCACCCCCCTTAAACGGATTCTGCTGTTAAGTTGGAGATCGCATCTGGGTCGCAACAAAGGGGAGCAGAACGGATGTCCAGGAAGCGATTTACAGTCGAGCAGATCATCCATCATCTCCGCAAAGCGGGGGTGTACTTGGCTCAAGGTCAGACAGTTGACGAAGTGTGCCAGAGAATTGGCGTGTCGGACCAGAGCTACTGCCGTTGGCGGAAGTAATACGGTGGGCTGAAGGTTGAGCAGGCCCGCCGCCTCAAGGTACTGCAGCAGGAGGATGCGCGGCGAATGACCTCGGGCGAGCTGTTTATATAAAGCTGCGGAGGATCCATTGGCGGCCCGAATGAGATAAAAAGGAAAGAGGACGGCCTAGACAACGCCTCCCCGCTTGTAGGCACGCCCCAACGCTGCGGGCAGATAGGCGCGCCGCGCGAAGATGATGAGCATGACGATTACAACTGCAAATGGCAGCATGTCCGCTGCATCGGTGGGAACCGGCACCCCTGCCACCTGAAATGCTGTCGAGAGCGATTGCGCAATCCCGAACAGTAAGGCCCCGATCAGCACCCAGCCCGGTCTGCCGCGCGCCAGCATCGCAAGAACGATAGCAATAAAGCCTGCGCCTTTGGTCATAAAGGGCACGAACGTGCCGGCGCTAACTTCGGACATAAAGGCTCCGCCCAAACCCGCCAAGGCCCCGGTAGAAACCACTGCCCAGGTCCGCGTAGAATAAACGTTGACGCCAGCGGCGTCGAGGGCGGCTGGCCGGTCACCCGCAGCCTGCAGGTTGTTGCCGATGTTTGTTCGGGTATATAGCCATGTGAAGAAAGCCACGAGCAGCAGCGCGATATAAACGAGTGGTTGTTGATCAAATACGCTGGGTCCAATGACAGGCAAATCCGAGAGTCCGGGTATGTCGAACGTATTCGCCTTTTCAAGCCGCGGATAGGTGGTTCGAAATTCAGCATAAAACATCAGCGCCGTGAGACCTTGGAAACCGAACAGGAGAGCGATTCCCACGACAATTTGGTTGAGCCCTGCATACACACACAGGATGGCCATCATTGTTGCGACCACTACGCCACAAATGGCACCAATCAGAAAACCCAGCCAAATTGACTGGGTGTAGAACGCCCCAGCAAAGCCCCCGTATGCGCCAACCAGCATCATACCCTCAAGGCCGAGGTTCAAAATACCCGCTTTTTCCGAGATCTGCTCACCCAGTCCGGCCAGCAGCAACGGGATGCCGGCCATGATAATTCCACTGATGAAGGCGGTTAGAAATGCTGTCGTTATCAGTGTATCCATACCAAGGTTGACCGATTGCTTAAGAGGTGATCAGCGTCAAGACGTATGCTGTGTCTATGGCTTCCTCTCAAGACGCTCGTTGAGGTATTCGGTGAGCGCCAAGAGAATTAATATGAGTCCGATGACAACAAGAACAAATACGGACGGAAGCTGTGCCTTGCGCGCCGCATATTCGCCCCCGATCGAATACACCGCGAAAAAGGCCGCAAATCCGATTAACGCGCCACCGTGAAATCGCGCCAAGAAGACAAATGGGATCATATAAAGGCCAAAATGAGGATCCCAGCCACCACGCACATGGCCGATGCGCCCGAGCACTTCGACCGTTCCCGCTAAACCGGCCAGCGCAGCGCTAATTGCAAATGCCGCCAGAGTCAAGCGCGGAACAGAGAGCCCGGCATGGGCTGCCGCACGGGGATTGGTGCCCACCATCCGCAGCTTCATTCCGAACGCGGTTCTTGTCATGACGAAGTGGGTAAGCAAAACAGCCATCAGGGCAAGTATAATGCCGATGTGAACTGACGAACCGAACAGTACCGGCCATCGATCTTCCACGGCAAGTCCAATAGTCTGGTGCACTTTGTTCTGCGGATCGTTGAACACAGTCTTTACGAGCAAAGCGCCAAGCAGCACACCGAGGAAGGTCATCATAAGCGTCGTGACGATCTCGTTAATTCCATAATATGCTCGCAGCAGTGCTGGTCCGATCGACCAAATCGCTCCCACGGCGGCGCCCAGCAGGACCAGAACAAACATGGCAAGGGGCATAGGCATGACCGGAAGCGCGAGCGGCGCGGTCGCCGACACGAATACGGCGGCCAGAACGAATTGACCATCAATGCCAATATTCCACATACCGGCTCGAAACGACACGGTCAAAGCCGCGCCGACCAACAACAAAGGCGTCATTCGGTTTATCGAGTCCTGTAGTCCCCAGGGATTAACTATGCCTCGGTCGACTATATTCCAGTAGAACGTCAGGGGATCTTTCCCCAGGGCCAAAAGAATAAGGCCGGTCAAGATGAGTGCCACTATTATGGGTATGAATGCCTGAGCCCAGTAAGGGATAACTCTGCCGCCAGGATTCATCGAAGCCGCTTGCGCAATGTCTGACGGAGCCGTTTCGGGCGCGTCCGTTTGCTCGCTAGTTTCGCTCATGTCACTTCCGCATCGACCATGAGTTGGCCAATCTTGGTCTCCGCTCCTTCTTCATTCTTGATAATTCCAACAAGGCGCCCGCAAGACATGACGCCAATTCGGTCGCAAAGCTCGAGCAGTTCGTCCATTTCCGTCGATATGACGATAGCGGCCATACCCTTGTCTGACTGATCTCGAATGTGCTGGCGGGCCGAATGGAGATTGGCCAAGTCGAGTCCATAGGTTGGCTTGTTGTAGACAACAATCTTGGGTTCCGTGACAAACTCCCGGCCCAGCACGACTTTCTGAATGTTTCCCCCCGACAACGCGCCAATCAATGTCTGCTCGCTGGGCGTGCGCACGTCAAAGCGCTGAATAAACGAAGCCGCAAATTCGTTGATCCTTGCTTGCTGTTGCATGTGCCTTTGCCAAAATGGCTTTTCGCCAATGCGCTTGGCCAAAATATTAATGGCAACACTAAAAGAGGGGAGCGTGGCCTCACCATATCGATCGTCGCTGATGTAACTAAGGCCGAGCTTGAGACGCTTCCCAACCGGTAGATTGGTGATTTCTTTGTGGCCCAATCTAATGTGACCCGCACTAACCCTTCGCTGGCCGGCAAGCACCTCGGCCAACTGCTTTTGGCCGTTTCCATCCACTCCGGCGATGCCGAAAATCTCACCGGGTCGAATGACGAAGGAGATTTCGGACAATGACGGTTCCATCCACCCTCCCTGTGCGGAGATATTATTGATCTCTAATATAGGCTGAGCTGCCTGATCAGGCGGAACTCTGCGCTGTAGACGGGCCGTTCCCACCGCCTCGTAGATAAGATCCTCGTTAACACTACCGGTACCAAACAGCATTTCGATGATTCTGGCGCTTGTTTCCGCGAACGGGATGGTATGAAACACCCCTGCCGGGATCTCGCCAACAATCCGTCCACGCCGAAGTACCGTAACACGGTCCCCGAAGGTATGCGCTTCGATCAATTTATGAGTAACGAAGACGACCGCAATTCCTTCGTTCTTAAGACGCTCGATGACTTTTCTTAGGTCGCGCACTCCTTGCGCCGTAAGCATCGAGGTTGGCTCGTCGAGCACGAGCACCTTGCCCCCGCGCCACAAAGCCTTAATGATCTCTACCTGTTGCTGTTGCCCAAGAGCGAGTTGGCCCGTGGCAGTGTCAGGGTCCACTGTAATGCCGAGCATCTCGCTCAACTCGTGAAACTTCGTCCGTGTGCCCATCAGGTTCCGACCCATATACCAGGGCCGGCCGAGCATCAGGTTTTGTAGAGTTGTCAGAGTGGGTACCAGGGTCGAATTCTGATAAACTGTGCCAATACCGAGCTCGATTGCCCGCCCGGGAGAGTCAATTCTGACCGGTCGTCCTTCGATTAATATTTCGCCTTCGTCAGGCTGGTGTATACCTGCTAAAACGCCGATGAGGGTCGATTTGCCAGCGCCGTTCTCGCCAAGCAGCGCATGCACTTCGCCAGGCCTTATCAACAGGTCAACTTGGCCGTTGGCGACCACGCCCGGAAAGCGTTTGGTAATTTTTTGGAACTCAACGACCGACCCGTTGCTGGGTTTAGCCACTACGTCCGCTGGGGTCGTCGTCACA
>CAUZFB010000096.1:0-5820 GCA_963579135.1 Dehalococcoidia bacterium | reverse complement strand
GGCTGGTCGAGGGCCTGGGACACGAGGTGCCCGATGGCCTGGTGCCGGAACTGCTCGAGCGCATCCGGGAGCATCTCGCCGTTGGGGTCTGACCGGGTCGAGCGCGGAAACTAAGCCCTTCGAGTCCCTCCGAGCGCACCAGACGTTTTCGCAGGTCAGCCGGTGTCAGATTCCCGGGGAGGCCTGTTGTCGTATGGGGCCTTAGGGCTTCGGAGCGTTCAGGCTGCGTCTATCGCTGGAATGCCCGATTTGGGCCGGATCTGTAACCCAATCCCGACCCTGCTGTAGAACCTCTCAAAGCCCCCCAACGCCCTTCATTTCAAGGAAGTTGACGGGATGTATCCACCCTCTTTTGTAGAGGATGCACAACATTGGCCCTAACCCCAAAACCCCCTTCGACGAAGGGGATAGACCATGGGGACGAGGAAGACCACCTCGCAACTGAAGGACGCCACCTCCATAAGTTGAATCCGCGTCGCACTGCCGGTGTGGCCAGCTGCATGCACGCGTGGGGCGCAGGTCCAAGTCCAGCAAGCTCTACAACCCGGAGTCCGGTTAGCGGCCCTGTCATCTTCAGACATCCTCGTCCGAAGGAGCGACGACAGCGGCCCAAGCGGTCAAGTGTGGCTCTCCGTTTTGCCGCGTGACTGTTACCACGACCTCTAACTCCGGCCGCTCGGACCCCTGTCGAATGTCAGTTACCGTCCCGGCGTAGGTCATCACGTCTCCAGGCCATCCGAGCTCTCGCCAGCGCACGCGGAATCGCCGAATGCTCTCGGGCCCAAACGAAGATGTCACGTATGACGCGGCGATACCCGCAGTCAGCATGCCGACGGCGAAAGGTCCTGGGAAGCCGGCACTTTCCGCGAAGGAAGAGTCATGATGAATCGGATTCATGTCGCCGGACGCACCTTGGTACCTAACAAAGTCGCTAATTGAAAGCGGCGCGTCTGTCCAAGGATCCAGCTTGGTTCCGACTTCAAAGTGTGGCCTACCGGTATCCACGTCAGGTGCCACCCTCGGAATCACTCAAGTCGACATCAGTTTCAGTTTCAATTGAAGTGCTGCGCATGGTTGCAACTAGGTGGCCGTCGCCATCACTGAACTCGGTGACAACGTCGGTGAACTTCATCATCCCACCGCGCTTCCCGCGCTTGTGGTAGATCCGCTCAATCCGTTGCTGACCAACGAGTTCCGTCCCAGCTCGGGGCGGACCAGATGGGAGCACGAACTCCTGTTCGCCGTGGAGGACCCGTCGGAAGTCGCGACGCTGCCCTTTCCACCCGCTGTTCTCTTCACTCATCCAGTGCGCGCAAGCGGCCAAGAAGGTGGCCGGGGCGATTGCGTTGGGCCCCCGGTGCTCTGGGAGATCTGCACGAACAGCCCTGGCAAACTCAAGAATCTTGCCCTCCTCAACCACCATTCGAAATGGTTCACCAATACCAGGGCCGGGTCGAGCCTCGAGAGCTCGAAAAGAGCCCACTATTGCGCCTGGCTGTCGTAGGAATCGGCGGTTACCCCGTCTGCTCGGAGCACGGCTTTGCGAACCTTTTCCGAGGGAGTCTTGGGAAGTTCAGACACGAATCTTACGAACCGTGGGACAGCGAAGGGAGGCACATTGTCGACACACCACTTCACAACATCGCCTGGCTCCAAGTTCGGATCCTTGCGGACGATGCACGCCATCACTTCGTCCTCGCCGGCTTCGATCCCCGCTGGCACCCCTATGACGGCACACTCCAGCACGGACGGGTGACTAAGAATAGCTTGCTCTACTTCGTAGGAACTGATGTTCTCGCCGCGCCGACGCAAAGCATCCTTGTAGCGGTCTACGAAGTAGTACCAACCCTCCTCATCACGGCGGAGAGCATCGCCGGTATGGAACCATAGGTTTCGCCACGCCTCGACAGTCTTCTCAGGCATCCCGTAGTAGCCCATGCTAAGCGTCCATGGCTGTCTTGATCGGACCAACAGCTCCCCAACCTCACCAACCGGGACCTCCTCGTCTGTCTCCGGGTCAGCCAATTGAATGTCGAACCAGTCCGAGGCGAGCAGGCCGGCTGCCCCGGCCGGGCGATCCTCGCCATATGGAGACATGATTGGCATAGACGTTTCGGTGAGACCGAACACTTCCACGAATGCTTCGACGCCGAATCGCCGCCGAAAGTCCGCCAAGATGCTTGACGCCGTGGGCGCGGCAAAAATGCACCGCAAGTCGTTGTCGCCGTCGTCTGGCCGCTGCGGTTGCTTCCATACGAAGTCCATCATGACGCCGAGGAAGTTCGTAACCGTTACACCGCTCTCGCGTACATGATCGATCCAACGACTCGCCGAGAACTTTCGTCGCAACACGAACCTAGCGCCAGCGACGAGGGCTGGGTAAGCCGCCAGCCATTGTGCGTTGCCATGAAAGAGCGGTGTCACGGCCATGTATGTATCGTCCGCAGTTAGCCGGGTGAGACTGACACACTGACATGCATTAAAGTAGAACTGGGCATGGGGCATCGCCACACCCTTGGATGGGCCAGTCGTCCCAGACGTAAAGAAGATAGCAGCAAGGTCACGCGCACCGACTTCCGGTAACCCGACGTCGCGACCCGTTTCCAAGTCCTCCCACGGCTCGGCGATCCATCCGGCGTCTCGCAGCAGGCGAAGGGCGCTCTCGCGCTCGCCGCTGTCAACGACCCAATAGCGTTTGATGGTGTCGCACGACTCCTTAATAGCGACGAATCGTTGCGCAAATACATCGTCTATGACGGCGGTTACGGGCTTAGCAGTACGGATCTGGTGGGCGAGAAACTCGAACTCATATCCGGTGTTGATCGGAACCTCCACCATCCCACCTACACCCACGCCAAACCACGTCCTCATAAGCTCGGAGGAGTTCCGCATCATCATCAAGACGTGATCACCTGCAGCAGCGCCGGAGTCCAACAAGGCCCCAGCCACCGCCTCGGCTGAGGTGAGAATCTGTCGGTAGGTCCACGTTCGGGCTTCCTCCGGCACATCGAGGTAGACGGAGTCAGGGCGCCTGGCTGCCTGCTGGCGGAGCACGTTCGGAAGCGTCCACTGGTGGGGGTCGGCGATGCTCGTACGCAATTCGTTATAGGTACGCATCGGACACTCCTAGGTCAGACTCGGTGTATGGCAAGCGCCGTGACGACAAGTTACGCTAAAATCATTATTACGGATGTGGATAACTAATCATTATTACGGATGTGGATAACTAATCATTATTACGGATGTGGATAAAGGGTGTGTTTCTATGGCGGATGTCGAAGTTGAGAGAACGGACCGGGTGGTCCGGATCGTCTTGAACCGTCCCGAGCGGCGTAATGCCTACGATGGGGCCATGGCGCACGCTGTCGCCGACGCACTCGACGATGCCTCCGACGTTGGCGTCGTCGTCATAACGGGAGCGGGGGGCAGCTTCTGCGCCGGCGGGTACCTCGGTAATTTGGAAGCGGCGGGCGAGCATGATATGCGGGCCCTGTACCGCGCCTCCTTGCGGATGCTCGACTCTGTACGGGCGTGCCCACGGCCGGTCATCGCTGCCGTGACGGGCGCCGCCGCTGGCGGTGGCAACGAACTTGTTATCGCGTGCGACTTAGCTATAGCGGCACGGTCCGCAACGTTCGGCCAAACCGGGCCCAAGGTCGGGAGTGCCCCCGTGATGGGCGGGACCAACGCCCTCACGACGATGATAGGTGAGAAGCGAGCGAAGGAAATGGTGATGCTCTGTCGTCGCTATACCGCCGACGAGGCTCTGGCCATGGGCCTGATCAACAGGGTCGTTGAGGACCAGGACTTGTCAGCCGAGGTGGCCATTTGGTGTGACGAGCTTCTCGAGCGCAGCGCTCGGTATCTCGAGATTTCGAAGATCAGCTCCAATGTCTGGTGGAACGCAGCCAGAGACTCCTTCGCTACGGGGCTGGGAATGCTCGTCCAGGCTATCGATAGCCCCGACATGATTGAGGGCGCTCGCGCCTTCCGCGAGAAGCGTCGGCCCGACTTCCCACACCCGGAACCGCGGCCTCCGGCGACCTCTTCCTAATGATCCGGACCGGTCGCAGGGTTGATGCCTCCTGGCGACGGGCGAAACGCATGGCTACCTATCGGAAGTCACCGCTCCTCGGCGAAAAGGCACGACGTCGTATTGGGAGGTAAACTCCCGTCCGGTTGAACTCAAGTGGGCCCTCGCCTAGCACCTGGGCCAGGTGCTCCGAGCGGGAGAGGTCAGCCATTGCAGCCGCCGAACCGATTCCTAAGGACTCAAGATGCGCCCCTATCGCTCGATGTTATTCGTTCCGGGTCATCGCGACGACTGGGTCGACAAGGCGGTGAGAGCCCGACCAGATGCCATCGTACTTGACCTTGAGGATTCGGTGCCCACCGAGCGTAAAACCGAGGCACGCGAGATTGTGGCTGCGTCCATTGAGCGATTGCGACAGAATGAAACCCCAGTTGGGCTCTTTGTTCGCCCGAATGCCTTCGGAACCGGTCTGACCGGTCTAGACCTAGAAGTTGTCGTCTGCCCTGGCCTCAGTGGGGTGTTCGCACCAAAGATCGAACAGGCTTCGGAAGTGCTTCGTTACGAAGCACTTATCGACCACTTCGAGATCCGTAACTCGACGGAAGGCATCGAGCTGATCGTCCCGATGGAGACTGCGCGTGCAATCGCCACCGTCACCGAGATTGCAGCAGCCTCACAGCGCATTGGTTCCATAGTCGGCTCAACCGCCGAGCACGCGGACGTTGCGAGAGAAGTCGGGTTTGAATGGACAGAGGCGGGTCTCGAGACACTGTATATCCGCAGCAAGGTACTACTGGCATGCCGCGCCGCCGGCGTGCACGCCATGACGGGGTTATGGGAGGACATCCAGGATCTCGAAGGCTTGGCGCACTTCGCGCAGCAGTCACGCCAGATTGGCTTTCGCGGAATGATCTGTATCCATCCCTCACATGTGGCCGCGATCAACGCCGCTTTCACTCCAGGGACGGAGGCGGTCGAGTTCCATCGCGGCCTAGTTGAGGCGTACCAAGCTGCCGAGACTGCAGGCCACGGTGCGACCGTCTACCGGGGCGTGCACATAGACAAAGCGCACTCAGACAAGGCCCGCGAGGTCTTGGCTCGAGCCGACCAGATTGCCCAATTCGATGACGCTGGCTGGCGCTGAGCGACCGGGGTGGAGACTCGGCTTCGCGGCCCTCCGGGTCTTGTCTTCTACTGCGTAGCCCCGAAAGGTAGACGCACAAGCTATTTGATAATATTTTATTGTGGTTCTATAGTGCGCATGCAATTGGTGCAACAGTCTTATTTGCACCATTTATTTGCACCATTTATTTGCACCATGGGGGGACATGTTGAAGAGACTTCAGGGTCGAGTGGCGCTGATCACGGCTGCTGGCTCCGGGATGGGGCAGGCGAGCGCGCTGCGGTTCGCTGCGGAGGGCGCGCATGTCATCGTTTCTGATCTCGACGAGGCCGCTGCAAAGCGGGTGGTGAGCCAAATCGCGTCCGAGGGCGGGTCCTCAGAGGCGGTTGCGTGCGATGTCGGTGAAATTGCGCAACTTCGCCAGGTATTCGACGACATTGAGCGGGACCATGGGGTCTTACACGTGTTGTTCAACCATGCCGGTATCCCTGGTCCAGCGGGTCTCGACATCGAGCCCGAGGAGTGGGAGCACGCCGTCAATGTGAACCTAAGGAGCGCCTTCTATGCGACCCGCTACGCCTTGCCATTGCTGAGGAAAGCGGACGGGAAGGGTTCTGTCATCTTCACTTCATCAGTCTCGGGAATCGTAGGGTCACCTTTCAGA
>CAUZFB010000095.1:0-5983 GCA_963579135.1 Dehalococcoidia bacterium | reverse complement strand
GGCGGTCGCCGCTGCCGTGTCGGCCTTTACCCCCAGCTCCACCAAAGCCTTATGCATTGCAGCCGTGCCGTTCTTGTCCACGTTGGCCCTCGCCTCGTTCGATGCGTCCGTAGCAGCTCGCCACGCGATCTCGGCGGTGATGCCTGACCCCTGGAGGATCCGGGCCAGCTCTTCGATCTTCTCCGCGCTGTCTATGCTCGCGCCGTTCATCGCCATCTCATGGGCCTCCCGCGTTGCGTCGCGGGCTTTGTCGGCGCCTATCCCGAGATCCATCAATGTCTGCTGTGACGTGAGCTGAGATTCTTGCATCTTCTCGTTCGAGTTGTTCAGCGCCCTTCGCCAGGCATCCTCTTTGGTGAGACCGGACTCCTGGAGCCCGAGGGCCCGGTCCTCCAGCCTCTCTTGCTGGATCCGGTCGGCGGCACGCCAGGCCGATTCCGCATCCATGCCCAACTTCTGGAGCTCCAGCGCCTCGCGTTCGAGGGTGCGGCTCAAGCTGTTCTGCATCGCGTCGTGTTCCAGCGTGCCCTCCTGGAGGCCCATCTCGCCCAGGCGGGCAGCACTGCGGTCACCGTACTCGGCCTGCCTGGCAGCGACCGCCTCACTGTACTGGTCCTGCTGCATCCCCAGGCTGTCGGCCCATTGCGCGGTGTTCTGGCTATGCTGCGCCTGGAACTGATCCTCCGAAGCTTGCAGGCGGGCCTGCTCTAGCCCCATCGTCTGGCTGAGCTCTAACGTGCGGTGCTCTATCTCTGCTAGGCTCCGAGCCTCCTGTAGGTCCAGGGTCCTGCCTTGCAGGAGCCCGTCGAGCTGCAACCGCTCTGCCGACTGGTCTAGCTCCTGCCGGCTCAGGCCCATCGTCGCGATCCGGGCACTGCGCTGCTCTTCAAACAGGAGCTGATCCAGGCCCAGCCTGTCCTTGTACTGCTCGTTCTGGATGGTGATGCGCTCGCGCTCGACCTCGAACGCCTCGCCGGCCTCCTCTTTCTGGGCCCGTAGCTGCTCCAGGCGCAGGTTGATCTCTGCCTGGTCGCGCACTCGCTGCATCGAGAGGCCCGTCTCTTCGCCCTCAATTCTTCTGGTCTCGTTTTCGAGCGCCTCCATGTCCAGGCCGTACCTCTGGACACGAGCAGCACGTTCCTCGCCGAGCGTCTCGGAGAACTGCTCCCCCTGGATCTCGGACATCGCCATCCGATAAGCGTCGTCCTTGTCCATGCCTTCCTCCGTGAGCTCCAGCCGCTTCTCTTCGATGCGGTTGCTCCAGGCATTGACGCCATAGGTCTTGTCGAACTCGTACTGAGACTGCCCGAACTCGGCTTCGTAGCGTGCGGCGTTCTCTTTGTCGCCGCCCAGCGCACGCCCGAACTCAGCGGACTTGAACCCGATGTCGGCCGCACCAGCGCGGTCTGCCGCCCATGCGTCCGCTGCGCGGGTGTTTAGCTCGTTTAGGCGCTCCTGACGCTGGCGCTCCATGTCGCCGAGCATCGACTTGCGGAGCTCGCCTTCAACGCTGGATCCTACCATGCCACGCTGTGACATGAACTCGTCAAGCTCAGTGCCCGCGTACAGCTTCTTCTGTTCGAGCTCAGCGTCGATCTGGCCGGTAATGTCCTTGATGAGGCCACTGTCGTAGCGGCTTGGCGCTTCCATCGCCTTGCTCGCGAACTCGTCCAGCGCCGGAGCGGCCCCCTCCCCCTGGAACGCATCCCCGGAGGTCTCGTACTCCGGGCGAGGCGCTGGGCCGGCCGCGAAGCCTTCGGACGGGGGCGGCGCGAACCCGTTCTGCTGCATATCCTCCGCTGTCGGAGGATATATGCCTGGTGTGTCGGTATTGATCGCCATCTATATCCCTAGGTCAACGAAGGCCATTCGGTCGGTTGTGGTCACGCCATCGAACTTGCTGTACGTACTCTCGTCCCCTTCTAGGAAGACGGGAATGAGCCAGAGGTAGTAGTGGTTCGTGCCGTTCCGTGCGATCGTCTGGTCCTGCTGCCTGTCGCTCCTGCAATCTACTCGGGCCGTACTCACGTAGTTCGAGGTACTGTACGTCGCGCCACCCTTGCTGGCCGCAGTGCTCTGTACGTGTACCTGCACCCACTGTGTAGCCCGTGAGGCCATGAAGCGGACGTTCACGTCCGTGCCGGCGCCGGTGTCCTTCTGTCCCGCCACCTGCACGCGCTGCTGGTTGTCCCAAGACGACGCCATCCCGCGCAGGAAGCGGTCGAGCTCCGGGGGCAGCCCCAGTGGAACCCCGAACGGGCCGGTCATCTACCAAGACTCCTCGAACACGCCGGCAGCGAGCTCAATCGAGCCGATCTTCACGTCGTCTGTAGAAGTGAGCTCTACTGACTGGGCGTTGCCCTTGGTGCCGACGCGAACCTTCTTCACCACCGGCTTGGTCGCTATGCTATAGGCTATCGAGTGGGCCGCCCCGTCCACGCCGTCTGCCTTCACCTTGACGCTCACAGTGCTAGCGCTCGGCTGCTGGGACGAGACGCGCACGACGCGAGCCCGCTTGTCACGCATCGGCTGGCCGAAGAAGAACGGGCGCGTGATGAGCTTGAACGAAATATCCTCACCGCCGGTGCCGCCCGGAGCCTGGTTGTCCGCGTCGCCCTTCTCTAGCTGCCGCACGAAGCCGTCGTAGCCACAGCTCATTGGGGTAGTGGTCAGGTCTGCGCCGGATATCTCGGCGATGAACAGCGTCGCGTCACCGTGTGGCGCACTGGCGAACTCCACGTGGCCGTCCGCATTGATCGTCATGTACTGCCCACCCGTCAGTGATGTGGTCAGGTAGCCGAACAGCGTGTCCCCCTGATCACGGTTGGAGGTGGTGCTCAAGTCCAGGTAACTCTCGCCGTCTACGAAAAGCGTGTCGTCCTGGGTGGCGGCGTACTTGTGCAACATGAGCGCCGGGGGGCGCTCCTCGGTCGGCGGGCGGTACCCTATCATGTAGTCGTTGTTGCTAGAAGCGACCGGCAGGCTGCACCAATACTCGTGCTTCTGCGGCCACCAGAGGGCCGTAGCCGATGCCGGCGTACTTCTGATCTGAGACCAGTTGACCCCGTCGATGAACTTCTGGATCGAGCGGGAGACGGACGTGACCACACCACCCACCTGATAGTGCTCCAGGCCGCGCTTGGATAGCCAGCACACCCCCTGATTACCTACGGCCTGAATCGAGCGCGAAGCCATGCAGCCGACCGACCGGGAGATGCCGCGTGAGCCCGCCTCTACTTCGAGCGTAGTGAACCCGTAACCCTCGATATAGCCGGTGCTCTCGCTCTTGAAGACCATCAGCACGCTGCCAAGCTGGAAGAGGCCCGTGACCTTCGGGTCGCCGTCGTGGGTCTGGGCCTTGACCGTCAGCCCGTCAGGTGTGGACCACGTATCGATGTCGCCGACCTTGGAGGCCACCACGTCGATGCCGCTGTGGCCGGACGCCCATAGGCGGTTACCGTGGACCGCCAGGTACCTCACGCCATTGGGAATGTTCGAGATGGCCGCCCAAGCGGACCCGTTCCACTGGTAGCTACTGGTGCCGCCGTTCGCACAGCACAATACGTTGGCCGCCCCCTCACGCATGATGACCAGGACCCAAGGGGCCTCGGTCAGGCCTGTAGCGCCGGTCGGGTTAGTCCAGGTAGCACCTTCGTTGGTCGAGTAGTACATCTTGTCGCCCATGAACACGACGAGCTGCTGCTGGCCGGCGGCCGTGTAGTATTCGATGCCCCCGTAGCCGTCGCCGCCACTATTGAGGGCGCTGGCGTGCGTCCTCTCGCTGCCGCCTCGCCTCTGAACCGTCTGGCCGTCGAAGGAGACCCGGCCGTTCTGGAGGAGCTCGCACTCGTCCTCCTGATACTCGATAGGCGCAGCGGTGTCGTTCATCCCCCTTGCGAACGTGAGCTGCTGCTCCTTGATCATCCGCGCCATCAGACTACTCGGGCGCCCCGCCGGCGAGGTCTTCGATGTGGAGTAGGCCGGCCAGGTCTACGATCACGTTCGGCGTGAGGGTCACGCCGTTAACGTCACCCTTACTCCAGCCGACCTTGTCGCCGTCCTGGTAGAGAACGAAGTGTCCTGGGGCCTCCAGCTCCTCGTCCATCAGCTCGTTGAATGCCGCGACGTAGGCGAACCAGCCAGGCATACTAGAGTTCACCTGGGTCGCCGTCTCTTCGCCTTCCTGCGGCTCACCGTAACGCTCGACCAACCCCGCGTTCACCTCGTTCACGTCGTCTATGCGGTCCTTGATGAGCCGCTGCATCGAGACCATACGCAACGCCACGTCCATCGGGATCCGCGTGTTGCCACATTCGCGTAGCGCAGCCTGTGCTCCCGCGAGCTCCTTGTTCCGAATCCTCACCACTCCGTTCTCCATGCCTATTCCTATTTTGTGTCATCAAAGATGGCGGTGATAAACGCCTCGGGGTCAACCGAAGACGACCTGGCGCTAGCCCGCATCGTGCCGTCAGGATCCGGGACGGACCATATCGCCTTCACGGTTGGACTGCCATCAGGGTCATAGGATATCTCCACCCTATCCAAGGTCTCCGTATCATGCGTGATGCTCACTACGGCGTCAGACGCGAGCGCACTCGTTTTTTTCGACATCAGGTGTTCTCCGTGAGCTGTAGTAGTTGCGCCCGCAATTCCTTGTTCTGCTCTGCCACCTCTGCTAGCGCCCGGCCCTGCTCCGCCACCATGAGGGCGAGGTATTGCGTTAGCCTCGTATAATTCACCATCGCACGGCCCGCGTCCTTGCCATCGTAAAAATTGGCGAGCCCGAAATCCTGTATCGCGTCGGCGTGGTCGCCCATCCACTTGCCCCATGCACCGTGTAGCGCCTTCGGTGGCGTGAGCCCATGCGCGAGGCCCCCCGCGATAGCAGTTATATAGTCCGGTGCGTCCTTGAGGTGCATCGTCTCAAGGTCCACCCCTTCCGGGGCAGCGGGCGCTAGTAGACCGAGTCCGTCCATACGTCGTCCGCGTGAGCGGTCCCCTCTTGGTCGAAGATGAATCTCGTGTTCGTGGTGGCGAATACGACTATATTCCCTTCCGCGGCGGGTGCTACGACGTTCGTTCCAGCGCCGTTGACGACGTAGGAACGGACATCTACGATTCCTTGTGCACTCGTGTCCTTGGCGTTGTCGGCAGGCTCGCCCAGCATCCCGGTAAGACCTAGAGCGGAACCGGGACTGCCGTCTGAGTCGGTCAGCCCGGTGATCAGCAAGCCACCACCTGTGGAATGAGCTTTCCTCATAAAACCGTAGGTATCGGTTTCGGTCTGACCCGTTATTCCGTGTGCAATATCGGATGACTTGAGGGACAGGATCTCGTTGTCAGCAGCCGCTTGATTGATCGTTAGGCCAAGCGTCTGCTTGGCGTTGGCGGTGTCGCCTATGAAGCAGTTGCCGGAGACGGCAAGACTCCCTGCTGCCGAGAGGGTCATCGTGGTCGTTGCCGTCTGGTCTGCGGCGCTTGCAGTCGCGACCGTCTGCCATTGGAAGCCGCCCAGAAGGTCTCCCGCGAAAACCGACCCTTTTTTTCCACGGGTCGTCCACTCGTCCTGCGAGTCGGTGATATATGTCTCACAGCAAAATGCGATAAAAGGCGTGCCGGACGAAAACATAGAGCCTATGGAGGAGGCTAATCCCGCTGCGTCCTGATGCCCAAATTCTATCGCGTTCCCAGCCCCCCTTACCAGCAATTTCGCGTCCGCCACCTGTGTATAGGTGTTGCCATTTGCCGCGATAGCCACCTGATCCTCGACAAACACCCTCCCCGCCGCACCCCGGCTCATCGTCGTGTCCAGGGCGGCACCGGCGGTGCTCGCCGTCCACCCGAGATCCATGTCAGATTTGAAACGGAGGCTAGCGGCACCTATTCGCGCCCGCTCCGTGCCAGCGGCGGTCATCCCCAGTTCGTCGGCAGCCGCACCGAAAATTCCCGTGTTCGTGTCACCTGAGAACGAGTGGCTGGGCGT
>CAUZFB010000094.1:0-6005 GCA_963579135.1 Dehalococcoidia bacterium | reverse complement strand
CGCGCCGTCGCAGTACCCAGAAGAGAAGGATCATCAGCAAAAATCCCCCCACGAATCCGAACAGAGGTGAAAGAGCAAGGGCCAGGAGGACTTTGACCACCACCGCGGTGTTGAGACCGTCCCACCCTGCCACCGCCACGCCCGACCCGACCACTGCGGCGACGAGCGAGTGGCTCACGCTCACGGGGAGCCCCAATCGCGTGGCGAAGAAGACCCAGATAACCGATGCCGCGATGGCGGATAGTACCGCGTATTGAGTCATCAGGTCGGGGTCGATGATGCCTTTGCCAATGGTCTTGGCAACGGCTGTTCCCATCAATGCGCCGGCGAAGTTCAGCGTCGCGCCCATGATGATGGCCGTCACCGGGGAGAGCGCACGGGTAGAGATCACGGTCGCCACCGCGTTGGCGGCGTCGTTCATGCCGTTCGCGTACGCGTACGCGAGCGCGAGTCCGATACTGATTACTAGAATGACGAGCTCGAGCTCAGGCATGTTTGAGAACGATCGCTTCGATTACGTTCGCCGCGTCTTCGGCCCGGTCAGTGGCCGATTCCAGCAGTGCGTATATCTCTCGCCACTTGATGATCTCGATGGGGTCCTTCTCGTTTGCGAATAACTCTCCGACTGCTTTGGACGCGATGCCGTCCGCTTCGTTCTCCAGGCGGTTGAGCTCCACCGTCAGCGGTAGTAGGTCGCGGAGCTTGCCTCCGCGGGCCTTCAGTATGTCGCCAGCATGTTCGAGCACCACTCCACAGGCGTCGATGATACGTGCGAGTTCGACGGCTCGGGGGGTCGGGGCCGTGACGTGGTACTCAAGCATCGTCCGGGCGACCTCTTCTGCCACGTCCACCACATCGTCCAGCCGTGCGCCCAGTTCCGCGATGTCCTCGCGGTCGAACGGCGTCACAAACGTGCGGTGCAGGTTGATCATGATCTGATGAATAACGTGATCACCCACCTCCTCTAGCCGTTTTATCTCGGTCGCTTTCTCCTCCAAGTTCTCGTAGTGCTCCATGAAATCAACCAGCGCGGTGGTTGTCTCATGGAGGTTTCTGACGCTGCTCCGTATCAGACCGAAGAACCGGTCCTCTCTCGGAGTCAGCAACTGAGGTATGAAGTTCGACAATCGCATAGTTACTTCCCTCCTTTTGAGGTCATTGTGGATAGTGGGCGAAAAAAGGGGCTAAAAAAACTCTTCCGAATGAGGGAAGAGTTTTTTTAGCAGTGGCAGAAACGGTAGGTGGGAGGGAAGGTGGTTGGTACATCTAGTATGTAAGATACCAGCCTCTTGGCACCGACGTCTAGCGTCATTTCAGTTCGCAGGCGTATTCACAATTCGATCCAGCGCGCGACCAACGTAGCTGAGCGCGTCATTTACTCCGTGACGGGGGAGATGAGGGAGAAGAACGCCCGCAACTACTAGCGGCATTGACCATACTCGGCCACGGCGTCCCGCACGACAGTCGCCGTTTTCGTGCCATCGGTGCGCAATACCTGCCGCCTAGGCTAGCGTGGTGGTACTCGAATATGCGGATGGGCTAACGATAGACCCGCTTGCAGGGCGCGGGACCTACCGGTCGCGTTCACTTCTTTGGCGCGCCGCGAGACGGGCCTACTGGTGCTGCCCATTGCGGCGGCAGACTGGGTGGTGACGCGGGAGGAGATCGTCGAGCGGGTGTGGGAGGATACTCATTGCGGGGTGCGAACCGTGGACGTGAACGTATACCGGCGGGGCTATCGGTTGGTTGTCAGGCACTGACGTTCATCGATCAGCCGCGTACTCGCGGATGCGCCGGATGAGGTCGCTGGTCGAGATCCCCCGCGTGTAGGGCACGGTCTGGAAGATACCCATAGTCATGGGTACGGCGTAGAGTCGGTCGGCCAGCGCCGGGTCGAAGTCGTCGCCGTGCACCACCAGGTCGATGCGGTGCGCTTCAATCCATTCGCGTGTGATCACCAACGGGGCGTCGGGCACGACGTCGTCCACGAAGCGGCAGCCCCGCACGGACGCGACGCGCTCTTCCATGGTCATGATCGGAGTGCGTTTGTAGCTCGCGACGCCTGCGTCGGAGTGAACACCCACCACGAGGTAGTCGCCCAAGGCGCGAGCCTGCTCAAGGAAACAGACGTGGCCGAAGTGGAAAAGGTCGGCCACCATGTCGACGTAGACTCGGGTCACAGCGGCGACTGTCCTGCCTGGTTGGCCCGTCGGCCCGCCATCAGAGCAGGAGCACATTCGACGGTGTACGCGTTGCCTGAAGATTGGTCTGTCATGCGCGAATGGTACACGGCGGCGGCGGAGGTGGCCTAGGGCGGCCCCCCTTTGCCAACCAGGTGACGGTCGCCGTCGACGTCCACGGGAAGGCGCATGGTTACAGCATTAACGAATGAATACGGGGAAGAGAATCAGACAGCGATGATTAAAACTGATCGCGTTCTTCAATGGCCACCAAGCCTTTGAGATCTGGTAGCCATACGTAAACATTCGCTGGTGATGGCAGAAGCGTGGCTTCGGTAGCCGCAGGCGCTATCGGCTGGCTTGGAGCGCACAAAAAACCTTCTCCGCACTTAGCGGTAGCGAGCGCACACGCACCCCGGTCGCGTCTGCGATGGCGTTGGCGATGGCCGGAGCGGGCATGTTGATGGCCTTGTTGCCGATGCCTCGTACGTTGAACTGGCCATGCCCGACGTTGGAGTCCAGGATGACCGTGGTGAGTGGGGGCATGTCGCCCATCGTCGGAATCTTGTAGTCGATGAGCGACGCTACGGCTACGCGTCCGTCGTCCAGTGGTAGTTCCTCCATGAGGGCGTGTGCGATGCCCTGGTTGATGCCACCGTTGATTTGGCCCTGGAAGCCGATAGGGTTGATGATCTGGCCCGTCTCATGGACGGCTGTGTAGCGTAACAACCGGACCTCGCCTGTTTCAGGGTCGACAGAGACCTCGGCCACGTGAGCGACGAATGACGCGTATTCAGAGTCCCAGGGCTCGTCGGCATCACCGTGCCCTATCACCGGAGCGCCGGTGCGCGCGGCAAGCGCAGCGATGGACACCTGCTTGCCGGTCGTTGCGTGGCGGAGGACGCCGTCTGCGACAATGGAGTCGCCCGACTCCCACCCGAGAAGCTCAGCCGCCAGGCTCTGCAGCTGCTGAACGAGATCGCGGATCGCCAGGGAACCCACGAGTGTGATCATGCGCGCACCACGATCACCACCCAGGCCAGCGTCCGTGGGGCCTTGGGCCGTCGACCATGGCGCGCGGTCGATGTGGTCAAGCGGTACGCCGAGGCCTTCAGCCACCACTTGGGCGAGAGTGGTGTACGTGTCGATTCCCAACCCATAGGTCGGCATGCTGACGGTGATAGTTCCGTCGGCGTTGACCTGTACAGCGGCGTGGGCATCACCACCGATCTCGCCGTGGGCGTCGACGGAGATGCCGCGGCCGATGTTCGCGGGCTTGGGTTCGTGGTAGCCGGAGGCTTGGAGGGCTTGGGCGAGCGATTCCTCCAGGCGGATGGCCTGGGCACCGGCGCCATCCGGCGACCTGGGTGGTACCCAGATTCCCTGGATGACCAGATCGGCCTGTTGGCGGATAAGGTTCTTGAGGCGTAGGTCTTCAGGGGGCATCCCCAGGGCCTTGGCGACTTCATCGATGTGAGATTCGGCAGCGAAGGTGCATTGGAATGGGCCCGGGCCACGCATGTACCCGCAGGCGATGGTGTTGGTGTAGACCTGGTAGGAGTCGATGGTGACGTTGGGTGTACGGTAGGGACCCGTGACGCCAGCGACAAGGAGGCCGCCCGCGCTGGGTACGATGTCGTAGGCGGAGTATGCACCGGTGGCAAAGTGCGCCTCAACCTCCCAGGCGGTTAGGGTCCCGTCGCGCTTGGCGCCCGCTTTGATGTGGATGATGGACGGATTGCGCGGGTGCATGGCGGTGAGTTCCTCGGCGTAATCCGCCAGGAATCGCACACTGCGTCCTGTGCGCTTGGCCAGGAGGTAACAGATGGCCGCCTCGGTGCCGTCGGTCTTGCCACCGTAGGAGCCGCCTAGCAGCGAGAAGTTGAGCACCACCTGCTCCGGCATCAGTCCAAGCACACGGGCGAGCTCGGTGTGGTTGATGCCGGGAGTGCCGCTCGCGAGCCAGACCTGCGCTGTGCCGTTCGCGTCAAGGGACACCAGGCAGGTGTGCGGCTCGAAGTACAACTGGTGAATCAGCGGCGTCTCGTAGGTGCGTTCTACGATCACGTCTGCTTCGGCGAAGCCTGCGGTAGTATCGCCCGCCGCGTACGTTATGTGGCCGTAGGCGTTGGATGGCGTGGGTAGGGTCTCGACGCCATCGTAGGAGTTGAAGTCGGGGTGGATGATGGGCGCGCCCGGCGCCAGAGCGTCAACCGCCGACAGCATGGGCGTCAGTTCTTCATAGTCGACCTCGATGAGCATGAGCGCGGCGGCGGCGATGTCCGGGTCGTCCGCGCACACAGCGGCGACGCGCTCGCCCGCGAATCTCACTTCGTCCCACGCCAGTAGCGGCTCGTCACGGTAGCCGATGCCTGTGCGCATGCCGCGAACGTCTTCGCCAGTGAGGACCGCGTGGACGCCGGGTAGGGCGGACGCTTTGGTGGTATCGATACGTAGGATGTGCGCGCGCGGGTAAGGGCTCCGCAGCAGTTTGGTCCACAGTGCGGAGTGCTCGTGGGCGTCCATCGCGTACTTGGCGGCGCCAGATACTTTTTCTGGACCTTCCACGCTTTTGGTCGGACGCCCGATGAACCTGTGTGTAGCCATAGAGGGGGTACTGTAGCAGGTGCTGGGCTGCGATGAAGGCGATGGTTGAGGACGGCCGCGAGCCCGTATCATTTCCCAAGGCCCTTTGCCTTCAGGTCACCTCATGTCATCTCTGTCCGTTGTCCTCGTCGGTGGCGCAGGTCCGCCAGCTCCACTTGAGTTTGCTTCGCTGATTGCCGCGCTTGATCCAACAAGACCAGTGGTGCCAGTGGATATGGTGGCGTTCCATGGCTGGCAGCCAGTTCCAGATTTTTCGATGGCCACGGAGACGACCGCGTTGCTCCGGTCGATGGACGAGGCCGGAACCGCTCGTGGTCACATGGTTGGCTACTCGGGTGGCGCAGCGGTGGTGCTGGCAGTTGCCTGCGCATATCCGGAGTGCGTTGCTTCCCTTACGCTAGAGGAGGTGGCATGGATAGGATCGGATGGAGCGACTGCGCTTGAGACCAGCTTCTGGAGCGACCTTGCGGTTGCCATGGCACTGCCATCTTACGAGGCGTTGTTGCGCTTCCGCGACCTGATGGTGCGGCCAGAGGCGCGCGGCTCGCTGCCGCCGGTGACGAAGGACGCTCCGTGGATTGATAGCATGGTGGATGGCGTACGCGCGTCAATGGGGGCGTTCGCGGGCGCGGAAGTTGACTGGGCAACGCTTCAGGGGGCGGACTTCCCCATCTATGCGGCGGTGGGCAGCCTGAGCAATCCGGTATTTGAGCTACGGTCGCGACGGTTGGCCGAGCGTGTGCCGCGTGCGACGGTCGAGGTTTTTCAGGGAATGCACCACGTGGCACCACCGCACCGGCGTGCCGCCGAGGAGTGGGCCGGTACGCTGGAAGCGATGTGGACGCGGGCGGAGTAATGGGTTTGCCGAATGAGAGGACGTACTACTTCACGGAACCGTTGCTGACGATCCCCTCTAGGATATTGGCGGTTGCGCCGACCAGGAGTTCGGCTGTCCATGAAGGACGATCCTCCCTGGACTGGGGCCAACCTGCCACGAGCAGTGCGAACTCCTGTTGCATGTTTTCATTCGCACGACGCGTGGGCAGCTCGCCAATCAGTTCCTTGATGCGCTCGTTGAATGGTGCGTGGCGCAAGAACCGTGCCGCGTCGACCGTCCGTGGCAGTTTGCCATCGACGCTTTCCTGCAGGATGAGCTGGTCTGCGAGGTTGAGCAATATGCGCCGTGGGGCGCCGGTATAGCCTTGAGTCTCGGCGGGC
>CAUZFB010000093.1:0-6009 GCA_963579135.1 Dehalococcoidia bacterium | reverse complement strand
TTTGCAGATTTCGTGGGCGATTCTTTGGGGCTGTCTCGACAGGCCGCGCAAACCGATGCTGATGTCATCGTTTTTTGCGGCGTCCACTTCATGGCTGAGACGGCTGCGATTTTGTCGCCAGAGAAGCGAGTGTTGATCCCCGATCTGGAAGCGGGTTGCTCGCTGGCGTCGTCAATCACGGCGGACCAGTTGCGCGCATGGAAGGCTGAGCACCCCAGTGCAGCCGTTGTTTCGTACGTGAACACAACTGCGGAGGTGAAGGCGGAGAGCGACTATTGCTGCACGTCTTCGAACGCGGTGCAGATTGTTGATTCCATCCCTGCGGATCAAGAAGTCCTGTTCCTTCCCGACATGTTCCTCGGGAACCACGTGAAGAAGTTGACGGGGCGTACGAACATGTCCATCTGGCTGGGTGAATGCCACGTTCACGCGGCTGTGCAGCCGATCGAGATCACTCGCGCACGTGAGGCGCACCCTAAAGCGGAGTTCATGGTGCACCCCGAGTGCGGTTGCACCACGCCCGCGATGTACCTGTCATCGCAGAACGACGCTTCGATGGACGGCGCGCACATCCTCTCAACGGGGGGGATGATGACCCGGGCGAAGGAATCGTCAGCAAGCGAATTCGTGGTCGCGACCGAAACGGGGATACTGCACGCGTTGCGCAAGGAGAACCCGGACAAGAGTTTCCATGCTGTCACGGAAGCGATGATCTGTCGTTTCATGAAGATGATCACCTTGGAGAACCTCTATCACTCGCTCGCTGACGATCAGTACGAGGTTTCAGTGCCCGCGGACATCGCCGAGCGGGCGCGGCTACCGATTGAGCGCATGCTCATGACTGCTTAGGCGACTCGGCTAGCGTTGGGCAGCCGCATCGCGCGGGCCCCGCTCGCGTCATGTCCATTGTTCCTATGAGCGAGTTCAACAACAACAACTCCGCGATGATTCTTGCGGTTGCGACGGAGGCTGACCGGCGCTACGCGATGCGTGCGCTGCCGACGTTCGTAGGGCTTTCCGCTGACGGGCGCGAGATCTATCGTGAATCGGGTAGGCCCGACACCGAGAGGGTCGAGCGGGAAGCTCTCTCTCCAGGCTGACCTTCAACCTGCTACGCTTTTGGCCATGAGCTCACCCGAGCGACCACCTTTACCTGGTTGGGCTGACTATTTCGTCGCAGGGCGTATGCCGCTTTGGTTTGCGACGATTTTCGGTCTGTTGGGCAGCATAGGCGCGACTTTGGTGCTGAACGGTATTGACCTGGGAACGGTCGGTGGCATCCCAACGATATTCGTTCTATTCGTCCTCCCTCCCGCATTCGCTGTACCGTTTGTGGCGAAGCACAAGCGCCGTTCGGTTGTTCGCTGGACTCCAGTCGGGGTGGCTGCGCTGGCGGTTAGCGCTTACGTGGCGTTCCTTCCTCTCATGGCGGTGCTTGCTCTCACGTTCGCCGCGCGGCCGAGGGTTAAGATCCCGCAGGCCGCGCTGGAGGCCGACGAGGACCTGCGACCGCTGCAAACTCTCTTTGGCATCCGGGAAGAGGCCGGCGCGCTGCACGCTTACGTTGAGGAGCTTTACGGCAGTCGCGACTACCGTGGGATTGCCGGTCAGCACGCGAGTGCCGAAGCGGTCGCTCGCCGGATTGAGCGAGTGCCACTGCAGATTAGCGACCGTGGGCAGCGGGCGCGGCTTCACATGAACGCCGGTGCGATGCAGCTGCTTAATGTTACGGGTGCGGCCGACTACGTCGCGAGAACCATTGCGGAAAAGCCATTGCTGGATCGCATCGCGCGGGGAGACGAGACGAAGATTAAGAGTAAGCCGGAGAAGGCGCTGTACAAGGAGGTGCGGGAGGTCGAGATCCTGTTGGACCGGTCCCGCATTCAGATAGCGAGCACCAAAGGATTGCTCGAAGAGTTGGGCGTCACGGCGCCCCGGCAGGTTGAGGTGCAAGTGCCTGCGTTACAGCCACCTGTGTCAGCGCCTGCTGCTGCAGGACCGAGTGCCAAGCCGCAGCGGCCACGCCGCCGCCCTCCGCGACGCCACCGCTTTTAACCAGGACTCCGGATCGCTGATGCATGCGGGACAACCCGCCATTGCACCCGGTATCCTCTGTTGGTTGCCTCGACGGGGAAGTGTCGGAATGGCAGACGAGCATGATTTAGGATCATGTGCTGGTAACAGCGTGCGGGTTCGAGTCCCGCCTTCCCCACCACTTGTTTGAAACGTACATCACTCTCACCATAGACATCCTTCGCCACCCGACCTAGCGGTGCGTTCAAGACCGACCAGGTACTTACGGTGCTGACCGTCGCGCGTCCACGCTACGGCATGTCCCTCTGCTACCAGCAACCCATCGATGCTCTCGCCATCGCTTGTGTAGAGGTAGGCGAGAAGACGGTCGTACACGTCCCTGTCGCGCGGCCCCATTTCGATGCGCACGTCATCTCCAGCAAGCTCCCGTAGGCGGCGGGTAGCACCATCAGCGCACCTTTCCCCGATCTCCGGTGCATTAATTCCGTACAAGCGGACTCGCTCGTTGCCGGAGACGAGAGTGTCACCATCGATGACTCGCGTAACGGTGATGGATCTGCAGTCGGGGCAGGTAAGGACGGAGTTTGAGTTATCGTCGCTCAGCCCCACTATCCAACCCCAGACCACGAGCGCCGTCAGCACGATAGCTCCGCCCGCGACTGCCTTGGTCACCACCCATGACCTTGCTCTTACCACCGCAACACTTCCCGCCCGCCCCATGTAGCTCCAAGCTGCGTACCAGAACACTGCGAAGGAGACGAACAGCAGGGGGAGTTGGACGACGATGTTCAAGTCGTGTGCGGCCACGAGATAGGCCCAGAGCACGACTACCGCGACGGCGGCCGTCGCTAGGGACCCGACCAACGCCAGTGGTCGCCAGAGAATACCCATTCTCAAGTGCTCCTAGTGCTGAATAGGCGAGTGGCCAGGGGCTAAGGCCGCCTCTTCACCTTGCTGACCCAAGGCCCAGGTGCTCCATCGAGGGGCTTGCACACAAGGCAAGGGCGATAGCCAGCCGCTTTCGCCGCACCCGCGGTCTGGAACTGAACCCGGTGCTCAGGTTTGGTTCGCCTACCCGGGGGGCAGTTGGGGCGACAGAAGATGCGGGTGGTTGCGCAGGCGTTTAGCTCCATGGCGGTATTGTACGTGCCATCTTCAGACAGCGACCGGCTACGCAAGCCGTGGGCCCGTCTAACTGTCAGTGTCCCTTACATATGTAGTAGTGCTGCCCATCCACCTGCTGTGGATTCGGACTCTCTGGTACCGCTGAGCCCCTGGGCACCATGGCAACCGCCACTCTACCCCGGTACGCGTGAGCGCACGTTGCCGTCCAGCGGGGTAGGTTGCGCGAGACCATGCCCGCGCATGAGAGGGGCATACGCTGAGTGGACAACAATTCCTCGTATTGGAGTACTCAGTCATCCAGAAACACAGATATCACCTCCCCATCGCCAACGAATGCTCAAGATGCACCGCACCGCCCCCGAGAGTGATTTATGGGTATCCGAATCGGAGAGCACTCGACGAGTTGGGTAGTCAGGGAGTGCCATACGTGCTTGGTGGGTGTGTGGTGACCTTCCGTCCGACTCCGTTCAGGCACCGATGCGCCCGCTGTAAACGGAGCGCCAGCCGGTGCCACGCCTGTCGGCGACTCGATAGCGAGCGGTTGTAGAGGGCATGAGTACTTGTATAACATGTTATACTGTTTTTATGAACTCGAATTCTGAATTCCCAAAGCGGAGCCGAGGCTCTGCAAACAGCAAAGATACCGTGCTGGTTGCGATTCGCCTGACGCAATCGGAGAACGAACTCCTGCGAAGGAAGGCGAGAGAACTCGGGGTGCCGCTGAGTACGTTCTTGCGCAATGCGGCCTTGATGGCGACCAATCTACCAGCACGGTTTACCGCCGCATTGAGCCTGAGGTCGCATGAATATGCGTTCGGCGGAACGGAGAGTGAAAACAGCAGGGTCCGTTCTCGTACCGACGCATGGGGCGAAGTGATCAACGAACAAGGGGAGGGTACAGATGTTGTTTAGACGCAATAAGAGCGATGAGACACCGCCGGATGCACCGACTGCCCATGGAGTGGCAACAGGTGATGACCATCAACCGATTTCAGAGGGAGATCGAAAGTTCGTGGGCATTCTTCTCGATGAGTCGGGATCTATGGATCAGTTGCTAGAACCAACTATCTCGGGCTTCAACGAGTACTTAGCCGAGCTCCAGGCAGACCCAAACGCTGAACTGGTGCGATTTTCAATGACCACGTTCCACTCACAATCATTCAATCGCCGAACCGTTAACGCCCCGCTCAAGGGGGCGAAGCAACTCGACGCCCGCACTTACCGACCACGAGCAAGGACTCCCCTTTACGATGCGATTGCCAAGACCATTGTTGATCTTGAGCAGCACACGAAGGGCGCCGATGATCCTGACGTTGTCGTAACCATCCTGACCGACGGTTATGAAAATGCGTCCACTGCATACCAAGCTTCAGAAATCCGTAGCTTGATAAACGCTAAGCAGGAGCAAGGCTGGACATTCGTCTACCTTGGAGCGAATCAGGATGCCTGGGCGGTTGCTGACACTATCGGGATCCCACGGGGTGCCGCTGCCCTTTACGACAGTTCTGACTTAGGTGCCCGTAACGCATGGAAACAGACGTCGTATGCAACGCGCAGACGTTGGGCTAACAGTGAGCGGCGTTCAGAGGTGTTCCAGGAGAATCTGACTCATGCAGAGTCAGGGCGTCTGAAGCACCAAGAGCATTAGCAATACAGGGGATTACCGCCGACACCGAGCCTAGCAAACATTTCCACTCGACAGGTAGCGGGAGGGGTGATAGTCAAATCACTCATTCAAACTGTCACATTGGCGACAACAACGTTAGAACGATCCGGAACACCGACACACTGGATGACTCGATAACGGAAGAGTGGTACTGTCCCCGTCATCTACAGACAACGAGTTGCCCGTTTCTGGCAGCCCGGGAGTGTTTTTGACTAGCAATGCATTTCGAGCAAAGGACAAGCCTGTGCAGCAAGGGAATCTACTCGAGGGCGCGCCGCAGTCAGGTGAGCAGACGCCGTGGGTGAGGGCGATGGCCAAGTTGTTGACCGTGAGCTGAAGCTCGCGGAGGACGTCCCTGGGTGTGAAGCTTAGGTTCGAGGGAACGCGGTTCATAGAAAGAAGGAATCGAGCAGCCGGCGGCCGCTAGGGTCGAGGCGGGGGGATGTAGCAACACCGGTGACGATTGGTGCTCAAGAGACAGATGTAAGGTTGGCAGAAGGGGCGTATGGGCGTTGGCCTTTGCGCTGGTTCGCCAAAGGGAGGGAATGATGAACGAGTACGTGCCGAGTCCAAAAGATTGGGTTGCTCAGCAAGTGGAACTGTATGAGGGAAGCGGTGGGACTGAGGGCCTGACGTTGAGAGACACTGGGCTTCCGGTGATTATCGTGACCAATCGGGGTAATAAGACGGGGGCCACCCGGAAGACGCCGTTGATGCGTGTGGCCGATGGGGCCTGCTATGTGCTGGTTGCTTCGCAAGGTGGGGCTCCGACGCACCCGGTGTGGTATTACAACCTGAAGGCTGATTCCGAAGTTGAGATCCGCGATGGGACTGAGGTGTCCCCGATGCGGGCTCGTGAGGTCCTGGATCCGGCTGAGAGAGAACGGCTCTGGGCGATCGCGGTTGAGGCGTACCCTCCTTACCAGGTCTACCAGGAGAAAACAGATAGGACCATCCCTGTTTTCTTGGCAGAACCCCGCGCGTAGCGCGACGGGTCAGATTTTTGCCGCTTGTCGCGCCTTCGAGAGCTACGCAGCCGCGTAGCCCTCGAAGGTAGCCGCGATTCGGCCCTGGGGCGACTGGCCTCTTATGTGTCCAGCGTGCTGGCGGCGAACACGTCTTCGGTAGATAGCCGCCGCTTGGTCTGCCCATGCTCGTAGTAGAAGTCGAGCATCATGTCGATG
>CAUZFB010000092.1:0-6086 GCA_963579135.1 Dehalococcoidia bacterium | reverse complement strand
GGAACAGAGGTGGCTCCGGAAAACTGAACAGTAGGGATAAGTGGATTCCCTGCTCCAATCGGGCATGATGTTGCCCGCAAAAACAAGGAGCAGGAACATGACGAGGAGAACCAGGCGGAACCACTCACCCGCCTTCAAGGCGAAAGTGGCGATGGAAGCCATCAAGGGTGAAGTCACGCTGGCTGAGTTGGCCCAGCGCTTTGACGTCCATCCGAACCAGATCAACCAGTGGAGGGGTCAGCTCATGGAGCGGGCAGAGGAGGTGTTCGCCCGGCCTGCGCAGGACGACCCGCCGCCGGTTGACCTGAAGGTGCTCCATGCCAAGATCGGTGAACTGGCACTGGAGAACGATTTTTTAGAATCAGCGCTCGCAAAGGCCGGCCTGTTGAGCGTAAAGCGATGATAGATCGTACGCACGCATTGCCTCTCTGCAAGCAGACGAAAGTCCTCCGTCTCAGCCGGGGTTCTGTTTACTACCGTCCCCGTCCGGTCAGCGAAGCCCGTCTTGGTCTGATGCACCGGATCGACGAGTTGCATCTTGAGCGTCCGTTTGCGGGCAGCAGGATGATGCGGGACATGCTGCGCATGGAAGGTGCTCTCTGTGGCCGCAGACATGTCGCCACGCTGATGCGGCGGATGGGCATCGAGGCGCTGTACCGGAAGCCCAACACCAGCAGGAGGCATCCCGACCACACGGTCCATCCGTACCTGCTGCGCGGACTGAGTGTTGACCACCCGAACCAGGTCTGGGCGATGGATATCACGTACATCCCGATGGCGAGGGGCTTCGTCTTCCTTGCGGCGGTGATGGACTGGTTCAGCCGAAGGGTGTTGGCATGGCGGGTGTCGATAACCATGAACACGGAGTTCTGCCTGGAGGCGGTGGAGGAAGCCCTGGCACGCTATGGCCCTCCGGAGATCTTCAATACGGATCAAGGCAGCCAGTTCACCAGCGAGGCCTTCACCGGACTGCTCAAGGACAGCGGGATCAGCATCAGCATGGATGGCAAGGGCAGTTGGAGGGATAACGTGTTTGTCGAACGACTGTGGAAGAGCGTGAAGTACGAGGAGGTGTACCTGAAGGCATACGAGACGGTGGCCGAAGCGCGCAAGTCAATCGGAGCGTATCTGGAGTTCTACAACGGGAGTCGCCCTCATTCGAGCCTTGACCGCCAAACGCCAGACCAGTTCTACTGGGCCGCGCTGACCAGGCCGACGGCAGCCTAAGCAGGCAGGGATTCCACTTATCTCGACGGCCTAGACTGTTCAAACAACCGGGACCACCTCATTCTGAACAGCTGACTGGACGCGTCTAGGGTGTTTACAGAAGTGTTTACAAGCTGGTTCGTAGCATTCCTTCAGATTTCCCCACCACGGTCGCTTCCCGTTCACCCGTAGGCCCGCGATTCCCGCCGACGAATCTGGTTGAAGACCTGTAGAAGCATCGGAGCGAATGTGTCTCTAGCAAAGGGACTAGCATGATGGTCACGGGACCTAGCAGCTAGGGGTCCCATAGAGGATTGGATAGAACCGGGGGGTAGGTAGATGAATCTCAAGCGGACACGGTTACGTCTGGTCCCCGCCCTCGCCATGTTGGTGCTGGCGGGTCAGGAGGCCGCCGCAAGCACGGCTGGACGGCTGCTATTGGAAGCCAGGCAACTCGCCCGTCTTGAGCGTGAACGGGTGTTGACGTAATGGCTGGCAAACGAGGCAAAAACATCCCTGCATGGATGAGGCGCAAAGTGAAATCGCTCGCGATCTTCATCCACGCGAGCCAGGGTTCAGTCGGAGAGGTGGAGTGGATAGAAGTACGGGACATGCTCAAGGTGTGGATGGAGGAAACCGCCTATCCAGATGATGCGGAGGGCCGAACTTTTTGGCAGGTGCACAAGGAAGTGCCTTCGCGGACGCCACTCCAGAACATCATCAAGACTGTGAAATACCCCGTCGCCGATCAGGACGAAGCCTGGAGCCTCGGAGTTCACTCAGCGAACGGGCTACCCGACGATGCTGCGGGGGCCTGTTTGCAGGTCTGGAAATGGTCGTTGCTGCATGCCGACTTCCGTACGCCGTTCACGGTCCGGGTTGCTCGATGGGTAAGCAAACTTCGATGGGTTGAGCAGGCAGGGGGATCAACCTCCGGCGCTGTCACGGATGTGGCGAAGCTATGGCTTGCCGCTTCGTTCTACGCTGGACGGGAGAAGCACGTGGAAGCGGTCGATGATAAGAAGGGTATGCGCTCCCCGATCCTCGACATTGAAATCATGTTCAATGAGATCGAACTAAAGTTAGCTAAGGATTTAGGGCTACTCGACAAATGGGGTGCGAAAGACGATGCCGTCGATTTCCTTTCTGAACTTAGGGATGTCGCACCGGAGGTCGTGGAGACCATTGATGAGGAAGCAAAGGCACTAGAAGCGATGGGAGACCTTCCTGGGGATGTAGTCGAGTTCATTCACCAGCTCGCGGAAGTTCTGCAAAAGGTCAACGCCGCGGTGCTCGACACTTTTGGTGCAGAAGGCGATTCCCAGCGTGAAAAAGCGAAGGGCTTGATAGCGATCGTTACTGGAGCCGTCCACCGCGATCCACGGTGGGAGGCAATCGTGGAGAACGGTGGATCCATTTACGCATTAAATGACGTGTTGGTAGACATGCGGAACGCCCAATACCGTGACAACGAGAAGGCCGCACAAGGAGAGGAGCGAGACCAACTGGCTAACTGGGATGCCCGTGCTTCGGTCGATGAAGTACTCAATGGATACCAAGCGTTCACCATAGATTTGCTTAAGGAAAAAGCCCGGGAGCACGCAGAGAAGAAACTTATCGACGAAGCGATGAAAGCGACCTAGGAGACTCTAGATGCGTACGTTCTTGATACCGCTGGGAGTTGCGTAGCTATCGTCTAGCTAGCTTTAAACGGTTCTAATGTTGATCGATAAGCGGTTGAGTGACCTTGGCGAGTTGAAGCACGAGATCTAGCCACTGCCAACTTCTGCCAATCTCCTCCCATCGCGAATACAGGGATTGCTCAGAAAAACACAGAGGTTTGACAGCGCTCGACGGCACATGGGGAGTGGCTTCGATTAGCGCGCACCTGGCCAATGCGTCGCGCGGCAAGCCACTGACCGCGAATGAGAGAACCCCACGATCGCAAGTTACCGCGACCCAAGGTCCAAGAGCGATGACTCGGAGTTGTACCGGCGCAAGCTACCGCATGTTTGCCGACAAACGCCCAGTAACAGGGTGGTACTGAATAGTTCCGGATCCCTAGGTATATCAATCCAGATTGGCATACGGCGGTTGGCCGTCGTCTGAGTTCTGACAGAACCCTTCTATCCCAATCCCTCTCGAAGTGAGCGCGCTGCCTCGACCATGGCCTTAAGCTTGGCTTGGGCGATTTCCTCTCTGTTCATCGGCCGATTCGCGAAGGTACCGAAACCGCAGTCAGGATTGAGCCAGATGTGCTCGGGCGGGTACAGTTTGGCCGCCTCTCTCACCTCAGACCGAATCTCCTGCACGGACTCCACCCTCTCGGTACGTGGGTTCACTACTCCGAGCCCAAGCTCCTTGCCCTCAAAGGCCAAGGCATCGCCGGCGCGCTCGGTCGCATACTCCAACACGAGTTGTTTGACAGGCATGCGGTCCAAGTAGGGCTGCAGCGGGGAGTAGCTTCCACGGAGCAGCGTTTCCTCATTGCGGCTCCAGTTGCCGCGGCACACATGTACCCCCACACGCTCCGCGTCGATTCCTTCCATAACACGGCTCATGAGGGAGACTGCGAACTCCAGCTCTTCGGAGGGGTCTTTGCTCGCCGCGAGGGTAGCGCACATGAAGGTGCGAGCCATCCCTTGCGTAAACACCAGCTCAGTGAGGACGGGCTCATCGAATTGGATAAAGTCGGTACCCTCTGCTACCAGCTCCTCCACTTCCTCACGAAGTACGCGCACGATGTCTTCGCCAAGGTCTTCCTTTGTTGGGTAGGTTGCCCGTGCAGTTTCTGGTACGTACAACGCGCGAGTGAGGAGGTAGGGGCCTGGGAGAGTCGCCTTTATCGGCAGGTCTGTATGCTGTCTCAGGAAGCGCACATCATCCGCCGCCAGCGGTCGATCACGCTTCACTTTGCCAACGCAGGTGGCATTGCTAATCGAATAGGCTGGTACGTCCAAGGTTTGGAGAATCCGCTCGAAACCGGCCTTGTCCTCAAAGATATCCATCAACTCGGCCAGGGTAAAAAGGCGCACGCCCGATAGCTTCTCCGCGACGAAGGAGGAAAAGTTGTCGCGACGTTGCTCCCCATCAGTGACAACGTCAACACCGGCATCTTCTTGGAGACGCAAGAAGTTCAACACCGCATCGTCCGCCTGTGCGTTGAATTCCTCATCGGAAAGCTTGCCCTGGCGGTTGAGGCGTTGCGCACGAAGGAGGCTGTCGGGCCGGGGCCAACTGCCAACCGTGGTTACCGGAAAGAGCGGGAGGGTACTCATGCCGGCGAGCCTTGGAAGAAGTGGAAACGCTCAACGGCCTCGCCAAGGGGTCCGTAGCCAGTGGTGCGGCCAGGCAGCCACTTCTTCAGGCCCTCCATGTCCATCATCTCACGATGCTTTGGTTTGTCGTAGCTCATGGAGTAGAGGGCTTGGAGCCAACGGTTCTCTATGTCTCTTGGGAAATCCTCGCGGACCGTGAATGCACAGTGATCATAGGAATCCGTGGTCGCGAGAATCTTGTAGGCGTTGCTGTCGATCGTGCCGTCCTTGATCCAGGCTTGCCAATTCAGATCAATCATGGTTGAGGCGTCGGCATCGCCCCTCTCCAGACACCGGAACGCGTCGTGCTCTCCACCCACGTGGTTGCCGTGCTTACCCAGTAGCACGTCGAATCGTTTTACTTGGAAGTCCTTGCCCGGCTCCAGACCGTGGGTTTGCAAATAAGAGAGCGGGATAAGGGTGGCCTGCGGAGAGTCCTTGGCGCCCACCGCGACGATCTTCCCCTTCAGGTCTTCAACTCCCTCGTTGCCGCTGCTTTTCTTGACCACGATATGCGAGACGCGATCCTGATCCGTGTCGCGCATGGCAATGGCCCGGAAGCGTCCCTGAAGGTGACGTCCGGTATCCAGTATGGCAAGCGGCGAGTCGGATCGGCAAGACGCGATTGGAATCCGCACGGCTCGAGGGTGCCCTTCTCTCACCCGGCCGGGCGGGCGGGCTGCGCAATATGGGAGTACGCTAGCGCCATACGGAGCGTTAGCTAAGGAGAGGGTCAGTGGTCATAAAGACACCTTCATCCTCTCCAATCACCTTGGTTCGCGAGTGTCGGAGGAGGTAGGAATTGAGAATAGCTCTGTTCCCATGCCGCGCGGGCCTCGATGCTGGCACGAGTTCACGACCTGAGCACAATCCACGCTGGATCCTCACGCGCGCACCTCGTTCTACGGGGCGTCCACATCCGTGAACATCGCCACGAGGTCATGGACGGGGGGAGTTGGATATCACGAGCGAATCAGCAAAAACTGAACGCTGTATGCCAATAACAAACTCAAAGCAAGCACCGCGTCCTCGGCAAACAGCATAAATAGTAGGGCATAAGAGTGCGTCATCGTCAAGCCGGATTTCGGCAAGTCCTCGGGTCGCTAGCACACCGCGACTATCGTCACTTTGCGAGTGCTCAACTTTTTAATTCCCTCGGAACACAGTTGGTTCAGACTGTCGTTTTCTGGCAGGTTTTTGAGCTTACGGGCAGCGCATTATCACTTGGTTTAACTGGCATAGCCCGTGCCATTCCGCATGTCATTCTCTCTGCAATTGGAGGTGTCTTAGCTGATCGGATTAATCGCGTCACACTCATTCAATCGGGTCAGTTACTAAATACAATCGTGCTATTGGTGCTCGCGGTTCTGACCATCTCCGGAACTGCAGGGCTGTGGCAACTTTATGTCATCACTGCTTTGAATAGTGCTGCTTCAGCTATAACACAACCTTCTCGTACAGCTCTTATACCTAGCCTTGTACCACCAGAACGTTTGGTTAATGCCGTTGCGCTAAATACCACGTTGGCCCAGACGTCCCAGATCACCGGGCCAGCAATCGCGA
>CAUZFB010000091.1:0-6088 GCA_963579135.1 Dehalococcoidia bacterium | reverse complement strand
TATGGAGAGGGCAGGGGGTGGGCCGGGAGGTGATGGACAACCGTCGCTTCAAGGCGGACGTCAAGGCCCGTTCGTTGCGTGAGCTTACCTTGGGCCGTGGCAACGGCCAATCACTAATCTGGAGAAGAGAAAATGGGGTGAGCGGAGGGAATTGAACCCTCGATCTCCTGGGCCACAACCAGGCGTCTTAACCCCTCGACTACGCCCACCACGGAAGGCCTATTCTAGGGGGCCGTCCTCCGCTCCGTCAACGAAGACTAGGAGGCTGCGAGTTGCTCCACGAGCTCTATCAATGTCCTCGTTGGGACGCCTGTTGCGCCCTTGACCTGGTGACCCTGCGTGCGTTCTGACATGAAGGTGCCCGCGATGTCCAGGTGCGCCCACTCGACGCCGTCGGTGAACTCCGAGATGAAGAACGCAGCTGCGATGCTTCCCGCAGGACGCCCCCCCGTGTTCTTGACGTCGGCGTACTCGCTGTGGTTCTGGCGCTTGTACTCCTCGAACATGGGCAACTGCCACATCTTCTCGCCAGTTGCTTTACTCGCGGCTAGTACTGCGTCAACCATCGTCTGCGACGTTCCGAAGACACCGGTCGTGACGTGACCTAGCGCGACCACGATGGCGCCCGTAAGTGTGGCGATGTCGACCACACGCTTGGCTCCCATCTTTTCTTTCACGTAGCAGATGGCGTCAGCCAGGACTAGGCGGCCCTCGGCGTCGGTGTTGTCCACCTCAATGGTCTTGCCGTTCATGGCCCGAATGATGTCCCCAGGGCGCTGTGCCGTCCCCGATGGCATGTTCTCCACGGCAGGCACGACGCCGAGCACGTTCAGCTTGGGCTTCAACTGGGCGATGGCGTGCATCGCGCCGATCACGGAGGCGCCACCCGACATATCTCCCTTCATCTCCCACATGCCCCCGGCTGACTTTAGGGAGATTCCGCCGGAATCGAACGTGATGCCCTTGCCGACTAGGGCGATGTTGTTGTCGGGGTGTTCGGGGTCGCCTCTGTAATCCATGATGATCAGGCGTGGCTCGTTGGCGCTGCCTTGGGTCACGGCGAGCATGGCTCCCATGCTGTTCTCAATCATCTCCTCGCGCCCGAGTACCGTGATCCCTAGACCAACTTTGGTCGCAACGTCGCTGGCGACCTCCGCCATCTTGACTGGATTCACGACATTGGCGGGCTCGTTCACCAGACCGCGCGCTATCGAGACGGCCTCGGAGAGCAACGTACCCTTTGTCGCGCCTGCTTGCAGTGCGGGGAGGCGACCAGCGTCTTGTTCTATGATCTCGAGGACCTCCAGATCCTTCGCCGGCTCATCGTTCTTCTTGAGTTTGTACTGGGTGAACGTGTACAAGCCAAGGATCGTGCCTTCAGTCATCGCCTGAGCCGAGGTGCCAGCATCGAGCCCTCCTATCCCTGCTCCGTGAGCGAGGGTAGCCGCGCGCTTGGCTCCGATACGTTTCAAGTAACGAGCGACAGCCCCCGAGACCTGCCTCACGACGTTCGCGCTGAGCTTCTCGCGCTTGCCTAGCCCGAGGACTACGACGCGTTTCGCGGGCAGCTTGCCCAGGGTGTGAATCATGGCGATTTCGCCTTGCTTACCCGTGATCTCCTTATCAGCAATCAGCGCTGAGATCGCGCCGTCAAGCGCCTTGTCAACGGCCCCGGTACCACCCCCAGGCGACGTGATCCCGTCGAACAGATTGACGACGATCGCGTCGGCGTCGCACGTGACTATATCGCCCGCGATGGCGGTGACGTTGACCATGGAGATCCTCCGTGTTTGAGAGCGTAAGCACGAGCCAAGCGAATCCGCTTGGCCAAGCCTGCGAAGCGTATCACAGGCTCAGGCGGGCGGCCCGAGCCGGAGTACTGAACAGCCGACCAAACCAGGGCCGGTGTGGGCGCCTATCACTGGCGTGAATTCGGTGATGAACAACTCTTCAGGCGTGAGGACGCTCTTCAATCGCTGCGCGAGCACTTCGGCCTGTTCAGGGGCGGCGGCGTGCATCACCGCGACCTGGGTTCGGCCTCCGGCGGCGGCACGGGTCGCCAGCGCCACGATGCGATTCATCGCACGGCGCTCAGTACGCGGGCGCTCCACCATGCCTATCTTCCCTCCGCTGAGCTGCAGCACAGGTTTCACATCGAGAAGCTTGCCCATCCACATCACCGACCGAGGCACCCGTCCCCCGCGCCATATGTAGTAGAGGGAGTTTAAGTAGCCGTAGAGGTGCACGCTTGATTGCCATCGCCCAATGTTCATAAGTAGGGCTTCGGTGTTGGCGCCGTCTTTTGCCATGCGCGCGGCAGCGAGCGCAAGGAGCCCCTGTGCGGTGCCTGCGCTCAAGGAGTCGACTACCTCGATCCGCACATCGCCTAGCGACCCGGAAACTGCATCGCGTGCGGTGATCGCAGCCGAGTGCGTCGCGGATAGCTGAGACGAGAGTGTGAGGCAAATGATGTGGTCTGCGGTTCCTGCTGCGCGGGTGAAAGCCTCAACGAATGCCCCAGGCTGAGGAGCGGAGGTCGTTGGCTGTATCTTCGCCGTGCGCTGGAGCTCGTAAAACTCCGCCGGGGTGATGTCGACCCCGTCCTTGTAGATCTGCGTGCCATGGTGAATCTCCAAGGGAACGATGGAGATGGGGAGGCCTTCCAGCAGGTTTGCGGGGAGTGAGACGTTGCTATCAGTAACGATCGCGGTGGTCATGCCAGTCCAGAGGGCGCAGAGTGGCCGTTATTATAGGCACATCACAGGAGGTGGAGCGCTCCATGGCCACGCGGATCACGGCTCACGTCCAGCCGAAGGCTAGGACCCGCGAGATCGCACTCCGTGATGACGGATCGCTGACCGTCAAAGTGACGGTTGCGGCCGAAGAGGGCAAAGCCAATGAAGCGGTTTGTGACCTACTAGGAGAACGGCTGGGCATCGCGAAGCGGGACGTCAGACTCGTGAGCGGGCACCGCAATCGGAACAAGGTCCTTGAGGTCGCTCTGGAACGTGAAGATTTGCTTACCCGCCTAGCTGGCTCCAGCGATTCTCTGCAGTAGCATCCGCACGAACATCAATCCGAATACCACTATCAGGAACGACAGATCCAATCCTCCCGTAGCGGGAACAAACCGCCTGATGGGAGCCAGGATCGGTTCGGTCAGCGAGGAGAGAGTGTGATTGATCTGGATCAGGATCTGATTCCGGATACCGAATACGAACAACCAACTGACTATCGCTCGAACGAAAAACAGAAGCATGATGTAGAAGATGACTGTCGCCAGCCATTCTGCGATAACACTCACTACTGGCCTCCAAGTTCGCGGGCCTTGCGATGGGCCGCAGCAACCGCTTCTAGAATCGTCGATCTGAACCCGCGATTTTCCAACTCGCGTAGTGCCTCGGCGGTCGTGCCGCCGGGGGAAGTGACGCGCTCACGCAACAGTGCGGGATTGTCGCCTGTCTCTTTCGCCAGTTGTGCGCTACCCAACACCGTTTGTACCGCAAGCGTCGTCGCCATATCACGGGGCATGCCCATGTACACACCAGCTTCGACCAGGGACTCGATAAACGCGAAAACGTAGGCAGGTCCACTGCCGGATAACGCGGTAGCCATGTCTAGGTAGTGTTCATCCGTTACGTACCACTCGAGACCGAGGACACCGAGCAGTGCCTTGGCCGCACCACGAGTTTCCTCCGGGACCGTTTCCGTCGCCATCCAGACCGACATGCCTTGGCCGACTTGCGCGGGCGTATTCGGCATGACACGGATCACCGCGCCATGCTGCAGCCCGCCCGTAATGGAGGGAACAGTGAGCCCCGCGACGATAGAAAGTACTGTCTGGCCGGCTCCTAGTTTGCCTTGGAGGCCAGAGGCGACAGATGGGAAATGCTGAGGCTTGACTGATAGCACGATAAGTTCAGCGTTCTCAACCGCCTCTGCGTTGCTATCGGTGACCGCGATCGAGTAGGCCTGCGCCAGGTAATCTCGGCGTGCGGTCATGGGCTCCGCGACGACCACGCTGCCAGCATCTAGCACGTTTGCGGCTAGCGCTCGACCGAAGATGGCTTCCGCCATCACTCCGCCGCCGATGAACGTGGTCCGCATGGGTGCTCCTGGGTCACTTGCTGATCTTGAAAAACGGCACTGAAAAGGCTGGACTGAAAGTAGGCCGATTATAGCATCCGCCGCTTCATGGCCTGGCCCAACTAGAAATCGGCGATCGAACCGCTGCCGGAGACTAACGCCGCTAGCCTCACGGCCTGAACCATGCCGGTTGAGTCGGCGATGCCTCGCCCCGCGATGTCGAATGCCGTCCCATGATCGACCGACGTCCGAAGGAAGGGCAGGCCCAGGTTCATTGTCACACTGGATGCCCAGTCGTGAACTTTGATCGCAACGTGCCCTTGGTCGTGGTACATGGCGAGCACCACGTCGAACTTGCCGTCTATGGCCTGATTGAACACGGTGTCGGCCGGGATGGGCCCTGCCACGCTCATGCCCGCACCGCGAGCCGCCTCCACAGCGGGTGCGATCTCGTCGATTTCCTCCATGCCGATGATGCCTGCCTCGCCGCCGTGAGGATTGAGTGCTGCTGCGGCGATTCTACCTGGCGAGAACCCCTGCGACGCGAAGAAATCGTGAGTCAGTTGGAGCTTCGCCAAGACGTTGTCTTTGGTCACGTAGTCGCATGCGACGCGAAGGGAGCGGTGCGTCGTCAGGTGGACCACGCGTAGGCCCGTGGTGACGAGCATCGTCACCACCTGTTCCGCACCTGTCATGGACTGATATATCTCCTGGTGACCGACGTCTGTGTAGCCAGCCAGGTTCGCAGCGTGCTTGTTGATCGGTGCCGTGGCGATGGCATCGATACGCCTTGCCATCGCTAGCTCCGCTGCCGCCTTCACGCACACGATCGCTGCGTGACCTGCCTCTGCTGAGACTTCGCCATAGGGGAGATCCTGCAGGCCCTTGGGAAGCCCGTCGGGTTCGAAGACGGGCACCTCGTGGAGGGACACCGCGCGTGCGGGATCGGTTACTGCGCGCGCCGAGAGCGACGCGTCAGTGAGTGCCAACGCTTTGTCAAGCACGGGCACGCTGCCGATAACAACCAGCCGGGCGATACCGTTCAGTTCGCCTGATGCAAGGGCCTTGGCTACGACCTCGGGGCCGACGCCGACGGGGTCGCCAAGGGTGATTCCTACGAGCGGAAGTTGTGGTGTCATATGATTTAAGTATACCTGTCAGGCTTAAAAGAGCGGGCCCCGTGGTTAGACCAGCGGGGCCCGGTGGCCCACTCCCGTGGCGCGTCGGAAGGGGCCTGCGGAGGAGGGAGACGAAGAACGTCCAGGGGAGTAGGGCGTTCCAGTCGGCCCCGACGTGTCGGGGCATATCAATCGTAGTTAGTGAGGGCGTTCCCTCAGTCGGTCTGTTCGGTTATACCGCGTACGCGGGTACTTTCATCAGGTGTACTTCTCTCCACGGTTCCAGCGAGGCCTCTTGGCCTTCTGGCCCGACGACCAGAAGCTCTTTGTCAGCACGGATAACGAATCGGTTGCCGGCCAATTCCAACTCACCGTGGTATTGGCCTATGCGAAACTCGAGATGCCTCAGGTTGCGCTCCACCTCAGCGGGGTCTGCTGGCGACTCTTCAAAAATCACCACTCCAGGGTGTTGGAGAGCCAGGGCGCAGGGCCCTCGAAACTCTTCAGCGCACGTGACCAGCGTCCGATTGAGCCCGTGGGCCTCGCGGAGACCCGCAGCGCCGGGGACTCGCGACAGATCACTAGCATGCACAGCGTCTATCCCGTCGTAGCTGTCTCGGGGCAAGCAAACATCAATTAGCCATCGGGCCGTTCCTACGTTCATCCCTTGTTGCCTCCTTGGAATGTCGTCATCGCGGGCGTACCGAACCTCCTCAAGCACCGCGGGTGAGTGCTTGGGGAGGTTCGGATAGTTGAATCGAGCGGTTAGTTCGGCGAAGCGGCCGGGGTCTCGTCGGTAGGGGCGTTTTGCGGCTTGGTGATACCGGGGCGCCGCCCTCTCCTGGCCCCCTGCTTAGGGGGGAGGACATATTCGTTGGGTATCA
>CAUZFB010000090.1:0-6305 GCA_963579135.1 Dehalococcoidia bacterium | reverse complement strand
TACCTTCGTGGAATCTTATCATCTCCAACCTTGTCGGCCCACCTGGCCCCGGAACACGTCTGCAAAAGAGGACTGGATGGACCACTTCAGAAGAAAAGGCCATCTTCAGTTCGGGGAGGGAAATGGTGGATCTGTTTTCATTATTTCTGCCAAAGTTACTCAGGCAGGGTATTCAATCTGCACCGTGTCAAACATGACCAGACCTTTTGGAAGGTGCTGCATGTCGACCTTGTAGTCCTTTGCTGCCCACTGCCGGTGGATGTCGTCCACTTCACCCAGAGGAACGATCGTCAACGGGTACAGGATGAAAATGATGTCGACGTTTACGTCGCTAAGCACTTCGGCAATGTCACCGTATCCGTACCTGTCTACCAGGTCGTGACGAGCGCCGATACACGTCCATTGGTCGGGATCGGGAACCAGGTGGACGGTCTGCTCGGACCACCCCGACGTGATTTCGAAAGGCTGCCCAGTCAGCACGAAGTTCGCCGTTGTCTTCGGAGGACCTTCAATCCGCGCCTGGGCGAGGAGCACGAGTCGGGCACCGCCAAGGTCAGGTTGAGGTACGTGTTTATGGTAGTTGCACAGAGGTCCAGCCAGATCCATTGTCCCACGGAGACGGACCGTGAGCTTAGCGTTCGTAAGATCCGTGCTGTAACCGTTTTCGACGAAGCGATTGTGGCCATGCTCCTCGGCACTCGACGGATTCCACGAACGGGCGTGGGTGTGGAGATACATGAGAAGGTGAAGGTAGCCGCCGCCCGGTGGTGCGTGGTTTGCGTCCACGGACCAGGGGCTGATGCAATGCGCCACGCCGTCCCACACAGGCAGGGGGCTACAAAGATCTGCGACCCATCCGCCCGGACCATCGTCAAAGGTCTCTGTGTAGATTTTTGGCATACACTTTTCCTTCCTTGATTCAACTCCACTGCTCAATCGCATACTTCCAAAAGGAACGTGGACGTAGCTGGCCTGTTGTACACTAAGCCCTGAAAAGAAGTATCCGGGCAGGGGGACCTGCACCGACTCGCCGTTGTCCTTGCTGCCTAAGCTCAGTATGGACCGTCCGGCGATGGGCTATCAGCACGACAGAGGGGGTTGCCAACTCCCTCCTCAGCTGCTCGGCTGAAGCTTCTCACGCACTTATTCCAGATCGTACCAGCGCCACTACAGGTTGATTCCGCCGTCCACCTCTATCACCCGTCCGGTCACATAATCGTTCTCAATGATGTAGGCTGCGGTATCGGCCAGTTCACCCAGCTCTCCAAGGCGACCCAGCGGAATGGCCCGGCTGAGACGCTCGAGGGCCTCCGGTTTGATTCCGAGCACCATTTCGGTGCCGAAGACACCCGGTGCGATACCCGCAACCCGTATCCCATAGCGTGCAAGCTCGCGCGCCCAGCACACCACCAACGCGGCGACGCCCGCCTTGCTTGCCGAGTAGTTGCCCTGGCCCACATTGCCGGTCCGTGCCACACTGGAAATATTGATGATAACGCCGCCTCGGTTCTGCTCGACCATGGCAACGGCCGCCTCGCGACCGCAGATGAAAGTGCCGGTAAGATTAACATCGATAACCGATTGCCACTGTTCCAGGCTCAACTTTTCGGTCACCTTCCCATCACGGGCCTTGACCAGCAGACCGTCGCGCAAGATTCCGGCATTGTTGATGAGCCCGCTGAGGGTATCGAAATCTCTGCGGATGGCGTTGAAGGTCTCCACCACTTGCGCCTCGTCAGCCACATTGGTCCGGTAGCCCCTGGTCTCCGCACCCAAATCCCGGCACGCCTCGACGGCCTCTGCCAGCAGCGTCTCATTCATCTCGATAAGTGCTAGCCTGGCGCCGTGGCGGGCCACGTATTCGGCTATGGCCCGACCGATGCCGCGGCCGGCGCCGGTGATAGCAAAACAGCCATTATTGATCTGCATTCGCCACCTCCAGTAACTGATTCTTGAGCACTTTACCGGCTACATTACGCGGGAGACGCTCCACCAACGCGACTTTTGAAACGCGCTGAAACCTGGCATCGACGTGCTCATTAATCCACGCCTTCAACGCCTCGGCGGTGAGCCCACGGCCCTCTCGCAGAACCACCGCGGCAACGGGAGTCTCGCCCCACTTCTCGTCTTCAACCCCAAAGACGGCGGTTTCTAACACTTCCGGGTGTTGCACCACCACCTCTTCGATATCGCGTGGATAGACATTGACACCACCGGAGATGATCAGATCTTTCTTGCGGTCGACCAGATACAGGAACCCCTGCTCGTCCACATACCCCAGGTCACCCGTGAACAGCCAACCGTGACGCAGCGCTTGCCTGGTAAGGTCGGCGCGGTTGTAGTATCCCGGCATCAACAACGGTCCCCGGCCGGTAATTTCACCCACCGTACCTGGCGCCACCGGGTTCCCGGCCTCGTCGACGATTCGCATCTTCGACATCGGCAGCGGGCAACCCACCGATTTGGGTCTGCGCGCGTACTCCTCCCGGTCGAGAACAGTGACGAAGCCCTCGGTCACTCCGTAGAGCTCGTAGAAGCGATTGGGCAGCAGTTGGGTGAGGCGCTCCTTGTGGATCTGATGCAAGGGTGCACCCAGGGAGAGCACCATCTCCAGCGACTGCAGCCGCGCGTAACTGCATAATGAACTCTCCAGAATAGCGACAATCTGCGCCGGTACCAGCATGATGTGAGTGGCGTGCTCGCGTTCGATGCAACGAATGAACTCATCGGCATCAAAGGCCTTTTCCAATACATAGGTCGCGCCCAGATAGAAACAGGGCATCAGCGTGACGAAGGCGCCATTGAAGACAATCGAACCAGCGTGCAGTGCTACGCTCTCCGGCGTCATACGAAACGCGGAGGCGAAATCGGTGCAATAGACTGCGCGTACCCGGTGGCTGTGCATGATGCCCTTGGGAGTGCCTGTGGTACCACTGCTGTAGACAATGTTGAACAAATCCTCGTCGTCCAGTTCGGGACGCGGTGGATCGGTATCGGAGTATCCGGCCTGCAGCTCACTGTAGGATCGATAGGACCCACTGGACCTGGGTTCGACCAGGATGTAATCGTGAGCTGCAACACCGTCGATCTCCTCCAGGCGGTCCCCAAACTCCGCCAACGTGGTGCCTTTCAAAAACACCATACACGCGTCGGAGTCGTTCAACAGCCCGATGAGTCCATTGGGTCGTAATAAGGGGCTCATTGGGACAATCACCGCACCGATGCGGACGATGGCCCAGTACAGGGTAATCAACTCCAGGCAATTGGGCAGTACCGTCGCCACCTTGTCGCCCATGCGGATGCCACTGGCCGTTAGAGCGTTGGCCAATCGGTTGATGGCGCGATGAAACTCACGATAGGTCAACCGGATATCACCGTGTACTAGCGCAAGTTTGTCGGGTCGGTGGTGAGCGTGATGCGCGATGAGATTGTCGAGTGGCATTGATCGTCGACCTCAAGGGTTGTTACACCGTGGTTCTTCAGATAATGGCTCAAGGCTGGATTGCTGTTTATCTACCCGGAGTCAGCAGGCTCTATTGGGCGGTTTCCAGAATCGTGGCGTAGTTGGCTACTCCTGAGCCACCCGTGTTAAAGATACCCGCACGTTGAGCGTTGGGTAGCTGCATGTCTCCTGCCCGCCCGGCGAGCTGCATCGCCGATACCACGTGCATGGAGACGCCAGTGGCGCCAATGGGATGCCCTTTGGACTTCAGCCCTCCCGAGAGGTTCACCGGCAGGCGTCCATCACGGTAGGTCCAACCTTCTCGAATTGCACGTGCACCATCGCCATAGTCGGTCAGGCCCATAGCCTCGTACTGCATCAACTCGGCCACAGTGAAGCAGTCATGGGTCTCCACCAGGCAAAGCTCATCCAGTGTCAGTCCCGCACGAGTTGCCAGACCCGTTCGCACCCCTCGAATCGGCTCATGTCGCGGCGGCTCATCGGGAGGTAATCGTTAACCTGTGCAATAGCACGCACCGTCACCGATGTCGAGCTCGCGCTTGCCGTTTCGCTGTCCGCCAAAACCAACGCCGCGGCACCATCGGAAATCGGGGAGCAGTCGGTGCGCTTTAGCGGCCCTGATACCCTGGGATTCTTCTCCGACTCGGTGCTGCAGAATTCATAATCGAGTTCCTTGTGCAAGTGCGCAAACGGATTCGCGAGCCCGTTGAGATGATTTTTGGCAGCGATCAACGCCATGGCATCCGACTGATCGCCATATCGCTCAAAATAGCATTGCGTAATGTAACTAAACACATCGGCGAAGCTGTCGAAATGGGCCTCTTCTTTGAGATAGCTTGCACGAGCCAGAATCTCTCCCACGTTTGGACAGTCGGTCATCTTCTCGACACCTGCCACCAACACCCGGTGCGCTTGACCGGAGGAGATGGCGCGTATTCCCGCGTGAACTGCGGCCGTGCCTGTAGCACAGGCATTCTCCACACGCGTGGTCGGTTTGAACCGCATTTCGGGTTGTGACTGTAGCGCCAGGGAGGCGGTAAAATCCTGGGCCGCAAGTCCGCCATTGAAGTGACCCAGGAAGATTTCGTCGATGTCCTTTGCGTCCACTTCGGCATCCTCAAGTGCCTGATCGATGGCCTGCGTTAGGAGCGACTCCACATCCTCGCCTTCCCAACGGCGAAATGGCGTGTGACCCCAACCGGCAACCTATGTTTTCATCGTGGTATCTCCTGAAGCGGATAGTAAACCGACACCCAATAGCAATGTCCAGCATCGCAGGTCGAGCTGCTTTGATGTCCCATTCCAGATCTTGCGAAAAAACCGACAGACAGACCAATCGGCGTGAAGTAGAAAACCTCAAAGTAATTGCACCGCGCTCCGCCGCAACGGGTTGTTTGGAAACCGATGCATCAGTGTGTCAAAGCCTCCAGTAACTCGACACTGGTATCGGCCCACAGCCCTGCGGTCCCTTTTGGCGCGCGTACGTGCCGACAGAGCCTGGTCTCATAACTTCCCTCGTCGAGTGCCCGATCGGTTGCGACGTAGCCCACGGAACCATTCGCCAGTCCCACGACCATCGTCTGATCCATAGGAGACCTGGCCTTAACGTCCAACCCGACCTCGGCGAATACTTCTCCCTGCATTCCGACAATCCCCAAATCGCCAATCCGCAGCACCTGCACAGGGATGTCCCACTCCGACTTGCTTTCGTTGAGAAGAACGATCTCGCGGGCATATACCCACTCGGTGTCGCCCCAATTCTCGCCGGACTCATACAGTTCCGTGGCCGCGGAAAGCTCCTCGGCAGTGGGTCTCCTTGCACGGAAGGGAATCAGCCTGATGTTCGCTCCCAGGGCGATATCCGACTTGAAGTCGTCCTCCCTGAGCAAATTCCATTGTTTCCAGGCTTCGGCCGCAACCACGTTGCCAACCCGCTCAATCTCGCCATAGGCGTGCGTGGGACGCCGGGCAGGGCGGGTAAAGTCGCAGTTGTTTATATCGCCCTGGCATCCGTTGGCCATACTGGCAACGAACTTCCCTCCGGCCATCCTTTGAAGCGCATCTCCGAAAACACTGAAGTAGTCCCCAGACACCCAGCCCTGCTGAGACGTACCCACGTAGTGCAACGCCAGGTTCGCATACACCGCGACAGGCTTCCGTCCCGTCAACTCACGAATCACAAGCAGGCCCAATTGGGGATCCGTCGGCCCCGCCGGCTTGAGTGCATCCGGATTCTCGTACCCAGGGTTCATGCGAACCGAACCGTCGGCCATGCGCCAGCGACGGTTATGGACCTCCTCGGTGCAGTTCCCCGACGCGTGAGCCGCCTCGGCGGGAACCTGGTCCTGAACTGCCATAAGCATCGCGTCGGCGATCCTGGGAATGAGGGATTCGGCGTATGCCGGCTCATCGGGCGTACTCAGGGCACCTACCGCACTGGGCGCGGTATGCGTATGCGTCGACGATATCAGCACGTGATCGGGAGGAATCCCCGTCTGCTCTTTGATCCTTTCCTTGGCTGCCTCGATCACGCGAACCGGAATGTCGATCAGATCACAGGTTACCAGGCCCAGGGTCGTCTCCCCGTCACTCAACACGAGCGCTCTCGCATACAGCTCGTCGTGGATGCAACGGCCGTCCGATCCTGGAAATAGCCGACGAGGTGACACCCCAGATCCGGCGTAATATTTGTTGTTGCAGCCCCCGCCGTCAACGCTCCCATCGTTGCAACCTCTCCCTTAAGATGTATGTTCCTTCGACTCGTCTCGATTATCCGCCGCGACAAATGATATCCAACAACAAAATTCAGCGGCGGCGCAGCTATCCGGCTGAATTGCCGGCG
>CAUZFB010000089.1:0-6379 GCA_963579135.1 Dehalococcoidia bacterium | reverse complement strand
GCGGGCCATCCGGGGCTCCAAGATCGGGATGATTTTTCAGGAGCCGATGAGTTCGCTCAACCCGGTGCTGACCATCCAATCGCAGCTGGCCGAGCCGCTCAAGATTCACATGAAGCTCTCCAGCGGCGCGGCAAACGACCGCGCTGAGGAGCTGGTCAACATGGTGGGCATTCCCGATGCGAGGGCCCGCCTGCAACAGTATCCACACGAACTCAGCGGCGGCCAGCGGCAACGGATCATGATTGCGATGGCCATGTCGTGCGCACCGCGGCTGTTGATCGCGGATGAGGCGACGACAGCGCTGGACGTGACAATCCAGGCCCAGATCCTGGACCTGATGCAGGACGTTACCGAACGGTCGGGTGCTTCGCTGATGATAATCACGCACAACCTGGGGATAGTTGCCAGGTACGCCGACAGGGTGGCGGTGATGTACGCGGGGAAACTGCGTGAGGTGAGTGACGCGTCTGACATGTACGCCGAGCCTCAGCACCCCTATACGGTTGGGCTGCTTCGGTCGGTGCCAAGGCTGGATTCTGATAAAGGGGCGCCGTTGACTCCGATTGCCGGTGAGATACCCGACCTGACGGACTTGCCGGACGGTTGTGCGTTCAACCCGCGATGCCTGTGGGCGGTCGAACGCTGCTTTACAGATGACCCGGAGCTCGAGGAAATTTCAACAGGAAAACGGGTGGCCTGTTTCGAGCATGCATCGGTTTCGTTGCATGATTGATAGGTCGCAAAAGTCCCAGAAGGTTCAACCAGTGAGCGTACCTCATGCTGCGAGCGGCCAGACGTCTCCTGTGGCGCCAGAGGACCGCGCTACACCAGATAGTTCCGGAGGGGCAACCCCGATCCTGGAGACGCGCGATCTGAAGGTTTACTTCCCTGTGAAGCGCGGCCTGATCATCCAGCGGGCCGTGGGCGTGGTGAAGGCCGTTGATGGCGTCGATATTCAGATCATGCCCGGTGAGACGCTCGGGCTCGTCGGTGAGTCGGGCTCTGGAAAGACGACTCTCGGGCGGGCGATCTTGAGGTTGAGCGACGCTTCGGGAGGGAGCATCCGGTACGAGGGGGAGGATGTTCTCGCCCTGCGTGGCCGCGAAATGCGGCAGCTTAAACAGAAGATTGCGATGGTGTTCCAGGATCCGTACGGATCGTTGAATCCCCGCATGACGGTGGGCAACATTGTTGCGGAGCCGATGCTGGTCCATAAGATATTCGATGACCGCTCGAAGATCAGGGACCGGGTGATGGAGCTGTTCGATACGGTGGGACTAAACCGTTCGATGGCGACCCGTTACCCGCACGAGTTCTCTGGGGGCCAGAGGCAGCGGATTGGCATTGCCCGTGCCCTGGCGTCGGGTCCAAGTTTGCTGATTTGCGATGAGCCTGTATCTGCGCTGGACGTTTCGATCCAGGCACAGATCATCAGCCTTTTCGATCGCCTTAAGGTGGAGCAAAAGCTGACCTATCTGTTCATCGCTCACGATCTATCAGTTGTACGGCATGTGAGCGATACCGTTGCCGTGATGTACCTGGGCAAGGTCGTCGAGCAGGGTGATGCCGACGCTATTTACCGCGACCCACAGCACCCTTATACCCAGGCGTTGCTGTCGGCTGTGCCAATTCCCGACCCCGAGGTTGAAGGCAAGCGGGCGAGGGTGGTCCTGAAGGGCGATATGCCGAGTCCTCTGAACCCGCCGAAGGGGTGTGTGTTCAACACCCGATGTCCGATTGCCGAGGACCAGTGTTTCGTGGATATTCCTCTGCCACGCACGTTCCCCGATGGACGGCAGATTGCCTGTCATGTGGTGTCCCGGGGGATCGACTCAGGCAGTACTGCCGCGCCCGACGCGCGCATAAATGGGCGGCCTCTCGAATCTCGCGAAGGACGGGTTGCAGCAGGGGGCGGGCCTCCGAGAGAATCTTCGTTTGGTCTGTTGGGGACCGAGCCTTCTTCGCAACGAGACAAGCCAATCATTTCCAGAGTACGGCTTGCGATGCTCGTCGGGGTCGTTTTACTGGGTGTTTGGATAGCGATGTACCTCGGTAATTTCGGTCTCGGCGCAGAGAAGGAACATAGCATCGTGCCTTCCGCCGTGATCGAAAGCAGGATCGATGAGTTCATAGATGGTTTTGATTGCATTCGAGAGGACGCTGTGGTTCAGCTCGATCTCTTAAACGCATCATTTGCTCGCATCTTGTATTTGAAAGATAATCCTTCGAAACCCGGATCGTACCTTCCGCCGCGAGTCGAGTACCGCTACCACTATGCCGAAGGAACGATCGAAGCGATTCCGGAAGTGACCGACTTCTGTTACTAGGTCGCATGGGCGGAAATGTCCGGGGGACCGAGATGCCTCTTCGACCCTGATTACCCGGCGACCCCGACGAACACGATCGCGCGACTGGTTAATGACCGGCGAAAGTGTGTCGCGCTCGACATTTTCCGAAGGGTCGGTGTCCGATCCGCGGCGAGACACAAATCCCCAAACAGCGACTCGACCAAGTAGACATACTGATCATTCGTGTTCACCCGAGAGTTCGACTCTCCCCCGTCTCCACCAAGAACACAAAGTAGGCCTCATCCGTTTGGATGAGGCCTGGTTGCGACCACGAGTAGCCTCCATGCAATTGCCGCGACATCCATGTGTTCGCCTAAGCAATTCCATTGCCCCAAGTGACTATTTTATGGTTGAATTTCCGACAGTTGCGGAGTGTTGGTCGTCGGCAAAAGTGCGACAGATGTTTCCCTGAGAATTCACAAGGTCATTCGAATGATGGAACAAGCTTTGAGAACTGGCAAACACCTTCATAGCGGTTTCACATTCTGATAACTGTCTGTAACTGAGTAGTTGGGCTCATCAGCGCTTCGAAATTTTCTTGTATTTCATCGAGCGTAATGATGCTTGTATCCGACATTAGGGATGATGCCGAGATCTTTCCGCCGGCGAGTAGATCCAAGGAAATTTTCCAGTCCTCAGGCAACCCTCCCCAGCTTGACCTGAAATCAATCTCTCTTGCCATCCACTCGGCCGGGAGAAGCGGCAATGGCTCCCAAGGCACCGCAACCAACACGACCTGACCGGCCCTTCGAACGGCATCAAAGGCCTGTTGTAGCGTGTTCTTCATACCTGCGCAGTCAAACACCACATCGGGGCCGCGACCGTTCGTAAGTTCTACCATCCGCTCCACGGGATCTTGCTCAAACGGGTCGATCACTGCCATTGCACCAACCTCCTTTGCTGCATCCGAACGCCCGGGTGCAGGCTCAGAAACGATCACCTGTGCCCCGGCAGCACGTGCAGCCTGTGTAACCAGCAGACCTATTGGACCAGCTCCGAATACGCCTACTGTATCCCCCAGTCTCAGCGATGATCTTCGTACAGCATGGACGGCCACCGCACACGGCTCAGTCAGAGCAGCAGCTTCGTCGGGAACACCGTCGGGTATCGGGAGTGGCGCCCAAGCATCTAGCACGGTGTACTCCGCGTATCCCCTGGTACGGGTATCGGTAGAAAAACCCATCGTGCGGTAGTTGTATCTGGGATGACTTTTTGTAGGTGGTTCCTTGCCCACCGGCCACTCGCCACCACCACCAACCACGCGATCGCCCTCTTTCCAGCGCGTCACACCGCGGCCCACGGCTGCGATCACACCTGCGAATTCATGCCCAAGGACCGTTCCACCGGGAGCGAGATCGTACATGAAAGCATGTACGTCAGTACCGCATACTGCTGATCGATTGACCTTGATTAAAACCTGCCCGGCAGCTGGTTCTGGTTTTGGGATGTCGGTCACCTCGAACAATTGTTTACTGCGGTACACGGCAGCTTTCATAGTGATCATTCCACCTTGATGATTTGTCTAGAGCCTGGCCGAACCTTACCGAAATTGAACCTCAGAAATCAGTCTGCCGTTGGTTTACCAATAAGACAATGGAGATCTAAAGTGAATAACAATTCAGGTGTACTGCATCAGCCAATCAATGTAGATGGAACAGTAACGCAATGCGTCATCACCTTCCACTTCAGCCCCAGTCCGACAACAAGCCCAAGTCAGTCCTCGACCGAAGTACCAGACGGGAAATTGTTGCTGAGGATAAATGACTGACCTGACCCTCTCAAACGTATCCAGTTGGAAGATCAGATACTGGGCGTTTTGAAGGGAGACAGGGATGCCAAGGAAAGGTCATAGACCGGAACAGATCCTCAAAAGCTCCGTCAAGTCGAGGTTGCCGTTGCATGCGGCAAGAGCGTCGGTCAGGCAGTCCATGGGAGAACGGCTCTAACGAGAGCTTCAACGGGAAGTTGAGGGATGAACTTCTGAACGGCGAGATCTTTTAATCGTTGAAGGAGGTACAGATACTGACAGAGCGGTGGAGGCGGGAGTACGACACGATACGGCCTCACAGCTGACTTGGATGCTGGTGGCCGGTACCTGAGACGATCATGCCAAGGCTTCAGTTGGCTGCAAATCCGAGATAATGAGCGGTAACGATCGCGGGGGCAGGTCACGATGGTCACAGTAGTAACATGACCTTCGTTTGGTTGCGCCCCACCAGAGCAGGATAACGAAAATTCGACTCAAAACGGAAGACCTTGCCGGCTTCATCCTTCCGCCCGCCTGTAAGCCGGCGGCTTACAACGTGACGACTGTCAAGGACCGACCGGCTGCCGAGGTTCGCTAAGGAATGGATATTCATGAAGATTGAGATGTTTCATCTGTGCCCGTATCGTGACCTGCCGGAGGATTTCCGCGAGCAGCACCACAGCGTGTGGGTGGACGTGCCCCGACACCTGTTTGACGGAGAGATCGCAAACCGCACCTACAACCAAACGCTTGACGAGCTCAAATATGCTGCCGAAGTGGGGTATGACGGCATTTGCGTGAACGAGCACCATCAGAACGCGTACGGCCTGATGCCTTCGCCAAACATCATGGCCGCAGCTATGTCACGCGAGACCGAGGACGTGGCAATTATCGTGATGGGCAACTCGATCGCCCTGTACGACCCGCCAATTCGTGTGGCCGAAGAGTTTGCCATGCTGGACTGCATCAGCGGGGGCAGGCTTGTCGCAGGGTTCCCGGTCGGTTCGGCGATGGACACCGCGTTCGGATACGGTGTCAATCCGGCCACTCTCAGAGAGAAGTACGCCGAGGCGGAAGAGCTGATTCTGCGAGCGTGGGAAGAAGATGATGTCTTCGCGTTCGACGGCAAGTACACCCAGTTGCGGTATGTCAACTTGTGGCCGCGTCCGCTGCAGAAACCCCGTCCACCGATCTGGGTGCCAGGTGCCGGGTCGATCGAGACATGGAACACATGCATCGAGAAGGGCCACCTTTACGCCTATCTTTCCTATAGCGGTTTCAAACGCGGCAAGCAGGTGATGGACGGTTTCTGGAAAGTCGCGCGTGCCGCGGGCGTCGAAAACCCGTACCACGCCGGGTTTCTGCAACTTGTTTGTGTTGCGGACAACGAGCAGGAACTGCACGACAAATATGCAGCACATACAGAGTATTTCTTCAACAAGATGCTTCACATCTACCCGGGGTTTGCCGACCCTCCCGGCTACCGGACGATCGATACGATCAGGGCAGGGCTCATGGCGCAAACAACCAGCTTCGGCAGGGCCGGGCAAGAGGAGTCGACGTTCGACGAACTTCGCGATGCCGGAAACGTGGTCGCGGGGACGCCGGGGCAGGTAGCCGATCAACTCGAACAGGTGATCAACGACCTGCGTATCGGGCATCTCATGATCCTCAACCAGTTCGGTTCTATTCCTCATGATCTGGCCAAGGAAAACATCCGGCGGACCGCCCAGGAAGTGGTACCTAAGCTGCGTCACCTGTGGCCGGAATACGAGGACCACTGGTGGCCGCAAAACGCAGTAGTACGAGACAACATCGGGGCGACGCCAGAATGATCGGCACGCCCATATATATTCCAGGACGTATCGAAATGCGCAACGCCGACCGCATCCGGGGAGAAACATGAACGAGCGAGCGATATCGGTCCGAAACGGCAGGTTCGAAGTGGATTTACTTGAAGGTGGGTCGGGCGACCCGCTGCTTTTCCTGCACGGAGTCTCCGGCCTGGAGTGGACGCCGCTGCTCGAACGGCTGTCGGTTGGTCACACTGTGATTGCGCCGCGCACGCCGGGCTTTGGCGAATCTACAGGCACCGAGAATCTGGACGACATACATGACCTTGTGATTTTTTACCTTGACCTACTCGACCAACTCGGTCTGCACGAAATACCGTTAGTCGGACATTCACTCGGTGGGATGTTCGCTGCCGAATTGGCGGCGACGCAGCCGGACCGGTTCAGCCACGTTGACCTGCCCCCGATAGCGTTACCACTTATTATCTCGG
>CAUZFB010000088.1:0-6656 GCA_963579135.1 Dehalococcoidia bacterium | reverse complement strand
GAGTTGAAAGCGCCCGACGAGTTCTTGTCCAACACAAGCTCCGAGGGCGATGGCTGTAGAACATCAAGTATCTGATGCCCTTCGTTGCCTTGGGCAACGTCCTTGGCAGGTTCCTCGGCAGAGGGTTTTAGCCATGCGAGAGCTCGCTTCTCGTGCATATCTCGCCGGTCCGGCAGAAGCGCTCCCACGCGGAGGTAGATGACCTCTAGATTCTTCTCTCTGAAGAAATCACGCAACCGCACGCAATTCGGTGCGATTTTCCAGTTACTTGGAGAGTAGTTCTGCACGTCGACTACGATCAACGCGGTCCGCTTACCTTCGATGTCTATCTCAGCGACTGCAGTGGGAGATGCAACATCTAACTGCCATGTAATCTTCTGCCTCATGTCGATCTCCTCTGCGGTTCACCGAGTCTCGGCGCTAGCTTACGGGCATCAACTGACTCGGGTCTTCAAGTAGCCGCCTGATCTCACCGGCGAACATCGCCGCTTCCACACCGTTGGCGGCACGGTGGTCAGTAGAGAGCGTGGCATAGAGGATTTGTCTAATGTGAATGCCGCCATTAATCGGGACTGTAGCGTCCTGGACCTCGCCCACAGCGAGAACCGCCACTTGGGGCGAAACGATGATTGCAGTGAACGAGTCAACTCCAAACATCCCCAGATTGCTTACCGAAAACGTGCCTGTGTACTCCTCCTGGCGAAGAGTACCTGCCTTGGCCCGCTCAGCAAGATCCTTGGCGGCAACAGCTATTTCGGTCACCGACTTGCTCTCGCAACCTATGATTGCGGGAACGACCAGACCTTCTGGCATGGCGACGGCAATCCCGAGATTCACGTGAGGCTGGACGTTCAGGTAATCGTCCTCGAACGTTGAGTTGAACACCGGATGTTTGGCGAGCGCGAGAGCACAAGCTTTTAGAACTAGATCGTTGACGCTGATCCGGTCCTTCGATGGTGCTGTTCGGTTGATGGTTTCGCGCATTGCAACTGCGTCGGTCATGTCTATCCGTACAGTGAGGTAGAAGTGGGGGGCCTCGTTCATCGTCGATTGCGTTCGCCTCGCTATCGCTTGACCCATGCGGCCGATTGGAATCGATCCATCGGGGCCAGGGAGGCGTGGCGTAAGGGGCGCGGAAGATTGAGCGGCGGGCGTTATCAGCGGGAGACTGCTCGGTGCAGCGGCATATGGCTCCGAGATGTTCGTACTGCCGCTGGCAGCAGCGAGCACGTCATCCTTAGTGATGCGTCCAGCTGGGCCGGTGCCTTGCACCTGACTAAGATCAACCCCATGCTCTTCAGCGAGCTTACGGGCAACCGGAGATGATTTGCTCCCGCCCGTCGTTCTCGACGGGCGGGACACAGCGGCGGGTGCTGTCGTCACCGCTGAGACGCGTGGTAGTGGAGCGTCAGTCGCTAGTGTTGCCGCCTCGATCTCTTCACCCACCTGGCCGATGTAGGCAATCGTATCCCCGACCGGCACCGTGGCTCCCGCAGGGACGACGATTTTGAGGATCAAGCCACTGCTCGCCGACTCGATTTCCACGACTGCTTTGTCGGTCTCAATCTCCGCGATGACTTCATGCAAGGTGACACTATCACCTTCGCGTTTTAGCCAACTCACTACCGTTCCTTCAGTCATGTCGTACCCCATCCGGGGCATCACGACAACATCAGCCATCTATCCAGTCCTCCGATTCTGACGACATCTTACTTACTAAATGATGGAGAGGACGCTCGCGACAAGTTTGTCTGCGGTAGGCCGAATAAATGCTTCCATGGGCGGAGAGTAGGGAATACATACGTCCGGAGGCGAGACAATCTTGATCGGAGCCTTGAGTGAGTCGAAGATCTCTTCAACGATGAACGACGATATCCCGGAGGCGACGTTGTTGCTGCGGTGGCCCTCGTCGCCGATTACGACGCGGCCCGTTTTGGCCACGGATTTGAAGATAGTCTCTTTGTCCAAGGGGACGAGGGACCGAATATCAACAACCTCAACATCAACCTTGTGCTCGTTCTGAAGTGTCTCCGCCGCTTCCAACGCACGATGCACCATAATAGAGCTCGCGATGATGGTCGCGTCTTTGCCCTCGCGCTTCACATCCGCCTTCCCCAACGGGATGATGTAATCCTCGTCAGGAACCTCCCATTCGATATTGTCAGTGAATGAATGAGAGATGAAGAACGTCGGGTTCGGGCTCGCAAACATGGAAGGTAGCATACCTTTCACGTCCGCGGCCGTTGCCGGCATCGTGATCTGCAGCCCGGGCGTGTTCCAAAGCATGCCCTGAACATTGTGGCTGTGCTGCGAGCCGTTCGCAGAGCGGATTCCACTGGCTATGTGGAAGACGATTGGAACTTCGATCTCACCGCCAGTCGTATAGTAGTACTGGGGGGCCTCGTTCACGACGTGCGCCCATGCCTGGAACATCCAGCTACCAATCCCAAAGTTCACGAGGGGTTTCATGCCTGCTACGGCGGCGCCGGTGCCGACCCCGCCATACCCAAGCTCCGCAATCGGCATCGCGAATCCTCGGTGGTGCAGGTCCTTGGGAACGCCAAACGGGGGAGGTGAGCCAATCCCTGGGTAAACAATGATGATTTTGTCATCCTCGCGCATAAGCCGCTCAAGCGTCTGTGCAACAGCGGCTGAATAGGTCATTTTTGTCATAGCGGCCTCCAACGAAAGGAATTTTTCTGGGCGTGGACAGTTAGAACGGTGCGTACACTCGCTCAAGCGCTTCTTCGGGCTTCGGGTACGGGCTTTCCAGACCGAATACGGTTGCCTCCGCGACCAGTGCCGTCACCTCTCCATCAATCTCCAGCGCCTTTTCCGCCGTCATAGCTCCACCCACGACGAGCTCCTCGGCGAAACGCGTCAGTGAATCATGCAAGCGGTAGTACGAGACTCCAGCCGGCCACGAGGTCATGCCAATCGCTGGTGCCAGATCTGTGTTGCCTTCGGGAAGCTCAACCGTGTCCATGTGCCCAGCTTGGCTGGGGTACGTACGCACTTCCATGAATGTGGGCCCCTCGCCTGCGCGGGCTCGCTCGATAGCACGGCTCACTGCGCGATACAACACACCGGCATCCATCGCATCGACGATGGACACGGGGATATCGAAAGCCAGGGGTACTTTGCTCCCGCCGGTGTGGCCGGTCCGCCACGTTGCCACGTCGGGGTCAAGATATCCGTTGTTCTCGCACACGAACACTACCGGCAGCTTGTGCACGGCGGCGATCTCCAGCGTTTCGTAGAAAGCCCCTTCGGCCACCGCCCCATCGCCGAAGAAGGGGAAAGAAACCGCTCCGTTACCCTTTGCTTTCGCAGCGAGGGCCGCGCCTGCGGCGACCGGAATCATGCCAGCGACCATTGCGGACGTTGGCACGCAGTTGAGGCCCGGGGCGTTCGCGTGGAAGCTCCCCGCGTATCCTTTGTTGGCGCCCGTTGCTTTACCCATGCACTCCGCCATAAGCAGCTTGGGGTCCAAGCCCCGGGCGAGCATGACGTGATGATTCCGGTGGGTCGCTCCGAACCAATCAGTCGGAAGTGCGGCCTCGTGGATCACCGCCGCGGTCACCTCTTGTGAATACGCTAGATGGTAATGCCCGGGGATTTCCTTCCGACCAAGCCTGATGAGCTCTTCCTCGAATCGCCGGATCAACATCGCTTTCCGAAACATCGTCTCGAGGACTTCATGCGAAACCTCAGGGAGCATAGGGGTCACCTCGTAGTGGAAAGTCAGCGGGGAACAGCACATCGCGTGCGTGATCGACGGACCGGTCGACATCAACCAAACTCTACGCCCCCGATGCCTACAATTCAACGCTCCCCGCCCGGGCCACTGGTGCTGCCCACTCCCGCATTGGCGTGGTGATAGCATGTGGAACCGAACTGTCCGGTAGCGGGGAGGGTGAGTGGAGACAGACATCCGGCGTGCGAATCAGGTCGCCCGCAAAGTGATCGACAATATCAGCGGCGTGCTGATTGGCGATGAACCAGCTGTCCGGCTGGTGGTGATGGGCCTGCTGGCTAGTGGCCACGTCATGGTGGAAGGACCACCTGGCGTCGGCAAAACGGTTCTGGCGAAGAGCCTCGCCCGGTCGATTGATGCCCGTTTCCAGCGTATCCAGTGCACGGCAGACCTTCTCCCGTCCGATATCACCGGAACGAATGTGTTCGACCAACGAGACCGGGATTTTCACTTTCGCCCGGGACCGATTCTGTCCCAGATCGTTCTTATAGACGAAATTAACCGTGCGTCCCCACGGACTCAGTCTGCGTTCCTCGAAAGTCTCGATGAACATCAGGTCACTGTGGACGGCGTTGGCCATCCTGTGCCTGAGCCATTCGTAGTCATTGCCACGCGGAATCCTGGGCGGCACGCCGGGACGTTCCCACTTCCGGATACGGAACTAGACCGATTCACGGTAACCATCAAACTTCACTATCCCTATCCGCACGATGAGAGTGCTATCGCCAATCGCCAATTGGTGATCCATCCGCTGGATGAAATAGGGCCAGTGGTTTCGATAGAGGATGTCCGTCAGGCGCAGAACGCCGTCCGGCACGTCTTCATCGACCCAACAGTCGTGGAGTACGTGGTTGCATTAATCGGCGCTGCTCGGAGTCACCCGTCCGTTGCAACAGGGCCCTCTACACGAGCGACGATGGCCGCAATCAATATGGCGCGCGCGCACGCTGTGCTGGCCGACAGAGACTTCACGACACCCGACGACGTCAGAGCGGTGATTGCTCCCGTCCTCGCCCATCGAGTAACCGAAGAAGGAGTGTCCGATGGCTTGCTGGATATCAACGAGATCGTCAGCGACTTGATTCGGCAGGTTCCGATTGAGCGGACAAACCAGACCATGCCCGACAACACGACCACCTGAATAGGTACTTCGTGTCACGGTACAGAGCACTTTTCTTCATTGCGGTCGTTGTCGGAGTAGCGTTGCTGTCGGGGTTCAAGCCGCTCTATTTTGGGCTCTACTCACTCGCAATTGCTGTGGCGATAGGCTCTTTGTGGGCCCGGATCCAGACAAGTGGACTTCGAGCGGAAATCACAGCGAAGTCACTCTTTCCGAAGCCGGGCGAGCCCCTTGAAGTGAACGTAAGCCTCATCGACGGGCGGAACATGACCCGGTGGGGTCTAGGTGTGGCGGTCGCCGACAGGCACACCGAAGGACAAGCCGTGCTTGCACTGACCAAGGTAGTCGATGTTCCCCAGCGCGGTGCGGTTTGGTGGACGGCCGAACTCGGACCACGGCGTCGTGGTATGAACCAAGTCGGGCCCGTGGTGATTGAAGGCTCCGATCCGCTCGGATTCCGTAAGCACCGACGATATATCGGGAGCTCAAAAAGCATCCTAGTTTACCCCCGTACCATCCCCTTCCCTACCGCCTCGCTGACGAGTACGGGCGAAGGTAGTCGCGGTGCGGATCCGGCGCTCCAAACGTATGGAGTGTCTACTACAGCGAGACTCCGGGAGTACGCACCCCGGGACCCCCTGTCGCACATTCATTGGCCGACGACAGCGCGGTTGGATCGTCTGATGACGATGGAGTTCGAAGACGACAGCTCCAGCCGCGCCGCGCACGTCGTGCTCGACTTGGAGCAGGTAGTCCACACCGGCTTTGCAGATGAGAGCACAGAAGAGTACGCAGTTACGATCGCTGCGTCTCTCGCGGTGGCATGCCTTGACGCAGACGTGCCCGTAGGCTTACTCGCGATCGGTGAATCGACGATCAACCTCGCGCCAGATGCAGGCAAACCACAACGGGAGAAAATCCTCGAAGCGCTTGCATTGGCGACCGCCAGGGGGCGGACGCCTGTCGCCCGACTGTTGCTGGAGCATCGCTCACAGATGGAACCAGGCGGCCGGATTTACGTCATAACCCCTTCTGTCACTTCCGCGCTCACGCGACTCCTAGAGGGATTGGAGCATAGCGGAGTGGGCGTAATTGTGCTGCCGCTCTACGGACCAAGCTTCGATCAGTGGCGTGTAGATTCCCCGCCGGATGGGGCTGACCATCTCCCTATGCATGGATCAATTCGCAAAGGCGATGACCTCAGTCTCTCCATCCCCGCGATCCTCGACAGATCCATCGCTCGTCAGAAGAGCGCATATTGATCGCGTCACCCATGAGCACGGCGTCCGCTAAGCGCGACTGGCCGTCATTGCTGATGCTTAGCCTGCCGCTCATCGTGGTTGCGTGGACGACAGACGGCGCCCGATGGGTTAGCGCAGTTTCACCACTGTGGGCGCACGTCATCCCAGCCCTCGGGCTCGGCTATTTCATTGCCACACGAGTACGCCCACCTCTGATGGCACATCTCATCGGCGCTTTCGTGGCAATCGGCGTCGCGGCTGCTGTCGGATTCGCCGCATTAGGTGGAACTTCAGTGATGGGGATGGGAGTCTTGCTGGTTTGGTCGACGTGGTCGCTCGCTTACACAACGTCATGGTTGGCTTACCGTACCAAGCGATCACGATGGTCATTCGTTCCGGGTTTGTTGGTGATGTTCCTTGTGCTTGCCAACCTGCCTCAATCGACGGGATCGCAAGCGGTGCTTTACCTGGCGCTTAGTGGTCCTGCTATTGCGATGTTTCACCACCGCTTGCGGCACGATGCCGCCGCACCCTCTGG
>CAUZFB010000087.1:0-6668 GCA_963579135.1 Dehalococcoidia bacterium | reverse complement strand
GCAGCATGACGAGTGGCAAGTCGGTCGACGTTATCTCGCTGCACCCGTCCTGGACGTGGAGATCGCCGACCGTATGGAGGATTCGATGCTCCCCGTTGGAGCAGCCTGATCACAGTACGAGGGTGACACTCTTACACCACTTGACGGGACACGACCGCTCTCCCCAGGCAGATTACGGATCATTGGCCTATATTCAGCGTTGTCACGGACACCGCGCGCCAACGTCTTCGTAGTAGTCATGCACCCCGCATGGCCATACCGGCGCAGCCGCGCGATATCCTGCTCTCATGGTCAACGACCCTCATCAGGCCCAGAAGCGGTACTGGCGCAACATTCAACGAAAACGCCCCACGGACATCGTCGTGCCGAGGCAAGGCCAGGAGTCCGTCTGGGACTACCCACGCCCGCCCGCCGTCGAGCCCGTCGCGGCGCGCCTCCAGGTCTGGTTCGCAGGCATCCTCCTCGCCGACACTGTCCACGGACTGCGCGTCATCGAGACTTCCAGCCCGCCCGTGTACTACTTCCCCCAAGAAGACGTACATGTGGATTTCCTTACCCAGATGGTCCACACCACCCTGTGCAAATGGAAAGGCGTCGCTACCTACTGGAACGTCAGCGTCCGTGGGCGGCGCCAGGAGGCCGTAGGCTGGTCGTACGCAGAACCGGAGCCAGGCTTCGAGCGCCTGAAACGGCATTTCGCCTTCTACTCAGGAATCACCGACACCTGCTACGTGGGCACTGAGCAAGTGCAGCCTCAGCCGGGCGACTATTACGGGGGCTGGATCACATCAAACATCGTCGGCCCATTCAAGGGGCTCCCCGGTACCCAACTTTGGTAGCGGTAGCGCTGCGTGCGTCGGGCCTCCAGCGGCTAGAATCGTGGGCACCACCAACCACGGGAGGCACCGATGTCCGACATGCTGCTGTTCGACGCGCTCAACGCCCAGCGAGCTATCCGTTTCCTCAAGTCCGACCCCATCCCTGACAATGTGCTGGACCAGATTCTGAGCGCGGCGCTCCGTGCCCCTTCTGGCGGAAACTCCCAGCCCTGGGCATTCGTCGTCGTCCGCGACTCATCCGTAAAGCAGCAACTCGCCGTCTGGTACAAGGGCTTCTGGGACAACGTCTACTCCCAGCGGCCAGACCGGCAAAACAGCCCCGTCACCCGCTCCGCAGAGCACCTCGTCCATCACTTCGCGGAAGCCCCAGTCATCGTCATCCCCTGCATCGTTGGGGCGAAAGGATCGGCCCGCGACACCATGACGACAGGCGCATCGATCTACCCTGCCGTCCAGAACCTCATGCTCGCCGCCGTCGGCTTGGGCATAGGAAGCGTCATCACTACATTCCTGCAGAACCACGAAGAAAAAGTGAAAGACATCCTCAGTATCCCTGACGACTACCAAACAGCGTGCGCCGTCCCATTGGGCTACCCATCGGGCGAAGAGAACTTCGGCGGATCCAAGCGTCGCCCCCTCGATGAAGTCGTCCACTGGGACCGCTGGTAGGTGGGACAGCACCCGCTCAACCCATCCAACCCTCACCCTGGATAACCCCGCGAGCGTAGGCGATTTGCCCCGTGTGCTGGAGCGCTTCGATGAGGAGCCCCCCAGTCCGCGACGCCAACGGCACCATCGCTCCCCCGAAGCCCGGCACGGGCCGTTCTGGATCGTCCGTATCCAGCGTATCCAAGAAACCGTTCACGACCGCGCGCACTGCCGTGTAGTACGCCAGCAGTAACGCCGCACTCGGCGCCGCGAATGCTGCCACGTGCTCCGATGTATCGCCGTTCCCGCGATCCTCAGGATCGGCCTCCCTGCCGAACCTGGCGTACCAGCCGTCGCGGATCCACAGCTGCTCCTGGTCCGTCATTCCGGCGACCGCCCTATCTTGCACTCGCGCAACGTGCCACATGAGCCAACCGATCGGGTTAGCGCCCGCAGCAACGGGCTGGCGCAACTCCGCGTCCGTCAACCCATCGAACCCTGGTAGCAAATAGTACTCATTGCGGTCGAGAATCTCCCTCAGCAGCTTCCCTGAATCCATGCCTCACCTCGTAGTTGGTCGCTGGCCCAGAGGATACGCGTGATACGCGAAAGGGCGGCCCCTAACGGGGCCGCCCTTTTCCTTCACATTATCAGAACTGAGCTTAGGCGATCGCGGCAGTCGCGCCAGCCTCTTCGAGCTTCGCCTTGGTCTCAGCGGCGTCATCTTTCGTGATGCCCTCCCGCACTGCCACAGGTGCAGACTCCACGAGCTCCTTGGCCTCCCGAAGGCCCAGGCTGGTCAGCTCGCGAACAATCTTTATTACGTTGATTTTGTTCGCGCCGATGTCGGTGAGGTTGACCGTGAACTCGGTCTGCTCTTCCTCGGCGGCGGCTCCATCACCTGCTGCGGGCGCGGCAGCAACAGCCATCGGCGCAGCGGCGCTAACGCCGAATTCTTCCTCAAGTGCCTTCACCAACTCTGAGAGCTCCAGCACTGAAAGGCCCTTGATTGACTCGATAAGTTCGTCTTTAGTTGCCATCTCTTTTTCCTCCTGCTCCATACTTCATTTAGGAACGTGTGTGTTTCGGGAACTACGCTGCCGCGCCCAACTGCTCTGCCCGGCGCTGCAACACGATCGCAAGTCCGCTAATCGTGCCGTTGAGCACTTGAACGAGGCCCGCAATCGGGGCGTTCATCTGACCCAACAGTTTGGCGATAAGCTCGTCCTTCGGCGGGAGCGCCGCCAGCGCCGAAATCTGAACGGGGGTGATAACAGCCCCATCCATGACGCCATTCCGGATCTTCAGTTCCACGCGCGTCTGCTTCACATACTCATCGACCACCTTCGCGGCGGCTACAACATCGTCGTAACCGAACACGACACCGGTCGCACCCTCCAAGATCTCCTTGAAGGATTCGACCCCGGACTGAGCGGCCGCTATGGCCGCGATTCGGTTCTTAACCACTTTGTACTCAACGCCCTGTTCACGGAGCCGCTTCCGCAACTCCGTGATGTCGTTGACGCTGAGTCCCGAGAAGTCGGTGGCGATGGCGATCGAAGACCGTGACATACGATCTGCCAGATCCGCTACCGCTGCTTCCTTTGCTTCCGTCGGCATTTTATTAAAGCGTCCCTTTCACTAGATTCTCCAACCACTAACTGCCATTGAACCAAAACGAAAAACCCGCTTTCCGAAGACGCGGGTTGCACTAGATCTAAGGAGATCTTCGGTGTGCACCTCGGCGGGCTTGCTGCTTAGGTCTCTGCCGGTCAGGGACGCCCGCTGTCTTCGGTGGACTATTCGTTTATGGCCCTCAGTGTCCTTTATTCGGACCGGAGCGTCAACGTCGTCGCCAGGTCCAGCGGCACGCTCGGGCCCATCGTCGAAGTCAGGTACGCCGTCTTGACGAACGGTCCCTTGATCGCGGACGGGCGGAGCTGATTAAATGTATCCACCACCGCAGTGAGGTTCTCCATCAGCTGGCCAGCATCAAAGCTCGCCTTGCCCACCGCCGCATGGATGATTGCCGTGCGATCCATGCGGAGCTCAACACGCCCCTTCTTGGCTTCCACCACCGCCGACCCGATATCGCCTTCTCGCACGACCGTGTTAGTCCGGGGGTTGGGCATGAGACCCTTCCGGCCGAGAATGCGGCCAAGCTTACCGATCTTACCCATCATGTCAGGCGTGGCGATCGCCACATCGAAGTCGGTGAACCCGCCCTCGACACGCTCGATGAGATCATCGGCGCCTACGAACTCCGCACCGCTTTCCGAGGCGATGCGAGCGCCTTCACCACCGGCGAAGACAGCGACACGAACAGTCTTTCCCAGACCCGCAGGCAGCGTGGCAACCCCACGCAACTGCTGGTCAGCGTGACGCGGGTCAGCGTTGGTCCGCAGGTGCAATTCGATCGTCTCATCAAACTTCGTGCTTGACGCCTGCTTCACGAGCTCGATGGCTTCCGTCGGCGCGTACTTCTTCTCCGGGTCGATGAGCGCCTCAACTGCTTGGTATCGCTTGGAATGCTTAGCCATTGGACTACCCCTCGACGTCAACGCCCATGCTGCGGGCGGTGCCTTCAATAATCTTCATAGCCGCTTCCACGTCGGCGGCGTTCAGGTCCTTCTGCTTGGTCTCGGCAATCTCACGAACCGCAGAGCGGGGCAACGTGCCCACCTTCTCGTGCAGCGCACGGCCGCTACCCTTCGTTACGCCCAGCGCCTTGCGAATCAGCTCTGGTGCGGGAGGAGTCTTCGTGATGAACGTGAACGAGGAGTCCTCGAAGACCGTGATTTCGGCGGGGATAATCGTCCCTGCCTGGTTCGCGGTTCGAGCGTTGTACTCCTTCACGAATGCCATGATATTGATGCCGTGCTGGCCCAACGCCGGCCCCACCGGGGGCGCTGGCGTTGCCGACCCTGCCGGCAGCTGGAGCTTCAGTATTGCTTTGACGCGCTTTGCCATTTCCTACTTTCTCTCTACCTACTGCATCGCCTGCTGGCCCGTTCCCTACATGCATGGCGATGGGCTCATTAGCGGCTCGCCGTCCGAAGACCTATGCCTTCTCCACCTGCAAGAAGTCGAGCTCCACAGGAGTCTCACGGCCGAAGAACGAAACGAGAACCCGAATCTTGCCCTTGTCCCCGTCAACCGAGTCGATCGCTCCCATGAACTCCGCGAACGGACCACTCGTAATCCGAATCATCTCTCCCGGGACCAAGCCAACGATGACCTTCGGCTCTGGAGAGTACATCCGATTCATGATGAGTTCGACCTCGCGAGGCTCCAGCGCTACAGGTTTCGGCCTGCGCTCGCGTTCGTCCTCCGCCGACACGAAGCCTGTCACACCGGGGGTGTTCCGTACGACGTACCAGCTCTGGTCATCCATGTTCATCTGAACAAGGATGTACCCAGGGAAGATCTTGCGCTGGATGTGCTTGCGCTGACCTTCCTTAATCTCTATCTCGTCCTCGGTCGGCACCACCACCTGGAAGACCTTGTCCTTGACATCCATGGACTCGATCCGCATCTCCAGGTTGCGTTTAACCCGGTCTTCCTGACCGGAGTAGGTGTGCACTATGTACCAGTCAACACTGGTTTCCGACGCGACTTCTTCAGTCATGCTTTGATACCTGAATCCTCAACGGGGGAGCTCCCCGATCAACGATCGAGAAGGAACCGTTCGACAGCCGTGGTCAGAACGGTGTCCCAGATGATGCCCAGGAACACGCCCATGACCACTGCCACGCCGATAACCAGTAACGTGAGTCGACCGGCGGTCTGCCGATCGGGCCACGTCACCTTGGCGAGTTCCGAATAAATATCGACGAAAAAGGCAAACCGGCCTCGTCGCCGAACTTGCCCCTCGTCCATCATCCCACGCAGCTGATTACCGCCACGAGCCGCCATCTCTAGCGGACCTCGCGGTGAGCAGTGTGCTTACGACAACGTGGGCAGAACTTGTTCAGCTCCATCCGAGTCGGATCGTTCCGTCTGTTTTTCTCTGTGTGATACGTCCGCTCCCTACACTCGCTGCACGCGAGATTGATCAGCTGACGTACGTCTCCACGCTTCTTTGCCACGCTATCCCCTAACTGACGCCGGTAATGACGCCAGCGCCAACGGTCCGCCCACCTTCACGGATGGCGAATCGCAGACCCTCTTCCATCGCCATCGGGTAGATCAGCTTGATTTTCATCTTCGTGTTATCACCCGGCATCACCATCTCAACGCCCTCGGGAAGCAAAATCTCCCCCGTCACGTCAGACGTCCGGATGTAGAACTGCGGCTTGTAGCCAGGGAAGAACGGCGTGTGACGGCCACCCTCGTCCTTGCTCAGCACGTAGACCTCAGCGTCCGCCTCTGTCAGAGGCTTGATTGAACCCGGCTTGGCCAATACCTGGCCACGCTCGATGTCGTCACGCTCAACACCACGCAGCAGCGTACCGACTGCATCGCCAGGTTCCGCTTCGTCAAGCAGCTTGTGGAACATCTCCACACCCGTGACCGTCGTCTTGTGCGTCGCCTTGATGCCCACGATCTCAATCTCATCGCCAGGCTTCACCACGCCACGCTCCACACGACCGGTCACTACCGTACCACGGCCCTTGATGGAGAAAACATCCTCGACCGGCATCAGGAACGGCAGTTCGCGCGGGCGATCCGGCACATCAATGTACTCGTCAAGCGCGTTTACCAAATTCATGATGCCTTCGTACTCTGGCGCACTCGCATCGGTGCTGTCGGACTCAAGCGCACCCAGGGCGCTTAGGCGAATGATCGGGGTGTCGTCACCAGGGAAGTTGTACTTGTCCAGCAGCTCGCGAATCTCCATCTCGACCAGCTCAAGAAGCTCCTCGTCGTCCATCATGTCAACCTTGTTCAGGGCGACAACCATACGGGGAACGTTCACCTGACGGGCAAGCAGGATGTGCTCCCTAGTCTGCGGCATCGGGCCGTCGGGAGCGCTCACCACCAGAATCCCGCCATCCATCTGCGCAGCACCGGTGATCATGTTCTTGATGTAGTCAGCGTGACCTGGGCAGTCCACATGGGCGTAGTGCCGCAGGGGCGACTCGTACTCCACGTGGGAGATATTGATTGTTACACCACGGGCTTTTTCTTCCGGGGCGCTGTCGATCGTATCGAACGCGCGGAAGGCGCTGCCCCCGGCCA
>CAUZFB010000086.1:0-6690 GCA_963579135.1 Dehalococcoidia bacterium | reverse complement strand
GGCGTCTGGGACGGGGCCGAACTAGTCGATTCTCCAATGGGACCCGTTGCGCGAACCACTGCTCCTACGATGAACGGTCCGAGGGTGTCTGAATCAATCGGCGCCGTCCGCTCCAGATCATCAGTGGCGAAGCTGCTCTCAGAGACAACCGCCAATAGCTTCAAGTCCACAATGGCTGATCCTTCTTCTGATTGATCGACGAGCCACAATGGTGCCAAGCCAGGAAAGAAACTCAGATCCATCAAACTTGTGACATGAGGATCCCGATATTGTCCTTGCCCGACGACCGGTGTTAGCGGTGCTCCCGCGACATGGCTGGCAGGGTCTACAACGTATCCGTTCAGTACCTGGATGCCCCAGCGAGCAATGAAATCTCCCCATGTCTGCGGTGGGTTGGGCTCAAAAAGCACTAGCAGTCGTCCGCCCCGCTGAAGGTACCCCTCCAGGAGCGCTACATCATCTCCCCGTATTTCCCTGTTCGGTGCCACGGCGACCACAACTGCTGCGTCGTCAGGAATCTGGCCAGCCTGCAATAAGTTCAATGTTCTGACCGCATAGCTATCACTGCGGATCCCCTGCACGGCAAACCCGAATCCTTCTCGCGCCCCTGCGGACAGATCATTGGGATTCCACGACGAGTAACCGTCGAGGATGTAGATCGCCTTTTGCTTGATACCCGTGACTGCGAGTAAGGCCGTCAGGAATTCCTGCTCAGGGTTCGCGGTAGTGAGCACGGTTTGTTGGTTTCCCGAGCGGACCTCTTCGAAAACCACTACCGGCCACTGGTCAACACCCATTTCGGTTGCAACATCAGGAAACCGTTCTGGATCGAACACTCGATAGCTAAACAAGCCGTCAGACTGCTGAGCGAACCCCTCTAGGTAGTCCTTCATGCGGGCGACCATTACCGATTCCACCGACTGTTGTTGGCTGGATTCGTCGACGAAGAACGCGGTCGCGGTTACTTCCGCGTCAAGGCGCTCAGCAAGGACACTCAGCGCCTGCGGCGAAAGGGAGTATTGCTGGCTTGCAGTCATGTCTAAAAGGACGTTGTTGTTGACTGATAACAGATTGATTAGCGCGACAATTCCTATTACCGCCGAAACAGCCACCGATGCGATGCCACCATAGCGCTGCTTCCGGCGAGCCAGCCGATCTTGCGGTTGCAGTAACCCAATTAGCATCACCGCAAGGAAAAGTATTCCGCCAAACGACAAAAGGCTCAGTCCCAGTCCGTTTAATTTCGGCAACAGCGCGACTACAAGTAACCCGACCAGTACCGCAACTGCGCCAGAGGTGATCAGGGCGCCTTTGAAGGCACCTAGTCCCGATACCAGCGCGTGCACCAGAGGGGAGGATCCGTTCTCAGGAGCGGCGGTCTCTTTTGGCGATCGTCGAGGAAGCTTCATCGCTACTGCCCTTACTTCCAGCGCCGGAATTCAAGGGCTCGAACTGCCAGAAACAAGAACACGACGATCATGCTGACGTAATAGATCACGCTTCGCAGATTCAAGATGCCGCGGGTGAAATCTTCGAATTGAGAGACCATCGATAGTTCGTTCAGGAAAGTTGCCATGGCACCGTCCACTTGGTCTGCGGCCAAATGGATGATGGTCAGCAACGTCAACACGCCGTAGGAAAGTATTGCGGCGACAATCTGGTTACTGGTGAGGGCGGAAGTGAATAAGCCGACCGCAAGCGCACCTGCGCCGAAAAGGAAAAGCCCGACGTAAGCGGTGACTATTGGTCCCAGATCGGGGTTCCCGAAGGCAAACAGAAAAACGACGTAGACCAACGTCAGCGCCAGGGCACTTCCGAATATCGTCAGACTCGCAAGGAATTTACCAAGGATCACTTCCCAGTCTCTAACGGGTGAAGTCAGCAGCAATTCGATCGTGCCAAGCTTTTGTTCCTCGGCAAGTAGTTTCATCGTAAGCAGCGGGCCTACCAATGCCAGAATGAAAATGGATCGTCCGGTATAGGAGTTCACGCTCGCTTCTGGAAATATGTCAGAGGACATCGCATCAACGAAAAAGTAACCAGTCAGAGACACGAAGACCAAGGCGACCACATAGGCGATGGGGGACACGAAGTAGCTCTGCGTCTCCTTTCGCGCGATTGCGAGAGTCTTACGAATCGGCAAGAGTTTCTTCCTCTGTAAGGTGCATGAACACTCTTTCCAAAGGCAACAGGTCCGGTTGCATGCGAAGAAGCGCCCAGCCGTTACCAACAACCATCTTGGCGATGTCCTCTGAAACGTCCTTGCCCTGCTCTACCTCAATCGAGTAACTGTTGACTACGGCTTCGGCCTGATTTGCCTCGCGCGATACCTGTCGAACGCCCGGAACCGAAGCCAGCGCACGAGCAATTTCTTCGTGCGGACCTCTTATTTGCGTTTGAATACGCGACGTACCCGCCAACCCCTTCGCCAGCTCGGAAGGATCGCCATCTGCCACGACGTGCCCGTCGTTCATGATGATCACTCGGTCACACACCATACTTACCTCAGACAGAATGTGGGTACTCAACAGCACCGTATGATCGGTTCCCAAGCTGCGTATGATTTGTCGCGTTTGAATGACCTGAGCAGGATCGATGCCTGCTGTGGGCTCGTCTAAGATCAACACGGGCGGTCGATGGAGGATTGCTTGCGCGATTCCGACTCGCTGGCGGTAACCCTTAGATAGCTTGTTTATCAACGTGTCGATGAATTGACTTACCTGAACAGTCTCGATTGTTTCCTCTACTTGACTCCTCAGAGGTGCTCCCGCGAGTCCATGTAGAGTGCCCATGTAGTTGAGGTACTGTCGTACGGTCATATCCGCGTAAAGCGGCACTGACTCGGGCAAGTAGCCGACCCGGCGCCTGGCCTCTAGCGATGCCTCCGCAGTATCGTGCCCAACTATGCGGGCCGTACCCTCCGAAGGCGCTAGGAATCCAGTCAGGAGCCGCATGACGGTCGTCTTTCCAGCCCCGTTGGGTCCTAGTAGGCCAACGATCTCGCCCTTTACGATTGAGAAACTGACGTTCTCGATTCCGACGGCACGTCCGTAGTATTTCGAAAGCCCAATCGCTTCAATCAATATGTTGGAATCGCCGACCAATAGTGGTGAAAGCCCCTTGGTGAACCGGAAGTTCAGAAAGTTGAACGATTGCCTATGGTTGCGCCTGGAGTACACGTGAATCGCCGACAAGTGCCGGGCAAAACCAGTCGAAAAACCGCGGATTGTTCTGGGATTCCGCAGTGGCCTAATTCGGATTCAAAACAGTCTCTACTCTAGAACAGAACGATACCACAGTTCTCTTGTAGAAGGCAGTTGGCAGTGAGCGGGATGACCGGGCAGGGCACCGAGGACGGGGGAGGCATTTGAACTCCGGGAATCCGCTTGCGGCTTCATTGGTGCAGTGAGAAAGAACGTCTCAGGACCCTGACTCCGACCCATCTACACCATGGATTTACTTGTGCCCTTCCTGATCGCGTGGACAGCTAAGCTTCTCTTGCGATGTTGCCCTGCGGCATCCCTATTGATACGATGCCCCGCGAGATGTTGCGGTAGTATGCGTCGCCCGACGCCAGGCCACTCTGGTGGAGGGTCATAGATTGAGCGAAGACCGGAATGTAACGACCGGCCGCCTAAGGTTAATCGGTAGAAGCCCAGATAGAGGTGTAACAGTAATGCGGAAGATTCCGGCCCTCCGAGTTCCCATGGCGCTTTTTGCGCTTGCACTCTTGTTGCTGGTAGCAGCGTGCTCAAGTGACGACCCTACGCCGACAAGCGTTCCGGCCGCACAGCCGACGGCAACGTCGGCGCCCGCTGCGAAGGCTGCACCAACAGCGACCCCTGATCCGGTCAAGTACGGGGGCGTGCTCCGTGTAGGCCATCGCAAAGACCCACCGTCCGCATGGGACACCATGCGTAGCACGAACTACAACCTGACGCCCCTAACTGCGGCGCTAGCCGGTGAGGGCAACCTGGTTCAGCCTTGCTGGGAAGACGAGCGGAAGATCTGTCCTGCTTTGGCTGAAAGCTGGGAGCCGAATGCCGATTTCAGCCAATGGACTTTCACTATCCGTAAAGGTGTCACCTGGCACGACGGTTCCCCCTTTACCGCTGAGAATGTGGTGTATTGGGTCAACCTATTCGTGCACGGTGCGAAGGTCGGTGACAAGGAGCGCTTGCCTGGTGCCGCGAAAGCCCAGTTTGGTGACTTCGACAAGGTTGAGCTGGTAGATGCCGACACCGTCCGTATATATCTTAACAACCCCAATTCGTTCTACTTGGACAGCCTCGCCAAGCACAGGATTCCGATCTTCCACGCTCAACATCTATTTGAGCCGGAGATTGCCGCAGGCAACGTTGACGTCAGCCCGTATGAGTTGGGCCTTATCGGAACGGGTCCGTTCAAGTTTGTGAGCTACGAAAAGAGCTCGTTCATCGAGATGACGCGGAACAACGAGTACTGGGAGAAGGACTCTGAGGGCAGGCAATTGCCATTCCTTGACGGGATTGAATACTTCATTTTGGGCTCTCCCTCAGCTCATCACGCCGCGCTCCGGACCGGTCGGCTTGATGTGGGTGCACGGGGTAACAAGTACTATGCGACCCCCGAGTTGATTCCGCAGTTCAAAGAAAGCTTAGGAGATGGTGTTTATTTCTTAGAGCGCGCGGGAGGGGGGTCTTCGGGCCTCGGTTTCAATACGGTGAAGGCACCGTTCAACGACGTGCGCCTGCGAGAGGCCATATCGCTTTGGGTAGATCGGCAGACCGCGGTCGAGACCCTGCTCCAAGGTAACGGCAGGGTGAGGGCCGGGTTCTTAGCCACAGAGAACTCTCATCCTGACTTTATGACCTGGCCGGGTTATGACCCCAAGACAAGGGAAGCGGACAAGGCCAAAGCACGCCAGTTGGTTGCTGATGCTGGCGCGGAAGGGCTCGAATTCACCATCATCTCACCCAACACGTTGGTTACACCAATGGAGTGGTGGATAGGCGCGATGGATGGTTTGGGTATGAAGCCCAAGCTCCAGATAATGGACGTCGGCGCATTTGATGAACGCAAGGCCGGCACCGATTGGGAAGCTGCTTGGGGTGGTGGGTCTCTAGACGAAGCGACTGGAGCCGATGTCACCTTTAGATTCGGGCGCAAGTCAGATAGCCCGTACGCGAGTACGGTGCACGAAGACGACAAGATGGTTGACTTTGCGGTGCGAATGGGGAAGCTTTCAACCGCTGAAGAACGATCGGAACTGCTGCAGGAAATTGAGCACTACATCTTCCAAGAGCAGTACTACATGCTATTCAACTCCGTGGGACTGAACTTAGTACCGGTTCGTTCGTACGTCAAAGATGCCAAGATGTCATTCATCTTGAACCCGCCGACATTTGCGGCCTATGCCCACACATGGCTGGACAAATAACGCTGTTTAGAGGGATTTGAAGGGAGGAAGGGCGTAGGGACTTATGATAGGCGCTTACATTACTCGACGAGTGCTGTTGTTTTTCCCTACGCTCTTCTTCGCGTCTCTATTAATCTTCGGCGCGATGCGGATTCTTCCCGGCGATGTCGCATCGCACATTCTGCTAGATGAAGAAGGTGCGTATGTTACCGAGGAGGCATATGAAAAACTTCAAGAGCAACTAGGCCTGACCGATCCTCTTCCCGTTCAGTACGGCAAATGGATCTGGAGCATGGTCAATGGCGAGCTCGGCGGCCAATCGTTAATCACGAGGGAGCCGATTTCCGAGATTGTATCCCGGCGGATTGTCGTGACTGCCCAAATGGCTGTTTATACCATCGTATTGACGATGCTCATTGCTATCCCTCTGGGCGTATTGGCGGCGGTTTACCAAAACAAGTGGCCTGATTATCTGATCCGTACGTTCACTATCGCAGGCCACTCCATACCAAATTTCTGGCTCGCCTTGATGGTGCTCCTTATGCTCGTAGTTTATTTCGACTGGAGCCCTCCTCTGCGCTATAGAACCCTGTGGGAAGACCCCGTCACTCACTTACAGAAAATGATCTGGCCTGTGGCAATTCTCACCTGGGGCTATACCGCTTTCCTTACGAGAATCACTCGATCAAATATCCTGGAGACGCTCCGGCAGGACTACATCCGGACAGCCCGAAGTAAGGGATTACATGAAGCCGTAATCCTGAGTCGTCACGCGCTCCGGAACGCTCTCATACCGGTTATTACCGTTGCCGGTTTCTACCTGGGTTTCTTGCTTAGTGGAAGTCTGATTCTTGAGAATATTTTCGGAGTACCAGGAATTGGACAAGGTATCATCCATGCCGCCAACGAGCGTGATTACCCTGTCATCCAGAGCTTGACGTTGCTGATGGTTGCCATTCTGCTTGGCGTAAATCTTATTATCGACATGCTCTACACCGTTATTGACCCGCGCATAAGTTATTCGGCGGGCAAGTAGGAGTTTCAGAGTGGCTGTTGAGACCCCAGAAGATACCGCCCCTCGGTCCATATCGATTGCGCCAACATGGAGCGTTCGGCTGGCTTCGTATCTTTGGAACATCCGGCGCTTCGCGCGGCGTAACCCGCTTGGTGCTTTCGGTGGGGTGGTCGTCGGCCTCTTGATCTTCACCGCACTCTTTGCTCCGTTGATGGCTCCAGCCGACCCGTTTACTCACAATCCATCAGAAAGTTTCAGTCCACCAAGCTGGAAGCAT
>CAUZFB010000085.1:0-6718 GCA_963579135.1 Dehalococcoidia bacterium | reverse complement strand
GGCCGGCATCGCGTTGCTGTTCATCGTGCCCAAGTTCGTGCCCAGCGATGCCTCCCGCAAGCGCGGCATGTCTGGCGCCGTTCGCGAGGGGTTCCGGTACGCGGCCAAGGACCGCACGATTCGCAATCTCCTGCTAATCGCTTTCGTGTCGACGCTCGTTGGCCAGCCGTTGCAGCACCTCTTGCCGTTGTTCGCGGATGTGTTGGACATCACGGTGGACCGAGTTGGCTTGTTGTTCACGTTCTTCGGCATTGGCTCTCTGATGGGTTCGACGACGGCGGCGTCGCTCGGCAATTTCAAACGCAAGGGACTGTTGCTGGTTGGTTTCCTCACGTTTTGGGGAGGCGCAATCCTGGCGTTCGCTTTGTCGGACGTGTACGTCCTCTCGCTCCTGCTCCTTGTGCCTGTGGGCATGGGGCATTCGGGCCGCAATACGGTGAATATCGCAACGCTTCAGACGTACACGAATTCCGACATGCGTGGGCGCGTGATGGCATTGAACGCGATGATGTCTGGCTTCATGCCGCCAGCGGTGCTGCTGATCACGGCGATCGCAGAGTTTGCGAACGCGCAAGTGGCATTGGGTGGGGCGGGGGTGATCATCCTGGCATATGGGCTTTGGCAACTGGTATTCGCACGCACGGTCAGGAGCCTTGAGTAGCGGACGCCAGTGGCCTGCAGGTCCTTTGATTGACAGTCCTTTGGGTGGATTCTAGGATGGGCTCGCCGATGGCCTCAGCTGGCCCGGCAGAGGAGGTTCCCATGGTGCTGCGAGAGGACAAGTTGGGCGCGACCGCGCGACGCCGACGTGGCGTTGAGGACGTGGTCATGCCTACCGACGGCAAGGTCGACTACCTGTACATGTCTGCCGATAACCATATGGATCTGACGTGGTACCCGAAGGACATCATCCAGTCGAGGATCGCGGCCAAGTACAAAGATGCTGCTCCAAAGGTGGTTGAGGCGGATCAAGGGACCAGCTGGGAGTGGGAAGGTAGCCTGCACGCGTTCGCGGCCGATGGCAACGACTGGGCCAAGTACGCGCAGCGATTCGATCCGATCCCGGTCCCTGAGGGCAAACTTCCTCCGACGGACCCCGAGGTGTTGCTCCAGCACATGGATATCGGCAAGATGTGGGCGGGCGTCTTCTTCGGTAACACGCGGAAATGGACGTTCAAGGACAAGGAGATGGAGAAAGCGGTTTACCGAGCGTTCAATGATTGGACCCAGGAGGTCTCCAACGTTGCACCTGACCGAATCATCGCTTTGCCCTGGATGCACACGCAGTTCCCGGAGTCCTGTGCAGCGGAACTCTACCGGCTGGTGGAGAAAGGCGCGCGGGCGGTGGAGTTCAGCTTCGCAGACGCTGAGGTTGGAGCACCGCTGTGGTCACCTGTGTGGGAGCCGTTCTGGGCCGCCGCCGCCGAGACGAACACTGTCGTCTGCGCGCACGTCGGAGACTCGTCTGGGACACCGTACCCGGTGAACGAATACGGCCAGTCATTGGCACACTTCTCGCAGGTGCCGTTTATTCCCGTTGGTAGACACATCGCTCAGGTGGTGTTTAGCGGCGTGTTCGACCGCCATCCCGACCTGAAGGTCGGCGTGGCGGAGTGCCGTATCGGGTGGCTCCCATTCCTGTTCCAGTGGATGGATCGGTGCTACGCGGATCGTGTGCCGGACAACATCTATCAGTTGAAAGAGAAGCCGACGCACTATATACGGAACAATATGTGGTTCACCTTTGAGGAGGATTACATAGGTGCGAAGATGCTTTCGGACCCCGAGTTTGTGATTGGGGATTGCGCGATTTGGGGCGCGGACTACCCGCACGAGCAGGGACAGACCTGGCCGGACGCGACGCCCGCGATGGAACGCATGTTCTCTGGCGTGAGCCCCGAGTTGAAGCATGAGATCGTGTGGGGCCGCACCCAACGGCTGTTCAACATCAAAGGTCCCAACCCTAGCTAGCACGACCAGGAGCGAACGAGCGTGGCAGAGAACCGTTACAAGAAAGAGATACTGCTGTCGGACGAGCGGAACCGGGACCTGGCGGCTTTGGTTCGCTATGGCCCGTACCTGTTCCTCTCGGGCTCGGATGGCAACCGCGATCTGAAGACCAACAACGTCGACCCGGAGCTCGACTGGCAGGCGACGCCTCAGTGCAATAACGCTTATGGGCGGCAGGCGCTGCGGTTACAGCAAGCAGGCTACTCCGGCGAGGACTCGATCTGGTGCGAGAACTTCACGTCAGGACAGTCCTGGCGTCTGGAGCGCATGGGGACATGGCCGGAGCATTTCGGCGAGGACGGCCATCAGAAGGTGGTCAGCTTCGGCGCGCAGGTGAAGATGGCCGGCACCAACATGCTGACGGCCGTGGTGCAGGGCCTGACCCCAGATCTTGAGCGTGAGGTGTTGGTGGCCCAGCCAACGCGCGGGCGAGCCTCGCGCATCACCCGCGCAGGCGATTTCACTTACGTCATCGGTGTTCGTGGGCGGTCGAATCCTTACACGGAAACGGCCGCGCCCGAAGAGGTCGAGGAGCAGTTTGAGACCGAGGCGTTCTACACCTACGAATGGCTCCGATCCCACATCGAGAAGGGGGGCGGAACGCTCGATGATCTCGTTCGTACTGACTGTGCGTTGAAGCGCACGGGCGACGTGGGTCGCTACCAGGCAAATCTCAAGGATCGTTTCGATGGAAGCATCCCGTTCGCGGCCTATTCGGTGGGCACGCTGTTAGGCGGGCGCGGCCTGATGGAGATTGGCGGCTTGGCGGTCAATCCGGGTGGCACCAAAGAGGTGGTCTGGTTCATGGAGGACCCGCGACGGGCGCAGGCGGTTAAGGCAAATGGTCTGGTGTTCGCGTCGGGCGCATCAGGGTTAGCCGACGAGAAGACCGGCGAGCTGCTTCAAGAGATCTATGGCGATCGTGTCGCACAGACCAAGCAGGCCTTCCGCAGGTTGGAGGCGGCGCTCAACCGTTTCGACACGACGCTGGACCAGACGCTGCGGCTCGACGTGTTCCTTGACGACATCTATTTCGAGGACGAGTTCATCGCGATTTCCAAGGAATTTTTCGAAGGCAACCCGCCCGTGATGAATATCGTTGGCGTGGATTTACAGTACAACGCAGAGGTTGAACTCTCTGCCATCGCGGGGGCTTAGGATGACCGACGTACAAGCGGTCGCGACCGGAGTGCCGGCCGAGGTGATCGCAGCAGAGATCGATGCGCTTGGCATTACGCACGTCGTATGCGTGCCGGATTCGTTCCAGCGCACGTTGATCGCCCGCTGGCAGGCGGGGAATGGCCCGCGTTTCGTTGGCGTGTGCACCGAGGACGAGGGCATGGGCGTGAACGCTGGCCTGTACATGGGCGGGCAGAATCCGATGATGTGCATCCAGAATAACGGGATATTCGCATCGATCAACACGCTGAAGGCGATCGCTCTGGATGCGAATGTCCCTACGTTCATCATGGTGGGTCAGTTCCAGCGCGACGTGAACAAGACCATTGAGGAGCAATCCTCACGAGCGGTCCGCATGCTGGAGCCGACGTTGGACGCCTGGGGCGTGCCACACTGGCGTATCGAAGGGCCAGAGGACATCGGCGCGCTGAAAGCGGCATACGAGCGGGCGTGGACAGATCAAGGGCCGTCGGTGGTAATCATCGGCGCTCCGACGCTTTAGGCGCTTGAGGGGATCTCATGGAACGACAGGAAGCGATAGATATCTTGGCCGAAGGGCGTCGCGGGGCGATCAGCGTCCCAACGATGCAATCGGTCTTTCCATGGCATGAAGCAGGGCAGGGCGACATTCTCAACGTGGACGCGTCGCAGTGCATGGGCAGTGCGTCGACCATCGGGTTGGGGCTGGCGTTAGCGCAACCGAGCCGCAAGGTGATGGTGCTGGACGGCGATGGCTCGCTGCTTATGCAGCTTGGGTCGCTCGTAACCATCGTGGCTTCGGGAGTCAACAACCTGTACCACTTCGTGTTTGCGAACGGTCTGAATCAGAGCACGGGCAACCAGCCACTTCCGGGGCAGGGTGCGTTCGACTGGGTGGCGCTGGCGAAGGCATCAGGCTACAAACACGCCCTCAAGATCGCCGAGGCCGAAGACCTTCTAGAACAACTTCCCCATGTCTGGGAGCTTGAAGGGCCCGTGTTGATCGAGCTGACGATCGCTCGCGAGGACGGCCCCGCTCGGTGGGCAGGTGTGCCGATGGCCAGGCAGGTCGCGTCCGTTCACGAGCAACTGGCTACTAGCTAGAATGGCGAACGGCAAACGGCACATGGTCATCGGCGGCACGGGTGTCATTGGGCATTTCGTGACGCGTCGTCTTGCGGACGAGGGGTACTCGCCGGTTGTCATCACCGTGTCCGGAAACACTGATCTCATCAAGGATGTTCTGGACAAAGTGACGGTCGTACAGGCCGACATTGTCGACGCCGAACGCCTCAACGCGATTTTCGCCGAGCACGCGCCAACGCACTTGGTACACATGGGCGCGAACATCGGCGTGGAGCAGAGGCCATCGTTCTCTGCACAGGTCTACGTTGAGGGCATGGCGAACGTGTTGGAGGCCGCGCGTATCAGCGAGGTGAAACGCATGGTGTTCACCTCGACCAAGGGCGTCTACGGGCCAGTGCAGGGAGAGTTCGCACACCCCACGTACCGGCCGCTGCACGAGGATATGATGCCGCAGCCCGCGACGATGCGCGGCTGTTATAAGTTGGCGTCCGAGTACATGGGCCGCGTCTACCGCAAGCGCTATGGGATCGAGTTCACCGCTGTCCGTTTCTCGTCGACCATCGGTCCGGCGAAGACCCAGCGCCATGATGACACGAGCGTCCACAGCAAGATGATCGAGAACGCGATGCAGGGGTTGGCTGCGGTCATCGTTAAGGGCGGCGACGCAGTGACTGACGTGATCTACAACGACGATGCGGCACGGGGCATCCTGGCGGCGCTGCACGCCGAAGGACCGACGGATGTGCTGTACAACATCGGCTCCGGCTACGGCATTACACTGGCTGAGTTTGGCGAGGGCGTACGCGAGGCCTACCCGGACGCTCAGTTCGAGATTGGACCGGGCATCCAATACCTGCACCCCGACACGTCGGGGCATTGCATCCTCGATGGTACCCGGGCGCGCGAAGATCTTGGGTTCGAGGTGTCCTACACCCCAGCGACGATGGTGACGGCATACGTTGAGATGATGGCACGGTTGGGCATAGGGCCCATCGCCACTTAGCCCCCTGAGGTTACGAGGAGGGTTCCATGACAGACACAGGATTCTGGCGGCTTTCGGCCACCCAGCTACTCGAGGGCTATGCGCGGCACGAGTTTTCCCCCGTAGAGGTTTTGCGCGAGTTGTTTGATCGCGTTGAGCAGCTGAACCCCGCGCTGAGCGCGTTCCTGGTGATGAACACCGACGATGCGCTGGCTGCCGCACAGACCGCCGAGAACGTCTGGATGGGATCTGGCGAAAAGCCTCCCCTCTGCGGCGTGCCCGTGTCAATCAAGGATTCGATCGAGGTCGACGGCATGCCCACGACCTACGGTTCGCTGGCGTTCAAGGACAATCGTCAGCCCGACAGCGAGTTGGTGCGCCGCATCCGATCAGCCGGAGGTGTGATTACGGGAAAGACGAATCTTCCCGAGTTCGCGTTGCATGGCGCCGTGGACAATTTTCTTAGCCCGCCAGGTCGCAACCCCTGGAACCTAGACCACACTTGTGGGGGCTCCAGCGGTGGAGCGGGAAATTCCGTGGCGACGGGCTTGGGGCCAATCGGCCTCGGCACCGACTCCGGTGGTTCGATCAGGATGCCCGCTGCCGCTAACGGCGTTTACGGCATCAAGCCCACATACCAGCGTATCCCTGCGGTGCAGACCTGGCGGGCCGCGCCTGGTCGGTCGCATAACGGACCCCTCACGCGCACCGTGCGCGATGCTGCGCTTCTGCTGCAGGCGATATCGGGAGCCGACCCGCGCGACGCTGAATCCAACGTAATGCCGGTCGACTACATGAGCTTCGTCGCCGGCGATGTACGGGGTCTACGGGTGGCGGTGAGCTATGACTTCGGTCGCGGGTTTGCGATGGACGCTGAGGCGCTGAAGTTCGTGCGTGAGGCAGCGCAGCTGTTGGCGGAGCTTGGCTGCGAGATCGTGGAGGCGGATCCGCCGACGTTGCATGAGCCCGAAGAACTGGAGGCCGGTATCTGGGCATACGCGGGAGACCACTACGCCGCTGCGGAGGCGATGATCCCCGGTTTCCTGGAAAAGCACATCGATGATCTGGGTCCTCACGCTCGCCCTCTCTACGAGAGAGCACCGGAGGCGAAGGCGTGGCAGTATCGACGCATCGTGCGCCGCAACCGGGCGTTCGGACTGGAGATGCAGGAATGGTTCAAGGACTACGATTTCCTGCTTTCTCCGTCCATCGGGCCTGCGGCCAAGGTCGCGGACATCGGCCCACGCGACCGTACCAGGGCGTTGGTGAGTTTCACGTCGCCTTTCAACCATACGTACAACCCTGCTGCTGCGATCCCATTCGGATTCCACTCCAGCGGGCTGCCGTTGGCCGTGCAGGTCGTCGGCAGGTTGCGCGATGACGTTGGCGTGCTCCGGATGTCAGCGGCTTTCGAGAAGGCGAACCCGTGGGCCCACCGCTGGCCTGCCATGGCGGACGACACTTCGCTGGCGACAGTGTGAT
>CAUZFB010000084.1:0-6752 GCA_963579135.1 Dehalococcoidia bacterium | reverse complement strand
AAGAACCATGATTCTCCAACGTCGACGCGGCCGAAAAACATCCAGTAGCCCTCCAGCTCCGGGTCCATCGCTCGATAGGTGGTCCGGTCGGGGAAGCGCTCAAAGGCTTGATGGAGGTCCTTTGACCGGAACACGGCAAGAAGCATCTTCTGATCGAAGTCTGAGCCCCGGCGCTCGATGCCAGCCAGCTCCCGCACCAGCGAATGACCGCCATCGCAACCAACGACGTAGTCGGCCTCATGAACCGTTTCGTCGTAAGGCCAGGTCTCGTCGGCGACGGTGACGTGGACACCCTTCTCGTCCTGCTGCACCTTCTTGACCGTCTGCCCATACAAGAGTGTGACATTGGGGAAGGTTGTAGCCTTGTCCCGCAGCACCTCCTCTAACGAGTATTGCGGTAGGCGGTCGTTCTCTTCAAAGTAATACGACTGGACGAGTTCTCTTCCGGGAGGGGCGTACCAGTAGTCGCTCATCATGTTCTTGTAGGCGGTTACACCACCGATGGGGTAGTTATTCGGCATCGCGCGCGCCGCTCGCAGCTCGTCGACGATCCCCCAGAAGTAAAAGTGTTCCAGCGTGCGCTGGGTGAGGTTCTGGCCCTTCGGGATGTTCTGCAACTGTGTGCGGCGCTCGACGAGGGTGCACGAAACTCCGCGCTGCCCAAGCTCCACGGCGAGACCTACCCCGACGGGGCCTCCGCCCACGATGATGACCTGCGTGCGATCGGGCATCGGTTACCCCTGGATAGGCGCGCAACGAATGTGCGCTAGGATCCGTCGGCCAACAGAAGGCCCACGTGTACAAACCGGGTCACTTTACCAGCACCGCCAAGTGATTCAAGGCTCGATGCTGCACGCCATCTGTCCTCCGTGCCTGGCGAGCATGCACGGAGGACAGATGTACGTTACTTTGCGGACTTGGTGCGGCTGGTCGTCCGGCGAATCTTGCGGGTGGGAGGACCGGACGCGAACGGACGGTCGGAGAAGTCTTTGCGCTGGGGAGCACTGCTTCGGCCGACTTGGTTCGCCTTTCTGCTTTCCCAGGGCTTGGTGCCGCTGCGGGCACCCTCTCTGGAATCGGCGCTGGTGCGGGGTCGGCTAGCGGCAGCTGTGTCTTCGCGCGAGTCATTGCCTTGCCGCTTGGCCTGGCCTGGTCGCGCTCCTTGGAAAGGCCTAACACCTTGGCCAGGACGGGCGCCATAGCTCGGGCCGCCACTCTTGAATGGGCGTTTGGCTGGGTCAGATACGGAACGCTTGGACGGGTCAAATGCCGGCCGCTCGCGTTGCTCGGTGCGGTCCGATTCGCTGCCTGATGCACCGACCGAATCGCGCTTGCGACCGAACGAAGGACTGCGGTTTTTGCTCCCGTAAGAGCGGGAGGCGCCTTCCAGATTCCGTCGTGGGCCCGATGGGCGTGGGCCCGATGGGCGTGGGCCCGATGGGCGCGAATCGGACTGGGGTGAAGAGTGAGGTTTGTCGGAGGAGTTGGGGCGACCACCGATACGGTCGTCCCAAGGCTCGAGTTCGGAGCGATCGTCCACGATGGGCTCGGCGGGTTTCGGCGAGGGAGCCGCCTTGTACAGGGGAGCAGGGGACAACTCACGCAACGCAACCGCGTCGGGGGTGATGAACGGCGCGTCGATGCCAACCTGACGCATCATGCGTTGGGCATCCCTGGCTTGCTCCGGCAGCACCAGGCTGAGTACCACACCACCCTGGCCTGCACGCGCTGTGCGCCCGGAGCGGTGCACGTATGTCTTGTGATCGTCTGGCGGGTCGAAATGGACGACGGACGCGACATTGTCGACGTGGATGCCCCGTGCGGCGACGTCGCTGGCGACGAGCGCCTGCATTTTGCCTTTGGAGAACTCGGCGAGTGCACGCATGCGCTGGTTCTGGCTGCGACCGCCATGGATCGCTCCAGCCTTGATGCCGACGGACTCGAGGTGCTTCGCAAGCCTGTCGGATCCATGGCGCGTGCGGCAGAAGACAATAGCGGGCCAAACGGCATTGACCGCCTCTGCGATGATGTCGTTGCGGTTGGCGCGGTTAACCTTCCAAAACACGTGAGAGGCCGACGTGATGTCGGGCGTTTCCTCGCCGACCTCATGCCGGACAGCGTCGGTCTGGTAGTCACGCGTGAGTTTGGCAACATCGCCGTCCAGCGTTGCTGAGTACATCATCGTCTGGCGATCCTCGGCGGTCTGATCCAACAGGCGACGCACCGAGGGCATGAAACCCATGTCGGCCATCCGGTCTGCCTCATCGATCACCACGAGATCGACGTCGTCGAGTTTCAGGGCTTTCTGGGTAATCAGGTCTTCTAGACGCCCCGGGCAAGCGACGAGAATGTCGACCCCTTGCCGGAGTGCGTTGTACTGCGGGCCATATCCAACACCGCCATAGACAGCGTGGATGCGGACAGGGCCAGCGAAAGTGCGCATTTCAGTGGTGATTTGCTCAGCTAGCTCCCGCGTGGGAGCCAACACCAACGCGCGGGGGCGCCGGGGCTCTGCACGGCCAACCTTGACTACGAGGGGAATGCCGAAAGCGATGGTCTTGCCGGAGCCGGTGGGGGCACGCCCACAGACATCTCGGCCTTCCAACGCATCGGCGATGGTTGCTGCTTGGATCTCGAAGGGCTGGGTGATGCCTCGACGGTCGAGGGCTTTAACAATCTTCTCTGGGACGCCCAATTGGGCAAAGGTAAGGGTCAATGGATCTCCTTGTCCGCGCTTCAACGCGGAATGATGGGTTCATGGTGCCTCACACACATGCCAGAAAAGGCGCGTTACTTCGCGTGCAAAAGGAGGCGGAAAATATGTCGGGCTGGTTCACGATGACTGGAGGAACCAAACACCCGTCAGCGAACCCACCGGCTAGGAAGCCCTGCCGGAGCACTTAGTAGTATACCACTACGATTTTCGACGTACCCGCTTTGCACTGTGGTTAGGGGCGACAATCCTGCTGTCAGGCAGGCTGGCACCTCCTCGCGTAGAGTCCACTTCGCGGAAAGGCGAGGAAATGAGTCATAATAGAGGAGCGCCGCGCGCTACTGCCCCCATGCGCCATTACTGAATTCATCATGCTATTTTCTGAAAATGTCACCAAATCATTCGGTGGCTTCGACCTCTTCACGGGAGTGTCATTCAACGTCGCCGACGGCGAGCGCGTCGCGCTTGCTGGCCCCAACGGTGCCGGCAAGACAACGCTGCTGCGGATGCTGGCAGGCGAAGATACGCCTAGCTCGGGTACGGCAGGCCATCGCAATGGTTCGCTCGGGTACCTGAAGCAGGAATCCGGGTTCGACCCCGAGAATACATTGGAGCAGGAGATGTGGGTGGCCTTTCCCGAGGCGCTCGCAATCTCCCGTCGTCTGGCCGCGGTCGAAGCAGCGCTGCCCGACGCAGGCGATGCGTCAACCGCACTGGTCGCTGAATCACTGGAGCTTTACGAACGGTTCGCAGTGCTGGATGGCCACATGGTCGAGGCTCGTGTGGCGCGGGTGCTTAGCGGGCTTGGTTTCAAGGCGGCCGATCGCACCAAGGCTTGTGGGGATTTCAGTGGTGGTTGGCGCATGCGCATCTCACTGGCCAAGGTCTTGGTGCGGCGCCCCGACCACATGCTGCTGGATGAGCCGACGAATCACTTGGACACCAAGGCCCGAGACTGGCTCGCACGCGAGTTACACGATTACCAAGGCACGCTAGCCCTCGTCACGCACGACGGCGCCTTCCTGGACAAGGTGGTCAACCGCGTTCTCGAAGTCGGAGACTCGGACGTCGTTTCCTACACGGGCAACTACACCAAGTACCTCCGCGAAAAGGAAAAGCGGAGCCTGCAGCAGGAACAGGCGGCCAGCCGGCAGGAACGCCAGGTGGCATCTCAGCAGGAGTTCATCAACCGCTTCCGCGCGAAGGCGACGAAGGCGACACAGGTAAAGAGCCGCGAAAAGGCGCTCGCCAAGGTTGAGCGTATCGTGCGGCCCAAGAACGAGGTGGGCGCCAAGTTCAGCATCCGGTCGCACGGGCGTGTCGAGCAGAAGGTGCTGACGCTGGACTCCATCTCTCTGGCCTTCGGCGACGAGATCGTACTCATGGACGCGAGCCTAGTCGTCGAGCGCGGGCAAAAGGTCGTGCTCGTAGGACCCAACGGGAGCGGCAAGTCGACCTTACTCCGGGTCGCCATGGGGCATATGCGCCCGATGGGGGGCGATGTGCTATGGGCAGAGCGCGCACGGCCTGGGTACTACGAGCAGCACCAGGACGAGGCGTTGGACCCAGAGCTAACGGTCTTGCAAGAGGTCCAGGAGGCGGCCGAAGGTGCGACCGAACAACGCGTTCGGACCGTCCTTGGTGAGTTCCTGTTCAAAGGTGATGACGTATTCAAACCCGTCTCTGTGCTGTCTGGTGGCGAACGCAGCCGGGTGGCCCTGGCGAAATTCCTGATCCAGCAAACCAACGTCCTGCTGCTCGATGAGCCGACGAACCATTTGGACAGGGCAACGCGTGAAAGCCTCGTGCACGCCCTCGACAAGTACGACGGTACGATCATTTGCGCCACGCACGACACTGCCGTCCTGGACACGATTGCAACCCACGTTTACGAGATGCGCGACGGCGCTTGCGTCAACACGCGCATCATCGAGGCGCCCCTGCCCGACAAGGTGCAGCCCAAGCAGCGCAAAGGCAAGAAGAAGTAGCGCGGACTCTCGGCGCGCAAGCCTTCGCCTCTACCGCGCCCGAATATCCTACGTAGCAGGGTTCCACCAGCCAGGCGGTGCCTCGCAACGCGCCTCAGTTAACTGTGACGGTAGCCGCCATGAACGGGTTGATGATGCAGAAATAGGGGAGTGACCCGGGTTGATGACCCCGCCTTCATATCACGGATCTGCAGGAGAACGACAGGATATCTGTTACAAAGCTGTTAGAACATGTAACCAACGCGGAGCTGCGGCAACACGTGGGGGTCCTCCTCATTGTGGGGGGCGCATCCCCGCTGATGCTCCGCGTTCGATTGACAGCCATTCACACCGGGAATACGCTCGCACCACCCAGCAGATAAGGGAAACCACGGTCGCAAAGGGATGTGAAATGCCAGTCATTGATGCGGATACTCACGTTGACGAGTGCGAAGAGACCTGGTCGTACATGCCTCTGGCCGACTCGAAGCACCGGCCTGTCACTCTGGTCCCAGGGGACGACGTTCCTGAAGGCAGCGCACGTCCGGGCTACACGAGACACTGGTTCGTGGGTGGCACCTTGTCAATCCGGCGCATCCGAGACGACATGCGCACCGGCACGACGGTGGAAACCCGCGAGCTTCGGGACGTGACGGCCCGCCTGCGCCACATGGACAAAATGGGTGTGGACGTTCACATCCTGTATCCCACCGCATTCCTAACGCACATCACCGGCGATGCCGACGCACAGGTCGCCATATGCAAGAGCTACAACCGATGGCTCTCCGAAAAGTGTTCCCAGAGCGATGGCCGTCTTCGTTGGGTGGCCGTAGTGCCCATGCTTGATGTCGAAGCCGCCGTCGACGAGATGCACTGGGCGAGCGAGCACGGGGCCTGCGGTGTATTCAAGCTAGCGACCGAGGTGGGAAAGCGAGTCACCGATCCCTACTTTTTCCCCATCTACCAAGCGGCCAACGACTTGGGTCTCGGACTATGCATCCACACCGGCTCCGGCGACCAGCCGCGCGGCGGCAGTGCCTTTGGAGACGCCCTCGGAAACACCAACGTTGTGGACGCTTTCCACGGGATCGCGTTTTCCGGCCTCGCGGGCAAGTTTCCCAAGATGCGCTTCGGTTTCATCGAAGCCGGCGCGTCGTGGATTCCCTACGTCATCGACCAGCTCTACGCCCGTCGGGAGCGGATGAGCTGGGCGTGGAGCTCGTTCAACTACGCTGACCTAACAAGCCTATTCCAGGACAACCGCCTCTACGTGACGTGCCAATCCCACGAGGACATCTCGTACCTGCTTCGGTTCGGCACGGAGGATAATCTAATGATCGGCACCGACTACACCCACGCCGACGCGTCAGCGGAGATCGAGGCGATCGCTGGCATCCGGCGCATGGCGGACGAAGGGATTATCGACCAGACGGCGAAGCGCAAAATCCTCGAGGACAACCCCAAGGCCTTCTACGGCCTATAGCCCCACCGCTTCAACGTGGGGCAGACGTAACGCTAACTCCAGGCAAGGACGGGGAAGCCAAACCCTGGTGCCGTCCACAGCCCTACACTTTGAGACAGGCTGCCCAGTGCCCCGGACGGACCTCGCGAAGCTCAGGCGTTACCTGCGAGCACCGCTCGTCCGCTATCGGACAGCGGGGGTGGAAGACGCAGCCACTTGGTGGGTTCAAGGGGCTGGGGACCTCACCCGTGATGATGACGTGTGGGCGGGTAAGCTCAACCTCCGGATCGGGCACGGGCACGGCTGAAAGCAGCGCCTGGGTATACGGGTGCAACGGCTCGTCATAAATCGGGTCGCGGGGTGCGATTTCGACAATATGCCCGAGATACATGACCGCGATCCGGTCGGCGACGTGGCGCACCACAGCGAGGTCGTGGGCGATGAATAGGTACGTGAGCCCCAACTTCCGCTGAAGGTCCTTGAGCAGGTTGATAATCTGCGCCTGAATCGACACGTCGAGAGCTGAGACGGCCTCGTCACATACGAGGAACGTCGGGTCGACTGCTAGCGCCCGGCCTATCCCAATACGCTGGCGCTGGCCACCGCTGAA
>CAUZFB010000083.1:0-6859 GCA_963579135.1 Dehalococcoidia bacterium | reverse complement strand
TTGTGTCTTTTCTGGCCTCGATGACCTCGTCCAGGTAGCAAATACCACCGTGTTTGACTGCGCGGGTCAACGGGCCGTCGATCCAGCGGGTGCCGTCGGGCTCCAACAGGTAACGACCGACCAGGTCGCTGGCAGTCAGATCCTCGTGGCAAGCTACGGTGACGAGGGCTGAGAGGTCGCGACCTGCCTTAACGCGATCTTGGTTCACGCGCCAGGACATGTACTCGACGAAACGAGTCTTCCCTGTGCCGGTGGGGCCTTTGAGTAGGATCGGCACGCGCTCGGCGTAAGCCGCCTCGAATAGTTCGACCTCGTCCGCTACCGGGAGGTAGAACGGCTCTGAATCGACAACGTACTCTTCGATGCTGTGACGCTGGTAGGTCTGTTCTGTCATTCTTGCTACCTTACGGGAAGATTTCGGTCCTTCCAGAGCTGCTCGACCTTGGTGAACAACTCCTCCATGGAGCCAGCGTTGTCTATAACGACACTGGCCTTCGACTCTGCTTCTTGTATGAGCTCTTGCTGCGCAGCGATGCGCCCCAAGACCTCCCCTGCCTTCAAGTCGCGAGCCTGTGCAACACGCTCCGCGACGATGTCTGCTGGCGCTTTGATGAACCAGACCTCGTCGGTCAGTTCATCCCAGCCCGCTTGGACAAGCACCGCAGCATCAACCACTGCGATTTTGCAGTCAAGAGCCCTGAGCTGTCCCAGTTGTGTCCCGATGCGATCTCGGATAATCGGGTGGATCGCCGAGTTCAGCCACCCCATAGCTTGAGGGTTGCCGAACACCAATTGCCCAAGCTTCCGCCGATCTATCTCCAACTGTTCGGTGAGCATGGCGTCCCCGAAGAGTGCGGTGATCCTTCGCCACCCGATGGTCCCTTTCGCGTAGGCCGCGTGGCCTTCACGATCGGCATCGATGATGCTGGCGCCGAGGCATTCGAGCCTAGCGGAAACCGCGCTCTTCCCGACCCCTATACCGCCAGTCAGTCCGATGACGTACAAGCTTATCCGGTTTCTCTGCAATCTACGCAGCCGGAGTACGCCTGCGCAGTTTGGAAGCTTATCACGGCGCGAGGAGCGTACCAAGCGTTGAACACCGCCTGCTAGAATTCAATCTGCATGGTCGATCAGCAATCACCCACCGCCCCCGAGTTACGTCAGCGCTCTCTGGAACTCTTGGAGTTCCCCAAGGTGCGAGAGGCGCTTGCAGAGTTCACGCAGACTCCCTTGTCACGTGAACGTGCGCTGTCACTGCAGCCGTCGTATGACATCGATGTTGTGCGCCAGCACCAGCAGGAGACGGCTGAGGCGGGCGTGCTGCTGGGAGTGGCGGGGTACATCGACCTATCGTTGGGCGCGGATCCGATGCCGCTCTTAGACCGCGCGTCGATGCAGGGAAGGCTGGCGGGGCCTGAGCTCATCATCATCGCCGACGCCTTAGACCTGACGCGCCGCGCGAAGCAATCGGCAGGCGGCCCGGACAGCAAGACCCCGCTGCTTCGCAATATCGCCAGGAACATAACGGACCTTCGCTCGCTGGAGCACGACCTGCGTGGCAAGTTATCGTCATCCGGCGAGCTGTTGGATGGTGCTTCGTCCTACCTCCGGCAGTTGCGTCAAGAAAGCCGCGATGCCTACCACCGGGCGACGAGGGCGCTGGAGTCGATCATCAACGCGGATGCTGGCACTCTGCAGGACCGGCTGTTCACTGTCCGGGCAGAGCGGCTAGTGTTGCCCGTGAAGTCCGATTTCCGCGGTCGACTGCCAGGCATCGTGCACGGCGTATCCGACTCCGGTGCCACGCTCTTTATCGAGCCGCTGAGCAACGTTGGCCTGACCAACACCTGGCGCGAGGCGAACGCCGCTGAGGAAGAGGAGAGCCTGCGGATCTTGCGTGAGCTGTCCTCCGCCGTGTCCCGTCGCGTGGCTGACATCATCCATGCACTGGAGCTGGCTGCCCGCATCGATTTGGCGTTCGCCAAAGGTCGTTATGCTCGCTCGTACCACGGCGTGACGATTGAAACGTCTGCCCCCCACGTTCACCTGGTGGAGGGTAGGCACCCGCTGCTGAAGGGCTCGCCGGTACCCGTGTCGTTGGCGATCGCACCGCCTTCCATCGGCCTGGTTGTGACGGGACCGAACACCGGTGGCAAGACGGTCGCACTTAAGACATTGGGTCTGATGGTGCTTATGCACCAGTCCGGCCTGCAACTGCCGTGTGACCCTTCAACGAGGCTGCCGCTATTCGACGGCGTTTACGCGGACATCGGAGACCAGCAGAGCATCGCTGCTGCGGTGTCCACGTTCAGTTCCCACATCCACAACATCGCCGCTGTTTTGAAGCACTCGACTCCTCGTTCGCTGGTGCTGTTGGACGAACTTGGTACCAGCACCGACCCAGAAGAAGGTTCGGCGCTGGCCCGCGCGATTATCGCGCATCTCGCAGATCGCCAGGTGCCGACGCTCGTGACAACTCACCACCGTAACGTGGCGGCGCAGGCTGAAGAGCACGCGAGTCTCGAGAACGCCAGCGTGGAGCTCGACCCGACGACGCTTGAGCCGACGTATCGGATCGCGATGGGCTTGCCCGGACGCAGCTACGCCATGGAGGTCGCGGAGCGCATCGGCCTGGATCAGAGCGTGGTGGACGCTGCGAAGAAGCTACAAAACCCGCAGCACCGTGCGACGGAGGTACTGCTGGCTGGTATCCAGGAAGAGCGTCACCGTACGCGTCTGCGTCTCCAGGAGGCGGAGGAGGCGGAGCGCCGCGCCGCTGAGCTCGCACGGGAGCTGGAGACGCAGATCCAAGAGCTGGAGCTCGCGCAGGCCCAGGTGGTGGAGGACGTCCGCAAGGAGCTCCAGGAAGAGGCTCGGCGCATCCAGGCCAAGCTGAAGCAGGCCGAGTCTACCGCTCAGTGGACCGCATTCCGCGAGGAGCCGCCCCCCCCACGCGTGCTGGAAGCATCGCGCACGGAGGTAGCGGACGTGCAGCGGATGCTACGTTCGCGTGTTTGGGGGCGTCAGGCGAAACCGCCGGGTCGCAAGAGCGCCATCACCGTGGGCGATATGGTCGAAATCGGTTCGATGGGCTTCAGCGGCAAGGTGCTGAGCGAACCTGACAACGACCAGAAGGTCGAGGTGCTGGTGGGCTCGGCGCGCATCAAGATGGAGACCTCTCGACTCCGCAAGGCTGGCTCACCAGCGCCTGCCGAGGTGAAGATCGAGACCAGCATCAAACTTGCGCCCGGTAGATCTGGGGCGGCAGCAAACGCGGAACTCGACCTGCGCGGCCTGCGACTCCACGATGCCCTTGAGCGGCTCGACGACTATCTCGATGCAGCGCTGGCTCAGGGCATGTCCCACGCTCGCATCATCCACGGTAAGGGTACCGGCGCGTTGCGCCAGGGCGTCTGGCGCCACTTGGCAGGTCATGGTGCGATTGAGGAGTTCGACTTCGCCCCACGTGATCGCGGCGGCGACGGAGCGACTGAGGTCTCGCTAGCGTAGTGGCGCCGGTCGTGCCTAGGTCGCTGTCTTGCGGTACTCGCTGATGGCGTCTTGCAGGGTGGTCCAGCTGAGGAGGGCGCACTTGATGCGCACGGGGAACTGACGCACGCCCTGCAGTGCGGCGATCTCGCCCAGTTCCTCTTCCTGCTCGTCGGTGAGTTCAACGCCCTGCATGATGCCCTTGAACGTGCGTACGAACGCTTCGGCTTCATCGAGAGTCTTACCTTTGAGCTGGTCGCTGAGCATGGACCCGGACGCCTGCGAGATCGAACAACCCTGGCCAACGAAGCCGACTCCGTTGATGCGACCGTCGTCGTCTAGGGTTAGGGTCAAGTCGATCTGGTCACCGCAGAAGGGATTGAAACCCTCGCCGCGCAAGTGGGGATGTTCTAGAGCTCCCTGATTGCGGGGGCTCCTGTAATGGTCAAGGATGATGTCTTGATAGAGGTCGTCAAGACCGTCGGGCGTTTGCATTGCCGAAGAACCTCAAAGTTGTCTTGAGGCCGTCGATGAGTGCGTCGACCTCTGCCTCAGTATTGTACAGATAGAAGCTGGCACGGGCCGTCGCGGCCAGATGTAGCCTGCTGCGGACCAGCGGCATCGCGCAGTGGTGTCCGGTCCGGATCGCGATCCCCGCCTGGTCGAGCACTTGTCCGATGTCGTGGGGGTGCACGTCGCCCATGGTGAAGGAGACAACCCCTCCTCGGATCGACATGTCGGTCGGCCCGTAGGTGGTGACCTCTTCCATCTCCTTGAAGCATTCGAGGGCGTAACTGGTGAGCTCGATCTCATGCTGGCGGACGTTGTCCATGCCGAGAGCCGTCAAGTAGTCGACCGCGGCGCCCAACCCGATGGAGTCGGCGACGCTGGGGGTGCCAGCCTCGAAGCGCATGGGGAGGTCGGCCCAGGTGGCCTTCTCGTAGGTCACTTCCAGGACCATCTCGCCGCCGCGCAGGAAGGGCTCCATCTGTTCTAGCACTTCACTTTTCACGTAGAGGACGCCAATGCCCATGGGTCCGGCCATCTTGTGTCCGGAGAAGGCCAGGAAATCGCAATCGAGATCCTGCACGTCGACCGGCATATGGGGGACACTCTGGGCCGCGTCCACGAGCGCCAAGGCACCAACGCGGTGCGCGGCAGCCACGATCTCCTTGGCCGGTGTGATTGTGCCGAGTACGTTGGACATCTGCGTGAATGCGGCCAGTTTGGTCTGCGGCGTCAGCAGTTCGTCAAGGCCCGATGTGTCGAGGCTGTGGTCTTCGGCCAGCTTCATCAGCTTGAGCTCGGCGCCAGCCTGGGCGGCGGCATGTTGCCAGGGCACGAGATTGGAGTGATGCTCTATCTCCGTGGAGACGATGCGGTCACCCTTCTTGAGGTTAGCCGCAGCCCACGAGTAGGCCACCAGATTAATAGCCTCTGATGTGTTCCGAACGAAGATTAGGTTGTCCGGCGAAGGCGCATTGATGAACGTGGCAATCTTCTGGCGAGCCGCTTCGTAGGCGTCGGTGGCCTCCATACTCAGCGTGTGGACGCCACGATGTACGTTCGAGTTGTAGCCCGCGTAGTAGTTGACCAGCGAGTCGACCATCGACTGCGGCTTCTGGGAGGTTGCGGCGTTGTCGAGGTAGACCAACGGCTTGCCGTTGACCTGCCTTGACAGGATGGGGAAATCTTTGCGGACGGCGGAGACATCGTACATGTGGGCTGAATCCTACTCCCGTCTAACCAAGCTTCGTGAGCACCGCGTTATCGGTGTACTGGCGGACAGCGTCGTCAGTGACGGCGGCGAGCACTTCATTGACAAACCCTCGTACCAGCAACTCCTGCGCTTCACGGGAGTCCAAGCCACGGCTGTTCAGGTAGAAGATAGCGTTCGGGTCGAGCCGGCCAACTGCTGCGCCGTGAGTGCACTGCACGTCGTCCGCGAAGATCTCCAGCTTGGGTTGGCTGTCCACTTCGGCGTCGTCCGAGAGCACGATGTTCTTGTTCACCTGGTGAGCGGCGGTGTGTTGGGCGTCCGGCCGCACCAAGACATGGCCGACGAAAACGCCGTGGGAGGCATCATTCAGGATGCCCTTGTAGACCTCGTCGCTGGATGTGTCCGGAACCGCATGGTCAACGAATGTATGGTTGTCGATGTGACGCCCGCCGTCGCCGAGGTAGAGGCCGTCGAGTTTCACTGAGGCGCCGGACCCTGCCAACGTTGCGGATATGTCGTTGCGCACCAGCCCACCACCGAGATCAAGCGCTACCGACGCAAGCTTGCTGTCGCGTTCAAGCGTCGCGTGGGTAGCGGCAATGTGGTAGGCGTTGGCTGACTCCCGCTGCAGCTTGTAGTGATGCAGCGCGGCGCCCGGCCGTGTGACGATCTCGGTCACGGCGTTGGTAAAGTAGGGCTCGGCGTCCGCAGATAGCGATTCGTAGCCCTGGATCACGGTGGCCTTGGAGTCTGCGCCCGCGACGATCAGTACGCGGGGGTGTGTCACGACCTGCGCGTGTCCAGTGGTGATGAATAGCAAGTAGATCGGCTCGTGGACGGATACCCCATCCGGGATGTACACCAGTGCACCGTCTTCGACGAATGCGGTGTTCAGGGCAGCGAATGCGCTGGCGCCCACCGGCTGACTGAGGTGCTGCTCGACCAGTGGCATGCGTTCTTGGATGGCCTCTGAGAGACGACCCACGATGAGGCCCTCGCTGCGGTGGCCGACGGTCTCTGCCCGGTGGGCGGCCTCGCTAGGAGGCTCGGTTGAAAGGTCGGCGGCGTAGTGGCCGTCGACGAAGACAAGCTGGTGGACGCGCGGGCAGGGTAGGTCGTAGGGAGCGAAGTCGATATGCTCGTGGGCGTTGCCCTTGGAGCGTGCGAAGGTTCGAGATGCCAGAGAGCGAACGTCTGTGTACTTCCACATCTCGTTGCCTCGCCGGGCGGTCGGGAAGCCGGTGCGCTCGAATTCGGCGATGGCCTGTTTGCGGAGCGTTTTCAGCCAGTCGGGGCTTGCTGAAGCGCCGTTCTGCTCGAACTCGGTGAACGTCGAGAGGTAATGGGATTCTTGAGAGTCGCGCTGGGCCATCTGGTTGCTGCTACGCGTTCTGCTGCTCGGCCAGCCAGTCGTAGCCTTTTGCCTCGATCTCGTGGGCGAGTTCCTTGCCGCCGGAAGCGACGATCCGCCCTTCGATGAGGACATGGATCTGGTTGGGGACAATGTAGCTGAGCAGACGTTCGTAATGGGTCACAAGGAGGGTCGCTTTGTCAGGTGACATCAGCTCGTTGATGCTGGAAGCCACGCTGCGGAGAGCGTCGATGTCGAGGCCGGAATCAATCTCGTCGAGGATGCGGAGCTTGGGCTCT
>CAUZFB010000082.1:0-7010 GCA_963579135.1 Dehalococcoidia bacterium | reverse complement strand
GACCATACTGGCGGGTCAATTCGATCATGTCCGCCACCAGGCATTCTTCATCTGCTCGGCCCCTTGGTGGCCGCCGCTGGGTTGATCGATGCTGACCAAGCACGCGACAGATCCGACGCTCGGATACCTGCAGCTTGCCACGCACCTGATCGATGCAAGCCCGACGACGCGCGGGGCTTAGAAGTTTCCCCTTGATGCCTCGCTCAGGATCAACTTGTCCAAAGTCAGATCCGAAACGGCTCTTCTTAGGCGTTCGTTCTCCTTTTGAAGACGCTTGAGTTCCTTCAGCTGTGCCGTCCCCATACCACCATAGCGCTTGCGCCAGCGGTAGTAAGTTTGCTCCACGATGCAAACCTATCTGATCGCATCAATTCGCGCCACACCTTGCCCGACAAGCACTTCAACTTGGCGTAACTTCGTGACGATCTCTTGGGGTTTGTGTCGTTTGATACCCATAACTTAATCCTCCTTTACTAACTATAAGGGTGGACCAGATTAGTGGGGGAGGGTCAATCCTGATCTACCAAACATCAACGAATGGCCGTTGTTTGGAGTAGACCGGCCACTGCAAACTGATGAGAACGGGTGTACTGCGATAGGCAGCTAACGGCCAACAAGAGACAGTCGCGTGTTAGACAATCATGATTTAGACCGTCCGGTGTGCACCCTCATTGCCGCCATCCATGATTTTGCAACATTGTTTGGTCTAGTTTCCCATTACCGCATAAACGCTAATTCGACACCGACAGGTCGGTTACACAGTCTGGACCCGAAACGACCATATCTATGCGGCGCAGCAGACTAGAATTTCCCATCCCTCGAGTATATACTGACCAAACCTCTAGCTCGGTGATTGCACGAGTGCCCGGAATCTTTGAGCTGGTTGCTTTGATCGGTTGTTGACGAAAGTATCCATTGCAGTCGGACTCGTGCATTTTCCAGTTGGTCGACACCTTACAACGAGGATAGAATGATGAAGAATGCTAGTTTGAGGTCTTGGTGTGTTCGGGTAGCACCTTCTTTCCTGCTTGCCGCGAGTCTCGTTCCCACTACAGCGACAGCAGACAAAGATGTTCGTGAGATTTTCGAAGGGCAACGTGTTACTTTGTCTGTGCCATTCGGCGAAGGTGGTGGATTTGACCGAATTGGCCGGGCATTCATCCAGCATTTCGAGCGCCATACGGGTGCTACCGCGGTTGTTATTAATGAGACAGGAGCCGGCGGGCTGCTTTCCGCGAACAACGGATACGTGACCGACCCGCAGGAGTTCCGCATCCAGATGGTCAATACCGTTGGTGCGGTTGCCGCGACACTGGGAGATGCGCCGGGAGTCCGGTTCGATTTGAACAAGTTTGAGTGGATCGGCAGTCTTTCCACAGAGCCCGACGCGATCCTCGTGAATCCGAACGGAAGGTTCAAGGATATTCAATCGATGCTTGATCACGCGGACACGCAGGATCCCGTTAGCTTCGCAGCATCTGGGCCCGGCGATAATCTCTTTATCAATCCGTTGGTCGTCGGCGCCGCCTTCGACTTTCCATACAAAATCATCTCGGGCTACAAAGGTGGTCGTCAGGCGTGGCTGGGTGTGCTGCGTGGCGAAGCTGATGCGGTAATCTGGGCATTTTCAGCGGGACTCCCGGCGGTCACGGCCGGTGATGCGAAAGTGCTGGCGCTTGTGGGTGACAGGCCGGTGCCCTACCATGCCGATCGCTCACTCCCCGAGGCGTTCCAGGCCGTTTCGCTCACCGATGTTCCTACTATTGAGGAAATCGCAATCGAACGAGGAATTGACGACGAACTGATGGCGGTGCTCAAGGCGCACCTGGCTGCGCGGGAAGGCGGCCGGGCTCTTGCCATTGCTCCGAACAGCAGTCCCGAGCGCGTCACCGCATACCGAAAGGTGTTCGTTGATGTCTTGAACGACAAACAATTCCTGAGCGACCTCGAAGCGCAAGGCCTCTTCCTTAACCCGATGCTTGGCGAGGAGCTTAAGGCTCAAGTTGCGAAAAACCTGGCATCGCCGGATTCGTATAGAAACATCATCCAGAAATCGTACAAGAATCAGTAGCTGTCGCGCTAAACCCATTCGGTCTTAAGCCGGGGTTGAAATCCCGGCTCTGCTACGAAACGTCAAATCAAGCATTGTTCGAACCCGCCAGCAATTCCGCAGGGGTTCCAGAAGAACAAGGCCACTGAAGGAGGATTCCCCCCTGTCCAGGGAAAAAATCGCCGCGATACAGCAACTGGTTTTCGTTTCCTTGGTCACGGTTGCACTCGCCGGCGCCCTCATTGCTACGCTGGACTTTTCCCCAACCGTCCGGACTGGTCCTGTAATGATCGGGATCCCGACCCTGTTGCTTGTGATTGTGCTGCTGTTTAAGGAAGTGAAAGGATCGCTGTCGCTTGTGCCCAACATCCGCCGAGATAAGACGATGGACACTTCATTTGGCGAGTCCCGTCATCCGGACGGCGGAGCCGAGGTTGTACATGAGTTCCGCGCCTTCGCCTGGCTAGGATTTTTGGCCCTGGGTGTCTTGTTCGTCGGGTTTGTCGTCGGGGCCCTCGTGTTTATGGTTCCCTTCCTTCGACTACACGGCAGAGAGTCGTGGATGGTCATTTTGACTACCGCACTCGTATACGTATTGTTCTGCGTCGGCGCCGTTCACTTACTTGGAATATCGCTTTATCGGGGCTATTTTCCGGTTTCCTCGCTGTTTTAGGCCGAGGAGGCGAAACTGGTGTATTCCGGTGACCGGTCTTGGTCAATGTCGTGATAGAAGCTATTTTCGCCGGGCTTTTGCTTTTCACATGGAAGACCACCGCTTTCGTATTCCTTGGGGTCGCTTGCGGTACGATTGTAGGAATCATTCCGGGTCTCGGCGGAATGTTCATCCTTGCCCTGATGCTGCCGTTCACTTACGGGATGGAACCCACCGCTGCAATCGCCATGATGCTGGCGGCCCTCGCGGTCATTGGAACCTCCAATACGGTAACTTCCGTTCTTTTCGGTGTGCCAGGCAACGTGAGCGGGGTAGCTAGCGTCTTCGACGGTTACCCCCTTGCAAAGAAAGGAGAGGCGGCGAGAGCGCTCGGTGCCGGATTCACCGCATCCGCCGTCGGGGGACTCATTGGCGCCCTGTGCCTTGCCCTAGTTTTACCGTTCGTCCGACCATTGATTCTGTTGTTTGGGCCTTCGGAGTTTTTCGCTCTCGTTATCGTCTCCCTTGTAATGATGTCGTACATCGGCTCGGCCGACACGCTAAAAGCTCTCGTATCTGGTGGCGCGGGTCTTATGCTTAGCTTCGTTGGAATGGAAATGGCAAGCGGCACATTGCGCTATACCTTCGGGCAACTCTACCTGTGGGACGGCTTGCCGATTATTCCTGCCGTGATCGGGTTGTTTGCCATCGCGGAGATGATGCTGCTGCTACGACAAGGAAGGGCGATTGCTTCGTCGGACATGATCCAGGAAGGCCGCGGCACTCTGCGCGGGATGCTCGACGTGTTCAGGTATTTTCGCACGACCCTGATGAGTAGCATTACCGGCGTCATCGTCGGGCTAATGCCGGGCCTTGGCGGGGAGACCGCACAGTACCTTGCCTATTCCCAAGCTGCGCGAATGTCCAAAAACCGGGATAATTTCGGGAAGGGAGAAATTGAGGGTGTCATTGCCGCAGACGCGGCAACGAACAGCAAAGATGGCGGTACACTGATTCCCACACTTTTATTCGGCATACCCGGTAGCGCGCCAACGGCGCTGCTGCTGTCCGCGTTCATCATGTTCGGTATCCAGCCTGGGCGAAGCATGCTCGACGAACACCTGGACTTCACCTGGTTCTTGATATTGGTCCTGATTTTCAGCAGCCTGTGCGCAAGTATTCTGTGCTTGTCATTCTCCGGCTTACTGGCTCGCCTCACGCTTATCCGTCCTAACCTGATCGTGGCGCCTGTTCTGGTGGTATCGCTCTTTGGCGCTTACGCGACCAATAAACATGTTGGCGACTTGCTGGTCGCGTTGTCGTTTGGTGTGCTTGGTTACTATATGGACAAGTTCGGTTATTCTAGGGCTACCCTGGTGATCGCCTTGGTTCTGGGCCCGTTGTTGGAAGAAAATTTCTTGCTTGCAATGCAGATTTACGGCGATTCATTTGTCTTTCGGCCAATCGTTCTGGGGCTGCTAATTGTATCCCTATTGGTGGTTGTGGGTTCCGGCCCCTACCGCAAACTCTTCGCCGGAATGAAGCGTCGCACCTTGAAATAATGTCGCCGGGGAGCGATACTTTAGTTTTGCAGGTCTGAACCTTTTAATTTGAGGTGTGTTGCAAGAATGTCGCTACGTTATCAAGTAATGTGTATTCAACCTGCTATTTATACAGCTCGAAATCGAGCCGACGTACGGAAGAATGTCGAGCGAATTACGGATATGATTGGGGAGATGGTGTTTTTACAGCACCGGCGTCAGGAAACACGCGGGGCCGGCAAGGTGAAACTGCTGGCCTTCCCAGAGTACGGTTTTAGCGATTGGAGGGGCATCGCTTCTGGCACCATAGACGGCTTGGATGTCGCCATCGAGATCCCAGGCCCCGAGGTGGAACCGTTGGCGCGAGCAGCCAAGGAGAATCAACTATATATCGCTGCCCAGGCACTCGAAATATTGCCGCAGTTTCCGGGTCATTTCCTGAACGCGGCGTTTATATTCGGCCCAGATGGGGAACTGATCTATAAGCGCCACAAGCTTCGGCACGGACTGCTGACTTTGTATACCAGCCCCAATGATGTTCTCGATCGGTACATGGCGGAATTCGCGAACGGTCGCTCCGTCGGGAACGTGGTCTTTCCCGTTGTCGAGACCGACATCGGCACCTTGGGCATGTGTGTGTGTCATGAAATACGAACTCCCGAGGTGGCGCGGCAACTAACCGCAAACGGTGCCGAAGTCATCATACGCTCGACCGCAGAGCCCGAATTGGCCGGACGTGTATATCTCGACAGGGCGCGTGCTATCGAGAACAAGGTCTACTGGGTAGTATCCAATTCGGGTTACTCGGTCGAGAATACAACTATTGGTGACATGGGCGCGTCGCGTATTATTGGATTCAAGGGTGAAATCATCGCGGAGTCCTACCAAGCCGATAGTACGGTTTGGGGTGAGATAGATGTCGAATGGCTGCGCACATCGAGAGGCCCAGCCCGATTGCCGCTTTACGCAAGCGCGGTATTCGACTATCACCAAAGACCTTCGCTTCCGCCAAACTTGTTCGCCGACGGAAAGCCGGACAGGGCAACTATCGAATCCGAACTTATCAGGCTTGGACTTGTTCCCTCAGTGGCTGATAAGGAGTAAAGAGAAATTGGGTCTGTAGTAGTTCACCGATTCTTTTGACAAGCAAGTCTGGACCAAATTCATTGAATTCCTTGAACTTATCTTGTCCTTCCCGGACCGCCAGGTTAGGCCAGGAACCAAGTATTACGCCGATAAGGCGTCTGATAGAAATCTCTGCAACACTCCGACCATAACTTTCACGAAGGCCTCAGTGTAGTCTGTGTTCGAGATGCGGTCATATTTACCGACGCGCCGATTTGACTTGCTTGCGGGCGCTATATAAATACTGCTAAAAGGGGCGATGGCCCGTTTTTGCGAAAGCAGGAGCGGGTTTTTTATTGCCTGCACACCGCCGGTTTAAGCGACAACTTACAGGGCGGGATAACAAATACTGTTAAAGCGACGGTTGGTCTATCTGCCCTGTTAGATCCACTGGCGCAATACCAGTGATCAGGGCAAAGGAGATAAGACCATGGCAGTTTTTATTTACAAGAAGTTCCCCGCCCAGCATGCAATCTATGGGGGATCTGCCCCTGTCGCACCGGAACTTAACCCAGATAACTGGGAGCAATGCGCGATCCTGCGGGCAAAACAGTATGTCTATATCGGCGTTGGGTCTTGGGGCAGGAGTGATGATGAATCAAGGCGCTATCAGGTGGATGCGAGTCCTGATAACAGCCTCTCCAAAGACTTTGCCAGTCTCAATGCGGCCCTTGATTACGCCAATAACCTTGGCAAAGAAGATAAGGAACTTCCCTTTAAACCTTCTTCGGGCGCTTATGTCGGTATTGGTTTCGGTCAGCACCGAGAGGGCGTATTGATCCCGTTAAAGGAGAAAAAGAATGTCGAATGAAAGTTGGAAGAATGAGCATATAGCCGCCTCACCTCTCCCAGGGTTTCCCGATGATCTGCCTCAGCAGCGATTATCCGAGGTGGTATCCATGCCGGATAAACCTGAGGGGCTCGAGGTGAAGGCGGAGTTCTTAGAGTCTTACCCTCATTACCCCGTTGGCACCCCTCGTAAACTGCTTTTCTTAGGTGGTGTGGAATGGGCATGGTCACCTGCCAATTCTCGGATCGACAACTACTACCTCAACCCCAAGCCCAAGCACTGGGTGATCTGGAACCACTGGCTTTACCACCAAGGACGGCCGTGGCGCTGGAATTGGGAAATTTTTGCCTGGGCGCCGAAGGTAAAGGCCGACGAGAAGAGCATTGCCATGCATATGCTGAAAGAAGCCTGGGAGGTCGACTGCCATCATCATCTGATCGACGAATTCCACTGGATCAATTCCACCGGAGCATTGTCAGTGCCAGATCTTCAGGCGATTGCTAGAGAGATTTGGTGATTGGTGGAGGACCATTGAGACGGAACCGACAAACTACTTTAGAAAAGGAGGCACTAAATGGTGAGGGGTATCTCAAGAACGGCTCCAAAGGACAGTCCGATATTCTCAGGCAACTTCGTGATGTCGTCGAGGAGAGTGGCCCGGAAAACAAATGAGGCAGAAGATCCCAAAGGGAAGTCCACCGGACCACCAGAGTTAAGAGCGTTTGCGGATAGGCGTAGCCACAAACAAGGAGAAGATAATCATGGCTGATTGGACAAATTTTGGGATGGTGGGTCCCCAGGACCCAATCTATGGTATCAGTCGATCCAATATCGTCCAGAAACTAACTCGCC
>CAUZFB010000081.1:0-7091 GCA_963579135.1 Dehalococcoidia bacterium | reverse complement strand
GGAGGATGCTCTCCAGGGCTCGCTAGGCTCGCCCGTGAGGCAACCAATGGCGGTGTTGATACCGTGATTTCTTCACGCATGTACCGTAGGTTGTGAAGCCTCGGGGCTGGCTTGAAGGTGAGCGTCTTTTTGCTGATCACATGCTTGGCACCAGCCGATGGCTTGCTGACCGTGGCTAGGGGCATTCCAGCGAGCCGGTACCGGTTCCGTGCCGCGAAAACCAAGGGCCCCTGTAAAATATTCCGCAGAGGAGACTGTGATGTGCGGATTCGTAGTGATGATCTCGAAGAACCAGCGACCCGTTTCGAGAGAACAGGTTGAGCGCATGAGCGAAGACATCGCCCACCGAGGCCCGGGCGACTCGGGGCAATGGTTCAGCGAGTGGTGTGGCATCGGATTCCGGCGCCTTTCGATTATCGACCTTTCGGCGCATGGCCATCAGCCAATGATGGATCCGTCCGGCACTTACGTCATCGCCTACAACGGAGAGGTCTACAACTTCCGCGCGTTGCGAAAGGACCTGAAGTCCGAGGGCGTCGTCTTCACCTCAACATCCGACACCGAAGTGGTCCTCCAGGCGTTCATCCGCTGGGGGGAGGCTTGCATCAATCGGTTCATCGGCATGTTCGCCCTCGTCATCGTCAACGTTAATACGCATGAGGTGTTTGTCGCCCGCGACCGGTTCGGCATAAAGCCGCTCTACTACACGCAGACAGAGGATTACTGGTTGTTCTCGAGCGAGATCAAAGCCTTCAGGACGCTAACCAGGTTCCAGCTGAACCAAGATGCACTCTACGAACTCTTTGTCTTTCAGGCCGTCGCCGGTCGCAATACTGCCTACCAAGACATCTATAAGGTCGATGCAGGCTCATATTGGCGATTCCGGCCCGGAAGGGCACCCCGCTCCCACGTCTACGCCGACATCACCGCTACTCTCACGCCCCAGCAGCCGACCGATGAGCGTGAGTTCATGCCTGCGCTTGAAGCTTCCCTGGCCGAAAGTATCGCCCTGCACACCGAAAGTGACGTTGGCTACGCTGTGCAGCTAAGCGGAGGCGTGGACTCAAGCTTCGTGACCGCCGTCCTCGCGCGCGACCTCGGCGCTCAGTTGAACACTTTTTCGATCACTCTAGAAGGCTCGGTACACGATGAGTCCCCCTACCAGCAGATGGTAGCTAAGACCTTCGGCACGAATCATCACGAAATCGGCATCGGGGAGCATGAGTTCGCGGACGCTATTGACAAGGCCATATGGCACATGGATGCCCCCCCTTGTCGACTTGAGCTGCGTCATGCTGATGCTCCTTTGTCAGCAATCGGCAGCCACATCCAAGGTCATCCTTACCGGTGAAGGTGCGGACGAGCTTTTCGCGGGCTACTCTCGGTACCTTCACTTTGGCGACGACGGCGCTTGGCGGCCAGGCGGGCGCGTTGCTTCTTACCTCCGGGCCGCACATATAAGTCCGAGTCTTCTACCCAGCATCGGGCGGATTGGCGGATACAAGGCGGCACTCCAGACCAAGATCTCCGACCTCTCCAGAGGCCTCAAGCGGCCAGCCATGGAGTCCTTTCTGGTCGGCGTTCCGGAGAGCACTCCCTACCGCGACGCTGTGGCTGCCTCCCAAACATCAGGATTTCTCCAGCTCACTGCCTTGGATCAGAAGTGCTTCCTTGAGCCGATGCTCGACCGCCAGGACAAGATGTCCATGGCGTCGTCGGTAGAGGCCCGCGTACCATTTTGCAACCCACTCTTGTTCGACCAGGTGAATCCTGTCCCATTCAGCCTCAAAATGAAAGACGGCATCCCGAAGTATCTGCTTAAGAAAATCGGCGAACAGTACCTTGATCACGATCTTCTCTACCGCCGAAAGAAAGCTCTCATCGTGCCCATTGAGGGGTGGCTCCGCAACGGCGCGCTTTCGGAGCGGCTCTCCCTCCTCACCGACAAAACCGCCCGCGAACGAGGCTTCTACAACTCCCGGCAGATCGAGGCCGCAGTAGACAAATTCAAGCGCGGGGAAGAGTTGCCCAGCCGTTATCTCATGTCGTTGATCTCCTTCGAGACCTGGATGCGCATGTTCATCGACCAAGGCGCCCTTCAGCACGCTTAGGCCCGCCCTTATTTGAGAGTGAAAAAGATGCGGACAGGATGCGATCTGAGGATTTGCTCGCGACTACATCTGCGATGGGCCAAGTACCGATCTTGTAGCGGAAATCAGGGTTGTCGTGGCGGGCTGATCGAGCAGTGATTATAGAAACTGTTGTAGAAATCGTGATTGCAACGCCTGTCCTAGCAGTACAGGGCAGGGTAGGGAAGCCTGTTTACCAGGCTATGATCTGAGAGAGAGTGCTGCCGATGAAGGGACTCGAACCCTTACGCCACTTTCGTGGCAGCGGATTTTAAGTCACAGAATCAGAACCTTACGGTCCCGCCGCTAGGCCTTTATCGGCAACCCTTCGCTGTCCTTGAAACTTTGGGTGGCGATGATAATCAGGTCTATCGATTGGCCTATACCCAATCCAAAAAAAAGTTAGCAACATAAGGATTCCTGTCCCCGTCTTCCCAACGTAAAATCTGTTCACGCCTAGAAAGCCAACGAAAACACAAAGAAGCATGGTCGAAACAAAGCTTTTGTCACTGTTGTCTGGTACCTGAGGCATAGCATTCTTCTCCCACACTAGTAGTTCTTCGCAAAGAGTGCAGCGGCGATGACCGCATGCCAACGCTGCATGCCACTCCTTGCCACAGCGCCTCCATTCCCCTCTATTTGACGGCGATATAGACATGTAGTGGGCCGTTAAAGCTCGAGAACGTGCCGCGTCCACGTTCCGAGGCAAAGCCTATGGACACATGTACATGGCTGCAAAGCCAATCCCTCTGGCAGGTTGACGTTTGAATCTCGCAAAAAGCCCCCTGCGCGATTTCTCGCCAGGGGGCTTTTCATGGCCATCATGGGGCTAAGCCCAGCGGTTAGTCTTTTTCGTTCTCGAACTTGTAGTTCGGGTCCGTGTAGCACTCGGCAGGCATCTCGCTCGTAAGCCCTCGCTGGCTGAGCTCCGTCGCGAAGCGTTCCCTAATCTCTGGCGCTTCCTGGTGGTACTCGAACTGGTCGGCCGAGCGGTCAACGTTCTCGCCCGCGAAGCCCGTGAACTGCGGCAATGGGTGGAACGCCAGGTAGCGTCCGGGGTTCTCACCAACGTTGAAGTGCTGATGGAACCAGCGGTTCGGGGGCACGAAGATGCTGCCCTCGTGCCAAGGAACGAACACCTTCTCCTGGCCGTCTTGCCACATCACGGAGAAACCCTCACCAGCAGGGATCACGATAACGTAGGCCGGTCCGTGGCGGTGGCCCTTCTTGTAGGTCTTCGCCGGGAAAACCGACATGTGCGCCGTAAGCTCAGAGCCCGGGAACTGCACGAATACCGTCGTACCGCCCGCACCTCGGCCCTTGAAAGGCACGAGGTTGTCCCACGCACGCATGTCCGGGAAGAAGTTGCCGACCCAATAGCTACGGACCTGGCCGCGGCCTGAGGGATCATTATCGATGGCCTGAGCGTCCGAGAAGAAGTCGCCTTCCGGCCCGCCGACCATGTTCTTGGTGGGGACGGAAACGTCGAAGAAGTGACTCGGCGTCTGCAACGTGGACATGGCCACGGGCAGGTTGTTCACGTGGAGCAATCGCACCGGCACATCGCCGGCCATGTTGGCGTATTCGACCCAGTGATTGCCGGGGATACGGAACAATGCGTGGTCGTTCCACTCGAAGCTGTGCTTCTCGCCACCATCCGCCCAAACCGTCGCAACGCCACGGCCCTGGAGGACATAAACAACTTCTTCAAGCGCGAACTTGACTGGGGCGATGCGGCCCCCGGGAGCAATCTCTGAGATACGGGCCTCGGAAACCCCTTCCTGGCCCGCGAGTTGCAGGAAAGCGGCTTTGTGTCCGCGAGCGTCCCAGTCACCGAGTTCGATCGTGCGACCGTCCTCAATGAAGTAGTCGCGGTAAATCGGAATTCCTTGCTCCTCCATCCAATTGTCATAGAAGTAGGGGCGTCGTATGTAGTTCACCACTGGCTTAGCATCAACCATCGATTTCTCCTGAGTTAGGCGTCATGCCTGGTTTGCTTGAGCCTATCACAGCCGCTCCGCACGCGCGCTACCATACGTTACGTTCCACGTTTCACCGTTCACCCATTCGGCCCACCTAGGAATAACAGATGGCACAGATGATCGCACTCAGCGTCGGTTTTATCGGGCTTGGACGCATGGGGAAGTCCATGGCGCTTAACCTCGTCAGCGCAGGGCACCACCTCATTGTTCACTCCAGGAGCCAAGGCCCTGTCGACGAACTGCTTCGCACCGGGGCAGCGCCCGCAGGCAACCCGGGCGAGGTCGCGGCTCTCGCGGACGTCGTCTTCACGTGCCTGCCCGACGAGGCGACCAGCGAGAGCGTCTACTTAGGCTCGTCGGGACTCGTAGAAGCATGCCGCCCTACGAACCTATTCATCGAGACCAGCACAATTGGCCCTGAGCTCGCGCGGCGTATCAGCGCTGAAGTTGAAACCAAGCGCGCGAGCTACATTGACGCCCCCATCAGCGGAGGCGTGGAGCGCGCGCAGGACGGCGGTCTAACGATCATGGCAGGCGGCACAGCGGCAGCTATCGAGCGCGCTCAGCCGCTGCTTGAGGTGATCGGAGCAACCATCCATCACGTGGGTCAAGTCGGGCAGGGCGAGGTGGTCAAGCTGATCAACCAGCTTCTAGTAGCGGTGCATACCGAGGCCGCGTGCGAGGCAATGGTTCTCGCCATGAAAGCGGGCGCCAAGCCTCAACAGGTGCTTGATGTGCTTTCGTCATCGTGGGGGGCAAGCGCGATGCTCACACGCACCGGGCCGAAGGTCGCCAGCGGTGACTACGGCGACGCAGCACCCACGCGTCTGCTGGCGAAAGACATCAACCTCGTCGCTGGCATGGCGTCCGCCAACGGCCTTGCACTACCCCTCGTCGAACGCACTCGCGAGACCATCGCGAGTGCAATGGCGGGTGGCTTATCTGAGACGGACATCGCCGCGTTGGCCACACTGTTGAACGAGGGCTAATCGACCGGCCCTAGGGCACCAGCACGACCTTACCGGTGGTCTGCCTGCCTTCCAGAGCCCGATGGGCGTCCGCCGCTTGCTCCAACGACAACGTAAGCCCCACGCGAGCGTTGAGCTTGCCCTCGGCCGCCCAGTCATAGATATCGTTCGCTCTCGCCATCAGCTCCTCGCGCGTCTCTACGTAGTTGTTCATCGTAGGCCGGGTGAGGAACAGAGATCCCTTGGCGTTCAACAGCTGCGGGTCAACCGGGTCGACCCGACCGCTGGACTGACCGTACAGCACCATGTAGCCCCGTGACCTCAAACAATCGATGCTGCCATCGAACGTGTCCTTGCCGACCGAGTCATAGACCACAGGTAGCTTGTCGCCATTGGTGATGCGGGCGACCCCTGCAACAAAGTCGTCCTTGGAGTAGAGGATCACCTCATCGGCCCCCGCCCCACGTGCCAAGGCCGCCTTTTCTTCGGTGGAAACCGTCGCTATGACATGGCCACCGCGCATCTTGATCATCTGTATGAGCAGCAGTCCCACGCCACCAGCGCCTGCGTGCACAAGGCTCCACTCACCTGGCTGGATCGGGTACACGCTTGTGCAGAGTGCGTGCGCCGTCAGCCCTTGCAGGTAGAGTGCCACGCCCGTGTCGAACGGCACGTCATCGCCCAGCTTCACCGTAGCGGCTGCTGGCGCGAGCGTAAGGTCCGCATACGAACCGGTGGAGCCGTTGAACACCACTCGGTCGCCGACCGCAAAGCCCGTTACACCAGCGCCTAGCGTAAGAACCTCACCGGCCGCTTCGGTTCCAAGAATCCGGGGAAGGGCGATTGGGTACGCACCACTCCGCTGATATGTCTCGATGAAGTTCAACCCGATAGCCTTGATCTGAACCAAGAGCTGGCCTTCACCCGGTTCGGGGTCGGGCAGTTCCACCAGCGTCAAGACCTCAGGCCCACCAAACGCTTCGACTCGTATCGCCCTCACGGTCGCCTCCACGGGATCAAGTTGCGGTCTGCATTCTATTCGAATGGATTGAACTGATGGACACGAAGGCTGACGCGATCAGGGTTAGTCGAACAGCGCAAAAACTGGCGGCGCCAGCAGCGCTGCGATCAGCGGGAACGACAGGGCGACCACGTAGCGGCTGATGGCGAACGGCGGGCCCAGGAACGGTAACTCCCAAACCAGCGACCGAGAGATGGGGATCACACTCCACGCCGTGATGAAGGCGGCAAGCGGTCCAACGCCAGCGCCGTTGGCCATAAGCGTCCCCAACAACGGGATGACGACATAGGGGCCAGCAGGTACCGACGCGCCAACTGCGATGCCGATCAACACGCCGGTCATGCCCGATTCATCGCCAAGCCAACGATTGATCACCTCGCTCGGCAACGCCACCGACACCATGGCCGCGATGATCATACCTATTACCATCATCGGCGCTATACGGCGGAGCATAGAGGTCGTCTGATGCATTCCCTCTTTGACTCCCTCGTTCCCGTGGCGCCATCTGATAATCAGAAGAGAGGCCAGGAAAAGTCCTGCCATCACGCCCAGCGTCATCGGCCTGTCTCCTTGCGGGGAGCTTTATCCCGGATGCCCTGCGGGAGCAACCCGTAGACGATCGGCACAAGGATCACTGTCGCGATAGGCATCCAGAAGGAAACGAGGATTCTTGTGACCGTGAACGGCCAGCCGAGAAACGGTAGTTCCCAAACCACAAGGCGGTTCACGGTCACGAGGTTCCGCGCGGACACATAGCCGGCCATCGGCCCGATCGCAGCACCGCTGGTCATGAGGGCGTTTCCGATGGGGTACATAACGTACGGCCCCCCCGGCGTGATCATGCCCGCTGCCATACCGATACCAAGCCCCAGCAGGCCGGAATCATCGCCCATGTACTTGCCGACCACCCCAGGAGGAGCCAAGACCTGAAGCGTTCCTGCTAGCCCCATGCCCAGGAGTGTTATGGGTAGGGCGCGTTTGGTCAGCGACC
>CAUZFB010000080.1:0-7145 GCA_963579135.1 Dehalococcoidia bacterium | reverse complement strand
TCGAGGATGTCTGGCGCGTTGAGGAGGAGTGGTGGCGCGACGCTCCCATCGTCCGCACGTACTTTGAGGTGTTGATCGACACCGGGCGCCGCATGACGCTGTTCTTCGACCACGCCTCATCCTCCTGGTACTGGCAGCGCCATGCCTGATGTTCTTACGGCCAGAGCGGAATACGTGGAGCTTCACTGCCACAGCAACTTCTCGTTTCAGGAGGGCGCCTCCACCATCGAGGAGTTAGTTGGTCGTGCCCAGGAGATCGGCTACCCCGCGTTGGCTCTCACGGACCACGACAACCTCTCCGGCGCGCTGCGCTTCGCCCGCAAGGCCAAGCGCCTAGACATCCAGCCCATCGTTGGTGCTGAAGTGTCCCTGGACACCCTCTACGCAGATGCGTTGACCGAAGCCAGCAGCGCCCGTGTGTTAGAGGCCGCTGTAAGGAGAAATGGGTCAAGGGCAATGCCCTTGGCATCGCACCTAACCCTCCTTGCCGAGACCCCCATCGGTTACCGGAACCTCAGCAATCTGCTGTCCTTGTCTGTCACCCAAAGCGACCGTCGTCAGCCAAGGCTGGACGTTGGCTTGCTGCCCGCTCACGCCGACGGCATCATCGCGCTCTCTGGATGTGCGCAAGGCCCCATCCCGCAAGCGTTGGTTGCAGGCCGATGGGATGATGCCCGCGTGCTCGCCAAGCAGTACCTGGCCTGGTTCGGTGACGGCTTCTACCTGGAACTCCAGCAGAACCTGGTGCGTGGCGACACGCAGCGGATGAAGGCGTTGGTGGCCCTCGGTCGAGAACTGAGCATCCCTCTTGTTGCCACCAACAACGCCCACTACCACGTTAAGGACCGGCACCGGCTGCAGGACTGCCTTGTTGCTGTCCACCACCGTAAGAGCCTTGAAGAATCGCACCGCGAACGCCGGGCCAACAGTGAGTTCTACCTGAAGTCGCCTGCGCAGATGGCTAGGCTTTTCCGTGAATTGCCTGAGGCTATCGAGAACACTCTCGCTATCGCCGAGCGATGCCGGTTCGATCCTACTCACGACCTCGCGTACCGCTTTCCTGAGTACCCCGTACCAGACGGCCGATCACAGACCGATTACTTGAACGCGATCTGTCGGGAAGCCGCCGTGCGCAGGTATGGGGGCATCACACCCAGGATTGACGACCGCCTGCGCGAAGAGATGCGCAGGATCGAGCGTCACAACCTCGGCGGTCTGTTGCTCATGTACCACGAGATCATCGGAATCGCTCGCGAAGTGCAGCTGGACCTAGGTCTGGTCGACCCCTCCGTGCCTCTAGAAGCATCGCCACCTGGCCGCGGGCGTGGGTCGTCGGTTTCCATGCTGGTCGGTTACCTGCTGGGGCTTTCCCACATCGATCCCCTCAAGTACGACCTGGGCCTCGACCGCTTCCTGCCTGAAGACCTCGTTTCGGCCCCAGACATAGATCTCGACTTTCCGCGCAACATCCGCGAGGAGCTTATCAAGCGGGTGCACCAGCACTACGGATGGGAGCACGCAGCGCTCACAGGCGCGTTCCCCACATACAAAATACGGGGCGCCATCCGGGATCTGGGCCTTGCTCTTGGCCTACCTGAGGACCAGATCGACAAGTTGGCAAAGCAGACCGAGCACGCAGGCGCTGGTCAGGTTCGAGAGGAGATGCTGGTCATGCCAGACTTCCGGGACAAGGCGGATGCTCCGGTCTGGCGAGACCTCATCGACCTGGCAGGCCAGCTCGCGGGCTTCCCCCGTGGCCTGTCGCAGCACCCAAGCGGCATGATCCTCTCGTCGACGCCCCTCATGGACTCCGTGCCGGTGCACCAGGCCGCTATGGACGGTCGCTACATCTGCCAGTGGGACAAGCATTCCGTAGAGGACGCGCGCTTTGTGAAAATCGACTTCCTCTCCATCGGTGCGCTCTCGCAGATGCAGGAGGTTGGGGCGCTCATCGAGCAGCGTACCGGCGCACGGGTCGACCTGTCGCAGATCGACTTCGAGGACGAGCAGGTGTACGCCATGATGCACAGGGCGGACACCATCGGCATATTCCAGATTGAGTCTGCTGCGCAGATCCAGACCATTACCCGCATCAGGCCACGAAACCTCGTGGATATGGCCATCGAAGTCGCCGCCGTCCGCCCTGGTGTTGGCGCCAACGATGGCGTTAGCGAGTTCATCCGCCGCCGTACGTCAGGCACTGTTCACTACGAGCATGAGTTGGAGGTTCCCGCACTCCAACGCACCCTCGGCGTGGTGCTCTTTCAGGACCAATTCAACGAGCTTGCTATCCACGTAGCAGGGTTCTCCTCGACTAAGGCCGAGGAATTTCGCCGGGCCCATGGTCGGGCCGATGAGCAGGACGCGATCCTCCATTACTGGTGGCCTCGGTTCCGCGATGGAGCAGCGGCTCGAGGCGCGGATGAGCGCACCGCCGCGCGCATCTTCAGCAAGTTCAATGGCCACTACATGTTCCCCGAGTCGCACGCATATGCCTTCGGGGTCACGGCCTACCAGATGGCCTGGCTCAAGTGCTACTACCCACTCGAGTTCTACGTGGGCCTCTTCAACGAGCAACCCATGGGCTTCTACAGCCTGGAGACGCTGAAGGAGGACGCAAAGCATCACGACGTACGCGTGCTGAACCCTGACGTAAACCTCAGTTGCCAGCAGTCCACGATCCACGAGGAATCGCTGCTGCTAGGCCTGCTGAACGTCGCGTCTATAGGCCAGACCGTCGCAGACGCTATAGTTGCTGGGCGCGATTCCCATGGTCCCTACATCTCGATCGCCAACCTCATGACACGCACTGGCCTCAGGCAGGAAGCCCTCGACAACCTCATCGATGCCGGCGTCCTGGATTCCCTATCGAACGTCAGTGCTCCTGCTCCCGCGAGCACCTCTGCTTTTGTTGACGCCCCTGTTGCAGAGCGGCAACCCTCGCACGGCCGAGGGCCCAGCTCGCCCGTGCGAGGGTCTAGCTCGCCGCCCCCGCCGCGACGGCAGATCCGGTGGGAAGTGGGCCTACGCTATCGGCCCATCGGACGCCAACTTGCCATGGAATTGCCCGTCGCGCAGGACATGGTCGAGCTCCCTGAAGCAACGGACTGGGAGGTCATGGAGGGAGAGTATCGGACGATGGGCGTCCACCCGCGCTCGCACCTCATGGCCTACCTGCGTGATCATCTCCCCCATGTCACCACCAGTGCCGACATCTGGGACAAGTCAGATGGCGCGAAGGTGCAGATCGCTGGTCTCGTCGTGCGTCGCCAGCGACCTCAGGCCAAGGCGTACTTCCTAACGTTGGAGGACGAATTTGGCCATACGCCCACGCTGGTCTGGCTGGACATCTACAAGCGTTACCGGCAGGTCATCCGCGAGCCCGCGCTCATTGTCACCGGCACAGTCTCACGTCGTGAAGGCACCATGAACGTCGTCGCGCGCCACGTTGAGCCACTCCCCAATGTCGGTCGCGCGTCGCCCAGGTCTAAGGACTGGGGGTAGGGCATAGGCGCAGCGATACCAGGACACCGCAGAGAGGCGCCAGACGTGAAGCTAAGAGGAGCAGTGGTAGATCATCTTATGGTGCCCCCGGGGAGACTCGAACTCCCGCCACCGGCTTCGGAGGCCGGTGCTCTATCCACTGAGCTACGGGGGCGTAGCCCTTGGAGTATAGCTGACATCACCGCCGCGAATGGGACCGCTCCCCACGTGCGTCGCACGGACGACATCACCACGTGGGCCACACTAGACTACCTTTGCGCTGAACGCAGCTGAAGTAGCACGGCGATGTCCATGCTTCTCCTTCGAGCCTCGTTGACAGTCCCTCGGCCTTTCTCTACGCTCCTCGCACTCGGCAAAAGTACTTCGAGCCAGCGCGATTCGCTGCTGTCGCCAGTAAATCTTGTCTCTGTTGGTGAGAGCATATGGCAGTAAAAGACCTTCGTGAGTGGATAGGCGAGATTGAGAAGCTCGGTGAGCTTACCCGCGTTGAAGGTGCGGACCCCCACCTGGAGTTGGGTGGGCTCGTGGATCTCTACCAGTGGGAGATGGAGAACCCCGCGCTTCTCTTTGAGAAGATCAAAGGCTATCCCGAGAACTACAAGCTCCTAGCGAATGTACTCACGTCCATGCCGCGGATCTGCCAGAGCTTGGACCTGCCCACAGATCTTTCGCGTCACGAGTTCGTCAAGGTCTGGCGCGATCGTCTGAAGGAGTTCAAGCCTATCCCTCCACGCCTCGTGGAGGACGGCCCCGTCCTGGAGAATCGCCAGGTTGGGGATCAGGTCGATGTCACCCAGTTCCCCGCACCATTCTGGCACTCAGAAGACGGGGGAAATTACCTTGGCACCGGCAATATCGTTATCACCAAAGACCCGGACACCGGGTGGGTGAACGCCGGCACCTACCGGGTTCAGGTTCACGACGACAAAACCCTCGGCATCATGATCTCCCCCGGCAAGCACGGTCGCATCATCCGTGAGAAGTACTGGGCTAGAGGCGAAGCCTGCCCCGTGGCCGTCTCCTTCGGCCACGATCCCCTTCTCCTGCTCATGGGTGGACTGGAGATCGACTACGGTGAGGACGAATTCGCTGTCGCCGGAGGCATCCGTCGTGAGGCGTTGGATGTGATCTCCGCGCCCTACACGGGGCTGCCTGTGCCTGCGTCGGCGGAGCTGGTCATCGAGGGGGAGATCCCGCCTGACCAGTTCCACCAGGAAGGCCCCTTCGGTGAGTGGACCGGTTACTACGCCTCCGGTGAGCGCGACATGCCGATCATCAACGTCAGATCGGTCGTCTGGCGCAATGATCCAATCGTGCTGGCCTGCCTGCCCGGTAAGCCCCCCAACGACAACACGTACTTCCGCAGCCCCTTGCGTGCAGCCATGCTCTGGGACGAGCTTGAGAAGGCTGGCATCCCCGGTGTCGTCGGTGCCTGGTCCCACGAGGCGGGTGGTGGACGCTTCTTCAACGTCATCGCCATCAAGCAGATGTACCCAGGCCACGCGAAGCAGGTGGCCCACGCCACGACTGCGGTCCACGCCGGCGCCTATGCCAACCGGTACGTGGTTGTGGTCGACGATGACATCGACCCTACGGACACCAACGAGGTGATCTGGGCCATGTGCACTCGGACTGACGTCGTCGAGGACGTGGATATCCTCAAGCGCATGTGGAGCACGTCACTCGACCCGATGGCCTACGCCGGTGAGGGTGGCGCACGCTACTACAACAACCGCATGCTCATCGACGCCTGCAGGCCGTACGACCGGCTGGACACCTTCCCGCCGGTTGCCCGTAAGACCCAAGAGGAAGCCAAAGAATTGCGAGATCAGTGGCCACAGTTATTCACCGCTGATGGCAAAGTCCGCAAGGGCGTCACCAAAGTCACAAAAGGCTGAACCCTAGTCCCACGTTGGTTGTGGCTCCCAATCGGTTATGGCCCAAGGCATAAAATTTGTTCGCATCCCTGAAAGCGCCCGGATTCCGATTCTTCTTCGCGAACAGCGCCTTCTCCGCAGTCGATATGAACGTTCGGATAGCCGTTCACGGCTGGCTGGTCCTCGAGCTCTCCGGTGACTCACCGTTCTGGGTGGGTATCTTCGCGTTCGTGCTCGGCGCCGGCCAACTCCTCTTCTCATCCATTGCGGGTGCCATCGTCGACCGCTTCCAGCGGCGTAACGTCCTGGTCGTCGAGGGCATCATCAGCACCGTCGTCGCCGCTGGACTCGCGCTCGCCACCTACTACGACGTAGCGGAGCTTTGGTGGGCCATCGCCATCGCGTTCTTGACTGGCTGCCAGCGTGCGGTGCGCTTCACCGCTTCGAATCGCATGGTCTACGACCTGGTCGGCCCCCATCGGCTGGTCAACGGAGTGTCGCTATGGCGGGTGTCGGCGTCCCCCATGATGATCTTCGGGTCGCTGTTGGTCGGCGTCGTCATCGACTGGGTGGGCGTCTGGGGCGCGTTCGCCTTCATGAGTGCGAGCCTCGCGGTAGGACTGCCGTTCCTGCTGCTTATCCATGTCCAGGGGAGTGTGGACTCGTCGCCCACCAGCCTGTTCAGGCAGACGTTGGAAGGAGCGCAACTCGCCGTCCGTGACCCCTCGCTGCGGACACTGTTCTCGGTATCTGTTGTCATGGAGACTCTCGGGTTTTCGTTCCTGGTCATGATCCCTGTAATGGCAAAGAACGTCTTGGAAACAGGTGGAACGGGTCTGGGTTTCTTGCAGGCTGGAGTCGGTGTGGGAATGCTCGGTGCAACCCTGCTCATGGCCGCGTACGGCGACTCAGTTCCAAAGGCGAAGATCATCGTCGTGTGCGCTACCGGGGCGGGCATCGTGCTCGTTGGATTCGCGCTGTCGCGTTCGCTCCTGCTATCAGTCGCCCTAGCAGCCGCAGTCATGGCCTTCCTGAATGCCTACGACCTCGCCCTCGGTGCCATGATGCAGTTGGTATCACCGCCACACCTTCGGGGACGTGCTGTGAGCCTGCACAGTCTGGCTATCTCGTTCACCGCATTGGGCGGTTTCGTGATCGGCACGGTTGGCGCCATCGTGGGAGTGCCGTTGGTGATGGCCGTCAGTGGAGGAGGAATCATCGCCAACGCTGCCTTACGGAGGCGCGCTGTGCTCGGCCTCCAGGAGCGGCCCGCAACGTTACGCCCCGCCGACCCCGACTGACACCGACGGCAGTACATCCTCGATGAGCGCATCGAGCGCCACGATTTGGTCCGCGCCCGCGTAGAAAACGCGACCCACGATGTGCTGCGCCTTCGTCTCACGCACGAACGCCGCGAGGCGCTCGCCGCACTCAGTTGGTGTGCCAACGATGCCAACCCCGTCTGCCAGTGTGGCCAGAACGTCCTCCGGGATATCGTCCGCTCGCTCGAAGGCCGGCAGATCGGGGTGTAGCTCGCGCATCACCGTCGTGAACACTTTGTGAGGCTTGCTGATGTTCGAGAATACGTATGCCCGTATTCCCTCGAGCGCAGCTTCCCGCGATTCGCCCATGTAGATCGGCACTCCTAGCGCCACCGGCACGTCGCGCCCGCTGGCACCGCTCGCGATGTGATCCCGAGCACGCATGACCACGGCTGGATGAACGCCCACCATCGCATACACGCCGTCGCCCGCTTCACCAGCC
>CAUZFB010000079.1:0-7537 GCA_963579135.1 Dehalococcoidia bacterium | reverse complement strand
CATGCGTAACAGTTTGGTGGACCTTCGAGAATTCGTTGAGGGCAGGCACTACAAGGTTGGCGTTGACATCGGCGCGGGACCTGGGTTCACGGCGTTCACCGTGGCGCCCCTCTGCGACAACGTGATCGCAACCGACGTGACACCACAGATGCTCGAGGAGGTCCGCCGATTGCGCGGAGAGCGCGGCGCGCCTGTGACTCAGATGGCGTTAGTGGCAGCCGAGGCATTGCCGTTCAAAGACAGCTCGGTGGATCTGATCGTTAGCCGGACGGCCTCGCACCACTTCGTGGACCTCCCGCGTTGGTTGCGCGAGGTGGAACGTGTGCTCACGCCGGGCGGGTTGCTCGTGAACGGTGATACATGTGCGCCGGAAGATGCGTCGGCCGCAGCCTGGATGCACGACATTGAGCTCAGGCGCGATGCCAGCCATATCCGCAATCTAGCGCCTTCACAGTGGAAAACCGCCGTCGAAGATGCAGGACTGAAGGTCACAGACGTCGCCATGTCCTACGTGATTTTGCAGTACCCGGACTGGGCTGAGCGCGCGGGGATGACTGCAGATGCTTCCGGGGAGATGCGCGTTGATCTATTGGCCGCGCCGGACGAAGCGCAAGCGGCATTCGGCTTCCGGGAGAATTCCGACGGCACCATCGATTTCCACTGGGATGTGGTGGTCGTGAGCGCCGTGAAAGAAACCTACGGTTAAGAGTTCAGCTCGCGGAGCTTGCGTTGGGCGGCGCTCACACCTGCACCCGCGGCCACTTCATACTCGTTAGCAGCCAGCGCTTCCTCCAACGCCGACAGGAAGTAGAGGACGTTGCTGGCCATGCTGTTATGGCCCATCAAGCCGATGCGCCAGATCTTTCCGGCAAGCTCCGGCATGGTTGCGAGCCCTCCACTCACCTCGATGTTGCAGTTCTCGAGGAGATACTTCCGCACAATCGCCTCGGGGATGCCGTCGGGCGAGTATACGGCGGTCAGGCTGGGGAGCCGGAAATCCACGTTCGCAACGATGCGAAGCCCCATGGCCTCGACACCGGCAATCAGCGCTGCTGCGTTAGTGGCGTGCCTGCGCCAGCGGTTCTCCAATCCTTCATCTAAGACGAGCCTAAGCGCCTCTCTCAGCGAGTAGATCATCGAGATGGGGGCGGTGTGGTGGTACACACGCTGCTGCCAGTAGTCACGTAGCGCGGTCATATCCAAATAAAAGCTCTGAACCTTGGTCGTGCGGCTCGTCATGACCTCGATAGCACGCTGGCCAAAGGTGATTGGCGCCAGCCCTGGAGGCGCACCAAGGCACTTCTGCGTTCCGCTGTAGCAAACGTCGATGTCCCAAGCGTCAACTTCAAGCGGGGCGCCCCCAAGCGACGTTACGGCGTCCACTACTAGCAGTGCGCCAGCATCATGAACGACCTTCGCGATCTCCACGATGGGAGTGATGACCCCGGTGGACGTCTCGGCGTGCACCACACCAACGCCCTTCACATGCGCATGTTTAGCAAGCTCGGCCTTGATAGCGGCGGCACTGACCGGCTCTCCGACGGCGTGATCGACCGTGACCACGCTGGCACCGGTACGGGATGCGATCTCTGCCAGGCGCTCGCCGAAGTACCCGTTGGTGGCCACGATGAACACGTCGCCGGGCTCGAGGATGTTCACACAGGCAGCTTCCATACCCGCCGTACCAGTCCCTGAAACCGGTAAAGTTGCGGAGTTCTCCGTCTTGAAGACCTCTCGGAGCATGCTCCGAACGTCATCCATCACTTGGAGGAAAACGGGGTCTAGGTGGCCCAGCAGCGACGCCGACATAGCGTTCAGCACCCGGGGATGGACGTTGGACGGCCCTGCGCCCATAAGCAGGCGTTGCGGAGGCAGAAATTCACCGTATTGAGAGCTCATGAGACACCCCGACGAGGCTATGCGTAAGTCAACTTCTCATCACGCGCACCGCGCATGGTCGAAAGCGTCCGTTCCGCAGGATGGGTTCAGGATTACGCCTGACAGCGGTCGGCATTATAGCAATCGCTGCTTCCCTACGCGACTCGTGAGGGGGGGCGCGTACAGCAGGGCCCTAGCAAGGCCCTAAACGTACGCGAAAACGCCGTTTCATCAACGCGCTACAAACTTCATATGAATACTAGATGTCATTTATATGAGGGCACTCGCTACTAGTGATGGAGTGTGGCAGCTAACGCGACCAACCAGAGCCTAATACCGCCGCGAGGAGAGCTGGGCTTACGGCACGAAAATCCGTCCAAACTCCTGAACACAAGTATTGCAATTGTTTTATACAATGACTAATGTTTGGGGCAATCTGGTGAATATAACGCTAGATTTGGGGAATTTTGGGGAGTATAGGCAGCCTACGGCATGCAGTTCCACGGGGAGTATCAGCACCGCGTTGACCCGCAAGGGAGGGTCGCCATTCCTGCCCGGTATCGGGAGGAGTTCACTGGCGGCATCTACCTGACGCGCGGTTTTGACCAGTGCATCTGGGCATTTTCGCCCAACGAGTGGGAGGCCTATTCCTCCCGATACGCCGCCATGTCCCCCAATTCACGTATTGCGCGAACGCTCCGACGGCGAGTCTTTGGGTCGACCTTTGACCTGGACCTCGACCGGCAAGGGCGTGTAGTTCTCCCTCAGCCGCTACGACAGTACGCGGGCCTGCAGGAGGAGGTTGTCATCGTCGGCGCTGGAACATGGCTGGAGCTGTGGGACAGCAGCCGATGGGGCGAAATGATCGTGGAGATCAACGACGCAGACATGGACTTCGCGGACGTCAATCCCATTCGTCAGGAGGCCGGATCGTGACGGAAGCGACCGGAACATACCACTGGCCAGTGATGGTCTCCGAAGTACTGGAGAGTCTCGGCGTACACCCCGGCGGGACGTACATCGATTGCACCCTGGGCGATGGCGGGCACTCCGTTGCGATCCTTGAGGCTGCTGCAGGGCCCGGCTCAGAGGGCAAGGAGACCCGCTTGTTGGGACTCGACGCCGATCCCGAAGCGATTGTGGCGACCATCGGACGGCTCGCTCCCTACGGTGGGTCCGCAGTCCTCGTGAACACAAACTTCGACCACCTAGAACGGGCGGCGGCGAACGAGGGTTTCATCCCTGCGGACGGAGTGCTGTTCGATCTGGGTCTCTCCTCGCGCCAGTTAGATGCAGAGGACCGAGGGTTCAGCTTCAGGAGGCCCGCGACGCTGGACATGCGCTTCTCGGCCGAGGGCGAGCTGACCGCGGACCACATCGTGAACGAGTGGCCCGAAGAAGAGATTGCCAACCTAATCTACAAGCTAGGTGAGGAGCCGAGGTCGCGCAGGATCGCCAAGGCAATCGTGCGCAACCGGACGATTACGGACGCCAAGCATCTTGCGGACGTAGTAGCGCGAGCTTCCGGATACCGCAAAAGCCGCACGCATCCTGCCACACGGACGTTCCAAGCCCTCCGCATGGGCGTGAACCATGAGATCGAAAGCCTGCAGGCGGGGTTGGACCAGGCCGCAAGCGTGCTGGACGACGGCGGCCGCCTGGTAACCATCTCCTACCACTCTCTGGAAGACCGAGAGGTCAAGCGGTTCGTCGTTGGTTCCGACCGGATGAAACCTGTGGTTAAGAAAGTGATTCGACCCAGCAAGGCTGAGGTTGAGCGCAATCCTCGCAGTCGCAGCGCCAAGTTGCGGGTCGCCGAACGATTGGTACCTGAATCTGATGAGAGTCAATCCCGTTAGTCGGCAGTACGAGGGACGAAGGAGCGGAAGCATGGCACCAGGACACGAGACGACATACGCGGCTATCGACGTCGGCACGACGAAGATCGCGACGTTGGTTGCCAAGGTCTCCTCGACCGGCACGATGGAGATCATCGCCCTGGGTCACGCAACCTCAGAAGGCATGCGCAAAGGCATGGTGGTTGATCCCACGGAACTGACCGAGTCCGTTCGCAAGTCGGTTCAAGACGCGGAAACCATGTTGGGCGCACCGCTACCTCCCGCGCATGTCGGCATCACCGGCGGGCACCTGACCTGCATCAATACCGCTGCCAGTCTGTCACGTAGCAGCAAGAGTCAAGCCAATGCGTTCTCGCAGGACGATGTCGATCGCCTGCTGAGCTCAACCGTCAAGCAATCAGACCACCGGCGCAGGGTCGTCCACGTTGTGCCACGGTTCTACCAGGTCGACGAGTTGCGTGGGGTCCGCAATCCCATTGGGATGAATGGCGAAAAACTCGCCGCTGAATCCCACATCGTCGTCGGAGACGTCGCCACCATGGAGAACCTAGAGGCCGTCGTCCGCGCGGCAGGAGTGAAGGTTCATGGGTTGGTGATCGAGCACCTCGCTAGCGCAGAGGCCGTTCTCACCACCGACGAGCGTGAAGCCGGAGCCGTGCTCGTGGACATCGGTGGTGGCACAACTGACATTGCAATCTACCGCGACGGTGCGGCTTGGTACACGGCCGCCATTCCGGTCGCCGGACATCATTTCACCAACGATATCGCCATTGGCCTTGGGTTGCCCCCCTCCATCGCCGAAGCGACCAAGTTGAACTATGGCTCAGCACTTTTGGGTCAGGTTGGTCCGCACGATATCGTCGAAGTGGAAAGCGGGCTTGGTGAGCACACGCGGCCGATCTCGCACCAAACGCTGAATCAGATCCTTCACGATCGTGCCGTTGAGCTCGTACGCATGGTTCTCCACAAGGTTGGTCAGTCCGGTCTCACCAAGGTACCACCAGGCGGGATTGTCCTCACGGGAGGTTGCGCCAATTTGCCCGGTCTCGCCGAGATCGCAGCAGAGTACGGCAAGTGTAGGATCCGCGTCGGCACGCCGTCGGCAACACTCGGGCTCCCACCAGAACTTGAGCAGTCCTCATTTTCAACTGCGGTTGGCCTACTCCTTTGGGCCATCCAGCACCAACATCCCGGAGGAGTGGCGGAGAGCGTAACGCTGAATGCGAACGTCCTCGGTCGACTCAAGGGATGGTTTTCACGACTCGCCCCCCGCCGCATCACGGAGGTCCCTGCGTGAGTCGTTGCGTAATCATCACGTGCGTCGGCACGGACCATGGCCGCGTCATGCGATCCGCGCCAGCCCAGTTGAGGAGGCGCCAACTGGATAACAAAAGTTCTTGAAGGATCTTCTCCAAAAGATTCTCGACGCAGGTTCTTGAAGAAAGTCTCTGTTCAGCCACACAGTCGCAGTCACGTAGGGAAAGGGGTTCCGAATCATGGACATGTTTGGATCTAATCAGACACCGCAGGTCGACGGCCTGGCTCAAGTCAAAGTCATCGGCGTCGGTGGTGGCGGTTGCAATGCCGTCAATCGAATGTATCGAGATCGCGTGCCGGGGGTCGAATACCTCGCGGTCAACACCGACGCGCAGCACCTGCTTCGCTTAGACGTCCCTGTCAAGATCAGGGTCGGTGACAAGCTGACGCGTGGTCTGGGCGTAGGCGGCGATCCTTCCATCGGTCAAGCCGCCGCCGAAGAGTCCCGGGAAGAGCTCTACGAAGCAGTTCGTGACGCCGACATGGTGTTCATCGCCGGCGGCATGGGTGGCGGTACCGGCACCGGTGCAGCACCAGTGGTCGCTGAAGTCGCCAAAGAGACCGGCGCGCTGACCATCGCGGTCGTCACGAAGCCCTTCGGATTCGAGGGGCGTCGACGCTCCAAGAACGCTGAGGATGGGCTTGCACGACTCCGGGAACACGTAGACACGCTCATCGTGATCCCTAACGATCGCCTCACCAGCATCGGCGACGATTCGCTGACGGCCGAGAATGCGTTCAAAATCGCTGACGATGTTCTACGCCAGGGTGTGCAGTCGATCGCTGAGCTCGTAACCGTCCCCGGTGAGATCAACCTCGACTTCGCCGACGTCAAAACCATCATGAGTGGAGCCGGTCCCGCATGGATGTCTATTGGTAGCGCATCCGGCGAAGGCCGTGCTGTTGACGCCGCTAAAGCCGCGATCAACAGCCCCATGCTCGATGTCAGCATCGAGGGTGCACGTGGAGTGTTGTTTAACATCACGGGGGGCACCGACCTGACGTTGAAGGAGGTTCAGCAAGCGGCGGATGTGATCAGCCATGCCGTTGATCCAGAAGCCAACATCATCTTCGGCATGGTGACCGATATGAAGATGGAAGACGAGGTCCGCGTGACGATCATCGCCACCGGCCTGCCAACCGTCGAAACGGGCACCCTCCGCGACGACGACATTTCAGCGTTCCTTCGCGATGCTCTTGGCGACGAGTCCGACCTCGACCTCCCGCCGTTCTTGCGTGCTTCCCACCAGGCGTCGGCGTCGCAAGGACAGTCCGCAGGCTAAGGCGGACATTGTTACCGTCTCCGTCACTCTCCGGGTTTGGTATCAGGCCAGCCCGAGGAGTGATGGAGAAGATAACCAGAGGCACGGAAATCGAATACCTGACCCAGGCATCTCCCCTGAAACCTGGGTCGATCCTTCGGAGCGGTCACTCCCCATGACTACTCCGAGCTCTCCTCCCGATCGCTTCCACGCGCCAATGGGAGTGGATCACCGGGCCCCGCTGGTAACTCCACGGGGCCCATCTTTTTGTCTTCACTCCTCGATTCAACTTCCTGTCAAGTCATACCAGATATCGTGGGCCTGAGACCCCATACCTGGCATCTGGTGCAAATTGATGGAATTGGGACTTGACAGAGCCACTCCAGAGCAGGAAGAATGGCCGCTGTGGTTCCTAAGCGGGTTTAAGCCCATGATGTAGTAGCCACCGCACGTTACAATCCCCTATATTGTTGTACAACGGCACTGCACCACCAGGCCCCACCGCTTTGTGCGGCTAGCCTCGGTTTGTGCGGTTGGCCTCAGGAGGACCATCACTGCATGCGATGCCCAAACTGTGGAGCGCCAGACTCGCGCGTGACTGACTCCCGAGACTCGGGAGAAGAGATTCGCAGACGACGAGAGTGCGCAGCATGTGGCGTGCGGTTCACCACCTACGAGCGGATTCAGCATGCCGCGCTAGTCGTCGCCAAGCGCGATGGACGGCGAGAAGAGTTCAATTCGGAAAAACTGCTCCGCAGCATCAGGTTGGCGTGCGTCAAACGCCCGCTACCTACCGGAGCACTAGATAAGCTGGTCGAAGAGATAGAGAGCGACTTACAACGTCGGGGCCGGGCGGAAGTTCCTGCCTCCGTCATTGGAGACGCAGCGCTCCGTCGGCTACGTCAGATCGACTCCGTCGCATATGTCCGGTACGCCAGTGTCTATCGAGATTTCGATGACCTAGATGGATTCGTCAGAGAGATTCGCGAGTATCACAACGCTGACGAGGAAGAGCAGGCGACTGCCTCCTCGGCTCAGTTGGAGTTGATACCCAACGAATATGTCCTCCCCCCTAAGCAGGGGGCCAGGAGAGGACGGCGCCCCGGTATCACCAAGCCGCAAAACGCCCCTACCGACGAGACCCCGGCCGCTTCGCCGAACTAACCGCTCGATTCAACTATCCGAACCTCCCCAAGCACTCACCCGCGGTGCTTGAGGAGG
>CAUZFB010000078.1:0-7555 GCA_963579135.1 Dehalococcoidia bacterium | reverse complement strand
GTGGTCGGAGTGGCTCTATCGCGCCCTGGTCCTGCTTGTGATTAGCTGCCCGTGTGCACTCGTTATCTCGACTCCCGTCAGCATCGTCGCGGCACTGACTGCCTCAGCCAGAAATGGCGTCCTTGTGAAGGGCGGCGCGTACATGGAGGCGCCCGCCGAAATTCGAGCGATCGCTTTCGACAAAACCGGTACGTTGACGGAAGGCCGCCCTCAAGTGGCGCAAATCGTTCCGCTCAATGGCCACAGCGAAAATGAACTACTGCAGCGAGCAGCGGCACTCGAATCGCATAGCAATCATCCGCTCGCACGAGCGATCGTAGATTATGCCAAACGTCGAGGCATCTCGATTGGCGAAGTAGAAAGCTTCCAGATTCTTCAAGGCAAGGGTGCCTCCGGCCGTCTAGACGGACGAGAGTTCTGGCTCGGCTCGCACCGCTATCTCGAAGAGCGCGGACAAGAGACCGCTGAAGTTCACGCGAAGGCCGTGGAGCTGTCGCAGGCAGGCCGTTCCGTCGTGGCCGTCGGAAACGAGGCGCACGTGTGCGGGCTCATCGCCCTGGGAGACGCGATTAGACCCGAAGCCACTGGAGTTATCGAGGATCTGCGAGCCCTGGGCATCAAGAGCGTCGTCATGTTGACGGGCGATAACCGAGAGACAGCCGCCTCCATTGCGGAACAAACAAGAGTCGATGAGTTCCACGCGGAGTTGCTTCCCGAGGACAAGGTGCGGATCGTTGAGAAGCTGGTTGAGCGCCACGGGACCGTGGCGATGGCCGGTGATGGCGTCAACGACGCTCCCGCCATGGCGCTGGCGTCCCTCGGGATCGCCATGGGGGCCGCCGGAAGCGATGCTGCCATCGAAGCAGCGGACATTGCACTCATGTCCGACGATCTATCCAAACTGCCTTGGCTGATCCGACACTCCCGGCGTACGCTCACCGTCATCCGGCAGAACATCGTGGTTTCCATCGCAGTCAAGGCGCTGTTTGTCGTCCTGACGTTTGCGGGGTTCGCGTCTCTTTGGGCGGCCATCGCGGCCGACATGGGCGTGTCGCTCCTTGTTATCTTCAACGCGCTGCGGCTCCTTCGTGGGGAGAGCCTCTCGATAGGAACTGGACCTCGGGTTCCGTCTGACCCTCGTTCGCCTCGATGCTGAGTGGAACATGGGGGGTCGAGCCGACGCTTGGCTTCCCGTTACCTGCATTCCCTTCCCTGGCTGAGCCCGGATAAAGTAAGGCGCCTATCAGAGCCGATACCAGAATGATGCTGCCGCTGAGCAGCAGAACTACACGCTTTGAGGTCATTTCTTGTCTCCCGTACCGTTCGCGTGGATCGCGTCAACTCTTGGCCAGGCCGTTCCTTCGTGGAACTACCGTCCTGCCCCGGTTTCTGTATCCACCCCGACCGCTCGCATGTGGACGCAAGCATCGCCAAACCAATGACTCAAATGCAAGACCAGTCTACGCTGCAGCTGGGGCGCTATAGAAGCTTGCCATGGTAGCCGGACATTCGTCCCTGGCCGTACAACAGGCCATCGATAACCTAGCGATTGCCGACGCTCACCGCTCCTTCAGTACTCAGCTCACGACGGTATTCGGGGTCATCGAGTTCATCTGCTCGGTGAGTACCGAGACGAATCAGGCGTGCGAGTAGTACAAGCAAGCGGCTCATCCGCACTTCCCGAGTTCATCTCCACTGATCCGACTGATCGACCCGGAACGCATTGCGCCTATCCCCCCTCTGCCGGGGAACTGAAACTCCACCTGAGTCGAGTCTCGCTGCCAGCCCGCTGCCGGTGGCCTTCCTACCATCCACCGACTGCTGGAAGGCCGCCAGAACCGTTGCCTGTCCCAAAAACTGAGGTCCCATCGGGCAGAGTTAATTACCTGATTTCAGGAGCCCTATTCGATCCAAGTAGAGTGGCCCACAATGTTGAGGTTGTGGGACACGGCACAGCGCCAGGCTCATGAGCGAAAGCTACCGGATGAGTCGGCTCACCTGTCGCTTCGCGGTCTTCCAACCGCATGGCACTCGTCCGATTTGCCGACTACTCGGACATGTGGGAGGGTAACCGTCGGCTAGATGTTGAGAAACGATTTCTCACCGAGAGATCAGATGTCCGATCCGCTGCAACCAGGCCGACAACTGAACCCAAATCGAGCCCTCTCAGACAGCTAGCGAGTGTCAGAGCGGAAAGCTCGTGACATCGGTCAAACCATCTGGCACTCTTCGCATCACCGATCGCTGTCGCTTCTGGGATCGATCCATGTAGCGTGAGATGTCTATTGACTGGCAGAGACGCGGATTCCGGCAGCGATCATTGCGTCTGAGCCGCACGCGGGTAGCCCGTGCATCGTCTTTGATCTCTGGTCCCGCCGACGTCCTGACGTAGTTTCGACCGGGATCGCGATACGACGAGCCCTAACTGAGAGTTGGGCTGTTAAATGATGTCCAAATCTACCTGGGCAGCTTGCCCAAGTGACGAATATCCTTGCCGTGCACCATGAAGATCACTTGCTCGGCAATATTTGTCGCGTGGTCGGCCATGCGTTCCAACCATTTGGCGACCGACTGTACCATCACGCCGTTCTCGACCGTCGAGCGGTCAGCGATCATCACATTGATGACATCCAGAACGACGTGGCGGTACTGGGCATCCACTTCATCATCCCATTCGATGACCTGCTGAGCCTTGACCGCATCGCGGGAAATAAACGCGTCGATTGCTTCCCGCACCATCGCGCGTACAATCGCCGCCATCCCAGGGATGTCCTCCCAAGGCTTGACTTTCGGAACGCTAGAAAGGTCGATCGCCCGTTCACAGATGTTGACCGCCAGATCGCCGATGCGCTCAAGATCGGTCACCATCTTCAGGGCGAGGGTGATGAAGCGCAGGTCTGAAGCCATGGGCTGCCGCTTCGCCAGAATCAGCAGGCACAACTCGTCCGCTTCAACCTCGCAACGGTTGACTTGATGGTCATCTTCGATCGTCCGCTTTGCAAGTGCAGCATCTCGATTCACCAGGGCGCGAACCGAGTTGGCAATCATCTCCTCGACGCGGCGGGCCATGTCAACCAGGCGCGCGCGCAGATCGTCGAGCTGCGCGTCATACTGACGGTCGGTATGCGTCTTGAGAGTAGTTGGTGGCATGGAGAGTGGGGTCGTTCTCTAGCCAAACTTGCCCGTGATGTAGTCCTCGGTCCGTTTATCAGCCGGTGCCGTGAAGATCCGGTCGGTCGGCGCGTATTCTACCAGTTCTCCGGTCAGCAAGAAGGCGGTGCGGTCGGAAACACGCGCGGCCTGCTGCATGTTATGGGTGACGATCACGATCGTATACCTCTCTCGCAAGGAGTGGATGAGGTCTTCGATACGTGCTGTGGCGATGGGATCAAGCGCCGAGCACGGCTCGTCCATCAGGAGCACGTCGGGCTCGACGGCCAACGCTCGGGCAATGCAGAGCCTCTGCTGCTGTCCACCGGATAACCCACCGCCGGGTTCGTCGAGCCGGTCCTTCACCTCGTCCCACAAGGCTGCGCTCCGCAGTGCTCTTTCGTTGGTCTCGTCCGCGCTGGCACGGTCGAGTTGATGAGTCAGCCGCAGGCCGGCAAGCACGTTATCGCGGATCGACATCGACGGGAACGGGTTTGGTTTCTGAAACACCATACCCACGCGCCGGCGCAGCAGAACCGGGTCAACATCAGGGCCGTAGATGTCTTCCTGGTCGAGACGCACCTCACCTCCGACGCGCGCGCTGGGCACCAGCTCATGCATGCGATTCAAGCAGCGGATAAAGGTGGACTTGCCGCATCCCGAGGGTCCGATGATAGCGGTGACGCGCCTATTCGAGATCTCCAAGTCGAGGCCATGCAGAACCTTTTGCGAGCCGAACCAGGCGGCAAGCCGACGAACGCGGAACTTGGTTGCCGCTACGTCGCTATTCACTGAACTCTCCCGCAGGCGACCCGGCGCCGGACAAGGGCTTCCCGTCATTCGGCGTCTTTCGGTTTCGATCGAGGTGCCGGCAGTGACCATCGGATTAGTAAGTCCTCTTTTGATATCGGTTCCGAAGAAGGATAGCCGTTGTATTTAGCGCCAGCATGGTGCCAAGCAGCACCACGATCCCGGCGGCGGCGTTGAGAAGAAACTCCGCCTGCGGCCGTGAAACCCAGTTGAAGATCTGAATCGGTAGAGCAGTGAAGGGCGAGCCCAGGCCATCGGGAAGAAATGTGACGTAGGTGAGCGCACCCACGATGATTAGCGGCGCTGTCTCCCCTACCGCGCGGGAAACCGCCAGAATCGAGCCCGTTAGAATCCCAGGCAGCGCCATCGGCAGCACCACCTGACGGATCGTTTGCCAGCGGGTTGCGCCCAGCGCATAGCTACCCTCCCGCAACGAAAGAGGAACAGTGCGCAGCGCCTCCCGCGACGCCATGATGACAATCGGCAACACGAGCAGCGCCAGCGTCGCCGCCCCGGACAGCAGGCTCCTGCCCATGCCCGCCACCCGCACGAACAAGCCCAACCCCAGCAAGCCGTAAATCACCGACGGCACGCCCGCCAAATTGGCGATATTGAGCTCGATCAGATTCGCCAGCCGCCCGCGGCGCTCATATTCCTCGAGATAAATCGCCGCGCCAACGCCCAGTGGAAGGGCCAGGCCTGCCGTGATGAAGCCCAAGTACAGCGTGCCGACAAACGCCGGGTAAACGCCCGCCAGCGCGGCCTTACGCGACGGGAACGAGGTGAGGAACGCCCAATCTAGTCGTTGCGCGGCGTCGGAGAGCACGTTGCCAAGCAGAACGAGCACAAGGCCCAGCGGCACTATTACCGCGCCCAAGCACAGTGCGACGAACAGGCGCTCGATGACCACACCGCGTCGTCGGCCTATCTGCTTCATACAGCACTCCGGTAGCGACGCGTGAGCCGTTGGCTGACGAAATTCATCGTAAACGTCATCACGAACAACGTGGCGCCGACCACGAAGATCGAGCGGTACTCAAGCGTTCCGGTCGGCGTATCCCCCATGCTCACTTGCACGATGTAGGCTGTCATCGTCTCGACCGGCACGCGCGGGTCGAGCGTCAGGCGCGGTTGCTGTCCGGCAGCAATGGCAACGATCATGGTCTCGCCAATGGCCCGCGAGACGGCCAGAATAACTGAGGCGGCAATCCCCGAGACAGCGGCCGGCACCACTACGCGAAAGATCGTCGACAGGCGGGTCGCGCCTAGAGCGTAGGCCCCTTCCCGTACCGAGTTTGGAACAGCATACAGTGCATCCTCAGCCAACGAGGAGATCATCGGGATGACCATTATGCCCATGATCATGCCCGCGCTCAGCGAGTTGAAGCCCGCCAGACCCGGGATCACAGCCTGCAAAATCGGTGTCATAAAAACGAGCGCGAAGTAACCATAAACAATCGTCGGGATACCGGCGAGCATTTCCAAAGCAGGCTTCAGGAGTCTACGAACGCCCTGGCCAGCAAACTCGCTCAGGTAGATGGCCGCCAGCAACCCGAAGGGGAGCGCAACCAGGATCGCGATTCCCGTGGTCAAAACCGTCCCGCTCACCAGGGGCCAGATGCCGAAGTGTTTGTCGACAAACAGCGGCGTCCATTGCGTGTCGAACAAGAACTGTGCCAGAGTCACCTCGCGAAAGAAGGCGAATGTCTCGATGGCCAGCACTAAGATGATGCTCGCAGTGGTGAAGATCGACAATAGGCCGCAGCCGCGCAGGCCCACTTCGATCAGCCGCTCGCGCAGCGGAGCGCTAGGTCCGTTAGTTCGCGCCCTCGCGGCATTGGAAATCAACGCGACCGCCTCAGCCGCCGTACCTTTCGCCGTTGATCTAGGTTCCGCCAAGCAAGTCCTCCACCGTCACGCCCACCTTTGATCCGGAGCCCGCGAACAACGACCCGGTGACGCGATTGGTGAACCTCTCGGAAACTAGGTCGTAGGCGCGCTTTGGCAGGGCAATGTAGCCCACCTCCTCCACCAGAACAGTCGCGTTCCGCAGATAGAAGTCCACGAACGCCTGAACTTCGGCGCGCTCGGCAGCCCCCTTGTCCACGTAGATGAAGATTGGGCGCGAGAGGGGCTGGTAGGTGCCATCGGCCACCGTCGTGGGGGAGGCCGCAATCGGCCCGGCTCCGTTGCCCTCGTCGCCGTCGTCCACCGGCATGAGCCTCAGCTTGCCGCTATTCTCGGCGTAGTAGGCGTACCCGAAGAACCCCAGCGCCAGCCCGTCGGTCGAGATGCCCTGCACCAGCACGTTGTCGTCTTCGCTTGAGGTAAAGTCACCGCGGCTCGCGTGCTCCTCGCCCACAATCGCCTTTGTGAAGTAGTCGAACGTTCCCGAATCCACACCCGGGCCGAACAGATGGATCTCCTCGTCCGGCCAACCCTGGCGGACCTGGCTCCAACGCACCACCTTAGTCTGTGCCTCGGGCTGCCATAGCACCTTCAACTCCTCCACGGTCAGGTGATCGACCCAATCGTTGTCGGGATGCACGACGACGGCGATGCCGTCGTAGGCGACAGGCAACTCGATGTAGTCAACGCCGTGCCCACCGCACAACTCGATCTCCGTCGGCTTGATGGGACGGGACGCCCCGGTAATCGCGGTCTCGCCGCTACAGAACTTCTTGAAACCGCCACCAGTGCCGGACACGCCGATCGTTACTCGCGCAGGATTCTCCTTCTGGAACTCTTCTGCAACCGCCTCGGTGATGGGAAACACGGTGCTCGAACCGTCTATTCGTATGATGCCGCCCTCTTGGCCGCCTCCCCCACAGGAGGCAGCGAGCAGGAACGCAATCGTCATCAAGCAGGTCAGGATCGTAGGTATTCTCATATTGTCTTACTCGGGCAGAGCAACCAACGCCAGGTTGAGATTGGTCGCTGCCTAGCTTCGGCTCCGCCGTGTGGTCGCGGGAAAAATCTCTCCGCGGAAGGCCCTCTCGTCGATTCCTTGATTGGATTCACCACTACTCCAACTCCAAGATAGCCGCGGCTCGGTTAAGCGCTGGTTAAGGCCCGGTTAATCTTTGTGGAATTCGTTCGTAACGTAGATGTTGCGCTCACGACGGCGGTTGGGATGGCCGCATGGAATCAGCGAACAACCCCTCTGTGCCCTGTGCACTTCGCATTTGTCGCTCTCACTGTCGGTCTCAGTGCCGGTACAACCGTTTGGGGCGCTCAACCGGCCGCAACAGGAAGGGTTCTCCAGGGCACATGGTAGGACGGCTTTGTGGGGTGGTGGACCGCGAAGTGCCAGCAGATTAACGAACAGCGCCGGGCGCTGGCGGGATGGCGCAATGGTTGTGCGCTGGGAGGCGCGAGAAGTCCTGCTGGCCGAGAGAAAGCTTTCGCAAGATCATGGGTTACCGAGACCTGTGGACTTTGGCCGAAATCCTCGATCGCACTAACATCGCTACAGCTTCTCAGAACCACAAAGAAGAATGAGATGAACTCAATCCGCCGCCCCAAGAATCTAGAACAGAAGTTGAGAACACCATCTGGAGGGTATAAGCGCTCTTCACACAACTTTAACGTAGTA
>CAUZFB010000077.1:0-8055 GCA_963579135.1 Dehalococcoidia bacterium | reverse complement strand
TGTCTAACCACCCCCCCCCCCCTGCAATTCCTCTCTGTTGGGTTTAACGACATCATCTGCTCGTGGCAGATTCACGCAATGAAGCCGGCAGTAGCCGCTTTCGAGCGAATAGCCGAGCCTCCCCACAAGCCTCGCCTCGCGTCACGCCCACCATCGCCGAGCGGCAGCACCCGGTCCAGCAGCGAACCAGACCGCGGAAGTGGTATGATTCCCACGTAGACATTTTCGAATGGAGCACGCGGACATGACAACAGCCCAGCAGCCTCTTACGATAAGCATCAGCCAGAACGCCGCTGACCATGTCGACGCCTTCATGGCCGCCGAAGGTAAGGACTCCTGTGTCCTGCGCGTGGGCGTCAAAGGCGGCGGGTGTTCCGGCCTCACCTACGTCCTCGACATCGTCGACGACGCTCGGGAAGGCGACAAGCTCATCGAGCAGAACGGCGTCACGCTCGCTATCGACAAGAAGAGCTACATCTTCCTCGCGGGCACGCAGCTCGACTACTCGGGCGGGCTCAACGGCAAAGGGTTCATTTTCAACAACCCCAATGCTAAGAAAGCCTGTGGCTGCGGCACCTCGTTCTCCGTCTAGCGCCGCTCCTATGAGCGTCACCACCTCAGACCAACCAGATCTCCTCGCGCTGCGCAATGCCTGCGGCGTCGTTGGATCCGACACCGCGGGTCGGCTCTTCATCACTGGGGACGACGCTCTCGACCTGCTGAACCGGCTCACCACCAACAAGCTTGAACAGCTGCCTGACGGGCAGGGCACCACCACCGTCATCACCAACGCCGACGGACGAGTCGTGGATCTCCTCGCCCTTGCCGCCCTCGACGGTGGTCTCTGGTGTCTCACCAGCCCTGACTACGCCCAGACCGTCGTTGACTGGCTGGACCTCTACACCTTCGTCGAAGACATTTCAGTCGTTGACCGCACCAACGATACCTTCCACCTGACGCTGGGCGGCCCCGTAGCACCCCACGCGATTACGAGCGTGGCCGACATCAGCGACCTCGCTCTCGATGCCGCCGCGCGATCCTTCATCGCCGGTGCGTCCGTCGTCGTTTGGCGAAGGCTCGCGGGAGGTGCCGACGGCTACGATATCGTCGGAGATTTAGCTGATCGCGACGCCGTGCTCGCCGCCCTCGTAGCAGCCGGAGCGCAGGCGATCTCGCAGGACGCCTGGGAAACCCATCGGGTGCTGAATGGCATGCCTGCCATGGACGCCGAATTCGGCCTGTTCAATAACCCCCTGGAAGCGCGCCTGCTAGGCGCCATCAGCGAAACCAAAGGCTGCTACACCGGCCAGGAAGTCTTGGCCCGGCTCCAGACCTACAACAAGATTCAGCGACGCCTGATGGCCGTCGACCTCGACGTCCTCGCTGCCCCTGGCACCAAGCTCATCGGGCCTGACGGCAAAAACGCAGGCCAGATCACCTCAGTCGCCCACACGCCAGAAGGCATCAAGGGTCTGGCCCTCGTCACCACCCGACTAGCCACCGACGGCGCCACGCTTACCACCGAGCCTGTGAGCGCTGGCGGCACCGTCACCCTCCACGAGCCCGCCTACGCCCTCGCCACGGAGCCTGTCAAGGATTAGGGGCCTCTCCGGTTGGCTCACGCGTGTAACGTACGCAACTCAGATCGTGCCTCCAGCATATTACGGCCCGGGGAAGTGGAGCTATCACTTCCCCAGAAAAAAGTATTTGAACGACTCCGCGTGGGCGAACCCCACACGCTCGCCGACCACCGCCGCTCCCTCGCGGATAAACTTGCCCGTCTCCTCAGGCTTCGGTACCTGACTCACGTGCGCCGCCAGAGCAGCGATCTTCGTATCGATCGTATCGCTGATATCGAATGTCACGTCAGCGTCCCCTGACCGGTCCCCCAGGTATAGATGCGGGACGATGTGCGGCGCCAGCCCCTCGTTCAGCTTCAGCTCTGGGAACATGTGCACATCGCGCGCCGACGGGAATACAGCATCCATCGTCGCGTCTCCCGTATTGCGGTGATCCGGGTGGTTAATGTAATTCCCCGACCAGCGCACCGTCGGGTTCTGCGTGATCACCGCGGATGGCTTGTGCTTCCGGATCGCCCGCACGATGTCCTTGCGCAGCTCAAGATTGTTCTGCACCGTCCCATCCTCGTGCCCAAGGAACTCGATCGGCCCCACGCCCAAGATGTCGCAGACGTTGCGTTGCTCGATCTCCCGTTGCGCTGCCAGTTGCGAGGGCACCACATCCGGGTCCTCGGTTCCCTTGTCGCCGCTCGTGACCAGCACGTACACGACCTCTTTGCCAGCCTTCGTCCACGCCGCGACGCTGCCCGCCGACATGAACTCAGCATCGTCAGGGTGGGCCACGATAACCATGATTCTGTCGCCCGGGCCTTGATGATCCGATGGAACAACGTTCATTGTTGAAACTCTCCCGTGTCTTGTGTCTGTCGAATTACTTGGTAGCCAGGCGCTACCGGTGGAGGTGGAGCGAGATCACAGACCCAACCCGCCATCGACACTCAGTACCTGTCCCGTGATGTAGGCCGCGTCCTCGCTGGCCAGGAACGCCACCGTCGCCGCCACCTCGTCCGGCGCACCGAAACGCGCCAGCGGTATGCGCCCCTTGATCTGCCCGCGAAGCTCCTCCGCCATCCCGGCTACCATGCGCGTTTCGATGAAGCCCGGCGCAATCGCGTTTACCGTGATCCCCCTGGAGGCTACCTCGCGCGCCACCGTCTTTGTGAAGCCGATCAGCCCCGCCTTCGCCGCCGTATAGTTTGCCTGCCCAGCGTTGCCGGTCAACGCCACCACTGACGACATGTTGATTACTCGGCCAGACCGCTGGCGCAGCATGGGGCGGATCGCCGCCTTCGTGCAGAGGAACGCCCCTTTGAGGTTCGTGTCCTGCACCGCATCCCAGTCCTCTTCGGACATCCGCATCAGCAAGTTATCGCGCGTGAGCCCCGCGTTGTTCACCAGGATGTCCAACCCTCCGAGCTTCGCCACCGTCGCCTCGACGAGGCCCTCTGCGTCCGTAGCGCTCGTCACGCTGCCTTGCAACGCAACCGCGTTCGTACCCAAAGCCTCGGCCTCGGCGACAACCGACATCGCCTCAACTTCTCCAGTATTGTAATTCACCGCCACTGCGACGCCCTCAGCGGCCAACCGTAAAGCGACCTCGCGGCCGATCCCACGACTGCCGCCGGTCACCAGCGCGGTCTTGCCTGACAGTCCCCTCATGCCTCTCCCTCATCCGCTGCACCGTCGTTAACGGAGATCCCTGCACGCTCCTGAGCAGCCGCTAGATCCTCCCGCATATGCTTCACTAGATCGATTTCTAGACAGTGCTTCGCCAGCGCTACTGACGCTGCGATGCCCTCGCCTTTCGTGCGACCGTGTCCAACGACAGCCAGTCCATCAATCCCGAAAAGCGGACCGCCACCGCGCTCGGCCGCCTCCGTAAGCCCACTGACGGCCTTCACCGCTGGCGAATCGGCGCCGAGGGCACTTGCCAGGTACCGCGCCGCCGCCTCCGCGAGCCCCTCCGTGAACTTCAACAGAACGTTGCCTACGAAACCGTCGCAGACAATCACATCGGCCTTGTCCTGGAAAACCTCGTGACCCTCAACGTTTCCCACGAAGTTCAAGCCACTCGCCTTGAACAGGTCGAACGCCTCCTGTACCTGCCTATTGCCCTTGCCCTCTTCGGAGCCCACGCTCAGCAAGCCCACTCGGACATCGTTGAAGCCAAGGTAGAATCGCTGGAAGCTCGCCCCCAACGCCCCGAAGTTGAGCAACTGTGCTGGTTTGCAGTCGACGTTCGCTCCCAGGTCGATGATCGTGGTCGTCGGAGCGAGCCCGATGAAGGGCCCGCCCAACGTGGGCCTGTCCAACCCCGGGAACTTGCCCAGCATGAAAACCGACGCCGCCATACTGGCGCCTGTCGAGCCCATGCTGACAAACGCGTCGGCAACACCCTGCTTCACCAGTCCAACGCTCACCGCGATTGAGGACTTCGGCTTGGAGCGGAGCGCCTTCGCCGGGTGTTCACCCTCCACGATGGTTCCCTCGGATGGTATGACCTTGATCGGCAGACCGGCCGCGTCCTGCGCTGCCAGCGCCTGCTGCACCTCGGCCTCGTCGCCTACCAGCAGCACTGTTACGTTGCCCGCGCGGGCAGCTTGCACGGCGCCTCGCACCGTTTCGGAGGGACCGTAGTCACCTCCCATCGCGTCGATAGCGATAGTCGCGGTATCGCTCATTCAGTCACTCTCCGTTCCAGGTCTTGCGTGCGACGTCAGCACGCGATCGGCACCGCGGCCTCAGCGGTCAGCACGTCGCTGCCGTCCTGCTTGCGTACCACGAAGTCGTACGTCGCCTTCGCGTCTGAGGTCGATTTTAGCGTCCCGGTTGTCGTCAAGGTATCGCCTGGATACACCGGCGCCCGGAACTTCGCCTTCAGCTTCCCCTCACACATCCACGCGCGACCGAAGCTCTTGGTCATCGTCTCCGATACGAACGCCAGCACCAACATGCCGTGCGCGATTGTCCGCCCGTATGGCGTCCCGGCTGCGAAGGCCTCGTCGAGATGCAGTGGATTGTGGTCGCCGCTCGCATCCGCATATTTGGCAAGTTGGGCCTGCGTTACCTTGTGCGATATCTCTGGGAGTGACTCGGGCGTTGCCATTACTCTCCACCCTCTGGAATAGCCCCTTCCGGGATTGCTAACGACACTCGCCCCGTCAGCGCCCGATCATCGCCCACATCCGCCGTGATCTCTAGCGCCATGAACCTCGTACCGCGCCGCACGCTGTTTTGCACCACCGTCGCCGCGCAGTCCACTTCGGCTCCCACGTTCACCGGGGCCTCGAAACCTAGCTCCTGGCCCGTGTGCACAGCCCCTGCGGGGAGCTCTATCGCCTGCAGTGCCTCGCCCATCACCACCGCAGCCACCGCCATGGGCGGTGTGATGCCCTCCCGTGCGTACGCTTCGCCATCATCGTCGACCGCCGTCAGATAGCCAGCGACTGCGTCGTCGGTTATGGCGATCCGCCGAGAGAACAACTTGTGGCCCGGCTCTAGTGTAGAAATGTCCATCCACATACCTTCACGGAATGGGTGTTTCGGGAGTCGCGATTATAGCTATCAACCCTGTTCGCGAACGGCCTGTTCTTGCCTTGGGACGTCGGCAGTCCCGCCGAACGGCTCGAAGGCTTTTTGGATGACTGACAAATTGCGGGCAGAATCCTGGAGCAACTCCTTCTGTACGATCGCGTAGTCGTACCAACGGTGGATTTCTCCATCGTTGCCCCTTTGATTCATTGGCTCGGCGCGGACGTTTTTGTTTAAATTCTCACGAATGATGCCCGCTCCCTTCGTCTTCGGCGGACTAGTACTGCGCCTTCAGCCGACGCAGATACTCCCGGTCGCGTTCCTCGACGTCCTCCGCCGTTCCCCCCGAAGCCCCGAACCACGGCGTGCCGTCCTCGTAGCGCTTCGTGATTTGCGCCGCCGCCTCTTCACTCAGCCCCGCCGTGTGGCGTGACAACATCCCCATGCGGACGTCCTTCGGCCATCGCCAGACGCCCGCTAGGTCGTAATGCATCATCGGTCCCTCCTGGGGCATGCGGAACCCGAACGTCGCTCGCACTCCCAGATCGATGTCCTCGGCAGATGCCACTCCCTCCGCCCACATACGGTACGCCTCTGTCGACAACGCGGCTTGCAACCGATTCAGCAGGTACCCGGGGAGCTCCTTCTGCACCTTGATCGGCACATGCCGTATGCGTTTCATCAGCCCATACACCGTCTCGAACGTCTCCTCCGACGTTCCTGGCCCTCTCGCAACCTCGACCCCGGGAACGATCGCCGACGGCGAGAAGTAGTGTGTCACCGCGACCCTGTCCTGCCTTTTCACGTCCGAGCCGAAATCGCTCAACACCAGAGACGACGTATTGCTCACGATTATCGTGTGCGGCGGGCACAGTTCATCTAGATTGTTGAAAAGTGCTCGTTTGTCTTCCGACCTCTCAACGATCGCCTCAGTGACGAAGTCGCTGTTGGCCGCCAGCTCGGCCAGCTCGGTCGTCGTGGAAAGCCTCCCGATAGCCTCCTCCGCCTGTTCCGCGGTGATTAAGCCTTCTTCCACGAATAACTTCGCCGTCGCCGCTGCATTCCGCATCGCCTTCATCAGCAGGTCATCGTTCAGATCACACATCATCGCTGGATATCCGCCCATCGCGAATGCCAGCGCGATTCCATGCCCCATCAACCCCGACCCGACCACCCCGACTTTCTGGATATCATCCACGCCCATACAATTTTCCTTCGCTCCCCGATTTCAGGCCCGTCCCGACTGGCTCACCCCGGTCAGCTTGTGCGGGAACAGAAGTTCCGAGCGTGCCATGACCCCGTGATCAAATCATGAATATGCCTCTGCGTAATCGAAGGTTCTCAAGTTGACGAATCTGTTTTGCTTCGGAAGTGAACGGTGCAAGATCGACGCCGTCGATAAGACCTTGGTTAGATAGGATTGAGTGAAGCGCAGGAAAGATAGCTTCGGCTGCCGGATCGATATCAAGAAAATCGCCGGCGAAATGATACGGAATGAATTCGGGCCGGAAGTAGGAGAAATTGTCCTGCAGGATCTGATGTTCATCCGCTCCAGCAGCCACTGACAATCGCGCTGCGACATATCCCTCAGTCAGTGGAGGGGAGAGATCGACGTACAACAGATCCTCACCTTGCCCTACGAAATTTTTGATGTGCGGGTCAATGCAAACTCCCGCCACTATCACCTTGTGTAGGACTGCCACAACGTTTGCCACCACATTTTCACTAGAGGACATGATTCGTTCCAGTGTTTCGTATTGATCGATGAGATTCAAACCACCATCCTCGCAAAGGACGATCAGACAGTCATTCTCGATTCGTACATCGAATACCTTTGGCATCGCAACGCCAGCTGCGACCAAAGATTCTTGATACTCGCTCATGTGATGAGCTAGGTTCTCTAGAGAAAAAGGCAAACGAACATTGCAGGTTATCGTTTTTTGAAGAAGCGACTGATCGCCAACAACAACCTTCTTTATCTTGGTGTTGTGTACCGAAAAACGGCTCGCATCGTCTGTGGAATAGTTCACTTCGTCTCTTCACATGTATGCAGCCCGGACTCTTGCGTCGAGGAAGACGCGGAGCTCGAGCGCGCGCGGCACGTCAGCAATTGCGTTCGTCATCGTCCCTCTGGCCAGTTGCGGCGCATGTCTTTTGCGATCGTCTTATAACATACCGCAATCATTTGGCGAGAGGCCTTAGGCCTGCTCAGTCGGCGAAGCCGAAAGATTCCCGTACCATCTCCGGCCTCATGCGCCGCAGGCCAATCGACGAACCCGGGGGAGCAATACAAGCCGGACGTGCGTAGAATACAGCCACACTCTGGTACCGGAGGGGAAATGGAGCTGGAAGAGTACCTGGCCGTTCCATACAAGCTGATCATGGAATCCTTCGAGGGCCCCGATGGCGATTGGCTGCGCCGTGCCTCGTACCCCGAGCTTCCCGGTTGTGACATCGAGGGCCTCTGGGCCGTGGATGTGGTCGAAGCGCTTGAGCAGCTCCGCGTCCAGCTCATCACCGAGCGCTTTCAGCAGCATGAGTTCATTCCTGTTCCGCGCCCACCGCTCAAATCCCACGCCCCGGTTCTAGATCAGAACAGGCTCGGATTCGCTAAGTACCTAGTCGAGCAGGGCAAGATCGAGGGCTAGAGGCCTTGGTTCAAGCGAGCTGGGGACACCCTCACCGTCGACGGCGACCCCATGCCGCTCTACGTGGCCACCCCTGACTACGACGGCCCGTACCCTGCCGTGATCGTCAACCCAGGTCTCGGCCAGCGTCGAGCACGTTATCCAGGCGCTAACGGTTCGGGTAGCCGAGGCTGGATTCGTCGCAGCCGTGCCCCTCTACGACCATCGCCAGAAGGACAACATCCTCGATGAGGTCAAGAAGACGCCACCCGGCTCACCCGAGTGCGTGCAGAGTCTCTTCGAGAAGGTCGCCCAGC
>CAUZFB010000076.1:0-8320 GCA_963579135.1 Dehalococcoidia bacterium | reverse complement strand
CGCCGGGGGGGGGGGGGGGGCGAATAGCGACCCCACCACACCGGGTGAGTCGAGCCGCACGATACCACTCTGATCGCCGGGACGCCACGCCACACCTCGCCATGCGGCGATCAACCTGCGCCAGTGCCCGTTAGCACGTGCTAAATCTCGCCTTGACCCAACACCTCGGTACGATGGTAAGCGTGTAGCCATTCCAAAGACCCATCGGTGGGCAAGTCGCCGACCCAGAGGAAATCGAACCCAGCCTTGGTCGCAAACCAGCGGTCCATATCGCCATCGCCAATGTGCAGGTGCGGCCCATCGGGAAATCGTTGCTTGATTTCCAGAAGTCGATGCTTCAAGGACACGAAATCCACATCTACTCCCACGTTGTCCCAGTGCTTGGTCTGCGCCCCTAGGGTGCGATCCGATGCGCTGCCCACGATGAAACCTAATTCTTTGGCCTTGATCACGGCGTCCACTCCAATGCGACCGGATGGGTCACCAAACGCCATGGTGCCGTCGATATCAAAACTAATCAGGCTCACAATTTCATAGTCCTTCACGCCGCATCTGCTGAGCATATGTCGCTCTTGGGTCAAGATGGAATTCTACCCAACCGTAATCCCACGTTGGTAGGGGACAACATGCCCCCGATAGCGCATCTCCTCCGTTTCAGAATCCCGCCCACAGAATGTTGATCACTTGTCGTTGACGGATGAGGCGGATAGGAGTAGTTTCGCAACATAGATTCCGGGTAAAGGTGGTACGATTTGTCTTCCGATGCTGAGGTTTCGCTGTTCGAGGCCGCTATCCGTACTGGCACCAGCGTCGCAGACCAACGTGAGCCGATCAGCCGCTTCCTGGACGTCCAAGGGATGAATCTTCATCACTTAGATTGGGGCAGTGACGGCAAGCCCCCGCTGCTTTGCCTCCACGGAAGCGCTCAGAACGCGCACATGTGGGACTTCACGGCCCTGGCATTCTGTGACCAATACCATATCGTCGCCATCGACCAGCGCGGGCACGGCGACAGCGCGTGGGCTAGCGACCAAGACTACGGTCGCGAAGCCTACCTCGGCGACATCACAGGAGTCGTCGACGCTCTCGCGTTAGAATCCCCAATCCTCATGGGATTGTCGATGGGAGGCAGCAATTCCATCGCGTATACGGCAGCTAACCCAAAGACGGTCCGCGCGCTCATCGTGGTAGACGTGGGCCCAGAGCCCAGCTCTCGGGGTGAAGGGGCAGTCAACTCGTTCGTAACGCAATCCGATGTCCTGGATTCGTTCGACGCGTTCGTTGCGCGAGTTATCGAATACAGCCCGTTCCGACCGGAATGGCAGATACGGAGCAGCCTGCACCACAGTTTGCGCCAACTGCCGGACGGGCGCTGGACGTGGAAGTACGATGCGTTTCTACGCGATCCCGCGCGCCGCGCCAACCAAGCCACGGCACGCCAAGACCCGGCGGCCCGTTGGAAGGCGTGGGAAAGCATCCAATGTCCGACGCTGCTCGTGCGAGGCGAACACAGCAATATGCTGGGAGCTGACGTAGCGGCCAGGATGATCGAACGAAACTCCAACAGTCAGCTTGTTGAGGTCTCGGACGCTGGCCACCGGGTTCCAGGAGACAACCCTGTCGCTTTCGAACAATGCCTTCGGGCGTTCCTCGCCGGACTGAAGGACTGACTTTCGGAGTTTCGGTGAGGATGTGTTCGGGTTCGCTGAGAGGCCCGCTACCTCTACCCGAGAAACTAGCCGGGTATAAGGAACCATGATTCTAAGCACTCCCTGCGCGATGGCTTGCCAGCATCTGCCATCGCACACAGCCCTGTCTAGCATCGGATACCAAGCGTTGGCGTGCGAGCCCACCTCACGGGGTGGACTCGCATGACCCCGAACCAGCTAGCTGCGTTCGATGTCCTGCGAGAGGGTGACTCGGATGGGGGCCGCACACTGCTACGGATAACCCCCGTTGGCGCCCCCCCCTTCCACGCAATCGCCGTACCCCAGGATTGGCATTCGTATACGGGCCCAACGTGGGTATACATCGTGGAGTCGCCGGACGGTTTCACGCTCATTGATGCGGGCTCCGGGCTGATCATTGAGCACCTCACCGACGCTTTCCACGACATCGGGATCGACACCAACTCTATCAAGCGAGTGATCATCACTCATGGTCACAACGACCATGACGGCGGAGCTTTGCTTCTGGCGAAGACTTGGGGGGTGGAGGTGTGGGCACACGTCCTCTGGGACAGCCTGCGGTTTCACAACCGTAGCAACCTAGAAGGAGAGAGTTATCCGTTGGTGCAGCAAGCACTCGATCAAGACACGGAAAAACTCGCGCCCTACGGCCAGCCATTCTTCGCACCGGAGGACGTCGCACGACGCCAGCGCTACGTTGATCAGCGGCGCGAGGTAAACGTCACTCGCCTGGTCGACGATGGTGACCAAGGCGCGGGGCTCACGTTCTACCATACGCCGGGGCATGCTCCAGATGAGTTGACGATCGCCATGGACGGCGTTCTTTTCGCCGGGGACCATATCCTGCCGGAGATCACGCCGCATCCCACATTGAAGAGCAAGTTCCCGTCTGAGGTGCGAGCCGCCATCCCCGCCAAGCATGCTGAGGAGGATGAGCTGTACGGGCTAGATGTTTATCTCCGATCACTGCTGATGATCGCCGCGAAGGGGGACCAAGCCCTCGTGCTGCCAGCTCACCGGCTACTGAATCGAGGCAAGCTGAATATCATCACGGCGGCGCGAGCCCAGGTGATCGTGGATCACCACGTCGAACGTCTAGAACAGATCCTGGAACTCCTGGGAAACACGACCTGGTCGTTGGCTGAGATCACACGGCAGCTATTCGCGCACCGGAGCCTTGACGGAGTGTACCTACCCGCATTGTCGGAGACGATGGCACACGTCGAGCTGTTAATTCGCGCGGGCGATGTCCTGCGCGATCACGAAGACCGATTCGCTTGGAGCGGCAGCCAGCACTACCTGCGTTTGGCGAAGGCCGGTCAAGCGTTCTAGTGAAGCTTGCGGTTGCTTCGCAGGGCTCAGCGGCCTTGAAACTCAGGCGGCCGCTTCTCGGAGAAGGCGAGTAAGCCCTCTTTGGCGTCTTCTGTATCGCGCGCGATGTGGCCCATGAGGGCAGACATGCGCAAGCCTTCGGGGATGGTGAGCTCACGCGAGCGGTAGGCCATCTCCTTGACGCCTTGTATGGCCAACGGAGGGTTAGCCGCGATGCGGGTGGCCATCTCCAACGCAACGTTCATCAATTCAGCCTGGGGTACCACTCGATTGACAAGCCCCCATTGCAGCGCTTGTTCGGCGGATATCCGATCTCCTGTCAGGAGCATCTCCATCGCCGGCCCAAACGGGATGATGCGAGGCAGTCGCTGAGGCGCGCCCATCCCGGAGGGAAAGCCGAGTTTTACCTCAGGGATTCCGAACTGAGCATTGTCCGAGGCGAGCCGAATGTCGCACGCGAGTGCGAACATACATCCAGCGCCAATCGCATGGCCGTTAACCGCAGCGATGATGGGTTTCCAAATCTCCATGCCACCGATGAGCGAGGGTGATTGCGATGACCAGACTGTACGTCCAGAACTGACCCTGCCCGTTTCCGCTGCCCTCTTGAGATTCCCACCCGCTGAAAACGCCCGCGTTCCTGATCCGGTCACGATGCAACAGCGCAGATCATCGTCTTGCGCGTACTCGATCAGGCGCTCGTCCATCTCGCCCATGGTCATACCCAGATTGAGGTCGTTATCGCCCTCCATCGTGATGACGACCGTGTGGCCATGTTTGTTGTAGTGCAGCGTCGCCATGGTTGCGGTGTCCCTTCGTAACGAAGAACGTAAGTACGAAATGTGGGCCGGTTTCCGTCCGGCACACGGCTGCCTACTATATCGTGCCCTTGGACCGCAACGCGTCGATCTCGCCAGGGTCATACCCCAATTCCACCAATACCTCATCGGTGTGCGCGCCCAACAGCGGTGGCGCCTTGTGATGCACTTCGTCCGCTTCGGAGAGCGTGAATGGTGGCGCGAAAGACAGTACCGGCCCTTTGACGGGATGCTCAACGCGAACGAACATGCTGTTCTCGACCATTTGGGGCTCGTAGAACACTTGATCGCGTTCAAGAACCGGTGCTACAGGCACATCAGCGTCGTCGAGCAGCTTCAGCCACTCTGCCGCAGGTTTCGTCTCGAACATCGCTTCGATGATCGGATATACGTCTTCCCTGAAACTTCTATCGCCGGTCGGGTTTTTGGCCCTCGGGTCTTCCTTGATATGGGCAAGGTCCAACACGTCACAGAGCCTCCAGAACTGTGCAGGCCGAAGCGCGGTTACGTTGACGTAGGTATCGTCAGCGCAACGATAGATGCCGTAGGTAGGCATATCAAAATCCCGCAACGGCTCTGGGGAGTTTTCGAATTTGATGAGATTGGTCATCTGCATAGCGATAGCAGCCGCAAGAAGCGAGGTTTCGACAAGTTGCCCTTCTCCCGTTTTCTCTCGCTGCAACAGCGCAAGCGTGATCCCGTAGCTCAACAGCATTGGGATTGAAGGGTCTGAGAGGAAGATCCCCGTGCTCACGGGAATTCCACTTTCCCATCTGCGGTACATCGCTCCTGAGAAGCCTTGGGTTAGGCGGTCGTACCCGGCCTTCAGTGCATATGGTCCTTTGGGGCCGTACGCGGAAATAGCGCCGTAAATTATCCGTGGGTTTATCTCTCGAACCGTTTGGTAATCAACTCCCAGTTTGGTCGCTGCAGCGAGCCTCATGTTGGAGATCACCACGTCCGACTGCTCGGCCAACTTTCGGAAGATCTGCTTGCCCTCGGGTGTCGCTAGATTGAGCGTGACACTCCGCTTATTACGGTTCTGAGCAACATAACCGGTACCACCATCAGCTGCAGGGTCGCTGCTGGCATTGCTCGGCGGGGGCTCGATCCTCACCACATCCGCGCCCTGGTCAGCCAGATAAACGGCGGTACCAGGCCCCGCGATGCCTGTGGTCAGGTCGATGACACGAAGACCTTCAAGAACAGGGCCCATGCTTCCTCCAAAAGAAGAGTGACGCGTGCTCATCTCAAGCGTTATTTAGCTGACGCAGGAGAGGCGTTGGCCATCCCCTCCTCAATGATTGACGGCTATAGCCCGTAGAGCCGCTTCGGATTGTCATGAAGCATCTTGTCGACAGCTGACTGCGAAATCTCACCGGATGCCGCTCGAGAGCGAAGCGCCTCTTGAAAATTGCGCTCCTGGGACTGATCCGCGTGCGTGTAATCAGACCCAACGACAATGTTATCGTCACCCGCGAACTTGAGGATGTACGGAAGGTCCTCATCCACAAGGCACGTAACGAAGATATTGAGTTCGCGCAATGTATCGTGCAACGTGTCGAAGCCGTCGGATAGGTCCGCGTAGCTAAGCGTCTTCGGGGAAGGACCGACGGATCCTGGATGATCCATGCGGCGTTTTATCTGATAAAGCTCGTGGGGGATCCATCCTGACGCAGCCTCGATGATTCCCCACTTGATGTTTGGGTAGGTGTGAGGCATCTTGCTCATCACCAAATTCGTAAAGGTCTCAGGCAGATAGGCGAACGGTACGCGAGCGCCACGAGTATCGCCATCCGTACGGTTCTCTCGTGTGTTCGGAATGCCGCTGCCGATATGCATGCATACGGACATCTCCAGATCGTTGGCTTCATTCCAGAGAGGCTGGAAGTAGTCATCGGTGAAGTTCTTGTCGGCTTCCCGGTTGCCCTTCTTGAAGAGACCTACCGCGCCGTGATCCTTGGCCCATCGGAGCTCTTTGATACTCTCGTCCATGTCCATGAGCGGTGGCAAACATAGCCACCGGAGACGGCCGCCCGACTGCTCATAGCGATCACCCAGCCACCGGTTGTAGGCGCGTTTGAGGGCGACGTCAGCCTCAGGCTTGCTAGTGGGCTGTACGAGAAACATCGTGGGGTACATGACGTGGGCCTGCACATCAAGCTCGTCCATGTCTCGCAAGCGCGCCGGGACATCCATGAGCTCACGGGTGCCCACTGTGGTCATCGTCCTCGCGTCTTCGCGGTGCAAGCGAGGCTGACGATCGCCGTCGATCACCCAGAAGTGCTGCGTTGGGCGCTTGGGGTCTGGATTACTGGGGTACCCGACCACCGGCTTGTACTCCGCTTCGCTTGCGGCCATGTACTCCCAGGTATCTTCGGTCTCATCGACATGAGTGTCTGCATCGATTGTGGTGGCCACTGCTCTTCGCTCCCTTGCAACTAATAACGTTACTATCGAGGATTAATGAAAATTGCTCAAGGTTGATTTAGGTTCCAATGATTAAGGCGTACCACGCCGTTCTGCTCTAACGCCTCAGTGTCAGTTTCGCTGTATCCAAGATCACGCAAGACTTCGCTGGTGTGCTCGCCAAGCAAGGGCGCGAAATTGCGGAACGTGGTTGGGGTGTCCGAGAAGTGGAACGGCGACGCCAACTGACGCACGTTCCCTTCCATCGGGTGATCAAGCTCTAACACCATCCCTCGTTCACGGGCGTACTGCCCCTCCAAGACTTCGTCAAACTCGAGCACTGGCACGACCGCGATCTCTTTCGGAATGATAGCCATCCACTCATCGCGAGTCTTCATAAGCATGTGCTCCCTGACTTTGCGGATAGCGCCTTCATCGCGGTCAGGCCGGTCTTCTCGCATCTCAGGAAGGCCGACTGCGTCGCAGAAGGGCGCCCAGAAGTGATTCTGATAGGCCGCTGCGTTGCTGATGTACTTGCCGTCCTTGCACTTGATGTTACCAATGCTGGGAAACCCGCGATGCCTGTAGGTTCTATCCTTGAAATAGCCGGGGGCGGCACCGTTTAAGATTGCCGTCCCGCCCTCAACCAACGCAACATCTACCTGCTGACCCTTGCCCGTCCGCTCGCGTGCCATCAGCGCCGATTGGATGGAGATGACCGCGAGGGCGGCCGAATAGCTGTCGACAGGAGTGAACAGCATGTCTGCGGGCTCAGCGTCCTGTCCGCTGGTCATGGCTGTGAAGCCAGACATGCCCTGGGAGTTACGCTCGTTGCCGGGCCAATCTGAAGAGCTGTTGCCGAAGCCCCAGCCGCTCAGCGTCGCATAAATCAGGCGCGGGTTGATGGCACTCAGGGTCTCGTAGTCCGCACCCAAGCGCTTGTATACGGGAAGCCGGAAGGACCCGAAGAAGACATCGGCATCCTCCACCAGCTTGTGGAGGATGCCTTGACCCTCCGCCTTTTGGAGGTTGATAGCGATACTTCGCTTGTTGCGCCCGATGTGGTCCCAGGCGTTGGAGCGGAACTCGGCCTCCGCTACCTTTGGATCAATCCCAACCCGCTCTCGAGACTCACGGGCCGCAGTCTGGTTCCGGTAGGCGCTCCGATCGGCAACATCCTCTATTTTGAGCACATCCATTCCCAGATCGGCCAACATCCATGAGGCCGTCGGGCCGGGGACAAGCCTCGTAAGATCCAACATCCGGAAACCGTCTAGAGGTAGCACCATCAATCAAACTCCCTTGGTCCTGCCGAGATAGCCGTTGCTGCTCCGATAGCTATTGAGTGAATCCTGTAGTTGGGCGCGGTCCGACCCATCGAATCCTTCTTATGTCCCTTGCAACCGAGGATCGAGGGCGTCCCGAAGACCGTCGCCAAAAACGGCGAAGGAAAATGTGACCACCGCGAGCGCTACTCCTGGGAATATGGCCAGCCAGGGAGCGAGCTCCATACTTTCTTTGGCAGCTGACTGGAGCATGTTACCCCACGAAGGATTGGGGGGTTGCACGCCCAATCCGAGAAAACTCAAGCTGGCTTCGATAACGATGGCGGAACCGAGTTGCTGCGTTGCCAGCACGAAGATCGGAGCCAAGGAGTTGGGCGTGACATGGCGAAGGATGATTTGCCATGGGCGCACGCCAACCGCGATCGCCGCCAAGATGTAAGGCTCCTCTTTCACGCTCAACGCGCTGGCACGCGCCAGCCGAATCACTTTGTCAAAATAGTTGGCCGCAATAGCCAACGTCACGTTCATCATCGAGGGGCCCAAGGCAACGACCATGACAAGGACAAGGACAAGTCCAGGGAAACCCATCAGCGTATCGACAAGCCGTTGGACCATCAGGTCATACTTGCCTCCGAAATAAGCAGAGGAGATACCAATCAGAAGGCCAACGGTAGTTCCAATGACCACCGAGCCAAAGCCAACAAGCAGCGAGATACGCGAGCCGTAGATGATACGGCTCAGTTGGTCGCGCCCGAATACGTCGGTGCCAGCGAGATGCTTCCAGCTT
>CAUZFB010000075.1:0-8417 GCA_963579135.1 Dehalococcoidia bacterium | reverse complement strand
GAGTCGGCATAGTCGAGGCATACTGCCCGCACCGAGGCACAAATCTATTCTGGGGGCGGAACGAGGAGTCAGGGCTGCGCTGTGTGTACCACGGCTGGAAGTTCGATGTGACCGGTGCCTGCGTGGATATGCCGAACGAGCCCGCAGAAAGTACGTTCAAGGACAAAGTGTCAACGGTCGCCTACCCAACTCAGGAGGCGGGTAGCGTGGTATGGGTCTACATGGGGCCACCCGAGCTGAGGCCGGAGATGCCACAGCTGGAATGGACGCTGGTTCCCGATAGCCACGTGTACCTTCACAAACGCATCCAGCGCTGCAACTACCTCCAGAACGTCGAGGGGGAGATCGATTCGGCTCACGTGTCGTTCTTACACCGCGATCTAACCCGCCAGGGGCTTGGCGCCGTACTTGGGCAAGCGGCGTTGCAGGCGTCACAAGACGCCGCGCCGCAGTTCAAAGTTCGCGAGACCGACTACGGATTAGCGGTGGCCGCGCGACGCTCGCACGACCCAGAGCACTACTACTGGAGGGTTACGCAGTACCTGACGCCCGCGTACACGATGATCCCTACCGAGCTTGGGTTTCCCGTCTCGTTCACAGGCGCGATCCCGATGGATGACCAGAACATGTGGGGCTACACGATCACGTGGCACCCCGATAGGCCGTTGAAGGAAGAGGAGATCACTGCGATCGAGACGTGGAAGGGAATCTACACGGAACTGATCCCGGGCACGTTCCATAACGCGCTGAATTTCGAGAACGACTACGGGATAGATCGAGGGCTCCAGCGAACGGCGTCGTACACGGGGATCAGGGGCATCCGCGAGCAGGATCTCGCGGTGCAGGAGGATCAGTGGGGACCGATCACGGACCGGTCGCGCGAGCACCTGGGTACGACGGATCTGGCGGTGATCGCGATGCGGCGGAAGCTGTTGGCGGAACTTGAGGCGCTGGACCAGGGCGAGGAGCCCGCAGAGGTGCACAACGGTGCGGCCTATCGAGTGAGGTCGGCTGCGTTCGTCACGGAGCACGACGCGGTCTGGTACGAGGCGGCCGAAGCCAAGGACTGGATGTCGCCGGCTACCTAGCGATTGCGGCAGGAATCCAGCACCGATCCTGGTTCTTCGTTCGACATTACCTGTTAGCTCTACACTAAATATTAGTGCAGAGTGATCATTGAGCCAGTACAACGGCCACATTGAGCGCATCGTCGAACTTCAGTTCTCGTTCTTCAGCATGGTCTTTCGGGTGATCCCAAATGAATGGGTTGAATCCGAGCTCACGATGCCGCAACTCAGACCTCGCTGTTGCTGAGCCAAGGCTCGACGCGCACGGGGGAGTTGGCTGGGGGCCTCGGCGTACCGATGCCAACCGCCACAGGAATCGTTGATCGCCTGGTGGGCGCAGGGTTAGTGGTTCGGGAGCATGACCTACCCGATTGACGGGTCATCGCTTGCACACTAACCGACCGCGGGCAGCAACAACAGTCTGCTTTGTGGACCTCGAATGCGGGGAGGTTGCGTCACTTGCTAGGGACGCTTCTGGTCGCAGACTTGACGACCATCGAGGCCGCCATCAGAACACTACACGAAGCGGCTGGTGCCCTCCAACAACAGCACTCACAACCTGACAAGGGATGAAATATGCAGGTTCACGAATATCTACGCCAACCGACCGAACAGGAGCAGAGACACCATGAAAAAGGCCCGGAAACCCTCCCTGATATTCGACAGGTGGCCCCGATACGCGTCACGACGACCTTGGACGGTAGTGCTCGGCGCGCTTCTGTTGATCGTGATGCTCATCGTGGGCGCGCAAGTCGCTGGCGGGGAGTATAAAGATACCTTCGAGATCCCGGGTACCGAATCGCAGGATGCGTTCGACCTGCTGGCCGAGCGATTCCAGGGACTGGGAGGCGGTGACGCGGCGACGGTTGTACTGAAAGTTGAGGCGGGTTTCGACACGCCAGCAAGCAAGGAAGCGGTCGCGGTGATAGTGACCAAGTTCGCGGCTCTACCAGGCGTGGCGCCCGGCGGGGTGGTCTCACCGTACGACGCTCCGGGCTCGATTTCCCAAGACGACACGATTGCACGTTTCGACGCGAACTACGTGGCCCCTGCTTTCTCGATGGAGACCGAACACCTCGATGCGCTGTTCGCGCTGCGTGACGAAGTCACAAGCGACGCCATCCAAGTTGAACTGGCGGGGGCCGTCGCGACAGCCGCCCAAGAAGAGCCCGGGCAATCTGAAATCATCGGCATGGTCGCCGCGATGATCATCCTCCTCGTCGCATTCGGGTCAGTTGTCGCCATGGGACTGCCAATCCTGACGGCGCTGCTGGGGATCGTTCCGGGGCTGATGTTGGTAAAGCTTCTGGCATCGTTCGTAGATCTCGCTAGCTTCACGCAGCAATTCGCTCTGATGATCTCGATGGGCGTTGGGATCGACTACGCCTTGCTGGTCGTGACACGATTCCGCGAGGGAGTAACCAACGGCCTGGACATCGACGACGCGATAGCGAGGGCGATGACCACGGCGGGGCGCGCAGTGCTCTTCGCTGGCAGCATCGTTGTTGTATCGCTGTTCGGCCTATGGGCCAGCGGCCTGCCGTTCATCGGATGGGTCGCAACCGCAACTGCGTTCGTTGTCGCTACGCTGGTAATCGTGGCACTGTTCGTTCTACCCGCCGTGCTGCACCTGATGGGCAAATACATCGACAGGCTGACGCTGCCGTTCGTCGCCAAGAAGCACACGTTCGGCGAGCAAGATGCAGGCACCAAATGGGCAAGGATCATCGCGCGCTACCCGGTAGTTTGGGTAGTCCTGTCGCTCGCATTGCTGGGCACGTTGGCAGCCCCGGCGCTATCCATCAGGCTGGGGTCGGCCGACGCTGGCAACAACCCGGAAACGACGACGACACGCCGGGCATATGACCTTCTTTCTGAGGGCTTCGGCGCGGGTTTCAACGGACCGATCTTGGCGGTATTCGATATCGCGAACGAGGCGGGCGCTACAGCAGTTCAAGCACTACCCGAGAAACTCCAAGAGGTTGAAGGAATCGCCTTCGCCAGCCCGCCGTTCATGAACCCTGACGGGAACGCCGCGTTGATGACGGTGATCCCAACCACTGCTCCTCAAGATGAGGAGACGAGCGAAACCTTGGCCCGCCTGCGCGCGTTCTTGGCCACCGAGCTTGCGGGCAGCGGCGCTACGGCGTTCACCGGTGGTCTCACTGCGGTGTTCTCAGACATGGCGCAGAAGATGAGCGACGGGTTGCCGATCTTCACGGCAGCGGTGATCGGAGTCAGCGTCCTGATGCTCATGCTCGTATTCCGTTCCATCTTGGTGCCGTTGAAGGCTGCGGCGATGATCACGTTATCCGTTGGCGTTGGCTTCGGCGTGGTCACGGCGGTCTTCCAGTGGGGTTGGGGCCAGAGCCTGATCGGGCTCGACAGCACGGGACCGGTCGAGTCGTTCTTACCAATGATGTTGTTCGCGGTGCTGTTCGGCCTGTCCATGGACTACGAGGTATTCCTCATAACCCGGGTTCATGAGGAATACTTAGCGACAGGAGACGGCAGGTTGGCTGTCCAGCGAGGTCAGGCGGTAACTTTCCGCGTAATCATCGCAGCAGGACTGATCATGAGTTCAGTCTTCTTCGCGTTCGCGCTCGGTGACCAGCGGGTGATCAAGGAGTTCGGCATAGGCCTGGGCACGGCGATCATCACCGATGCATTGATCGTAAGGATGGTCCTCGTACCGGCAATCATGCATCTATTCGGCAACGCGGCCTGGTGGTTCCCATCCTGGCTGGATCGTGCGTTACCGAACCTGAGCGTCGAGGGCCAAGCACAGCTAGCTCCGGCGAGTGCCTCAGACGATTAGCGTACCCGCTATCTAGCACGACAGCAGAAGGAAGGGCGGGCCAGGTGGCCCGCCCTTCCTTCAATCTAGGAGGTGCCGCTTCGCCGGCTACTTCCCGCCGATTTTGTCGGCGCCTGAGAGGTGGGGTACGGTCTCGCCGGTCGACGCAAAGGTCCGCGTAACGTTGGTTGAGCCGTAGACCCACATGATGCTCATCTGGGCAGAGCCTGTATTGCGGAAGCAGTGCACGACGCCCGGCGGAACGTAGGTCGTGTCCCAGGTCTTGACGGGCTTGATCTCGCCGTCGAGCTCACACTCGCCCTCGCCTTCAAGGATGATGACCATCTCTTCAACGTTGTGGCTGTGCAGTGGCACGTCCACGCCGGGATTGAAGGAGGTAACACCTGCCGAAAAGGCCTGAGCCCCATCGGACTTACCCACCATGGGAAAGGTGATAGCCCCGTTACCACGGTCGACGCGCTCTGCGTCTTCGAACTTAAGATACTTTACTTCTGCCATGGTTAGACCACCTGTGTATATACGTCGACTAGGGCGACGCGGCCGTTTTCGACGACCTCTTTCCTTGCGCGTTCGAACGCTGCTGCCATGTCCTCTGCCTTCTCCACGGTACCCTCGGCGTAGGCACCGAATGACTGTGCCAACTTCACGAAGTCGACGTTCGGGTCAGTGATGTCGATGCCGACCGTTTTGTTCTCCTCGGGGCGGCCGCGTGTGACGGCAACCGTGGACTGATGGCCAAGGTCGTTGCCGTAGGTGCGGTTGTTGTACATGATGATCAGCATCGGGATCTTGTGATGGACAGCAGTCCAGATGGCGGCCGGCGTGAAGAGCATGTCGCCGTCGGACTGGATGTTGACGGTGAGCCGTCCCTTGTCACGGTTGGCCAGCGCCACACCGACCGCGTGACCGAGCCCCTGGCCCAGACCGCCACCGCCGCGCGCACCCATGTCCTGATGCGGTGAGTTGAAATCCCAGAGCTTCTGCACCCACCCGCGAAGATCACCGTTGCCGACAACCCAGTCGTCGTTCTTGACGACGTCGAACAGCGTCTGGGCGATGGTGGCCAGGTGCAACGGGTGCTCGCCTGCCTTGTCGGTCGCGATGGCTCGGTTCTTGGCGACATTGGCGTCGTGAAACTCGGTGATCTTCGAGCGACGCGCCTCGATATCGCCCGAGTTACCGGAGCCGTCCTCGAGCCTTCGCTCGATGATGTCGGCAAGCGCGGGGATCGCCAAGCCCGTGTCTGCAGCGAGCTGAATCTCAGTGGGGTAGAGCGCACCGTGGTCGTCGGCCCAGCTCTTGACGAGAAGCTGCCGCAACGAGATGTCTACCAGCTTGGCGTCGGGCCTAAGGATGTCCTCGTTGGTGCGTGTTGCCCAATTCTGGCGGGTCAGGATCTGCTGGAGGTCGTAGACGTCGAGTGCAACAACGACATCCGCTTCGCTCAGAAGGTCGTTCTTGGAGTCGGTGGCGTTGAGCGGGTGATGCGTCGGAAAGTTGTACAGGTCACCGCCCGTGATCACCGGCACCGCGAGGCTTTCAGCCAGCCTCACCAAGCCCGCCGTCGAAGCTTCATTGCGTCCTAGGAAGTCGGCGATAATGGCCGGATTCTTGGCGGCCATAAGGAGGTCGGCAACGTGGTCTAGCCCCGCAGGATCCGCGTTGAAACGCGTAGGAGGCGGGAACTTCGAAAAGTCCGGCATTTCGAAGGGCTGCTCGAGCTTGCCCTCCTGGACATCAGTGTCAAAACAAACGTAGACGGGGCCCTTGGGCTCTGTGGTCACCAAGTGATACGCGCGAATCAGCGACTCGACAGATGCCTCGACGCTGGCCGGCTGATCGTCCCACTTGACGATGTCGCGGACGGCGTTGCCTTGGACATTTGCCGTATGGATCCAGTCAATCCACGGGCGGCGGTGGTTGGCATCCACAGGGCCAGTACCGCCAAGGACGATGACGCCCTCGCGGGCCATCCATGCGTTGAATATGGCCATGGACGAATGGAGCAACCCAACGATGTCGTGGACGAAGGCGACCATAGGTTTACCGGCGGCACGCCCGTAGCCGTGGGCGATGGCAACCGCGATTTCTTCGTGGTTGCAGAGAATCATCTCGGGCTTGGTGTTGCCGAGGTAGTTGACGAGTGAGTCGTGGATGCCACGGAAAGAAGCGCCAGGATTGAGGGCGATGTACTCGACGCCCAACTCACGGATTGCCTCGACGATCACGTCGGAGCCCCATTCGGCTTTGCTTAACTTTGACCCTTCTGTCTTTACCATCTGCGCCTCCTGTCTCAGTGCTCTTGGGAGTTATGCCGCTCGGCATTTGATCTGTTTACGTTGCTCAGGGAGCCGGGCTAGATGAGAGACCTGCCCTCGAACCGTTCTTTCCAGCGGGGCAGCACCTCAGGATTGAACACGTGCTCGGGAACCTCGCCGCGCAAGGCGTGCAACACGTCAGCGGTGCCCCAGACGATGCCGGGGCCGATGCCAGCGCCGTGGTTGTTAGCGGCCATGTGCGGAGTGACAAACACGCGGTCATCCATCTTCAGCAGAGGGTTGTCGAGCTCCACTGGCTCGTGTTCGAACACGTCCATGGCGACACCTGCGATTTGCTCATTCTGCAGGGCCTTTATTAAGGATTTCTCGTCAATGACCGGACCACGCGAAGTGTTGATGATGACGGCGCTGGGCTTCATGAGACCGAGCTCGCGCTCGCTCAGCATGTGATGGGTCTCTTTGGTGAGGATGACGTGGAAGGAAACGATGTCTGACTCGCGCAGAAGCGTGTCGTAATCCACTTTCTCGACGCCAAGCTCCGCGAACCGCTCGTCGGCGACGTAGGGGTCGTAGGCGATGAGGCGAACCTTCCAGGGCTTCATGAACTCGGAATAGCGGGAGCCAATGCGGCCCAGGCCCACGATACCGATGGTCATACCTTCGTAGCCGTCCTCACGCTGGCCGATGTAGTAGCCAGTGAGCGCCGGGTCACGCCAGCCCTTGCCAGCCTTAAGGTACGCGTCACGCTCACGCGTCTTCTTAAGCAGCGTAAGCATCATCGTCATGGTCGACTCGACCACCCCACCCCAGTTGGCCTCGGTGGGCGCGTGGCTGACGACGATGCCAAGTTCGGTCGCCTCCTCAACGTCAATCTCGTCGACGCCGACGGTGTACTTAGCGATGATGCGCAGGTTCTCCGACGCCATCATCGCGTCCTTGTTGATACGAGTGCCCTTGATGGACGTTCCAACGAGTACGTCGGCGTGGGCAGCCATCTTCACGAAATCCTCTTGGCTATCGCCTGTGGGGTCCGACCAAGTGGCAGAGCCGAGCACCAGCTCGCATCCGGCGGCCTCCATCTCATCGAGGCTCTCTTGGCTGCCGGGTGCGAACACGACAACTTTGGGTTTATCCATAGGGTCCTCCTCGTGGTTCTGGCGCGCAATGGCGCACGCGAGCGGCCACAGAATCGACGGCCCGCGGAGCACGGCACATCATCCACGCTGAACGTACCCGGCGCAAGAGATGGAGTGATTAGCGTTTGCGGGTCGATGCCGGCCACCGGTACAATCCGGTGACGTGCTGCGCGCGCCTACGGGCTGCGGCGCGCCGTTCCCGCCAAGCGGGCCACCGTAGCTCAGTGGTAGAGCAGCTGTTTCGTAAACAGCAGGTCAACGGTTCAAATCCGTTCGGTGGCTCCACTCTTTTACCGCATCGTAGACTGCTAAACACGGGCCGTGGTGCTTTTGCATTCCCTGCTGGTCGGGGCGCTGTACGTCATGTTTGTTCCCGCAGCCCTTCATTTCAGGTGTAAAGCCACCCGCCGTTAGGCACCGGCCACCCCTTCTATTTATTAGGTAACCGCGCTCGCGATTTCCCACCGCTGTGACATTTGGGTCTGTGAGCGTATGCTCACGTTCACTGACGGTCGCAGCGGGGTGCGCTCGCGAGTTTCGCTAGACTCATATAGTAAGCATTCGTTGGCGGCGCGCTTGGGCAGCCAGAAGGAATTGTGGAGGGCTCGAATGGCTAGCGGCATGTTCGTGTTGAAGGAAAATGGCGATCTGATTCCAATGACTGCGAGTACCTACGATTCTGAAGAATTGCTCCAGCGTTGGCTCGCCGATTACCCCGAACTGCTGGCAGGTGAGCAGATAAACCCCGAAGAACCACGCCAATGGATGCTGATTCAAAGGGAGGCAGGGGTTCCCGGAGGCGAGTTTTCAGGCTCTCGTTGGTCGTTGGATCATCTTTTCGTTGACCAAGACGGCACTCCCACTTTCGTTGAGGTCAAGCGAAGCAGCGATACCCGGATCCGTCGAGAGGTTGTTGGGCAAATGCTGGATTATGCCGCCAACGGCTTGAAATACTGGCCGATAGATTCCATCAAGGCGATGTTGGCAACGCGGTGTGCCCGTGAAGGGACTACACCCGAAGCCGAGATTCACGCCTGTTTCGGTGAAGACACTGACACGGAACAGTATTGGGCGATGGTGCACCGCAAATTCGAATCTGGCGAAGTGCGGCTGATAT
>CAUZFB010000074.1:0-8469 GCA_963579135.1 Dehalococcoidia bacterium | reverse complement strand
TGAGGGGCATTCTGTTGCTCTTGATGTAGTCAAAACACAACGGCAAAAGGAGACTCTTCATGGCCCATCGTAATGCAAGATAAACCTCAGTGACACGGGGCGAATTGATCCGTGCAGGGGAGCGAGGTTGGTCCCAAGCGGAGGTTGCCCGCCAGTTCCGCGTCTCCCGTGCGACGGTCGCCAAATGGGTGCGTCGGTTCCGGGCGCGTGGCTTGGGAGTCCACAACGATGAAGCCTGTTGCCCCCAACCGAAGCCCTCGGCTGACCGTACTCACGTTGGTTGAGGCGATCTGTAGGGTGCGTCGAGAAAACGATTGGGGAGCGCATCACCTCGGCTGGGCGTTGCAGATCGCACGGCCGACGGTCGTTCTTCGGCGCGCGGATTTGCACTACCTCGTGTGGCTGCATAGGTGGCGCTCCGCGCTTGCGTGCGTCTCACCCAGCGACTAAGCTCCGGCTCGTTTAGTTACAACCTAGCTCGGCGAGGAGCACGCCATGGCCACGACAACCGCGAGCGAGATGAGTGCCCAGGGAGTGATTGATGATCTGGTGATCTCTGCGGATTCTCACGTGATGGAGCCGGCCGACCTCTGGACTTCACGCCTGCCGAAGGGACTGCGCGATCAAGCGCCCACTTTCCCAACCGGCGGCTCGGACCAGTCCAAGCCTGGCGGCTGGGACCCGACCGAACGTCTGAAAGAGATGGCCGTTGACGGAGTCAGCCTCGAGGTGCTGTACGCGACGCGAGGGATGACTCTCTTTCGCATCGAGGATGTAGCGCTTCAAGAAGCTTGTGTTCGCGCGTTCAACGACTGGCTCATCGAGTACTGCGCTGTTAGCCCCAGTCGGCTGTTCGGGATCGGGCTGATCTCTCTCTACGACATGGACCATGCGGTAGCCGAGCTTGAGCGTTGCCGGAACGCGGGATTGCGCGGCGCCATGATCTGGCAGAACCCACCAGAGGATCTGCCGTTCTCGTCGGACCACTACGAGCGGTTCTGGGCAGCGGCGCAGGACCTCGAGATGCCAGTAAGCCTTCACATTTTGACGGGGCATGGGTACATGCAAAAGGCCCACCTCTATCACGGGACGGAGCACTATCGCTCCAGCGTTAACATCAAGATCGGCGAGGTGATGAATAGCCTCTTCGACCTAGTTTTCTATCAGGCGCTGGACCGGTTCCCGCGGCTCAAGATCGTGCTCGTCGAGAACGAGATCGGCTGGATCCCGTTCACGCTCCAGCAATGGGGGTATTACCTGGGCAGGCATCGAGACCGCGAGCCCGGGCCCGCCCCTGACAAGCTGCCGAGTGAGTACCTCGCCAGTCAGATCTATGCAACCTTCTTCAACGATGAGATCGGGACACGCTACCTTTCGAGTTGGGGGGAGGATGCTTGCATGTGGTCAAACGACTACCCGCACGCGAACTCCACCTGGCCGAACTCCCGCAAAGTGATTGCGGAGCACCTGGGACACTTGACGCCCGAAGTCCGGGCCAAGGTCCTGAGCACGAACGTGTCACGCCTATACAACATCGAGGTTCCCGGCCAGTCATAGCTAGGGTTCTGGCAGGACTCACCCACCGTCTTGAGCGTTAAGCATATCGGGGTCCTGTCAGAACTCAGTCGGCGCCCGAACAATCTGAATTAGGACCCAGGCCTCAAGTTACACGGTCAGTAGCGTTAACCATCTGCTGTTGAAAATGTGGCCTCGGTCGGATGCGGGGACTTTTAGACAGGTGAGATTGGGAACTCTCAGATAGTCCCATGGCTCGTCCAACGCGGTTGGAATCGGCTCGCTGCTTTAAACCGCCCGAATCCCAACATCGGCTAGTAATTTTGCTTAGTGGGCCGATGACGCAGCGCCGTCCGATTGTTCAAATATTGGTTCTGGCGGTGCTCGACCTTGCTCTCTACGATCCCGCGGATCGCCTTCACGTACGCAGGATGGTTGGCGCAGTCATCAGATGCAGCGGATTGCGGCCTTGCAGCCTCGATCAGACCGTGCAAGAAACGCCTTGCCGCTTTTTGGTCACGGTGCTCACTCAGCATAAAATCGAAGCACTATCACTCTGGGCGAGAATCGCCAGCGAGCGCCGTGGATTCCGCCCCGGTACCGCAACGGGAGTCGTTGCTAATTGCCGGAACGGTTACGTTAGTACAAAGCGAATGTACCCTTCTCCCTGTCACTCCGGCTACCGGAACCATAGCAAGTAGCCACCAACTTGACGAATCGCGCTCGACGAGCGAGAGTCCCAGTGGCAAGACCGTAGAGGAGAAGATTCTCATGACGCTGCAAACTGACATCGCAAGGCTCACCAACCAAATTGCTATCGATACGGACCCGCGCGGTCCGCTGCCGTATGACCAGTGGGCCGAGTCTCTTGGCCTGCCCATCCACACGGGTTACTACATCGAAGACGCGCGAAAGCTGGAAGTAGCACCGTGGCCAGAGATGGGCTGCAACGCCGCTTTCATCAAGATGACCGGTATGGCGGGCGTCTGCGACGCCCGTATCACCGAGATTCCACCGGGGGGGACTACAGCGGCTTACCAGTTCGCCCTCGATGAAACCGTCTTCGTTGCGGACGGACATGGCCTCGCCACTGTCTGGGCGGACGGCGTCGACAAGAAGACGTTTGAGTTCGGCCCGCGGAGCCTTTTCGTGCTCCCGCGGGGCGCCTACCGGCAGTTCAGTAACGCCCGTGGCGATCAGCCGGCGCGGCTCATCATCAACACGTTCATGCCCGTTGGCATGTCACTGATTCCCGACCCGGCGTACTTCTTCAATAACCCCTATCAGGACGCGGCGCTGCTGGAAGGCGACGAGAATGAGCTCTACTCAGTGGCGAGCCGACAGCCTGGTGGGCGGGGAGCGAACTGGTACGGTAATTTCTTCACGGATCTCGCATCCTGGAATGGCCTGGTACCACATCGTCAAAGGGGCGGAGGCGGCCACGTCGTTGACATCCGCTTCCCGCACTCGGAGATGGGCGGGCACATGTCCGTCTTTCCGCCGGGCACCTACAAGAAGGCTCACCGCCATGGCCCTGGCGTCTTTATCATCATCCCCGCCGGCGAAGGCTTCTCCATCATGTGGCCTGAAGGTGGAGAGAAGGTTGTTGTTCCGTGGCACGAATGCAGCATGTTCGTGCCACCGAACCGGTGGTTCCATCAGCACTTCAACGTCAGCGTCGAGCCGGCACGTTACCTCGCGCTCTCGCCGCTACGGCAAGTTCGTGGTATCGGAGATCGGACAGATGGTCGCTTGGCCGATCAGGTTGAATACCCCGATGAAGAGCCGTGGATACGCACGATGTTCGAGGACGAGCTCGGCAAACGCGGGCTCGGGAGCCTCATGCCCGATGAGGTCTACACGAACCCCCACTACAAGTGGGAGTATGACGTGAGCGAAGAGCAGGGTGCCATACTCGACGCAACAGCAGGAAAGGGCCTCTAGCCCTAGGCCCGTGGCTTCGGGAAAGACCGGGGTTCTGTTCGATAAGACAGTTTGTCAGCGAGTCATGGTTGTCACGTCTCATCGTGATTCTGTTGTCCGCTCGGCGGCCCCTGGTTGCGCAATTATGGTGTCGCCACAAGCTGCTAAAACCACCGTCCGTGGTGTAGTTCGGCTCTAGCTGAACTACACCGTGAACACGGACCGTAGGCCCTCTGCCCATCCGATTCAACACTTCAAGTTCTCGGTCGTCGGAAGTCGGGTGCTTCGCGGCCCGATGTCGTATAGTTTCGTCTCGTCTTCGGGGGAAAGCTAGATTCGCCAGCCGCTTCGCCCTCCACCTACAATGCTCAATCTAAAACTGACATACGTCGCATTGCTGGGCGCTTTCACGCTCGTCGGGACAGCTTGCGCCGCCGACGATGATAGCGTCGCTTCCCTGGCAATAGCGGACGCCACACCAACCCCCACCGAGGCACCAGCGCCCGATCTCGTCGAGGGTGAGGCGGAGATGATCGCGTTCACGGAATGCATGCGTGAGCAGGGGGTCAAAATGACGGATCCGGTGGTAGACAGCGACGGCAACGTGGACAAGCCCGCATTCCCCGCGAATTTCAATGCGAAGAAAGGGGCGGGGGAACTGGACGCGTGCGTGGGACTCCTCGAAGGGCTCACTGCCGCTTTTAAAGGCACCGATAACACTGATGCCACCGAAGAGTTGCTGGCGCTGGCGTCCTGCCTCCGAGATCAGGGATTCGACGTGGACGACCCGGTTCTAACGCTTAATGGGCCGGGGAAGAAATTCCTAAAGGATCTCGATTTCGAGGACCCGAGCGTGGCGGCAGCGTTCGACGCCTGCGGGTTCGGATCGGGGCAAGCCGGGAAATGATGATGAGTGTCACCTTTGTCGCCTTGCTACTCGTGGTCTCTCTGGTCACGTCGGCTTGCGGCTCCCATCCAGAGGGCGTGGCCTCGTTGACCGAAACGGGCGTCACTGCGACCCCTACGCCGACGACAGAGCCTCCCCCCCGACCTCGTCGAAGGAGAGGCCGCGCTGTTGGCGTTCACGCAGTGCATGCGGAATCAGGGCATCGAATACGAAGACGCGGTGGTCGACGCCAACGGTATCATCCAACGGCCGCAGCTGGTGGAGGGATTTGAGACCACGCGGGCTGAAGTCGGCGCTGCCACAGAGGTCTGCGGAGGGCACATCGAGGGGCTGACGTTCGCTCGCGAGCGCGCCGACCTTAGCGAAGTGACTGACAAGGCCGTTGCGCTCGCGTCGTGCCTGCGCGTGGCTGGTGTCGAGATCGACGATCCCACGGCCGAGACGGTAATCGAGTGGCGTGGGGCCCTCCGCCCGCTGTTCGCCGATCCAGCGTTCCCCTCCATTTTCGAGCGCTGCAACGCAGCAGAGCAGTAGACCTTGGCAGAACAACTACAACCCACGCGGGATAGTCCGGCACCGCCCTGGTTTCTCAAGCGCTTGATCCTAGGCGGCGGGATAGCCGTTCTCGTGCTCGTCGTTGCCTCCTTCGCATTCCTCCAGGGCGGCTCTTCCAACGGGGTTTCCGGGCCCGACGCACTCGACTTCGCCGAAGTCGTGACCGCGGACCTGGTGCAGCAAGTGTCGTTCAATGGCACGCTCGGATCGATCCAAAACGACCCGGTGCGGACAAGGTTTGGCGGCACCATCACCGCGATTGCTTCCCCCGGGGACACCATCGGCCAGGGAGGCACTTTGTTCGAACTCGACGGCGAGCCAGTCGTCTTGCTATTCGGCGATGCACCCACCTTCCGGGACATGGCCATCGGCGAAGATGCAATCACGATCTCCAGTCAGCTGACCGGCACGATTACCGAGGTGGTCGAGGCCGGCAGCGTGATCCAGCAGGGTGACGTCGTCTACGCGGTGGATGGAGAACCAGTGATCGCGCTATATGGCGTGCATCCGGCGTTCCGCGACCTAACGATGGGTGAGGACGTCGTTACGGTTTCCAGCCAAGCGGGCGGGGTCATCACGGAGATTGCTGCGCCTGGCGCGATCATCGAGCAGGGCGACATGCTGTTCCGGGTAAACGACCGAGGGGTAATTGCTTTCTACGGTGAACTCCCCGCGTTCAGGTCGCTCTCGGACAACCGGGATGCTATCGCCGCAGCAGCAAAAGTGATCGCGTTCGCGGAGCGCGATCTGGCCGCCGAAAACGCGAGCCTCAGTATCGCGCTAGCATCGAGCGGGGCGACGGACGAGCAATCCGCGGTAGCGTCGGCGGAGCTCGCGTATCGCGAAACCCTAGTGCGCTGGCTCGGCGCTGTGCCCGAGGGTTTTGTGCTACTGCCGTTGGACCAGATCCTCAGCGCATGGGGGACCACGTTAACGAGGATTTACGCACCACCGGTCCCCGCGATAGGCGATCCAGCGACGCCATGGAATGAGGCGGTGGTTTGGGCCTGGGCCACCCTGTGGCCGGTGCCGATTGACGTGGAAGCGACATCCAGTCCCGACCCCGACAACCCGCTCGCGCTGGCACCGCGTGGCGAAATGACCGACGCGTGGACGAGCCTCATCACGGCGCGGGTGGCCTACGACGCACAGCTCGCCTCGGATGCCGCCGCTGTGCTGACCGCCGAGAAGGCGGTCGTCGCTGCTGAAGAAACGCTGGTCGCGGCCAAGAGCGCGCAGTCCGCCGTAGTCGCGAACACCGGCGACGACGTGCGCCAGCTTCAAACTGCGCTCGTCTCCCTCGGCTACGACGCGGGAGGGACGCTGGTGGTCGATGGGGCGTTCATGGCTGAGACCACGGACGCACTGCTCGCATTCCAGGCGGTGAACGGACTCTTGCAAGACGGCGTCATGGATCTCGGCGAGATTGTGTTTCTGCCCGGCGTTGCGCAGGTGACCGAGCGCCTCGCATCCCCGGGCGATTCGAGCGGCGGGGCGATTCTCCAACTCTCCACCGGGGAACCAAGATCGGGCGCGGATGTCCTCCAACTCGAGCTGGCGCTTATCGCGTTGGGCTATGACGCCGGTGGCCGTCTCGTTGCCGATGGCGTTTCCAGCGCCGAAACCACGTTGGCCGTCCTCGCGCTCCAAGCGGCATCTGGTCTTGAACAAGACGGAGTGCTGGACCATGGGGAGGTGGTATTCATCCCTGGACCCAGCCAGGCGCTCAACGTCCTGAAGGTGCCAGGCCAAACGGCCAGCGGTGGTATCGTCATCGCCTCCACGGGTGAGTTCGCCAGCGGCGCTGACGTGCTCCAACTCGAGGAGGCGTTGGTCGGCCTCGGGTTTGACGCAGGCGGCACGCTGGTCGCCGATGGCGTATATAGCGTTGAGACGGTCGCGGCTGTACGGGCGTTCCAGGGGGCCTCGGGGCTCGCGCAGGATGGCATCATCAACCTGGGCGAGGTCGTCTTCCTTCCTACCGGGCTGCGAGTGATCAATCAGTTCGTCACGGAGGGCGGCGGCGTCAGCCAGGGTTCACCTGTGCTGGGTGTGAGCTTGTCAGCCAAAGTAGTTCGCGTCGACCTGCCGGCAAGTGACCAGGGAGTATTCAGCGCGGGGGACCCGGTCATCGTTGAGATGCCCGACTTCACCGAAGTTCCGGCCACCGTGCTCTCCGTCGCGGAAACGGCAACGGGGACGCAATCCGCTCCGGCGACGTTCGACGTCGTCATCGCGTTGGACGATTCTGCCGCTGCCGCGGGCCTCGATGAAGCGCCGGTCGAGGTCGTCGTCGTTTCGGATGCCGTCGTGGGTGCGACCGCGGTACCTGTGTCCGCGCTCGTTGCGTTACTCAAAGGCGGGTACGCGGTGGAGGTCGACGACGGAGAAGGTGGCACGCGTCTGGTTGGAGTCGAGGTCGGCTTCTTTGGCGAAAGTGGCCTGATCCAGATTACCGAAGGCGCGCTGGCACCAGGCGATCGGGTGGTCGTGCCGTGAGCGGCCCGCTGAACGCCCAAACGATCCTTTCCGTTGCCGATGCGCACAAGGAATACCCATCGACTCCGCCGGTGCACGCGCTTCGTGGCGTCAGTTTCAACGTGAACAAGGGCGAGTTGATGGCGGTGGTCGGGCCGTCCGGGTGCGGCAAATCCACGTTGCTGCACCTTATGGGTACCCTTGATCGTCCCTCTAGCGGTGACGTGATAGTCGCTGGGCATCGCGTGTCGGCGCTTTCGGACAGCGAGCTATCGTCGTTGCGGGCGCACCACATCGGATTCGTCTTCCAGCAGTTCCACCTGCTGGGTGGGTTGAGCGCGATCGACAACGTCGCCGACGGTCTGTTGTACACCGGCCGGCCGCGCAACGAGCGCCGTGAGCTGGCGGAGTTGGAGCTACGCCGCATCGGCATGGGCCATCGCCTCGATCAGATTGCCACGAAACTTTCGGGTGGCGAGCGCCAGCGGGTCGCGACCGCGCGGGCCGTGGTGGGCAAGCCGTCAATCATCCTCGCTGACGAGCCCACCGGTAGCCTCGACACGAAGAACAGCGAGGCGATGGTTGAGTTGATCACGGAGGTGCACGCGGGCGGATCGACCATCGTCGTGATCACTCACAACCGCGACATCGCCGAACGCTTCCCTCGGATCATTGAGATGCGCGATGGCCGGATCGAGCGCGACTCGGCGGGGCGATTGTCGTTGTGATGGTGCAAGCACTGCCCAAGAGCCGACTCGCGCCCGGCGACCTTATCCGTACGGCGATCGTGGGCATACGCATGCGCAAGCTGCGATCCGCGTTGTCTTCGCTGGGCATCGTCATCGGCGTCGCGGCGATGGTGGGCATCTTAGGCCTGGCCGAGTCGTCGAAGTCGGAACTCTTGGCGCAACTAGACCGGTTGGGCACGAACTTACTCATCGTCGAGTCGGGAACAGGGTTTGGCTTGGGCACGGGTGCGCTGCCGACAGAGGCGACCGGCATGATCGCTCGCATTGGGCCGGTAGAGAGCACAAGCATGATTAGCTTCGTTGGCGGCGGCGTATACACGAACGACCGCATTCCCGAGGGAC
>CAUZFB010000073.1:0-8795 GCA_963579135.1 Dehalococcoidia bacterium | reverse complement strand
CGTCATCCGTGGACCCTCGGTCAGTGGCACGCGAGGTCGCGGAGTTCCACCGCAACGGGCTCAACAGCCGGCGCTTCCACGACCTGACGGCCGAGAAGTACCTCATCCACATCGATGGTGAGGGCGACAACCAGTGGGCCGATCTGTACAACGGCGAGCGGATCCAGATCCCCCACAACCTGAGTGGAGTGCCTAGGGCCCAGAACAACCTACTGCGCCCTATGGTGGACAACATGGTCGCCTACCACAGCACCATGCCATTTCGCTTCGTGGTCGAGACCAGGCCTGACCGACAGTCTCGGGAGTCGGGCGCGATCGACCAGGCATTCGCCAACTACATCGCGAAGGAACAGTACCTGAACTCCCTGTTCGCCGAGGCGATGTACATGGCGGCGGCATACGGGAATTGTCCAATCCACGCGCACTGGAGGGACGACCCGCAGTTCGACGCCTACCAGCCCGTACACGCGGAGGGTATGCAAGGCCCGGTACGCGGCACGATCGATTGCTGGGTAGGCGACCCATTCGACACCGTCTACAGCACCGGCGCGACACGCGGCAAGGTCGAGCACATGACGTATGCCCGCATAGTCAGCGCGGAGGGCGTCAGACAGGCGTTCCCCGAGGTACCGGGCATCGAGGGTTCGACCAAGCTGGCCTCGTCTAGCCGGTTCCAGCGCACCGTGCGTAAGTGGCTGATGGCAGGCAGCAGCATCCACGGCACGGCCTCGCTTATGAGCGGGCAGGGCGGCGACGAGCTCCTGGCGCTGATCTACCGCGAGGTCGCGCCCGGCGTCGATATGAACTATCCGGTGGGCCGACTCACTATCGTGGCGCTGAACGGTAGCGCGTCAACGGACAGCGCGGACGCGTCCGGCGGTGGCACGACCGGCGGCTTCGGCAACGCGCTGCTCCTACATGACGGCCCGCTGCCTGGCGGCGTGCTGAGCTCCGTGCAGGTCTACAGCGCCAATCGCTTTGACGACGTGCTCGGCAAGCCGTTCGTGGCCGATCTGGACGAGGACCAGGTCCAGCTCAACCAGCTAGAGACGCTGGTGAACGAGTTCGTGAGGCGCAGCGTCAGAGCCCCACTGATCACGGCGGGCGTGATCGCCGACGACAGCGCTGCCTATATAGACGACGGCGAGATCGAGATCGATCCCGGCACCGGGTTCATACCCCAGTACCTGGAGCTCCCTAGCAGGCACATCCCGCTGCTGGAGCACAAGATCCAACGCATCGAGTCCGGGATGTTCCGTAAGGGTGGCTGGCAAGCTGCTAGCAGAGGCGAGAGCCAGCCATACGACGCGGCAGCCAAGGTCGTGGCCCTCGCTAGGGCCGACGACACGGTGCATGGGCCGACCAACCAGCGCTTCCGTGAGAGCGCCGAGGGGTTCATGGGCATCTGCTGGCGCCTGATGAAGCAGTATGGCGACGTGCCGTGGCTCGTGGACATAGCCGGCGACGAGATTTCGCATCTGATCAAGCCATATATAGACAGGAGCCAGCTTAGCGAGATGAAGCCGATGTATCGGCTCACCTCCGGCTTCGGTGCCACCACGGAAGCTAAGGCCCAGCAGTTGATGAACCTCTGGCAGATGTTCGATCCGACGACGGGCGAGCGTGCTATCACGACCAGACAGTTCAAGAAGCAGTACCCTGACAGGAGCCTATGGCCTGACGAGTTCGACCCGCAGGAGATGCGCGAGCGCAGGGCGAAGGTCGTCAACCAGGGTGTCCGGGAGGTGGTCCGGGAGTTCCGAGAGCAGTATGGTCTAACGCGGGATCAGGTGAGCGGCCTGGGCAATCCAACGGTAGAGCAGGCGGCACAATACCTGTGGCCGATGCTGGACAAGCAATATCCGATAATGATGGACGACGACTCGACGGCACACCTCGAAGCGTTGTCTACGATGACACAAGACGAGAGCGAAGACTCGATCGTTCGCCGGATCGCGATGCTCCGGCAGGATCAATTCTTCAAGTGGTTGAGCGGCCAGCAGGTGGCCCGGGCTGCACAGGTCGAGCCACCTACGCCGGCGGCCGGATCGCCAGCGGCCTCACCCACTGGCCCAGCGGCTGGCCCGGATGTCGGGACCACGACCGCCGAAGAGGTGAGTACGCCGAGGAGTGAAGTGGCCGCCTTGACGGCAGAGGCGCGTGAAGGTGGAGCTTATTAACACTATGTGGAGAACCCATGACTGAGACAGCCGCCGCCCCAGGGGCCCCGGAAGTCGTTGCAGCCCCGGTAGTAGTAGTAGAGACCCCAGCGGAGGGGCCTCGTACTGTATCGGACATCAAGCAGGCAGCACGGCAGCGCCTCACCGCGAGGCTTGAGGCGGGCGAACGTGCCCGGCAGCCGGCAGGCACGCCCGAGGGCGGCCGGTTTACAAAGGCAGAAGGAACACCAGAGGAAGGGCCGCCCGAGGAGGGCTCCCCTTCCGGTACCGAAGACCTCGACACTATCGCCGCCCCTTCAATTTCTGGGGCGAGCGTGGCCGAGGCCACGGAGACCGAGCAGGCCACCACCCCTGTTACCACATCCGTGACAGTCCCCGTCGCAGACGGTCATCCCCTGCGACAACGGGGGCGCGAGGCGTTCGAGGTAGCTCCTGAAGATGAACGCGATCTCAGGGCTCTTCTGAACAGCCACACCCGTAGGGCCGAACTTGACCAGGCCTCACAGCAGCTCGACAGCGTGAACGCGCAACTCTTGGAGTCCCGCGCCGATGCCGACTACTGGAAGAACCAAGCGAGCTCTGGCGGTATCCTGAGCGCCGAGCAGGAATCGGCGTTTCAGGACATCAAGGGCACCTACGGGGAAGCCGACGCCCAGAACTACCGCAACGGCATCCTCGCCAATGCCAGCACCGAAGGACTCGAACAGGCGAAGTCGGAGGCGCGTCAGACGTATGTGCAGGGGGTGGCCGTCCAAAAGGCCAGCCAGTTCGCACACGACGCGATCAACGACGCGATGGCGGGTAATCCCAACACCAAGGTGCCCCCGCAGTATCCGCTCTGGAATGAGACCGAGGTGAGGCAGGCTTTATCGGGCTACGGCTCGATCTGTCAGGCTAGAGGCGAGACGCCGACACCTGGCGGCTGGTACACGTATGCGAACGCTGCATATGGGTCGAAGCCGGAGGTGGCTGCGGGCCAGAAGAACCAGGCTGCCGAAGTCAGGCAGCAGGAGCTGATGGCAGCGAAGGCGAAGGTGACAGCAGAAGCGCGGCAGCGTGAGGCGAAGAGTCTCGAAGACGCTGCCACTCGTCACGCGACACGGCCGGGGGTCGTCCGGGCCACGGCAGGGGTGCGCGATCATGGCACCTCTACCGAGAACCAGGAGATCAATAGACTGTCTCCCAGCCAACAGAAACGAGCACGCAGGGCCCGCGTAAGGACGTGGGGCCAGCAGTCTCAATAGACAAGGGTAAAAGACAATGGCACTAGGCTCACAAGTCGGGAACCTTGAGGCGATTACCGACCTCACGGGACTCGTACACGAGATTTATGCCGGCGAGGTTAAGCCGAACGTCTCTAGTTGGTCGCCGACCTCCCAGCTCTTCCAGGAGGCTGGGGCAGGTGACTACAGGATGGACGGTGAGAAGTTGGTATTCTCCGCAGACCTGACCTACTCAGGTGGGGCCCAGGGATCTGACGGTAACCTTCCCGACCACCAGTACGTTGATGCTGTGGAAGGGGAAACCACGCCGGCACGGCTCTACGTTCGTAGGGCGATCGACAACTTCATCGAGAAGCGGGCAGTGCGCGGGCCAGGTGCGTTCGGGGACCTACTCGGTCGGATGTTCGACCAGATGTGGGACGCCTTCGGACGAGCTCAGATCCGTCACGCGGTCGGAACCTCGAACGGTACGCTGTGCAAGGTATCGTCCCGCACGAGCTCGACAGTGTTTGTGGTCAAGGATGGCTACGGCCACGCGGGCACGCCGCCACTGCTCCATATCGAGCCAGGCATGATACTCAACTGGGTCGATGTGAACGACAGCAACGGGCTGGCGGGGGCGGGGACTGTCTCTGCCGTCACGTACTCGACCAACACGGTCACGGTGACTACGGCAGGCACGTGGGAGCCCAGCGCCACTCTGGCGGCCAACGACCTGATCGTTAACGCCACTACACCGAACATCTCGACTGACTACTTCGCGTCGGAATACACCAACGCTCCCAATGGCCTACTGAACATCGTAGACCCGGACGCGGACGCGACGACGGTGTTCAATATTTCTCAGTCCACGTATCCGAGGTGGAAGCCTTACAGGAAGGCCTCGGCGACCTTCGATCACATCGAGGTCACGGAGCATTTCCGGCAGCTCAGAGCGAAGAGCACCTCACCCGTAGGACCAGCGACTCATGTTTGCTGCGCCCAGGGTGCCGTGATCGCCGAGCTCGCCAGGACGCTCGTAGGGTTCCAGCAGCAGACATCGCTGGGCCGCACGTTCGAGGGTGGCTATGAGGCCGTCAGGATCGCCAACATGGACTTTATCGAGGACGATTGGCAGGTCCACGATGTGCTCTACACGCTGTCCGTGGAGGACCTGTTCAGGGTCGATCTCGACGGCGAGGCCGACTATTTTGCCGAAGACGGAAGCCAGTTCTCAAGACTGTCGGACTTTGACGGTAAGGAGTGGTACGTGAAGTCGTACCTTCAGAACTTCAGTGATCGCCGAAACAGACACGCCGCGTTGACGGGCATTACGCTTGCCAACGTAACGGCGGCTGACTTCAGCCCAGTGCCTAGCTGATAGGTCGCTGGGAAGCACCGAAACGGGTTGTTGGGCGGGGGGCACAATGTCCCCCGCCCAGCCTCTAACGCCTTGAAGCGAGGGACCTAATGTCAAGCCAAGAACTGAACAACAGGCTGCGGAACGCCTTGCGTGAAGTGAAGTATTCGCAGGAATTGCGGAACCTGATCAACCATACTACCGGATCCGTCTTCTATGTGGACTCTGGTAGTGGCGCCGCCGCGAACACTGGGGATGCGTCGGACGAGGCGTTGATCACGATCGACGCCGCCATCAACAAATGCACGGCGAGCAAGGGCGACATCATCTACGTGATGCCGGGCCACGCGGAGACGGTCAGCACCGCCGCAGGTGTCGCCGCAGATGTGGCGGGCATCAGCATCATCGGCCTGGGTCGCGGCACTGACCGCCCACAGGTCACGCTCAGCGCCACAGCCTCGACCGTCACGGTGACGGCGGCCAATGTCAGCATCCAGAACATCCACTTCATAAACGATGTGGACGCGCTTGTGGTGGGCATTCCTGTCACGGCAGCCCACTGCCGGGTCGAGAACTGCCTGTTCGATGACGCCACGGCAGCGAAGAACACGAATCACTGGATCACGCTCAGTGCCGCTGCGGACTACTTCGAGTGCATCGGCTGCGAGAACCACGGTACGGACACGGCGGGCAACACCGCGTTCCTCACTGGGGCGGCGGCAGACCATGTCACGATTCGTGGATTGGTCAGCCACGGCAACTTCGCTGCGGCCAACATCGACATGAGCGCTGCCTGGACGGACTGTCTCATCGAGGACTGCGCGTTGGAGAACGCCAACGCGGTTGATGTGAACATCGAGGGCTACGCTTCTGCCACGGGTCATGTCAGGTACAACAGTTGCATGATCGCCACGAACGGCCAGGTCACCTGGATCAACACCGTTGGGACGCTGTCCCTGTTTGAAAACTACGGGGTGAACCTAGGCGGCGAGACTGGCATGATCATCGGCACGGCGAGTAGCTGAGCATGATCAGCGAGGGAATCTCGTAATGGGGGTGATCGCGACTATGGGTGGGGCACGGCGCCGCCGTGCCCCCCTAGAGTTCCAGGATGCAGTCGAACTGCATTTCAGGAAGAGCGGCAGGCACGCGAATATCGTGTGGATCCCTGAGCCCGTCTGCCAGTGGCAGATACGGATCACGCTAAGGTCGGACGATCCGGTGCTCGCGGCGTGGAAGTCCGGTGAGCTGGACGAGGAGCCGGTCGAGACGGTCGAGGTAACGTATTACGACGATGGGCTCGGGCTGTACGTCGGCTATGAGCTGGACGAGCTCGGCGTGAGCGGGCTGACTGAGATGCTGGAGAAGGGAGACACGTGGAGCGGCCAAGGTCGCTTCGGCTCGATACAGGACGCGCTGACATGGCAGGTGAGGAACCAGCGTGACACACAGGAGCGCCTACGGAACGCGATGCGTGACGAGGCGATGGCGGTTGGCAGGGCCGTGCGTAAGCGCGTAACCGGAGAGCCGGTACTGCCGGTAGGCATTGATCTATCATCCACGTCCCCTCCCGATGAGCGGGGGCCGACACAGGAGGCACCATGAGACGACAGAGACTCAACAGCATCAGCGGCCTGCGCCCTCGCACTGTATACGCCGAGGACGAGCAGATCGTCGGCACGCACACGGACGGGCGGCCGATCGTTCGGCGCGTATTCACCCGAGAGGTGAGCCACCCGGTCCTGGATGCTCGTGGTGAGCAGAAGTGGAAGATGAATCAGATGGGCGTGCCCACGGTTCCCGTCTTCGAGCTACGGCCGGAGGAGATGACCGAGGAGTACGTCTACGACGAGTTAAAGACGGGGCACAACTACAAGAACCACCACTTCCGCACGGACCCGGCAGAGATGGAGCGCAGCGCGAAGCGTCAGCGCGTGACTACTTTGCAGGACGAGTTCTTTACGGCCGCCGAGGCTCGTGGCCTAACGGCCGGTCAGATCGCGGACTTCGTGGCTGCCGGCCGCAAGGAGGGGGCGGCCGTGGAGGCCCCCCTGCCGAAGGCCGAGGCGCCACGCAAGCCCAAACAGCGAAAGGCGGCGACTGCGTAGATGGCTGTACTCACCAACCTCGCGAGTATGCAGAGAGCCTTTTACCGGCTTACGGACACTGCTGCTGACGATGATAGCCTGATCGAGCATGACGACTCGACGCTGGAGGGCGTGAACCAGTTCCTTCAGTACGGGCTGAACGATGCCCAGGACTACATGATGGACTGCGGGCTCAGCGATCGGTGGGTATCACAGGCGACCGCGATCACCTCCTGGAGCGGCACCGAGTCGGACGACGGCGGCCGCTACAAGGCGCTCGAAAGCGACTTCTTCCGGCTGTCCGGTGACGATGCAACGAGTGCGCTCAGGAAGATTGACGGCACGCGCTGGGGTGGCTTGATTGACTTCAGGGACCGCTTCCGGGTGCGGGGCAACCGCTACTGGTTGCAGGGCACGAACCTGTGGATCGCCCGAGGGGCCAACCCGCCAGCAAGCCTGATCTACGACTACCACCACAGGCTCGCCACACTGTCGAGCGCTACGGTGGACTTCCCGTCCGAGGATCGACCTCTCGTTGTCGCTTTCGCGGCCGAGCGTGCGATGCAGGACAGTTGGCTGCCTGGCGGCGAGGAGATGATGGTGAAGATCCAAGCCAACCGCCGGGCGTGCGAGCAGCGTGCGTTTAGGCGCACTCGCCGCAGCAGGACCATGCGAAAGCTTAGACCGAAGCCAACGATTGGCACACACTATTTCACGTAGGGGACTGCTATGCTCGGCTTTAATGCAAGTCAATACGCCAAGGTGGCGGCGTCGGGAGAGCACGCGGGTAGCACTTCGGCCGATCAGCTCCCTGACATCACGGCGAAGGCCGTCAACATCAAGGCTGTACTCGGCAACTCAGGCAACGTCTATGTGGGGTTTAGTGGCGTTACGGTGGTGGACGGTTCGACAGACGTTACATCGGGCTGGGAGCTGGACGCTGGCGAAGAGACCGGGTGGCTGCCGGTCGGCAACTTGAGCGAGCTCTACATCATCTGTGATAATGCCGGTGACGATATCGTGTACATGATCGCGAGGTAGTCCAATGGCCGCATTCGGTATCAAGGCGATCCAGCCGCAGGACAACGAACACATATTCGGGTTCGCGACGGCACGCGGGACCGCTGACGACAGCCTCCTGGAGGTGTGGAACGGCCCAACCAACTCGGACCTCGTGTATACGCTGGACAGGGCGGGCCAGCACCAGAGCGCGAATGGTTCGGCGGCACGGCCGACGTATTCCTTCGAGGCCGACAAGGACTCGGGGCGCTATATGTCTGGTGCGGCTTCGATGCTCGACGTGGTCTCTGGCACGGCTGTGGGCACATGGACGGCGGGCAAGCTCACGCTGGTTCAGCTCCAGGTGGACAACCTCAACCTCAACGGCAACACGCTTAGCTCCACTGCCGGCACAGACCTGCTGATCACGCCACTGAGCGGTCAGCAGATCGTCCTCGACGGCACCATCGTGATCGACGCCGGGGTGGTCACCGGGGCGACCTCCATCACCTCGACCAACTTCGTAGGGACCCTCACGGGGACCTCGACGGCCTCGCTAGTGACCGTGGTGGACTCGACGGACACAACGTCCTCCATAGCCATGTTCGATTCGGCCACGGGCGACCTGGCAGCCAAGACTGACGCCGGCCTGACCTACAACGCCGGTACTGGGATGCTCACGGCCACCGGGCTAACCGGACCCCTCACGGGCCTAGCGTCCACATCGACCCTCGCGAGCACGGTTGTCGTCGTAGACTCAACTGATACGAGCTCCTACATCGCGATGTTCGATTCGGCTACCGGGTCGCTTGCGGTCAAGACCGATGCCGGGCTGACCTACAACGCCGGCACGGGAATGCTGACGGCCACCGGACTAACCGGCCCACTCACGGGCCTGGCTTCTACAGCTAGCGTTGCCACGGTAGCCAACACTGTCGTTGTAGTGGACTCGTCCGATACGACCGCC
>CAUZFB010000072.1:0-8961 GCA_963579135.1 Dehalococcoidia bacterium | reverse complement strand
ATAGCTTGAAGAAATCGTTGCCCAGGTCGTAGTGGGCATGGATGTTCTCTTTGCTACCCGCGATGGTGTTGGTGCGGTTGCGATGGAGTTTCATGTTTTTTGCGCGCGACATCACGCGCATGAGCCCCTTGTTGAGGTCCACCGCCTTTCGGTTCTCGATGGCGAGAGACAGAAGGCTGACCATATCAGGGGAGTCACACATGCCCGTCTGGTAGGCCTCGCCGAAGCCAATTTCGCCGTGGAGCATGAACTGACGGAAGAACGCCTTGTCCTGTACCTGCAACGTTCCTTCCGGTCCCGGATTTCCAGAGTCCAGAAGTTTGGTTGATCCGTCGGGCAACTCTATTAGTAGTTTGCCCACTTTCAGGCCGCTGAGTCCCTTGAGTAATACCCAGCGTGCGAACGCATCGCCGATCGAGCGACCGGCGCTATTTAGAAGTCCCATCGATTCACCAGTGGTGCAGAGGGTATGAGGATCGTTTGCTGGTCGTCAGCGTTAGGTTCGGCTACGCGCCCGTCTCGCCAGTAATGGACCGGACGTCGATTTTGTTGACGATGAAAGTGCGGAGCTTGGTGCGGATGCGCTCGTAGACACCGGTGTGGAAGCGAATACCACTGTCGGGTTTCCCTACCCACTTGGTCGGAATGGGGAGGCCGACTTTTTCCAAAATCGCTTCGCCCAGTAGCCCGTAACCCGCACCACCGAGCCGGTTCATGGCCCCGCGAACGAACCGAGCGGGGAATGGACCGATGGGGTAGTCACGAGCGACTGCCATCTCGACGATTAACATACCTGAGCGCTTGACGTTGCCGGCGCTCTCGCTGAAGTTGCGCACGAGCTCCTTGGCGACATAGTTGAAGTCGACGTTGAGTTGCTGCATCCAGTTGAGGGCTAGCGGGCCGCAGTCTGGAACGAGTTGTGTCCCTGGCATCTGGAAGGTGGAGAGCGATTTGGCGACCAGCTCGATAAGCTCAGGGTTTTCCTCAACCTGCAGGGCGGTCATGCCGCGATACCACACGGTGTGTAGGGTCTCACGCCGCTTTACTAAGTTGGCAAAGTGAGCGGCCTCAGGCGCCGCCGGCTTCAGGAGTGTGGCGAGTAGGCCGTGCCAGTTATCAGTGAGGTATTCCTGAACGGTGCCGAATGTTGTTAATTCGACGGGGGAGATACCGCAGCAGTGTGTGTAGACGCGTGCTTGCAGGTCCTTGATCTGCCGATCAAGCTCTTCCTCTGTGAATCCGATGGAGCGGAGCATCATGTAGTAAGGGAGTGCGTGGGTGTACTCGTCCGGCACCCATACTTTCTCGTTGAAGCGAGCGAGCCACGTGGCGTTGAACTTATCCGCGCCTTCCTGGAATACAGCTGCGTACGAATCAGTGCCAGCTTCAGTCAGCATCGCGAGGCGAAGCATTTTGACGAAGTCCTCTTCGGTGATGGCCTCAGGCAGAGTATCAATTACGGCTTTGACATCGAGCTGCTCAGGAACCCTCTCCATAGCCTTAAGGTCAATCATCTGACCAGGCCGGGCCACAATCTGGTCGACCATCGCTTCCAATTTGGGGGCCGCCGTGGCAGGCAAGCTATAAGTAGAAATGCCGCTCATCGGGGTGCTCCTTCTCTAAAGCAGTACTTACGTACAGGTGGGATAGGTCAGAACGACAGGCTTCTGTATGCCATGTGTTGATGACCAACAGGTACGTGGTGTTCGCTCCTTGAGGGTCTTCATGAGTATATCAGTGATTGCCCCTACCTCGAATCTAGATGATAGAGATGCGGTTGTCTATGGAACAAGTGACGGAAATCACACATTTTGTGTGGTAGGTAGATCGCTACGTGCCTGAGGTCAACGCCCGGACGTGGGTGGAGGCGGTGGGCCGGGCCGCCGCACAGGCGGGCCGACGAAGGTGAGTTCTACGCAGGGCATCCGGTCCATGACGTGTCGGGCGAGGTAGAAGGGACCCCACCAGGGGAGCCGGCAGCGACGGTTGATCCTGATAGCGGCGATGAACCAGCCGAACAGGCGCTGCGTGCCTTCGGGTCGATTGGCCCAGCGATCCAGAAAATCGAGTAGCGGGCCCGTCCGATCTCCCCGGTCGATAATGACGCGTGCGCTGGCGGGAATGTCGTAGTAGATGCCATGCTCAACGGTATGGATGGTGACGAAGGGATGGGCGCGTGCGTTGGCAACCCAATCGCGTTTGCCAGGGTAGCCAGAGACGTAAATCAGGTTGCCTCCTCCGGGTCGGGCAGGCCACACGAAGGTGGTCTCAGTCGTGCGGGGTGCGCCGCTCCGACGTCCGACGGTGGTGAAGCGGATGAAAAAATCACGCGAGAGTGCGTGCAGGAGATCTTCGGGCAGAGTGGGTTGGTGGTCGTCGGCCATTACCGAGGAGTATAGCGGCGGTTCGGTCACGTCCCTGCAGAACGAAGTCTTATGAGTAGAAACGGGCAGGCCTGACCGAGAGGTCTTTAGTTATGGGGGCCTTATCCACGGCGGGTTCGGAGGCCGTCGGCTCTCCTTCGGTCAACGCGGGCGTGGCCGGGCGTCGCGGAGTGCGGGGAATGCCAAACGTAGGACTATGAGCACGCAAATACCTGCACTGGCCATCAGGGAAATAGCGAGCCTGGGACCGACGATCTCGGCGATTATGCCCATGGCGAACATGCCGATGGCTTGAAAGCCTATGCCGAGGACGATGGCTCCCATCGCTTTGCCTCGCTGGTCAGCAGCTACGGCTTCGAGGGGGATCACTGGTTGCATGGTTGCGAATCCTGCGAGTCCTATCCCCGCAAGGAACATGAACGCGAAAGCCAACGGGTACCAGGGAGCCCATGCGAACGCCGCCGCGCTCGCCATGAGGAGCGCGGAACCTCCGATATAGACGTTGCCGCGGCTGGTGGGTTGCGACCAAGCGAGAAGGATGGCACCAGTCAGCGCACCGGCGCCAAGCCCGCTGAGAAGGAGTCCGAAACCCAGCTCTCCAGTGCCAAGTATGTTGCGGGCGATGACCGGCACCATCTGGACGAATGGCCATCCCATCATGTTGAAGGCGATGGTAACGAGGACCGCACCTAGGAGGACGCGGTTGGCACGCAAGAGGCTGAGGGAGTCGCGGATCTGAGCGAGTGGTGAACCGGGTCCGCTGGTCGCCGAACTTACGCGAGGTAGGTTGCGAATGCTGAGCACGAAGGCGAGCGCACCGACCGTTAAGAGGAGGATGGCGATGTAGGCGCCGTTGACGTCAAACAGGCGCATGACCGCGGTGCCCAGCAGAGGCCCAATCATGTTGGAGCCAGTGACGAGACCGGCATCGAGCGATGTTGCGTTGATTAGTGCTCGGCCGGTGAAGATGTCGCCGAGCAGCGCGCGACGTGATGCATAGTCAAGCGCCCAGGTGGTACCGGTGACGAAGATGGCAACGTACGCGTGCCAGTACTGGGCGTGACCGGTGGACAAGAGGATCACCATGCCGCCCGCAGCCGCGAGATTCGACGCTTGCCCGATGGCCATGAGTCGCGGACGACTGAAACGGTCAGAGAGGCCCCCTGCGGTAAGGCCGAAGATGAACATGGGAGCGATGCGGCTGACACCGACGAGGGCGACCTGGAATTCGGAATCGGTGAGAGTCAGAACGAACCAGGAGAGGACGGCGAGTTCGGTGGATCTATAGAGGTAATAGAAGCCACCGAACGCCCAGATCTTGCGGAAGATGGGGTTCGCCAGCGCGCTGAATGTGCGCCCAAAGGTTCCCGGCTGGGAGATTGAAGGCTGATCTGGTTGAGGTTCGGGGGTGGTCAAGGTGTGGTGCCGCACACGCATTCTATATGCCTGATGCCTGATGCCTGCGGCCGCTCCGGAGCGGAGTTCTGGTTGACGTTTCAAATTTTGGTTGAACAATAACTAAGAAACATCGCAGCCGTATGAATAGTCATTGTTGCACTGCAGGGAGTGAGACTAGCTAGCGGTGGACACTCACCAGGGCGGTTTGTACCATGGACGCAGGTCGCAGAGGGCGAGTACGAGCGAGGTGCCAACGATGGTGAAGGCGTGTTTGGTGGGGGCGGCGGTGACGTTGGCATTGATAGCGGTACCGGTGGTGCACTTCATCACGGGATTGCCCTCGGCGTTCATCGGCGGGTACATGGCTGGGTCCCGGGCGGCGGCGACGCCGGGTACGGCGGTCCTCATCGGCTGTTTGATGGCATCTCTGCTTGTCGCACCGGTGGCGGGGGTCTTCTTCCTGATGTCCCTGTTCTGGGGATTCGGTGCCACCGCAGTAGTGATAGGCACTGGCGCATTCGCGGTGTGGATCGTGCTGCTGGGAACGCTGGGCGCGCTGCTCGGCGGCGCTAGCGTACGCAAGCAGAACGCAGCGTAATAACGCGTACTCGGACAGCACCGACTCAGTTCTAAAGTGAATATTGAGCGATTCCGTAACAGATTTTCTGACAGGTGTCCGATTTGTGTGTTTTCCTCACCACGAACGGCTGGAAGCATGCGGGCTTTCTGGATTTTGGTCACAATAGTGGACTCATAGCTAAACTAATTTCTAGAAAAAGTATTGACATTTGTGTAAATCAAACGCTTAATATCCGCAATCAACGCCTAGGAGCGCACTCATGTCCAAGGCACACAAGCCTTTTGCACAACTACTCCGCGTGAGTACTACTCGAACCGACGGCGGCACACTGTTCGGTGCGACGGTGAAGGAAAAATGGGAACGATTCGCTTCGCCGGACAGACAGAACCGGGTTGCTATCGGCAACTACAGCATGCTGGTGAATCACCCGGACGGCTGGATCCTAGTCAATGCAGGGCCTGGGGATAAGTCGCCGCAGAGTCTGAATGTCGCGCCGATGCGGTCGCGGTCGTCGTTGCTGCGTGAGCTTCGTGAGCTTGGGTTGGTGCCCAAGAACATCGCGAAGGTGGTGCTGACGCACCTGCATGATGAGCATGCGGGTGGCGGCACGCACATGACGTCCTCAGGGCGGGTGCTGCCGACGTTCCCGAACGCGCGTTACGTCGTGCAGAAGGATGCGTTGGCGGATGCGTTGAGCCCCAGCGAGCGTTCGGCTAGCTTGTACCGCGACGATGACTACGAGCCTCTTCTGGAGGCAGGACAGCTTGATGTTGTGGATGGCCACAAGGAAATCGCGAAGGGCGTGTGGGTGGAGCCTGCTGGTGGTCCTACGCCTGGGCACCAGATCGTCGTCGCTGAGGGCCCTAGTGAGACGTACGCGTTCTTGGGGACGTTGGTACCGACGTCGATGCACCTGACTCCTGAGGTGGTCGGTGCTGCAGACTGGAACCCGGAGGCAACCTGTAGGTCGAAGCACTCGGTCCGGATGCATGCGATCAAGGAATCGTGGCACGTGGCTCCCGTGGGACGAGATGAGTGGGTCCGCGCCGGAGACCTCGCGGCGCTTGCCGCATTCAGCTTGGGTGAGACTCTGACGAAAACTCCGGCACCGAAAGGCCGACCGGCCAAGGATCGCGTGTCGATAGCGGTCTAGCCTTCTTCCCTCAGCTCTTGTAATAGCTTCTCGTCGGCGGCAGAAAGTTCTGCCGCCGACAGCATTTCTGGCCTTCGCGTAAGCGTGCGCCTAAGCGCTTCTTTGCGTCGCCACTTGTCGACGGCTGCATGATCTCCTGAGAGGAGAATGTCAGGAACCGCTGCGCCACGGTATTCAGCAGGTCTGGTGTACTGCGGGTACTGCAGCAGGCGGGAGGTGTGGGAGTCGTCGGCGACGGCTTCTTCGCCGTGGCCCATGGCGCCGGGGAGGAGCCTGACGAGTGAGTCGATGATGACGAGCGCCGGGAGCTCGCCGCCGGTGAGGACGTAGTCCCCGATGCTGATTTCCTCAGTGGCGAGCGATGTGCGCGCACGTTCGTCGATGCCTTCGTAGCGGCCGCAGATGAAAACGACAGTGTGGTGAGCTGACAATCGCTCCGCGTCACGCTGCTCGTAGGGGCGTCCCTGAGGAGTGAGGACCACCACGGGAGTATCGGCGGGTGGTGAAATGGTCTCCACGACCTCGAACAGAGGCTCAGGCCGCATGACCATCCCCGGCCCACCACCGAAGGGTGAATCGTCGACGGTCCGATGGCGGTCGTGGGTGTAGTCGCGGAGGTCGTGGACGTGGACGGCGGCTAGCCCGGCTCGCCGGGCGCGGCCGACGATGCCCGCATCCAACACGGGAGGGAACACCTCCGGGAAGATGGTTATGACGTGGATGTCCATGGGCGTTAATGGCCGCGGTTCTCGCCGGTGAGCTGGCCCAGGGCGTGCCCGAGAACGGGGAGAAGCACCTCGATTCCTTCGCGAACGCCTTTGGGACTTCCCGGGAGGTTAATGATGAGTGTGCGCCCACGCACTCCTACGATACCTCGGCTGAGCATGGCCATAGGCGTCTTGGTAAGCCCGAAGGCACGCATGGCTTCGGCGAACCCTGGCGCCAGACGGTCGACGACGGCGCGCGTGGCTTCGGGCATGACGTCACGGTCGGTGAGGCCGGTGCCCCCAGTCGTGATCACGAGGTCGAGGTCATCATCGTCTGCCCATGAAGTCAGGGCCTGTTCGATGGTGGCGCGGTCGTCGGGGACAATGGCATAGCGGGTGTGCTCGTAGTCGGGTGCGGATAGTAGTTCCTTGATGAGGTCACCGCTGGTGTCCTCACGCTCTCCACGGGCACCCATATCGCTGCTGGTTAGAACGCCAATCTTATACATGTTCGCCATGATAGCGGCTTGAGGGGGACGGGTATGTGCGTCTTGAAATGTTCCATATTATTCCGTTTCGTTGCAGTTGCACGTGGGCCCGGGGAGATGCGCGCGAAAACCTGGGAGCGCGCCGATACGGGCGGCAAGAAAACGCATACTCTTCACGGTAATGGGGTGGGCGCAATCAGGCCATCGGGACGTATCACAGGCGATGTATGCGCGACTGCGCGGAATCCGGAGGTACGTATCATGAGACGGAACTGCCAGATGCGGCTTGCCGCGAACACGGGGCAGTTTGTTTTCTGGTATCAACACTCGCTCGCGGGAGCGGTTCTATGAGAGAAGCGGAATGATGAATATTGAGAGCGAACCGGAGTTGGCAGACCTGTTAGAGGGCACTGACGCGCCGACTTGGGTAGTTGAGGCGGTCAAAAGAGCGATCGTGACCGACGAGCGCGAGGCCGCCGGGTGGAGCGACGCACTGGCGCTGGCGCTGGGCCGACGGGCGAATCGTTTGCTGCGTGAGCGCTTCGGGGCGGACGCTTGAGACGAGTGAGGGCTTTGGTCCGTGGCTGCGAGGCTGCAGGTGAGATGGAGCACAGGAAGGGGCGTGTGCTAGCGTATTGGCATGACTCTTGGAAATGTTGGCAGGGCTTCATATAACGATTTTGCGGGTAAGCGGAAGTTGCTGATCGTGCCGTACGTGACTCCGACGCGGGAGGATCAGCGGTTGCACGATTTGGTACGAACGTACTGGACTGATGCGTTGGCGCAGGTGGAGAAGCTTGAGGTGTCCCTGGGCGAGGTGAGGTACCTGTTCCACGAAGGATCGGTGGGCGAAGGGCAGGAGGCGGTGGAAATCCTGGAGGCGGGCAATCCACACGGCTACGTGCAACTGAAGGCGATGCTCGATCGGGGTGCAGCGTTGAAGCCCACCGAAGACGTGGAATGTCTCAAAGAAACTTTGGACCTACACCGGTGCATGTCGGTGGCGGTGGTGAGCCACACGGTGGCCGAGCGCCTAGCTGTTTGGTTTGAGGAGTCGCGCAAGTCTCGTTACGCGGCAATCGCCGGTAATGTAGACCGGTACATGAACGACAACGAGGTTGCGGTGTTGGTAATCAGCCCGGATCACGAGGTTAAGTTCGTTGGCAACATCGAGGTTGTGTACGTGGTGCCGCCGGTACTGGACACGATCAACAAGTGGATGCGAGAGACGCCTCTGGATGACGAAGCAGCATCTTCCGCGGATGAGACACCAGAGGACGAAATATCCGGCTGAGCTGAGCGGTGCTCAGCCGACGATGCGCAGGAGAAGTCGAAGCGCAAGCTCGGTGAATGTCGCTTGCATGGTGAGTCGTGAGCCAGGGGGGACGTGATGCTCTTCGGTGACGGTCTCACCCTCACGAGCGACCGCGAGCCACAGGTGTCCTAGGTCTAGGCCGTGTGGACCGGTGACGCCGGTGCTAGCCAGTCCCAATGCCGCCCCGAATCTATCGCGCACCCGCTCAGCCATGATGCGAACGCTCCATTCGCTGACGGAGCCGTGGTGTTTGAGCTGGTCCTGCGGGATATCCAGAACTGACGTGCGGCTGGGGTAGTCGTAAGTGACGACTGCGCCCTTGAAGTATGCGGTCGCACCGGCGTAGCGCACGAGACGCTCCCCGATCCTTCCTCCACTACTGCCTTCGGCGACGGCGATGGTGAGTTTCTGAGCGCGCAGGGCTTTGTTGAGTTCGCGCGCGAGGGCTAGTTCGCCGTTAGCGGGCAATTCTGGACCTCAGGAGGGCGACGGTGGGGCCCTAGCCTCAAGAGTGTATCGCCACAGTTGAGTCTGGCACGGTCTGGGTCGTGGTGCGTAGGGTCCGGACGCAAGACTGGAGGCCCAATGACGGCGAGGGCGAACTACCGGAAGATTCGATGCAAGTCGGCACTGAACGCCGTGTGTGACATGATGTTCAGGTGGCCTCTGAACCCGTATGGGGAGTGCGTTCACGGTTGCCTTTACTGTGACTCGCGCAGGTTCCACTCTGCCCAGGAGCTTCGGGAGGAGTTGTGGTCGCGCGGGGCACGGCGCCAGTTCGGCAGCGGGCGGTGGCGACTCAGCGGACGATTGCGGATTGCGTCAGCTATCGTTAGGTCTGGGGTAGAGGGTATACTTGGAATCCCGTTCGGCGGGGTGTGGCGCAGTCCGGCAGCGCGCCTGCTTTGGGAGGCCAAAGTAGTCAATACGGCATGA
>CAUZFB010000071.1:0-9562 GCA_963579135.1 Dehalococcoidia bacterium | reverse complement strand
CGCGTTGACGAAGAGGAGCGCTGGATTCTCGCTGACGTGATCGAGCTTACGGATCGTCGTTCCCTGGAGCGTTGCGCTTTCCCCGCGCAGCAGCGCACGAATCCCCATCGCCGACTCTCGCATCGCCGCGACCGACGCAGCCTTCAGTCCTACAGCAGACGTGGCTTGATCACCGCTGCCCATCGCGATCCGGATCCGGCCTGGGTGCAGCTCGGCCAGCGAGTTCGCGTTGGCGGCAAGCACTGCCGGATGCCTCGTCACCGGGTTCGTCACCGATGGGAACAACGTTACTGTAGTCGTCTGGTTGGCGATTTCAGCCAGCCGCAGATACACGTCGTGTCCGGATCCCTGGTGGTCATGGACCCCCACGCCATCGATGCCCGCGTTCTCGGCCCTGACAGCGAAGTCATGGGCCCGCGACAGCGGCACGTCAGTGTGGTCGTTCACTTCGATACGCAGTGCCACTGGCCCTCCTCGCTGGCTTTAGTCCTCGGCGCCGGTCAACCGATTGGTGAGCTCCGCGGGTTGCCGGCCGGATCTGGCCGGTCTCCTCGCGACTGGTGCGCATTGTATCGTCGCCCTGCGGACGTCTGACCCACGGATACGATAAAGTCACCACCGCGCCACCTCAGGCATTGGGAGATACACACATGGCTTCAGCTAACGATAAGAGGCGCCGGCTTCGCGACGCGCTACACGCAACCGATATTGTCGCGGCCCCAGGCGCGGGAGATCCCATCACCGCAAGGCTCTTGGAGCTCGCAGGATTCCCTGCGGTCCACGTCTCCGGCAGCGTCGCCCATCGTATGTCCGGGTACTCCGACGCCGGCATTCTCACGATGCACGAGATGCTGGAGCGGATCATCGCCATGGACGCCGTCTCTGATATTCCATTGATCTCTGACGCCGACACCGGTTTCGGTGGTGCCGTGAACGTCGTGCGTACCGTCAAGGAGTACGAACGTGCAGGCGCTAGCGCGATCCACATCGAGGACCAACTCACGCCCAAGCGACCGATCCACATGGGTGCCGCAGGTGCCTTCATCAGCACGACCGAGATGGTCGACAAGATCCGCGCTGCAGTGGACTCGCGAACGGACAGCGACTTCCTTGTGATCTCCCGGTGTGACATTCCTGACCAGCAGGAGAAGCTGGAGCGCCTGCAAGCCTGCCTGGAGGCCGGTGCCGATATCGGTTGGCTCTCCTCCCACGACGCTGACGATACGCGTCTCTACACGCAAGCGTTCGGCGGCAAGCCATCGCTCGGCGTGCTTCCCCGAGGCCTCACGCTGCACGAGTACCAGGACGCGGGCGCGAGTTGCGCGGTCCTGCCCGGCATCCTCCAGATCGCCGCACTCACCGCACAGCGAGCGTTGCTGGAAGAGCTCAAGGCTAAAGGCACCGTCGTGGAGTATCTCTCCACGCTCCCTCATGCCGAAGAGATGACCCAGTTTTACAACCGCCAGGGAGCAGACGAGCTCGCGCGTATCGAGACGGAGTACGGCGGCACCGGCAAGTAGCGTCCGTTATGCGTCGCTGATGTCGAGCCAGATTCCATCGGGGTCGGCTAGCTGAAACTTGCCGGTAGCATTCGCTTCGAAGAGACGCCTCCGAACGTCAGACTCGGGACTCCCGCCCAGCGGCATCGGCGCCAGGTAGGGATTGGCGCCGGCTAGCTTGGCCGCGTCCGTCTTGAACGCCGTCAGGTCCTCCACCTTGAAGCCGATGTGCTCCGGGCCCGGACGCTTGATTGCCATGCCGTCGAACATCTCCATGCTCCACGGCAAGATCGCCAGCGTCACACGACCGTCGGTCAAGTGATGGCATGCCGGGTTCCCGTTTCCTGGCGCCTGTGCGAAGCCGAAGACCTCGCCGTAAAACGCAGCGATACTCTCTGGGTTCGGCGTGCGAATAGCGTACTTGTTGATCGTGCGCGGCTGCTCCCACTCCCCTTTGGCGTAGATCTCCTTGCGGTCCCCGTTCTCGTCCTCGGCCAGATCGAAGTGGTTACCGTCAGGATCGTTGGCCGAATACGCCGCGAACGGACGTGTGGAAGGGCGCTTGACCATGTTTGATCCCGCGTACCTCTTCATGCGGGCCTCGACCTCTCCAAGGTCGCTGACCAGCATCCCGCAGTGATCGAGCCCGCCTATGTAGCCGTCACGCCGCACCAGCAACTGCAGGCCGATATTACCGTCGCCGTACGATGGCGAGGCGTGGGTCGGAGAATCGCCCGCCGGCCTCATGCCGAACAGCGACTCATAGAACTTCCCCAGCATCCCGTACTGGTGACTGATGATGGCGATGTGGTTGATCCGTACGCTCAACGCAGCAGTCTCCTTCGGCTATCCTCCATCATCGTTATCTGCGGACTTCCGCCAGGATCATGTCCGCCACAGCCGCGCTCGGCGTGATCGAGCCGTCGTCGACGCCATGCATGATCTCGACGATAGCGTCTGTGTACGGCGTAGCCACGCCCACCTCAACGCCCTTGCGTGACACCAACCCGTTCATGAAATCGATCTCAGACCGCCGCCCCTTCGCCACGTCCTGTGCCATCGACGCCTTCCAGTTCGTCCGTGACGGCCGGTTCGCCATGATGTCGTCGAGCTCTTCGTACATGTCGCCCTGATCGGCGGCTGCCCATTTCGATGCCGGCAGTGCGTTGATATCCACCACGTCCAGCCCCATCGCCAAGCCAACCTGAGCGCTCTCTTTGGCCAGGTGGATGCCTATCAACCGGCACGCCTCGCTCTCGTTCAACTCCAACGTCCCCAGCGATGTCGACGCTGAGATAGCGTTGCCCATCGAGTTCTGGGAAAGCTTCGCCCAGCGCTCGCCCCACAGATTGTTCGTCGTGTACGCGCCATCAATCAGATCCAGTAGACTCACGACCTCCGCGACTCGCGCCGTTTCAGCCCCGTCGTGCTCGCCCACACGGAATACGTAGTGGCCTGAGTCTCGTCCCACAGCGCCTCCGCGCTCAACGTGCCCCGGATCCCACAGCGCGACTTCGATGTGGGACGCGATGCAGCCCACTGATCGCTCTGCCCCGACGATGTCAGCGATCACCGTATCGTTCCAGCAGTTCTGGAGGGACACGAAGAACCCATCGGGCTTCACGTAGCGCTTGATGAAGTGGGTCGCCCATTCCGTGTCGTACGACTTCACCGCTATGAACGCGAAATCGAACGGTTCTGTGATCGCCTGCGCGTCGGTTAGGTGAAGCGCGTTCACGGCCACAGTGAATGGGCCTTGGCTACCGGTGACGTGCAGGCCCTTCGCCTTCATCGTCTCCACGTGCTCGGGCCACATGTCGATGAACGTGACCTGCTGAGCGTCCCTCGCCAGGCCATCTTTCGCGAGGAACGAGCCGACGTAACTACCGAGTGCTCCCGCACCCATTATTGCGATGTTGCTGCCCACGGGGCCTCCTATGCTGCTGGATCAGGCTCAACTCTATCTGAAACCAGAGTCGGAAGTGTCGGTGGCTTGGCCGCCCAAAACAAGCCTATCGCTGCGGCGGCAACCGCGAAGGCCAGCACGAATGCGACCGTGTAGCTCCCGGTCACGTCAAACAGCACCGCCATGGTCAGCGGCGCCACCAACCGGGATGCTGTGAGGAATGGCCTCAGCGACCCCTGGATGCTTCCCTGGAACCCGCGCCCGTAATAGTCAGCCCAGGCGATCGGTTGCAGGAGGCCGAACGCCCCGCCGAGCAGGCCCCAGCCGATGACGAACGTGCCTATGTTGAATGGGTAGGGGATAACCACCAGCGACAGCGTGCCCAGCGCCCGGAACCCGGCCATCGTCGACAGGCACGCTCGCACCGAGAAGTGCTCTACGAGGAACCCCCAAAGGAACCGGGCCAGGGCACTGAACAGCAGGCTCGCGCTCAGCACGTAGCTCGCCCCCTGGATCGACATGCCTTCGTTCACGAAGAACAGAATCTGGTGATATGAAACCGATGCCGTCGCGAATCCCACGAAATTGGACGCCACTACCATCAACCACAGCGAGCGCGTGCGTGACGCCGTCTTCAGCGTCCAGCTGCGTTCCGTCGCGTACGAGCGCGCACGGGCACTTGAGGTGCTGGCCTGCTCCTCGACCGGCGGGTCCCCATCAGGTCTTAGCCCCATATCCTCGGGCATGCGGCGCATGAAGATAAGCACCAGCGGCAGATTGAGAAGAAGGATCACTCCACCAAGCAGTGCCCACGTATCCCGCCAACCCGCCCAAGCGATCACTGATCCCATCACCGGCGCCATGATCATCCCGCCGATCATGTTTCCCGAGGTTGCTATGGCCAGCGCGCGGCCGCGCATGCGCACGAACCACTTCGTGATAACAACCGGCGTTGATAGGCGGCCCAACTCGCCCATGCCCAGGGCACCCACCGCGCCGAACAGCATCCAGTACTGCCAGAGTTCCTGTACCCTCCCCAGCAGCAGCAGCGCGATGCCTGCGGTAATCGCGCCGCCTGCCAGCACCGGTCGCGCGCCGTATCGGTCCAACAGCGGACCCACAATCGGTGCCGCGAACATGCCCGCGATGCCGGCCGCAGTAACCGCCCCTGTCATCTCAGTCAGCGACCAGCCAAGCTCCTCCATCATCGACGGGAAGAACAGCGTGATGATGCTGCCCGTCGTGCTGTAGGTCACGAACTCCACCATGAAGAACACCGACACGATCACCCAGCCGTAATAGAACCGGCCGTGCTCGTGCTCGGGTGGCCTGGATGGCTGGGGTAGTGGATTGATTGATCGCTCGCCCATCGTTCGGGACAGCTTACGCGCATGTTCCGGGCGCAATGCTAGTCTCTCGCTAGTCCAGCGTCCCCCGTCTAACATCGCAGGAGGCAACCCCATGGGTGAGTGGCGAACGGTCCAGGTCGGCGGCGGCGATATGCCTTGCTACGTAGCCATCCCCGACGGCCCTGGCGCACCACCGTCGTTTCCGGCGATGGCCGTCTTCCACGGCGGGTTCGGTTTCGACGACGTCACCTGCAAGCCGTTGATCGCCTCGCGGCCCGCAGCGTAGCGGCCATCGGCCCTAATCTATTCTACCGCGGCGAGTCCGCTCGCCCTGACGGCAACGGCCGAGCGCATCGGCGTCATGGGCTTCTGCATGGGCGGGCAGGTGTCCTACCTCGCTGCGGGTCACAACCCCAACCTGAAAGCTGCGGTCTGCTTCTACCCTGGCTTCGTATTCAACCCGCTTGGTTCTGGCCAAGACCACCACCGTTCGATTTCACGGCCAACATCGAGTGCCCCGTTCTCGTGCTCACTGGCGAGGACGATGGTAACCCCAGCCCACAGCAGGTGGCGCAGATCGACGCTGAACTCACCCGATACGGTAAGGTCCACGAGATGGTTGCGTACCCAGGCACCAGCCACGCATTCATGAACGAGGGCGCTGAGAGCTATCGTGAGCACGCCGCCACCGACGGCTGGGCCCGCGCTCTGGCTTGGATCGACAAGCACGTCTAGCTGGCCATCACGAAGCCCTCGCCCCGCGAAGTCCTCCGCCTGCGGTTTCCCCTGTGTCTATCCCCTCACGGGCTACCAGACGGCGCTCCTAGACCGGGATGACGCCCCTGACGGCGCCGTCAAGTCCATGTACACGGTCATCGAGAAAGCCGTCAAGGCTGTCCACGACAACAGCGGGTAACGCGTCCGGGCGTCAGCGCGGTACGTCGCCCTTCAACGTGATGCGGTGCATCTCGCGCAGGTAGCCGTGGTAGTCGTTCACTGGGTTGTGCATCGTACACCGGTTGTCCCAGATCGCCAACGACCCCGCGTCCCACGAGAAACGGCACGTGAATTCCGGGCGTACCGAGTGTTCGTATAGGTAGTGTAGGGTCGGCGCGCTCTCCTCTTCCGTCATGCCGGAGAATCTCACCGTATGAGCGATGTTCAAATACAGCGCTTTGCGCCCCGTTTCGGGGTGCGTGCGCACTACCGGATGCTTGCCGGTCAATTCCGTATTGTTGGCGGGCGTGCCGACCTCGCTCACCCGATCCTCGCGGGTGCGCACCGCGTCCGCCTTCCGCGAGCTGCTGATGCCGACCAGGCCAGCGAGCAAGCGCTTCATGCCGTCGGACAACGCGTCGTACGCGGCATACATATTTGCGAAGATCGTGTCGCCGCCCACCGGTGGCACCGTGCGCGCAAGCAGCATCGTCGCCATCGGTGGTTCGCTCAGGTACGTCGTGTCCGAATGCCACACTCCCCCGAAGTTCATCGTCTCGTTCTCCCGCTTTACCACGGCCGTGATCATGGGGTATCCCGGGAGGCCAGGTAGCATCGGGTACTCGCTTGGCTCGCCCAGTGTCCGCGCAAACGCGAGATATTGGTCGGACGTCAGTTCCTGTCCCCGCAGGAAGACAACGTTGAACTCCAACAGGGCCTGTCGAATTTCGTTGGCGGTATGCTGCGAGAGTCCGTTGGCTAGGTCTGCGCCGCTGATCTCCGCGCCGATGCTCCCGCTGAGGGGGCGGGCGGTTATGTCTGTATAGGTCACCATTGACCCCAAACATACCAGGGTTAGCGATACCTTGCATGGGTTGTTTCTCCTTTTCGCTTGCCAATCAGTCAAGAAATCGGTAATTTCCTCTGTGTAGCTTTTACGACAAGAGTGATCGCAGGAGCACCCGCCCGAAAGGAGACCCCCATATGACAACGGAACCTGAATACATTGAGCCAGAAGGCATGGGACGTGCCGGTTGGCATAAGGAAGGCGAGGGCGAAGGCCAGGCCCGCAGCTACTATCGCCGGTTGGCCACCCCCTGGGAGGCATTCCTGAAGTCTGAGGGCCTTCCCGTTTTCCGCGGCGTGGGCATCAAGGACAGCCGCGACCTGCCGCGTGTCGATTGGCCCCGCGTTGGCGGCAAGGGAACCTACATCCAGGTGATCGGCACGGAGAACAAGACCGGCATGTTCGTCGTGGAGATCCCTGCGCGTGGCGCGTTGCATCCGCAGCGCCAGATGTACGAAGAACGCTACGTCGTTATGGAAGGCCGTGGCAGCGTTGAGGTCTGGAAGAACAACGATACGGCCCGGACTGCGTTCGAGTACGGGCCGTGGAGCCTGTTCTCCATCCCCATGAACGCCAACTTCCGCATCATCAACTCGGCGTCGACCCCCGCGTTGATGATCGCCGTCAACACTGCCCCGCGCACGATCAACGCTTACGACAGCATGGAGTTCGTATTCAACAACGAGTTCAACTTCGAGGACCGCTGGGGCGGAAACCTCGAGGACTACTGGGACAATAACGAGAAGGTAGTACCCCAGCCGGTTCGTGGCCGCGCCATGGTCACTTCAAACTTCATCCCGGACATCGCCACTTCGTACCTGCCCCTGGACAACAACCGCGGGCCTGGATTCCGTTGGGTCGCGCCTGACCAGGTTGGCAACCGCATGATTCAGGGTTGGGTCGCCGAGTACCCAAGCGGGCGGTATGCCAAGGCTCACTACCACGCGTCTGGCGCGGTGCTCGTCGGTCTCAAGGGCAACGGCTACTCGATTACCTGGCCGCGAGAAGAGGGTGGGCTGACGCCCTGGAAGGACGGCAAGGGAGACCTAGTGAAGTTCCAGGAGTACGGACCAGGTGGCCTGATCAGCGCCGCGCCTGGACCTGCGAACTGGTTCCACCAGCACTTCGCCATCAGCAAGGGGCCGTTCAGAGTGTTCAACTACACCGGCACCATGCCTGGAAACCCTGAATCTGGTCGCCTGCGCGAGCTCGACGATGCCGAGGAAGGCGCGATGGTCAAGCAGCACGCCGACGTAACCGACGGCGGCAACGCAATCCCCTACTACATGGAGGATCCCCATGTCCGCGAGATGTTTGAGGAATCCCTCCGCCAGGTGGAGGGCCAGTCAACCATGCCGGAAGAGGTCTACACGGCAGCCGGTGCGTCCATCGAGGTCATGACCGACTAGCGGCAGCTTTTCTGATCCAAGATGAAAAAAAGAGGGGGCCTGATGGCCCCCTCTTTTGCTACTAGTGTCCGAACCGCTTACGCGGTAACAGGCGCTGGCCGTGAGTCATTGATCAAACGGCCGGTGCCGTACTCAACTTTCACCGTTTTGGCGATCTGGCCAGAGCGAGTGCCAATCATGATCAACTCCTTGTCCGTCTGGTTGTGGAGTTGATAGAACGAGCCACCCGTGATCGTGCACATCATGCCCGGGCCGAGTTTCGCCTCCCCGCCGTCGGGGAACATCATGGTCAATGTGCCTTCGACGACGGTGAAGGTCTGGTCCTGGTTGTGGCAATGCATCTCGTCAATCTGGTCAGGCTTGTAGTAGTGAATCCAAGCATGGAAGCGACTCGTGTCCATAATATTGGTCCGCTTCTTCGCGTCATGAGCGAATTTCACCGTGTCGTAGACCTCAATAGGCATAGCCGTTCTCCTCGCTGTCGATATGGGTAACGGGATATCAGTACGTACGTCTGTTGTCAACGCGTGGTAGCTGCGGCCAGTTGACGGAAAATCCCCGTGTGCGTAGCCTGCCGCCGTCCCATATTGACTACTTATCGTTACCCGCAGAGAGGGCCATAGTGACAAGTTCTGAAAATGTACGTGTGATTGGACTGGGGCTCGTCGGGTTGGGCGGTGCCACGCTCAGCATGCTCCCCAAATTCGCGAAGAACGCCGGATTCAAAATCGTTGCGGCGGCGGATATCGACAAAGACGTGTTGGCTGCGTTCAGCAAAGACTTCCCCGACGCCAAGACATACACCAGCGTACAGGATCTGTGTACGAATGATGACGTGGAGCTCGTCTACATCGCTACGCCTAACCGCCTCCACTCTGAGCACACCATCGCCGCGTTCGCCACCGGCAAGCACGTGCTTATCGAGAAGCCCATGACCATCGAGATCCCCGGCTCCATCGCTATGATCGAGGCGGCGGAAAAGGCCGGCGTCCTATTGGGTGTCAACGTCAAGCATAGCTTTGAGCCCCGCGTACAGAAGGTGCGCGAGATGGTCAGGACCCAGGAGTTCGGCAAGCTGCGGTTGATTAACAGTTGGCGCTACGTGGACTGGTTGTACCGTCCACGAACGCCCGAAGAGCTGACGCCTGAATGGGGTGGGGGCATCGTGTGGCGCCAAGCGCCACACCAGCTCGACATCGTACGCACGATAGGCGGAGGCCTCGTTCGCAGCGTTCGCGGTATGGCCGGCGTTTGGGACCCTGAACGGAGAGTCCCCGGTGCCCACGCCACCTTCATGGAGTTCGAGGATGGTGCCGTAGCGACCGCGATGATCAGCGGCTACGATCATTACGATTCGCGACTGCTGGTCTTCGGCCCGGACGCCCTCGATCCTGCCCGCCACGCGGGCGCGCGGCGCGAGCTTCGAGGGTCACTCGCGGGTGGCGCGGAGGCCGATGCCGCTGCCGCTGAGCGGTACGGCGGAGACCGTGCAGGCTCAGCCGTCCGCGAAACAGCCCTCGGGGGCGGGTGGATCATGGGCGGGCCCACAGTCGTCAGCTTCGACCACGCCGACGTGTCGTTCTCCCGTAATGGGCTCGAAGTCTTCAGTGATACCG
>CAUZFB010000070.1:0-9781 GCA_963579135.1 Dehalococcoidia bacterium | reverse complement strand
CGGGCTTGATGATGGCGGGGGCAGTCGCAATGGCAGCGTCGATGTTACCTACCCTTGACGGAGCGCCGCACCCCGCATTTGTCGCTCGCGCCGCAGACGCCTGGCAACAGTTAGCGTCACGCTCTAGCTTCTTCGACGAAGTGCCCAACCGCAGAGAGATCAGTCGCCTGTCAATTGAAGACAAACTTCCTCTGACCGCGCCCTTCGAGCTGAGCGGGAAGGTGATGCTCATTGTTCAGTCCAAAGAGCCGCGCAAATGGCGCATGGAGACGTACGAGAGTTATTCAATTGACGGGTGGGCGAATCCGGCCTCAGAAAATCGGTCCTTTCCTGCAGAGGGGCTCCGTGGACCAGGCCGGGTCCCACCACTCTTAGCAAGAAGGGAAGTCCGAATTTCGGTTCAAACTGCCGCGATCATGAAGCAAATCGCGACACCGGGGATCCCAATCAGCTCGACGATCGAGAATCGTCAGCGACATCCCACCGCTCCCCGATTCAGGGTAGATATCGCGGGGCCCCAGAGAACCTACCTTCCACCAGACATCGAGGCCATTCGAGACCAGCTCGCTGATGGAAGAACGCCCGAGCAAGCGAATGCCATAGTTATCGAGAGCGAGCTCGTGGTTGATCAATTCGATGATGCAGCGATGGTACTCCGAAGGCCGTCGAACGAACGTTCCGAGCCGCACTCGCTAGTGTTTGCGAATGGGCGCATACCGCCCCGAGTATATGACAGCGTTGGCAGCGTTTCCGACGCCACATTTGGGCAGCTACGTGCCGCAACAGGCGAATACTCCAACACCATCTCCGACCGGTATTTGCAGTTGCCGTTGGAATTCCCTGACAGGGTTCGCGTGTTGACATTGGAGATCGTCCGGGGACACGACAATGCCTATGACCAGGCGGTGGCGATCCAACGATACTTGCGAGCGCTCCCTTACTCGACAGACATCACGGGCCCGCCCGAAGGCCGCGACCCTGTCGAGTGGTTTCTTTTCGAGAGTCGGACAGGGTTCTGCAATTACTACGCCTCCGCCATGATCACCATGCTGCGGTCGCTCGGTGTCCCTGCCCGACTCGCCATCGGGTTCGCCCCAGGTACGTTCAGCGATAGCGAAGGTGGCTGGATAGTAGAAGCACGCCAATATCACTCTTGGCCGGAGGTGTACTTTCCGGATTATGGGTGGGTCGAGTTCGAGCCCACGAGCCCTGGGGTGCAGAGCAGCCTGCGCCTGATCGACCGACCGCTGTCTGAACCAATGCGGCTCACGGCGTCGGTAGCGACCCAACCGTTGTCTTGTCTCGGGGACGAGTTACTGTGCGAAGAGATCAATCCAGAGGAGGAGAGCCTCGATGATCCGGTCGACTCCTTCCCTCGATCTACGGAAAGCCGATGGGGAACCTTGTTCACCATCGCGCTCGTGTCGCTGGCAATGATTGCGGTGACGCTGGCTTTGGCAGTGATGGCACGCGCCTATCGTGGAGAGCCCACGCGGCGCGCGTACCTCTACGTTCGAACCGTTGCGCGAATCAATGGTCTGCACCACGTGCCGCATGAAACGCCGGTGGAGTTGGCCGACCGGGTTTCCGAGCGGTTACCACAGTCGGCACTCGCCTTGGCAACGATCGTGGAGTCGTACGACATTGTTCATTACAGCGAGGGTAGACGGCTGACCACCCAGGAACGTTATCGTCTGCGGACCGCATCCAGATCAACCAGGCGGGAGATGTTCTCTTCAGTCGCGCGGAACCTTGCGGCGTCGCCCATCCTTCGGCAACTAGTACGGACCTTAACCCGGCGCTCACGTAGTCAGGCCATGCCCACCAGCTAACACCTCTTAGCTCTGACGGCAATACCCAACAATCGAACCGTAGCCGGGGATTCCCGCCACTGCACCCGGCTTCACGATCCGGTCTGTCGAGCCTGGCCAAACCTGTCGCTGCGCTCAGCGACCATCTGCGTCACCGCCCTCATCCGTTGGCGCGCCAATGATGCGTCTTAGCGGCGCTAGTCGAACTAATCATTAAGATGGGCAAGAGGGGCTACGGTTGCACCGGCCTAAGATCCGGTTTAGCAGCACTCGGCTGAACGCTAGCTAGGTCAAGTCCGGTAGCGGCTCGCCGGTCCAGCGTTTGAACTCGTTGTTCTCGATATCCAACAGGTCAAGGATCTTCCCCACCGTGTGGTGAACCAGATCCATGATGGTCTTGGGTTGCGAGTAGAAACCGGGAATCGGTGGCAAGATGATCCCTCCCATGTCCGTGACCGCCAGCATGTTGATCAGGTGCCCGCGGTGCAAGGGAGTCTCCCTGGCGACGACTACGAGCCGTCGCCGCTCTTTCAGGCACACGTCAGCCGCGCGCACGATCAAATCGCTGTTGTAAGAGTGCGCAAGTGCGGCCAGGCTCTTCATTGAGCACGGAACGATAACCATTCCGTCGGTCTTGAATGAGCCACTGGAGACTGCAGCTGCCATGTTGCGAGGATCGTGCACCACGTCAGCCATCGCTTGGATCTGGTCGATAGGCCATTCCGGAGCCTCATACGCAATCGAGAGGTGCGCGCCTTCTGACAGGATCAAATGGGTCTCGATGTCAGGCATCTCGCTAAGCGTCTTGAGCGTCTGAATCCCATAGATCGGCGATGATGAGCCACTTATCCCGACGATGATTTTTCGCATGCCGTTACCACTTGAACATGATTCCCGAGGTGATCTGCGCTCCCTCTTCACCGGCGCCCGGAGCGTCCGACAGCACGTGCGAGAGGGCAACGTCCATGTATACGTGACCTGGCCCACCGCCTACCCGCTCGGGAGGAATCTCGTGCGCAGTCCCCTTCACGTAGTACGTCATCGTATCATCGATGAACAGGATGGTTAGCCGACCGTTCCCCCGGAGATTCTCAGTCGTTTTCGTGCCATCGAAGGTGATAACCCTAAGCGTGGACCTGTCTCTCGCGCCCACCTCACCGTAGCTGAGCAAAGCTGGGTGTGCCCAACCCTCGCTGTCCACGGTGCAGATGGGAATCACCTTGCCGCTTTGCTCGGACGGCACCACATCCGACAGTTGATGAAAAAGGTCGTCCGGGAGTTGCCTGCCGAGGTCGGTTGACATTGTCCTCACTCCGCGCCAATTTGAAGTCGTCCGTTGATCCTCATCTTATGACGGGTCCGATTGGATTTCCCGGTTATAGTCGACCGGTCACGTATGCGGCAACCCACATTCTCGTTGATGATTCACGGCCATGCAGTCGTGGCGCAGACGGTTCCATCATCCGCCGCAGCTCGTGTTGCGTCCGCAGGCCGAGACGACCACCGCGGAGGAGTATACCCCGCCGGTATGCGCCAATCTCATATTTGACTATATACGCGATGTGGTATATCACCCGTCCGCTGATGCTGGAGACTCGTGGCAGGTGCCTCAAACCGGCTACCCGGAGATCCAACGCGGCTTTCCTGGGTCTATCGCGATCAGCCCCTCCGACACTCGCAACGTGTTCGTGGGCACTCGTCAGGGGCACATATACGAGAGTACAAACACCGGCGATTCATGGGAGGACCTAGGGATCCACGTTCCTCCGGTGATGGCCATGGCCGTAACGTCCGCATAACGGGGCGGTGATCAACCCGGCCTCTTTCGCGAGGGACCAACACAATAGGGAGACGATAATGGCTACAGAAGAACGAGGGCGAGTCGCTTACGATGACCTCCGCGGGTACCTCCAGCAGTTGGAGGAGCAGGGGATGTTGAAGCGCGTTAGCACCGAGGTTGATTGGGACTCCGAGATCGGTGGCATCGCCTACCGCTCGTTGGTTAAGGATGGCCCCGGTCTTTGGTTCGAGAACGTGAAGGACTACCCCGGCATGCCGTTCGTCGCGAACGTCATGTATCGTGAGGACCAGTTGGCAGTCGCACTCAACGGCGATCCAAACTGGGAAGCCCTGCGCGACATCATCCAGGATGGCATGAAGAACCGATTGGCCTCGAAGGAGGTCCCCACCGGTCCGGTTAAGGATGTCAAGATCATGGGCGAGGACGTCGACCTAGACCTCTTCCCCACGCCTAAATGGCATGAACTCGACGGTGGTCGCTACATCGCGACAACTGCAGGGTTCGTCACGCGGGACCCCAAGAATGGCAATCTGAACATGGGCCAGTACCGTTCCATGATTCTCGATAAGAATACGACGACGGTCGAGATTATGGGTAACTGGGAAGTGGGTGCCGACGCTCCCTTGGGATCGGGCTACGGCGGGATCGGCGATCGCAACGGTGCCGCGCACATCCTGGACAATGAAAAGAATGGGCTGCCAACGCCGTGTGCCATCGTCATGGGTATGGACCCCCTGCTGACACTGTCGGCCGGCACGGCGATCCCCGCAGACGAGAATGGTTACATGGAGTACGACGCTGCCGGCGCATGGGCCGGGCGTCCCGTCGATCTCGTCAAATGTGAAACCAACGATCTATTAGTACCTGCCAACGCCGAAATCGTGCTCGAAGGTGAAGTCGTGCCGCTCGAGCGAGTGAACGACGGTCCTCACGGGGAGTCGACCGGGTTCTACAACCAGTGCCCCCTGTCATTCATGGTGAAGATCACAGCCATTACGCATCGCAAGAACCCTATCTCGTTCGGCCTCACATGCGGCCGCATCGAAGACTACCCACGACCGCTGATGCGATCCAACACACTGCTCAACACACTGGTTAGCAAGTCCGGCTACACGAACATCAAAGAAGTGTTTTTCCCGGACGCCGGGAGGTCCGGCTTTCTCATCATTCGTGCCGAGATCACGGCGGCGGAGCAGCCCAAGCAGATTATCGATGCCGCTTACGAGCACATGCGCTACCGCTGGGTGATCGTCGTCGATGAGGACTGCGACGTTCGTGACTGGAACGACGTTCTCTGGCGAATCGTGTCCTCGGTAACGCCGGAAGATCACATGTGGATCGGGGCGGAATACCCCGAGGCAGTGCCGTTTCCCGGCACTGTCGAATTCATCCCTCCCACCCACGGTATGGGCATCGACGCCACGTTCGGTTTCAAAAAATACAAACACCCTCTACCGCCGATCGCCAAGCCCAGTATGGAACTCATGGCCCAGGTTACGTCCCGTTGGAGGGAATACGGACTATCGTAGGATGCACCAGTCGAGTCCCAGATCCTGGTGGGACACAACCGACCACGGGGATCGGGGTTCCCTGTCCTGCTTACCAACCCCTTCTTGCGATGAGGGTGGTACGGCGCGCCATACCACCCTCATCGTTCAAGAAGCGACGTTACGCAACTCGGCGTGCACCTTCTCAGCCGTGATCGGCAGGTCAGCGATCCGAACCCCTACGGCATCGTGGACCGCGTTAGCGATCGCGGCGGCGATCGGTACGTTCGGAAGCTCACCGATCGCTTTCCCACGAAAGGGCACCGGCCCAGCATCCTCTTCAATCAAGACCGTTTCGAGCTTTGGGATGTCGCCGATGCCAACCAACTTGTAGTCGCCCATCTGCGCGGTGCTGATTCGGCCGTCGACCAGCGGAGTATCCTCCACCATCGCGAACCCGATTCCTTGGATGACTCCCCCATTGATCTGCCCCTGGTGGCCCAGGGGGTTAAGTACGAGGCCAACGTCGTGGGCGGTGACGATCCGTAGCACGGAGACTTGGCCGGACTCCGGGTCCACCTCAACCTCCGCGATCTGCGCGCAGTAGGCGGTCACTGTCCGGTCATCTGGCGGGTCGAATATCCCGGTACAAACGAGTTGCTCGCCTCCCGCAGCGAGTGATGCTGCCTCGCGGAGGCTAAGTATCTGCTCCTTCGGGCCGACAAACGCTCCGCTGCGGTGCTCGATGGCATTGTTGGAGCATTCCCATTCGGCAGCGGCGGCGTCCACCAGCCTTGCGAGGAGTAGGTCCGCAGCGTTGGCGGCAGCATTGCCGGCCGAGTTCGTTGTCTTACTCCCCCCGACACCAGAATCGTAGAGTTCGGAATCGGTGTCCGGCGACTGAACGCTCACCTGGCTGGCTGGCACGCCTAGCTTCTCGGCAACGATCTGTTGGAGTACGGTGTACGCACCCTGACCACAATTGGCGATCGAGACCCGAAGCGTGGGCCCTCCCGTAGGGTCGAACGCGATGGCCGCGCTCGATTTCCCCGCGCCCGCCGGCCGCTCATAGACCGCGAGACCGCGTCCAACATTAGGTGATGACCTCGGTTTCTCCCAGCCAAAAGCATCGAGTGCCGCCTGCAAGGTCTCCTTCCCCTTGACCCCGTCCCAAACTAGGCCCATCGGCGTTTCCTCGCCATCATCAATCAGGTTTTTGATACGGAAAGCGGCCTGATCCATGCCGAGTTCACGAGCGATGATGTCCAGATGTGATTCGACGGCGAACACGATCTGCGGCCCTCCGGGTGTACGCGTCTGCGTGCCTGATACTTGGTTGGAGTAGACACAATATTCTTCAACCTTGACGGCCGGGATGCGATAACAACTACCCGCCATGCGGATGCCCAGCACGGCAACTTGAGGGTTCGCTTTGTAGGCGGCATAGGCTCCGCCCGAAAACGCTGCGCGAACGCTCAACGCACAGAGAATTCCTTCGTTAGTCACTCCCGTGCGCACCGTAATCTTGGCAGGATGTCGCCGGGGCCCGGCGATGAGCTCTTCCGTATAGCTGTGCACGAACTTGATGGGCCGCCTCAGTCGATCCGAGATCAGATAGCACAACGTGGCATCGTTGAGAGAGGACTTGGCGCCAAAATCGCCGCCCACTGGCATAACGTTTACCTTGACGCGCCCCTCTGGCGCGCCTAGCTGCTTGACCAGCAGGTCACGGAGGCTGTAGGGAGCTTTGTTGGAAGCCCACACCTCTACGTCGCCTTCGGGCCGTACCCACACGGTCGATGCGTTTGCCTCAAGGTATCCGTGAGGAGTAAGCGGAGTACTGAAGGTGTGCTCGAACACGCGGTCGGCCTTAGCAAACGCGGCTTCAAGATTGCCGTGCTCCCAAAGTGTGTGCGATTGTACGTTCGGCTCGTCGACTGATCGCGGCGGCGCACCGACGTAGGATGCAGGATTCTCGTGCAGCACCGGCGCGCCGGGTCGTAGGGCCTCAAGCGCATCGTAGACTGCAGGTAGCTCTTCGTAGTCCACTTTGATGAGCAGGAGCGCAGCCTCGGCGGCGGCAACGCTCTCGGCAGCGACAGCCGCCACCGGCTCGCCAGTAAATCGCACCTTGTCGATCGCTAGAACAGGCATGTCGCGCATGCGGACGCCGACTCTCGCTTCGGGGAAGTCCTGGCCTGTAACTACTGCTGCAACGCCCGGCAACTGCGCGGCCGAAGAAACGTCAATGGAATGTATCCGCGCGTGAGGGAACGGGCTGCGTAGGACCTTGACCCACAGCGAGCCTGGCAATGTGATATCCGCAGTGAACTCTGTGCTGCCGGTTACTCTCCCCACACCATCGACCGCTGCAGTGGGCTTTCCAACGGCGACGTACACCATGCCACATCCTCCCACGAACATACCTCAATCTGCGATTGCCGTGCCGATGGCACGATAGCACCGGATAGGGCTGAACTATACACCGGTCATGGACGGCGTCCGACCCGGGAGTGAGCCACTTTTTGGCTCCGAGGGTTCGGGGCCGACATTCCCTCCCTGTGCGAGGACACTGCGCGACATCTGTCGTTGGGCTCTTCCTGCGCAACATCCGGGCGGGCTCGGGCTGCGCCCAGAAGACTCTCGTCACTAAGGGATGGCGCTCTCGTAGGCTTCTGTTCGAAGGCCTTCGAACCAGTCGCTGCCCTTCGGCAGCACCTTCTCGACCGCGCGGACATTGCGGTACGTATCCCTCACCCCTGCCGGCACGCCACCGTCCTCGACGACGCGGATTGCCTCTAGCAGCATTTTCCTCGCCGTGATTATGGCTCGATCGCTTGTACCCAAGTGCTCGTCTGAGCGATCGACAATTGCGCCCATCGTCTCCTGGATACCACGGTCCTGCGTCGTAGTGTTGCTGATACCCGTGAAGGTAACCTCCCGCTGTTCATCGCGGTCGATCAAGTAGTCGTTGTCCCAACGGCGCTCGTACACAGGCAAGTTTTGGATGTAGCGTTCGACTGGCTCGATTTGCTTGCCGCCGAAGTACTTTGCCCGCTCCTGTAACGGGGCCTCGCCAGTGGTGTAGGTCCAGTTGAACAGCAGAGTGTTTTCGTCATCCATCGGCACCCACATGTGGCCCGATACCTGAGGAACTATGGGCGCTCCCGCAGGTCCCGGGAGCTGTGTCGCACGGCACTGATGGAAGGGGAGTATGTACTGGTAGGCACGAACGTAGTCGCCCTCGTCTGCCGGGAGATGCCTTATAGAGGCATACGTATAACCAAAATCGGTTGGCCGCACCTCAAGGGTCGGCGATGTTACGAGGGTGCGGAGGGCCGTCAAGTCTTTCAGGTTGTTATTGTGGAGGAACGATGAATGGGAGGAGTCGATGCCGCCCTCGAGTCCCTGGAGCCAATTGCTATTCTGATGGCCCCAATTAACGGCGCGATGCGTCGCTGGTACACGGGTCCATTCAAAGTCGGGAAGCGGTGGTTCAAGCCCCGCAGGTCCCATGTATGTCCAGAGGACATCGCCCAATTCGATGGCCGGGTAAGACTTAACGCGGACTTTGTTCTTGAAGTTGGAACTCTCCGGTTCTGAAGGCATGTCAACGCACTGGCCCGTAACGTCAAACTTCCAGCCGTGGTACACGCAGCGGAGGCCTTTGTCCTCGTTCCTACCGAAGAAAAGATCTGCCTTCCGGTGGGGGCATGCCCCGTTGAGGAGCCCGAGCTGCCCCTCACTGTTACGAAAAGCTACTAAATGCTCGCCGAGCAAACGCACGCGAATAGGGGGGCAGTCCGGTGCGGCCAGCTGGCTGGCGGTAGCGAAAGGCATCCAGTACCGCCTCATGAGGTTACCCATGGGTGTGCCAGGACCGGTACGCGTGATGAGCTGGTTCTGTTCTCCAGTGAGCATTCAACCCTCCTCCGGTTTCGAGATACCCGACCGAACCACTTGCTCTAGCCCTGATCAATGATGCCTTGCCCCGAGGCTAGCTTCTTTGGTTCCCTTGAAAGACGGACACCGTTCAATGTTGCTCCGCACCGTCGACCACACGGGCGCTCGGAGGCACGCGCACACTACCACCGTCGGCACCTACAGTGTCAAGCTGGCACATGCCCCACGGTTTCGCTCACCGAGCGCCGAACCGCTTGAGCGAAGCGGAGCTTGCTCAATGCTGGCAGATAAAGTCCAAAACTAACCGGTTCCAAGCTTCAGGCTGCTCCCAGTAAGCCGCGTGCCCGGCCTCGGGCACAAGAGCAAACTCGCAGTCCGCGATGCGATTGGCCATCGCCCGCATTCTGGGCGGTGCGGCATATAGGTCTGCGTCGGCGGCGAGCATCAAGGTCGGGACCGCAATCGTCTCCAGCAACTTCAGCGTGAAATCGTTGCGCATCTGCTCCTGGTGCGCTGTCTCTTGCTTGCTGGCTTCCTCAATCTCTATCCATCGTTCGACCCCAGCCGGATTCGCCACCCGGTATGTCGGTCCTATCTCTCGAAACCAGGCTGGCAACGACTGAAAATCGGGAATTCGTCCGTACGGACTCAAAAGAGCCATATATTCAGCGTCCTTCTGGAGCGGGCCACCGCTGCAAGCAACGACCAGACTCCGAAGTCGTTCTGGGTGGGTCACCGCATAGTCGAGCCCCACGTAGCCGCCTCCTGCAGTGCTTACC
>CAUZFB010000069.1:0-9940 GCA_963579135.1 Dehalococcoidia bacterium | reverse complement strand
CCGTAGCCGGGGGCCTTCAGGGAAGAGAAGAAATCTGGCTAGTCGTAGATGAGAAGGATGGCGACAAGGCTGCCCAGCGCGAGCGCTGTGGTGCTAAGAATCCCAACGAAGAGCAGGCGTCCACCAGCGCTCCTAAGGATTGAACGTGTGACGGTGAGGCCGACAGCGGCGAGGACAGGCAAGAGGATGAGTCGACCGCCGGAACCAAGGACTCCAGCGGTTTGATCGGGCAGGAGTAGGTTGCCAAGGGCGACAGCCAGAACAAATCCGAGGGTATAGAGAGGGAGACGGAAGACTGCCTTGCACGCGGGGATGCGCGCATCGTTAACGTCGTCGGTAGCGAGGCGTCTGCCAAGAATTGTGGACAGCGGAACGACGAGGACAAGGAGGCTAACGCGGGAGAGTTTGACCGCGGTTGCGACGGCCATGCCATCGGGCCCGATAGCTTCGCCCGCGGCGATAGCTTGGGGGACGATGTGGACCGAGGCACCTGCCCAGATGCCAGCGGCGATGGGGTCCAGATTGAGGAGATTGGCACCGCCAACGACGACGAAGAACATCACGAGGCCAAGAAGATTGATGACAGCAAGGACGAGGGCAGTATCTTCTGGTTTCAATCGCAGCGAGGGTGCTACGGCGAGAACCGCTGAGTTGCCGCAGATCGCACCGCCAGCACCAAGAGCCAGTCCGCTGCTCGAGGCTAAACCGAACAGTCGAGCACCGACCGCGGCGACGACGAAGCTAAGGACGACGGTCCCGGCGATAGCGGTCGCACCAGTGATACCAACGTCGCTGGCGTGGATAACCGAGAAATCAAGCTCGAAGCCAAGCATGATGATAGCCACCGGAAGGAATCCATTAATGACGATGCTGCCGCCGCGCAAGTCCCTTCCGGTAGCGAGGGCGATACCCATGCCCACAAACATAGCGATGGTGCTGGCCCCAGGTGAGAACAGGTCGCTTTGGTCGAGAAACCAGTTAAGGCTCCATGCGACGATGGCGAGAGTGAAAACAAGCAGAAGGTCGCGATTCAAAAACAATAGCCGAGATTGTTTCAACGTGAACTCTAAACGGATTCATGTTCCCGGCTACTACGCCAGGCGAGCATCAGAGTAACACTAGAACATTGATTGCGAGCCAGGTCAGAAAGGCCATGCCGGATTCCTAGACAAAGATCTGCCATGTCATTCACCACTGATCACTGGAGATTCTTAATGGCCATTCAAAGTGCGCTTCTTGGCTAATGACGTGTTGTAGTTCGGACCTGGCGAGTGCTTGGTCGCTCCCCCCCATTGATCTGAGAGTCGCCTAGTTTGGCTGGTCATGCGGACCCCGCAGTCCTGCTTCGAAAATGAGTCACGCTTGAACGTCTGGTTCGTACACGAGTGACCCACGAACCAGAGTGTCTATTGTCGTTGCCATTGGATTGCGAATCTCCTCACCGATATGGGCCATTGCTCCCAGTGTCCTACCGATCAGCGCGAAGGCTTTGGTCATTTGCCAAGGCAGTCCTAGATCCAGGGAGATAGCACCAATTGCTCCCGTCACATTGACGGGGAGCTGACGCCCTGCCCGCTCCCCCGCCCGCACAGAAACGCGTTCCAGCAACTCACAATGCCGACCGTATACACCAGTCTCTCGGGCCACCTGGAAGAGGCGTCGTGCGCGGGGGTCGCCTTCACTGTGGGTACGGTGCCCGATACCAGCAATACGAATTTTCTCGTTCGCGAAGCGCTCAATGACGTCCATGGCGATCGATTCAATATCGCGATCATCGTTGGTGAAGGCATCCGTCAACATCTTCGCCGACCACTCTGATGAACCAAGGTGGACGCTACCCGCGGCCAGCAACGATGCAGCCACTGCTCCTTGAATAGACTCCGGGGCACTGTGATAGGTCGCTCGGGCAGATATTACGTTTGAAACCAATCCATGCTCCACCAGCACGACTAACAATGCATCTACCATGCGGACTTGCTCTGCCGTTGGCATTTGACCAAGCAGTTCAAGAAAAACCATGTCCGCGAATGTAATCTTGCCTACAAGCTCTTCATTGAGATCAATCCCACGCACCAGAACACGATCCACATCCGCTTTACCTAGGCCCGTAACAATTCGCTGAGACTCCATCATTTGCTTACCTCCACACGAGCGTGCGTCTGATTCAGTTTCGCGTACGTTTGGTAGGGCGACTGCATATTAGTGGTTGGCTACTCCGGACAAACGAGAAAGTGAAGTAACGGGGAAGTGACGCCACAAAAGTACTGGAGTTGATGACATGGTTCTTCCCTGGCGGTCGTTGACTCACTAAATTACGACCATCCGAGTTCTGCCGTGTGAGGATAAACCACGGCGTTTGTGAATCGAAGGAGGTATGCCATGGGCACGACGATAGCTAAGCCATACCCCCTCGATCATCATCCACGGCCATAGATTAACAACCAACGCCACCGACGACCGGCAGGGATCAGGTCACCGACGGAACTGCTTTGACCCCCTTTGGGGCCCTCTTGATTTCTGGGGTTCGCCAACATCCATTGACGCACTGTCGAGGTTTGCTGACGTTCTTTTCGAGGTGATTACCTAGGGGCGCGTGGACGCTGGTACACGGCGTTGGACGGGGGCGAATTGTGTCTCGCGGGCTTCAACCCCGTTGCAGGGCTAGCTTCCTAGTCCTGGGTGGATTTGACTCCCACTCGCTCGCGCCAGCTTCATGGCCTGCTAAACGGGCTTTTCGCTGGCATCACGTATAGCTGTGAATCCAGCCCAGGGCTGGTTAGAGCCCCATTTGCTCTCGTTTTGATTTCGATTCATGCGTACACGGACCGCGCCGGTTGGCCCCGGCCACTTCTTTTATTTATTAGGTGGTGCCGCTCGCGATTTCTTATGCCTGTGACGTTTGGGGTCTTTATTGCCATGTTCCACCACTCCGTGCTTATCTTGTACGACCAAGGAGGAATCTAATGGCTATTGGTCTGTCTCACGGCGGTACTACCATCTACCGAAACGGAGAGAGTTCCGACGAGGTCCACGTCGCAACGATGGATGGGCTGGTTACTTTGGCACGGCGCGGCCCCGGCCAATGGGACACCGTCTCGCATTCATTACACGGACTGCATATCCAGGCAGTCATTTTCGTAGATGACACGGTTTTCGCTGGCGCATTTCGCGATTCCGTGTACGCCAGTGAGGACCATGGAAGGACGTGGGAGCGCCGAGACAATGGAATCGGGATCAGAAGCGTCTACAGCCTGGCGTCCCAATGGGTCGACGGTCACCACCGCATTTACGCGGGCACGGAGCCTCCCCACCTGTACTTCACGGACGACTTGGGCGATTCATGGACCCAGCTCCCTGCCATGAGAGAGATCGAGTCCTTGCCGACGTGGAGGTTTGCCAGCGACCCCTTCACTGGCCACGTCAAGCACATAAATTTCGATCCAGTTGATCCGAATCACCTCTACGTGAGTATCGAGGTTGGCGGGCTGTTGGAGAGCCTCGATGGCGGGGTTACCTGGTCCCAGATCCCGACGCCAAGCCCAGACGTGCACCGGACCGTGATTAGCCCGGCGAATCCATCGACCGTCTATAGCACTGGCGGGGCGGGGCTGCTCCGTCTCCAAGAAAGGGGCTCAGATTGGGTGGTGCTGGACGAAAAGCGAAGCTCGCTTGGGTCGTATCCTGACATGCTCGCCTTTGTGCCCAGTAGACCGGCAACCATGTTCCTCGCATCGTGCCAATTCAGCCCAAGAGACTGGTACGTTGATGAGACCAAGATGGCTGGTGGCCGGATAGCGAAAAGCGAAGACTCCGGTGAGTCCTGGTCGATTCTCCAGGGAGGCCTGCCTGAGAGCCTTCACGGAGCTATCGAGTCGATGTGCTTGGAAGAATCGGCCTCCGGAAGGGTGGCTCTGTTTGCGGGGACGATTGATGGGGAAGTTTGGTGCAGCGAAGACGCCGGCGAAACCTGGGCTAAGATAGCCCACCTCGCTCCAATCACGAAGTCCGTGCACTGGGAAATGATGACGGGGACGCGCAGGACCGCATTGAAATTCACTGACGGGGTTGTCCTGCCCTTGATCAAGGGCGTCTGAAGAACCCTCATTGTTCAGCGCATTCCGTGCCGTTCTTCCAAGGGCTAGAGGGAAGCTCATCGCAGGCCAAGAACCACCCTAGTCCAGGTGTAGTCTGTTGCCAGACGCTGGTAATCGCACGCATTTGTTAGGGGTTCACGACGTTCACCGCCCCCAGGAACAGCTATAGACCGCGTCCTGGTCTACCGCCGCCCCGACGGTTGGTGTCGGCCACCCTACTAAGTATTGGGTGATGGCACTCGCGATTTAACCCCGCTGTGACGTTTTTGGGTCTGCGGGCGTATGCTCACGTTCACTGACCGGTGACGTTTAGGTCGATGAGGTAAGCAATTGTCCGTCACCCATAGGTCTGGATACGACCCGCTTACCAATGTCGTGCTCGTTGCCCCCGAGATCCCACAAAATACCGGTAATATAATTCGGCTTTGCGCCAATACCGGATCCAGGCTCCATTTAGTAGAGCCATTAGGCTTTGTCTTGGAGGATTCTCGCCTTAAGAGGGCATCCCTAGACTATCGGGACATCGCGCAGGTCGTCGTACATAGACACATTGATGGAGTATTCTCGGAATGCCCCATCGATCGGATTTTCGCCGCCACAACCCATGGGGCCATTCGTTTCGACGAACCAACTTATCAACGTGGCGATGCGGTCCTATTCGGGTCAGAGAGTGTGGGCCTGCCTCCCACAATCATTCAGGCGTTGCCTCCCGAAAATGTACTTTCTATTCCCATGGTTGCTTCTAACCGTAGCCTCAATCTCTCCAATGCGGTAGCGATTATCGTCTATGAGATCTGGAGACAACTGGGTTTCGATACAGCTAACCCATTGCCACCCGAGAAGGAACGATACTTCTCATGATTTGAGCCAACAGAACAATTGCTGGAGAAGAAGACCATCGCGGCCACCCCTTATGGGTATTAGGTAGACCCCACTCGCGATTTCCCATCGCTGTGACGTTTGGGCTAACAAGCGTACATAGAGAAGGGGTGGCCGTGGCCAATCCGCGGGGCAGGTTTACGACTGAAATCAATGGCTCGAAAGTAGAACTGGCGTACAACCTGACGTATAGCAGCCCGACCAGGGCCAAATAGCAGCCCAAGGCCCCCTTGTGGCCTAGGCGACGGCCTCAGCCAGCACGAAGATGCGCCCCGACGTCATCCCTGCATCCGGTCGATACTCGTAGGTCTTGCCGGGCGAAAGTTCCTCCTCGTACAGCACCTCTTCCCTGCCACCTCCCCGAACCACCAGCGCGTAAAGGTCGGTCCGCGGGACATACAGCCTCGCGTATCCTCCTCCATCGATCTTGTACGTCCCCCATGCAGCAACGACCACCTCGCCATCGAGCGTCGGCGCTCCCTCCTGATCAAGTACCCGCAGCTTTACGACGCGACTCGGGAAAACCCGCATCAACACCCGTTGGGTCAACCGGCTCGGGTGTCCCGGCATCGGTCCCGCGGGAAGGTTCTCGATCACCTCCTTGCCGTAGCTGAGCTGGTTAGGCGTCATCCAGGTTGGTCCGTACTTTATCCGCAGGTACTCCTCCGGCGGGTTCGCCACCAAAAACTTCTGGCCCAGGAAATCAATCTCCCGCAGATCCTTGAATAAGCTAATCGGAAACCGAACGCCCGGGAAGTGCACGACATGCCCCTTCCGCACACGCAAACACAACCAATCGATCCTGATGTTGTCCTTCATGATGCCCAACCAGGTCTCGCCAGCGAACTGGTCCTGTTTCACGTGAAAGCCACGAGTCCTAAACGCGTCCGCCAACGGTTCGATCATGCTCTCGTCGAACCCGTTCAGCCCCACGATGCTTCCGATATCGATGTCGTCGTCCCACGGGATGAACGCATGGTCGCGGATCGCTCCGAGGCATGTCCCCTGCCGCAGAAAGAACATCACCCCCTGCGCATCAAAAATCTCCTTCGCCTCCAGCAGCAACCTCGCCGAAACTTCCGCATCCATCGGCGGGGTCGTCCGCATTAGCTGATCCATCTCCGCGTCCAACGTCGCATCTTCTCGCTCACTCATCGTGCATCTCCTGGATATCGAGATTCGCGGAGGATAACCCACGCCAGCCATAGGTATCGCCGTCCAGGTACCAAGACCTACCATCGCCAACAGGTGAACCGCCTAACCCCGTGCGGAGTCAAGATGAATACTCCGCTCAGCGCCCTCGCAGAAATCTGGTCTCTGGCGGTAATGCTGTGGGGTTTCTGAAGGGGCTTCTATGGATCTAAAAGGGGGCACCGCAACACGTTAGTGACTCTACACGGGCAGGCAGGTCGAGGCTCCTACCCGGGGGAGAGCGCCTCACGCTTCAGGCGGTCTATGTCGGGTGGGCCGCTCTCACGGTAATGCTCACGGCCGTCTGCTGAGAAGACGACGAACGTCGGCGTGATGCTAACGCCCAGCCTGCGCGCGGCCTGCTTGCCGACATCCTCACCCAAGTTCAGGCGAATGATGACGGCCTTGCCCTCTAGGTCAACCTCCATGGCGTCCACCGAACGCTTGCTGCTTAGGCAGATGGTTCAGGTGTCTGAGTAGAACTCCAGCACCACCGGAGTGCCAGCGCTCAGGATGGCGTCCACCTCGGCGATGGTCGCGACGTCGGACGGCCCCTCGCGTGACGTCCAATAGCCGCTCACCAGCACCAATGTGATGACCGCGATAACAACTAGGGCCTTGGCGCTGCGGCGCCGCTCCCATGCGAGCATGCCCATGATGCCGAAAAAGACGACGGCGATGAGCAGTGCTGAGTTGTGGTTGATGAACTCGCCCATGGCATACCTCCTTGTAACCGATCATCGTAGGGGAGGAATCAACCTCCCCGCGCGGGCTTAAACAATTCTACCCTCGCCTTCCAACGCGCGGACCGCTGCCGTTGCAACTGACGTATACGTTCATCGTATGTTGGGTACCGAGGGCTGGTGCTGAGCCCTTCTTGCTCTTCTTCGGTCAGGTTCAACAGCATGTGTGCTGAGAATGCCTTCTGGAACGCTGCCTTCGTTGACCCTTTACTCATCGCTCGTGCTCCTTCATGTCCCGCTGCCTGGATCGTGGATGGCTTCCGAGGAATCATCACCACACGGTAAGTCGCCATACCTGAGGAGTCCGTTTCCCACGGTTCCCAAGGTGCCTCAGTGGTAAAGTTGGGCCCGCCCCGTCGTACTTCGGCGGCGTTTAGCCGTGCCACAAAGTCTGCCCCGTCGTCTGTCTGTGTCATGCAACATTTCCTTCCGTCGCGATGTCTATTAGGGGCAGTGATGCGCACTTTTGGCAGCGTACGACGGCATACTCATCGCATGAAGATTTCTCACCTCGAGCACACCCGCTAAGCTGCGGGTAGGTGAAACGCAGCAGGCTTTCAATCGCGATAGCCCTTTCGATGCCCGAAAGCAATTGCTCCTCCAACGCCGAACCAACACGACCGTCGGTTAGGGCTTCTAGTGCGTCACTTTGACGAGCGAGCGCCTCTTGCGCCTGTGCGTACCGGTTAGTGAGACGTCGAGTCCCGATGGGCACGGGGATATTGCTGTTTATGCCTTCGCCCAGGCAGCGCTGACAGATCCACCCATGACCGCTGCTGCGATGACGCCAGGCCATGTGCCCGGAGTGACACTTGAAACTAGGAGCGGATTTAACGGTCGCGGAATCGTCGGCCGTACTCTCCAGTTCCGCTCTCTGAACGGGAACGAGGAATTCACGCGCTGACTCCTGAACAGGCGTGCGAGGGAATGATTCCGAAGTAAAACCCTCTTCTGATACCACCTCAGCACGGATGGTCGGGCTTTCTTGGTTTTCCTCGCACAGCTTGGACTCAAGTATCCGTTCCATCGTGATAGAGCCGAAGTTCCTCCTCCGTCTGAGCGTGGGTTCTAGCTGGGCCGAAAAGTCTGTCGCTTGTTTTGTCTCCGGCATGGGCCATCTCCTTGTCGCGTACCGATGCGGAAGAAGAGGGCAATAAAAAAAGCTCTCCAAGTACGGAGAGCTTGTGCCGTACCCCTTTGCCTTATAAGGCCGCGTCGTTTCCTCAGGGCACCTTCAGAGGAGAAGGTTGCCGGATAGGGTCACTGGCCTGAGGGCCTCGCCTACCGCTCGATACGCTATTCGGTTGTTACCAACACGATACCACACCTTTTCTCAGAACCGGACCGTCACGGGTAGACCACCAACCCAAACAACAATCCCTAAGCACTCTACCCCTTCGCTCATCACCATAGCCCTTCGACCTACGAATGGTGGCGTAGGGCACCCAACAAGTTATCAGGTTGTGCTCTAGTTTTCATCGCAGAGTGGACAGAATCCGTCTCGGATTAGGACGTGCTCTGCGTCATCAAGAACCGTGTCGCCACTCTCCACACGGTTCGGACCGTAGAACTTGATGAACGTATGCGCTGCGTCTAATTCACATCTCCATGTGTCATCGCGGTGAACTCCGTCAGCGTTGCGAATGCGTTCGTGCTGCACCTTGGAACGCCTTGCAGGTTGTCCAGTCATCGGGTCCCTCTGTTATCGAGATGGCAAGTAACGTGAAGGTCACGACGGCCCGCACAGCTACATGCTAGCTGAGTCACCACTTGAGCCTGGCCGGTTGGCCACGGCCGCCCCTTCTTTCTATAGGTAGACCGGACTGGCGCTTTCCCATCACTGTGACGTTTTTGGTCTACGGGAGTATGCTCCCGTTCCGTGGCTCAACTCTCGCCACCCCATCGTAGACTGCTAACTAGGCATCCGCTCCACTCAAGTCACTCTGACGCAGTAGTAACATTCGTCGGGACTCCAGATAGAAGCGCATGACACGTTTGCGGGGGACCGCAATCCGTGTGCCGAACTTAGTCAACCTGACCGTTCGAGTAAACCCTGATTACCCTGACGCACGGCTTGCGGGAATGGCTCAGGCAATATGCCTAATCGTGTGAGAACCGTGCGTATGCCCATTACCGGGCTCCGCTGAAGTACCAGCGAACCGGCAGTACGCAACTGTCTTCGCTTACCATCGATGCCCCCGCTCGGGCCGTCAGAATGGATCATGCGTTTCAGGGGTAATGGAGGAGACCTTGGTCGTTAGGATTGGTGTCATTGGCGTTGGATTCGGCGCACGCGTTCATATCCCTGCGTACCAAAAAGAAGGGTTAGAGGTCGTGGCGGTCTGTGCTAGTCGGGAAGAAAGGGCCCGCGCAGCCGCCGAGCGATTCCGCATCCCCTACGCTTTTGCCGACCGAGCAGAGATGCTCGCTATGGATGGGCTTGACGCTGTCGCCGTGGTCGTTCCACAGAACCTGCATCACTCGGTAACCATGGATGTTATCGCTGCGAACAAGCACGTCATCTGCGAGAAGCCCTTCGCGACAATCTTGGCAGATGCGCGTGAGATGTGGCAGGCAGCCGAAGCTTCTGGGATCACAGCGATGGTCTGTCATGAGTTTCGGTTCTCACCCGCTAGGGCGCGCGTCAAAGAGTTGATTGATGATGGATATTTAGGACCGCTGCAGTCCGCATTCATCAAACTTATGCAAGCTCCACGAAGGGGTTTCAGCAATCGTCCGTACGACCCTACCCGTGATGACGCCGAACTAGGCGGCGGCCTGCTCTGGAGCCAGGGATCGCACAACATTGACGCGCTTCGCCATTGGTTTGGAGAGATCGAATGGGTATCGGGCAACGTATTCACCCACCGTGGCGAGCGGACCGCCGACGGTTCGACCATCCAAACCTCAGCTGACGATGCGCTCACGATGACATTAGGATTCGCAGATGGCGGCTGGGCAAATTTCACGGCAAGCTACGCCGTGGGGCATAGTTCAGGCATGAACATTGAACTCTACGGACGAGATGGAACG
>CAUZFB010000068.1:0-9944 GCA_963579135.1 Dehalococcoidia bacterium | reverse complement strand
GCGCCCCCGCGACCGTCAACGGCACAGGCAGCAAGCTGCAGATTTTATCCGCCGCGTTCCTTTCATTCAGCCACGGCAGGAATGACGGTCAGAACGCCATGGGCATCATCGCCCTCGCCTGGGTGGTCTACCAGGCGCACCGGCTAGGCACTTCGCAAGAGTTGGAAATCGCCTTCTGGATGATCGCCGTGTCCGCAATCACCATAGGACTAGGTACCGGCATCGGCGGCTGGAAGGTGATAAGAACCCTTGGGATGCGGGTCACAAGACTCGAACCAATCCACGGCTTCGCCGCGAACACTACCGCTGTCGCGGTGATCGAGGCCGCCACGTCCATCGGCATGCCGGTAAGCACCACCCACACTTCGGCCTCCACCATCATGGGTGTAGGTGCGAGCCGGCGCTTCTCAGCCGTGCGCTGGGGCGTCACGCGCAGTATCGGGCTGGCGTGGTTGGTGACCTACCCAATATGTCTAATCTTGGGGTGGCTGATATCCAAAATACTCATCGCGGTGGGCTAGCAGCACCGCGTGGGCCTGCTCAAATGTAACCGCCCAATACCCCGGAGCGAAACTCCGGGGTAGACACAGGGGCAGGAGATCCCTACTTCTGCACTTGTTGCAACAACGCTCGGACCTTTGCCTCGACCTCGTCGCGTATCTGACGCACCACCTCAATGGGCTGCCTAGCGGGGTCATCCAAGCCCCAGTCGTCGGACGGAATGAACGCCGCCGGGCACGACTCGTCGATCGCGCATCCCATCGTGAACACCAGATCAGCCGTATCGACCATCGCCTGCTCGATGAGCTTGGGATGCGCTCCAGAGATATCGATGCCTCGCTCAGCCATCGCTGCCACCACCGTCGGGTCCATCTCACCGCCAGGGACGGTGCCCGCCGACGCTACCTCCAGCGCGTTCCCGACCATGCACTTGGCGAATGCCTCGGCCATCTGGCTGCGCCCGGAATTGTGCACGCAGACGAAGAGGATGTTCACGTCGAAGCCTCGACGGCACCATCAGACGAGGATCGGTCCTCACGGAGCAGGCGATAGGCAGCCGCAGCCAGTGCCATGCCTGCCATCGGACCAACCCAATATACCCAGTGGCTCGCAAATTCCAAGGCCACCAGAGCAGGTGCAAAAGACCGTGCTGGGTTCATGCTGGCACCAGAGATCGGCCCTCCCATTATCGCCTCCAGGCCCACGGTGGCACCGATGGCGATTGCGGCCCCATGCCCGACCGCACGCACGTCCGTGGCCACGGCCATGATCACGAACATCAGAAAGAACGAGAGCACGATTTCCAGGCCCAACGACTGCACTGCCAATCCCGATGGCAGAGTCGCGCCAAGCTCGGCCACCGGCCCAAACAGGGCTCGAAGCAAGATGCTCGCCGCCACCGCTCCAGCGAGTTGCGCCGACCAGTAAAGCGGGACATGCCGCCAGGGAAAGTGGCGCACGAGCGCAAATCCAAGCGTCACCGCAGGGTTGATGTGCGCGCCAGAGATGTGACCGATGGCGTAAATCATGGCTGCCACCACAAGGCCGAAAACAATACCCACTCCCACGGGGGAAATCTCGCCATGAGAAATCTCGTCAATAACGATGGCTCCCGTCCCTGCGAACACAAGACCAAAGGTGCCAATAAACTCCGCCACGGCGCATCTGAACATACGGCAGGATCCCTCACTCAGAGTTGTTTTTAGTCAACTATCAGCTTCAGCCGACTTACGCTAACGCAAAACTACCAACGGTCGAAGTGCATCACGTCATCGACCGGCTTCCGTGCGCCACCACCAAGGTGCTCCCCACCTCCGGGATAGCCTAGCGGAATCATCGCCATAGTTTCCACGCTATCCGGTATGCCCAACAGCTCCCGAACCTCGGCGTCCTTGTGCTGCCAGATCGTCGTCAACCGCGTACCCAAGCCGAACGCGGCAGCGGCCAGCATCAGGTTCTGCACGGCGGGAAACATGTGCGACCCCAACAAGTTCGCCCGTCCACGCATCTCCCACCGCTCCAAGCAGGCCATGATAACCACCGGTACGCTCGACAGATCGTCGGAGAAGATCGGCGGGATTCCCGGTTCAATCACCACCGGCTGCGGTGCCTTCGCGCCGCCTGCGGCAGCCATTGCCGCGCGGTACAGTGTTCCCAAGCGCCGCTTGATCTCCGTATCGCGGATCACGATGAAATGCCAGGGCTGACGGTTGCTGCCACTCGGCGCCCACGTCGCGGCCTCGATGATCTGGCGCACCACATCCTCAGAGACCGTATCCGGCGCGTAGCGCCGGATACCTCGTTGGCTCCGTGCCACCTCAAAAAACTTCGCATCTACCATCGGAACAGCCTCCTGGTAATCCGGTCGGATCAGCGCTAGCGTAGGCGCGCATTCTACGCGGGAGGCAAGTTCACCGCGACGCCGTCGGCCTGCGGCCCACGGCCCCGTTTAACGGGCGGCTTCGCTGCCACCATCGCGAACAGCATCACGAACGACACGCCTATAAACGTGATGAACGCCACTTCGTACGAGCCGGTGGTGTCACGCACGAAACCCGCGAACAGAGGCCCGATAGGGCTAATGATCCTAAACGGCGCCGAGAAGCCCTTGATCGCCCCCAGCGACTCGCGACCGAAATAGTTCGCGAGTAGCAGAGTTTCCACGATGTTCCGCATACCAGCCGCCGCGCCGAACAGCACCGCGAACACGACTGCCTCCCCGTACGTATCCGCCCCCAGCAGCACCAGCAGCGACACGATCAGCACCACCGCCTGGAGCATCGCACCGTAACGGACGTGGATGCGCTCAAGCAGCAGACTCACCGGCATCATCGACAGCGCTGACGATGCCGCGAAGATCGACAGCACGCTCACAGCCAGGCCATCGGCCATCCCCTGGTCCTGGAAGTTGATGACCATGTGCAGGTTCGTCGCGCCCTGCACGAACGGCGTGCACACCGTGAACAGCACGATCAGCCAGAACGCCCACGTACGCCGTGCCTCCGGCAACGACCACTGCACCTCATCGCGTGCGCCTGGCCCCCTACTGCCACCGATCTCCCGCGTCTCACCATCGGGCAGGAGGCCGTAGTCCTCGGGCTGACGGCGCAGATACATCAACGACGGCAGCACGATCAGTAGCGCGGTCGTCACAGCGAGCACCATGAACGCCATTCGCCAGTCCCAACAGGACATTACCGCGTAGATCAGCATCGGCATGATCGCCTGGCCGCTGCGCTGCCCGATCCCCTTCAGACCCAGGGCGCGGGCACGGCGCCGATAGAACCACTTTGCGACGGCAACCGACGTCCCTATCTCCACGCCTGCCACCGCCGAGGCACGCCCCAGGCCGAACATCGCCCAGAACTGCCACGGCTCGTTGACCACCGATATACCCACAAGCGCGCTCGTGATTAGCAGTCCGGCGATCGCGACAACCAGCCGCGATCCGTACTTATCCACCAGCTGGCCAACGACCACTGACGCCAGCGAACCCGTCAGGCTTCCGATGGTGAAGCCCAAAGCGATGGTCGCCCGCGACCATCCCAGTTCCTCCTGCATCGGCTTGATGAAGATACCCAGGATGGGGCCGAAGACCGGCACCTCCCCGAATGACGCGCTGAACGCCGCCACAACCACAGCCCACCCATAGAATGTCCGCTTGAACGGCCAGGCCCTGGAGATAGGTTTCGGCGCGGTTCCCAGATCAGACATCCAGCGCTACGCGGTCCCGAACGCCTTGCGGAGCTCAGCGCCAGCTTCACGCAGCGCCTCGAACGTCCCGTCTAGCCCTACCGTTGCGTTAAAGAAAGTGTGGACCATTCCCTCGTAACGCATCGCCTTCACCGGCACGCCGGCCTCAGCCAGCCGTGCGGCATACGCCTCGCCCTCGTCTCGCAGCACGTCATGCCCTGCGGTAATCACGTGCGCCGGTGGCAAGCCCGAGAAGTCCTCGTACAGAATCGGTGCGGCGTACGGATTCTGCTTGTCCGCCTCGTCCCTGAGGTACGCATCCTGGTAATCATGCATGCTCTCCGCCGTGAGCCGGAACCCCTCTTTGAACAACTCGTAGGACTCCGTGGCCATCCTCTGGTCAGTGACCGGGTACACCAGCAGCTGATAAGCCAATGATGGCCCGCCGCGATCCTTGGCCATCAGCGTCACCGCCGCGGCAAGGTTGCCGCCCGCGCTCGCACCGGCAATCGCCACCCGGGTCGCATCGCCACCCAGGCTCGCCGCGTTCTCGGCGGCCCACGTCGCTGCGGCGTAGCAGTCCTCGGCAGGCCCTGGAAATTTCGTTCCTGGCGCCAGTCGGTAATCCACCGCCACGACGATTGAGCCCGCCTCCGCGGTCAGGTGCCGGCACGTCGCGTCATTCTCCGTGATCGTCCCCCGTACCCAACCCCCGCCGTGCAGCCACAGCGTCACCGGGAACGGCCCCACTCCCATGGGCGTGTAGATGCGCACCGGCACCTTGCTATCAGGGCCCACAATCGTCGTATCGACCACGCTCGCCACCTCGGGAGGTGGAACGCCAGCGCGGGCATCCAGTGCCTTCGTTCCCGCATTCACATGGCCGGCTTCGCGATCAAGGAACGCCTGTACCTGTGGATCCAGTGCCATCTAACCCTCCTACCTCCACGAACTATCCATGTCTCATCTGCACGCTGCGAGCGCGATTATAGCCCGCCGTTAATCGACCTTCGCCGCACACCTATCCTCCCGCCCCAAACCACCCCCTCAATCCACCCAACAGGAGGGCATCACCATGCGCAAGGAATACGTAAAGGGCGACCAGCAGCAGGCACGGTCCTACTCCAAAGTCGTCAAGGCTCGTGGCGGCACCACGCTATACCGAGCGGATGTGGACGGCTCCCGTGACGACGATGGCAATCTGCTGGACTTCGTGGGCCAAACGCGGAAGACATTCGCCCGGATTGCCGAGAACCTCGAAGCGGAAAGCGGGGCGCTCGCCAATATGGTGACGATGGTCGTCTTCATCCCGGACGTCCGTTTCGGCAATCAGTTCACGCAGATCCGCAAGGAATTCTTCGAGGACAACTACCCCAGCAGCGCACTCATCACCGTGGTGGGCCTCGCCCGTCCCGAGATGCTCGTCGAGGTCCAAAGCATCGCCGTCATCAACGACTGAGGCGAGCTGCTCGCTGCCGTAACCGGCGTCGGCGCTCAAGCGCGCAACCGTGGCATAGCCCATCACGCCTGTGTATCGGGCTGTCTCGGGGTAAGGACTGCTAGCACCGAGCCGCAGGTTACCCCAGTTTCGCGACCGCACATTCCCGACACTCGTGCGCAGGACCCAGCCACACTTGTGAGCACATGACGCCGCTTATGGGAGCGGCACCTTGCCGCCCATGGCAGCGCGCACGAACTTGATCTCGGCGTAGCTGAAGCTGTCCCCCAGCGCCTCCCTGACGGGCTTGAGCGCCGACTGGCCAGAGCGGAGGAAAGCCTCCTCGATAGCAGCCCGTTTGTCACTGCCCACCAGGTCCTCGATATCCAGGTCGCCGCCCTGCACTCCCTGCGCCAGGTGCCCCTCGATGGTCACCGGCGAGTACCCGCGCGTCGACGCAATCTCCCGCAGCGCGATACCTCGACGGAACATCTCGATTGACTCGCGGGCGCTCTCGCCCGCCGACAGCTGCGGCCTGCGTACGGGGCGTGGCTTGCCTTGCCCACCGTGGGAAACGTCGCGCCACACCGGGAGCCAGACCTCTTCTTTCTGGAACAGCACACCCTCACCCAGTGGTGTCACGCCCAGACCATTGCCGCGCTCGGGGTCGGGCTTCACATACCCGCGTTCCATCAGCTCGCTCGCGATGTGCGCCCATTCCCCACGACCCTTTTCCCGCCCGATGCCATACGTCGGCAGCTCGTCGTGCGAGTTAGCCAGCAGCCGCTTATCCCGTGCGCCCATGAGCACCTTCGTCAGGTACACCGCGCCGAACTGCTCCCCCGTACGCTTCGCGCATGACAGGAACATCTGCGCCGCCACCGTGTGGTCAGAGTCCTCTACCATCGGCGCCTCGCAGGCGTCGCAGCATGGATCGGGCCGCATATTTAGCGTCTCGTTGAAATACCTCAGCAACGACTCCCGGCGGCAAGCAGAGCTCTTCGCCCACTCCACCATTTTACCCAACTGTAGGCGTGCGACCTGCTGCTCCGCCTCCGGTTTTTCCTGGATGAAGTACTCGTGCTTCATCACATCCCCGTAGCTGTAGAACAGCAACGCCTCCGCAGCCTGACCATCCCGGCCCGCGCGACCACTCTCCTGGTAATAGCCCTCCAGGTTCTTCGGTAGGTCCAGATGCACCACGAAACGGATGTCAGGCTTGTCGATCCCCATGCCGAACGCGATGGTCGCCACCATCACCGCCGCCTGGTCCTTGAGGAAGGCGTCCTGCCGCGCGTGGCGCTCGTCGCCGTCCATGCCCGCGTGATACGACAGCGCGCGAACACCGTCTCGACGCAATCGCTCGGCGATCCCATCCGCGGTCGCACGCGACTGCACGTAGATGATCCCCGACTCACCAGGCTTCGTCCTCAGGAATCCCATAAGTGATCGGTACGAGTCGCGCTTGGGCCACACCTGATAGCGGATGTTCGGCCTGTCCAAGTTGCCGCGAACGCTCACCGGATCTCGCAGCGCCAACTGCGCGCGAATGTCGCGCTGCACGCCAGGGGTAGCCGTAGCGGTGAACGCCGCGATTGGCACGGACGGAAACCTCATGCGGAGCTCGCTCAGTGCTCGGTATTCCGGCCGGAAATCATGTCCCCACTCAGAGATGCAGTGCGCCTCGTCGATTGCGAACAGACCCACATCCACATGCGCCAGCATCGACAGAAACACCGGCATCATCAATCGCTCAGGAGCCACGTATAGCAGCTTCACCTTGCCCGCCACCACGTCGGCCTGCCTGCGCCGCGCCTCCTCATAGTCCAACGAACTGTTGATGAACGTCGCCGCCACGCCTGCTGCCACCAGCTTGTCGACTTGGTCCTTCATCAGTGCGATCAGAGGCGAGACCACCACCGTAACGCCCGACATGAGCACTGCGGGCAACTGATAGCAGAGCGACTTCCCCCCGCCCGTCGGCATCAGCACGAACGTATCACGCCCGTCCATGATTGCGTTGATAACTTCGGCTTGCAGGGGGCGCAGGGAACCGAAACCGAACACGGAGTGCAGCGCTCCATTAATCAGGTCTGCAGTTTCTATGGATGTAGGGAGATCGTCGGGGTTCACCGGCACGGGGATTTCAGGCATGGCCGGAATGCTAAGCACCGCCGTGCCCACGCCACAAGGGTCAGATGACACGGCCTGTTACCAGATCGGCACAGCCCAGATGCCAAGGGTTTCCCTAGGTGCCAGATAGCGCGCCATATGGCACAATGCCGCCGCAATGCACTGGACTGACGCAATCGTTGAAAGCCTGAAATCCCATGATGTCTGGCTTATACCCTACGTACCTGACGCCATCGGCTGGCAGGTGCTGAGCAAGCTTGAGCAGGACCCCGCCTTCCTCACTGTGCCCGTAGCACGCGAGGAGGAAGCCATCGCCGTTGCTGCGGGCGCCTACGCCGCTGGCAAGCGCGCATCCGTCTTCGTACAGAGCAGCGGCTTCGGCAACACCATGAACTCGCTCGCGCAACTCTCCCAGGCACACAAGATTCCCGTGCCCATCTTCGTTGGCATGCGAGGCGGACTGGGTGAGTTCAACCCCGTTCAGATCCCGTCGGCGCACCCGATCCCCGGGTTCCTTGATGCCATGAACATTCCGCACTATGCACCGCTAGCCGAAGCCGACGTCACCCCGTATGTCGACGGCGCTCTTGAGTTGGCCTTCGCTTCTCGTTTGCCCGTCGCCGTGCTCCTCTACTCTCAGCTCGTAGGAGCCAAACGTGCTACGTCCTGACGGCATCCGCGCCCTGCTCGACCGCGTAACCGACGAGCCGATCATCGCCAACCTTGGCTCGGCTACGTTTGATCTCTACCACGCTCAGCAGCGCGACGCGAACTTCTACACCTGGGGTGCCATGGGCATGGTCTCCTCCGTTGGACTCGGCGTCGCGCTCGCGGCCCCCGAGAAAAAGGTCTACGTCATCGACGGCGATGGCTCGCTGCTGATGAACCTGGGCTCGCTCGGCACCATCGCCCGGCAGAACCCCAAGAACCTCGTCCACATCGTCATGGACAACCAGCAGTGGGCAGAGACTGGTGGTCAGCCCACGCACACCTCAACCGGCACCGACCTCGCCGAGATCGCACGCGCATCCGGCATCGCGAAGGTCGCGCGTGTCACCACCATTGAGGCATTCGAAGACGCCCTTGACCACGCAATTAGCGAGGACGGCCCCTGGTGCATCGTCGCCGAGGTCGAAGAGCACGGCCACGGCGCACGCCCGCCCGTCAGCGTCGAGGAGAACCTCCTCCGCTTCCGCCGCACCTTCATCGGCTAGCTCCATCCCAGTTACGGTTCCAACCCACCTAACGAAAGAAGCGCCCCCTGCTGGGGCGCTTCTTTCCTAACTCTCGTTGTCTATCCTGCGGTCACCGTCACCATCGGCGAACTAGCTGCCGGACTCCACGATCTCGATCGTGTTCAGCGCATCGCCTGGGAACGATGTGTCCGATGGTTCACGGACCGCGATGCTCATCAGCACGTCCAAGCCCTCGACCACATGCCCGAACACCGAATGGCGTCCATCCAAGTGTGGTGTGGGGACGTGGGTCAGGAAGAATTGACTCCCGTTCGTGCCCGGGCCAGCATTCGCCATGGACAGGGTGCCTGGCTTGTCGTGCTTCAAGCTCGAGTCGAACTCATCTTGGAAACGATACCCAGGGCCACCTCGGCCGGTGCCCGTCGGGTCTCCACCCTGCACCATGAAGTCGGGAATCACGCGGTGGAATACCGTGTTGTCGTAATACCCTTCGCGCGCCAAGAACACGAAATTGTTGACCGTGATCGGAGTCTTGTCCGCGAACAACTCAACAGTGATGTCGCCCTTCACCGTCTTGAAGACCGCCTTGTAAGAGTGCGTCGTGTCCAATGTCATCGCTGGGGCGGCGCTGTATTGCTGTGTCACTTTTCCCGCTCCTGTTGCTGTTGCTGTTGCTGTTGCTGTTGGTATTGGCGTCGAAGTCGCCGCTGGCGGGTTCGTGGGAACGTCATCTCCACCACACCCCGCGAGCAACACCATAAGCGCCAAGCCTATCCCTACCCGACCGAGCCATCCTGCCTGCCCATGCGTGCCCATCCTCTGCCACCTCACTCGTGTGCGTGCCACGCACACACGGAAGCGCCGGGACAATCGCCCCGGCGCTCTCTAAATGTGTAGGGTCAGTTTACCCGCTATTTAGCAGCGTCGCCAACCGTCTCAACGATCCGTGCCGTCACCTTGTACGGATCCATGTTGGCGTTGGGGCGGCGGTCCTCGATGTAACCCTTGCCGTCCTTCTCAACCTGCCACGGGATACGCACCGACGCGCCGCGGTCGGAAACGCCGTAGGAGAACTCCTTGTAAGACGCCGTCTCATGCAGGCCAGTCAACCGTTCCTCGATGCCGAAGCCGTAGACCGCAATGTGCTCCTCAGTCTTCGTGCCCAGCGCCTCGGCCGCGTCAATGTTCGGCTGGTAGCTCTCGCGCATCGCTTTCGTGGAGAAGTTCGTGTGTGCGCCAGCGCCGTTCCAGTCGCCACGCACCGGCTTCGGGTACAGCGTCGCGCTGACCTCGAATTCTTCACCGATCCTGTACAGCAGGTATCGCGCCATCCACAGTTCGTCGGAAACCTCAAGCGGCCCCACCGGCCCCACCTGGAACTCCCACTGGCCCGGCATCACCTCGGCGTTGATGCCGGAGATGTGCAAACCCGCGTCCAAGCAGGCTTCGAGATGGGCCTCAACAACGTCGCGACCGAACACCTC
>CAUZFB010000067.1:0-10971 GCA_963579135.1 Dehalococcoidia bacterium | reverse complement strand
ACGATATCGGCTGGAGTGTCAGGGTGAAGGACATACATCCGCAAGTACTTGTCCAGTTTCACTACGGTTTCGAACATATGCTTTTGGGCATCGGTGTAATTCATTCCTGGCAGGTCAAAGATGTAGTAGGGATCCGGACCACCAAGCTGGTCTAGATAGGCTTGGTCAGGTTTCTTGTTCCACCAGAACAGTGGAACCCAGCGATTGTTTTCGACGAGCTCAGGGAACAATTTCGGATCCCTGCGTTGGATGCACGTTGAAGCAGAAGTCTCACCCCGCTGAAGCGCAGCGAGAGTTGATGACGATCCGCTGTACCCAAAGACCATCTTGATGGGCCCGCCAGCCAATTCGACAAAATGTGCGCCCAATGGAACACGGCCACCTGGCGACGTTGCCGCCATTGTCAGCGGTTCTTTGCGTGCTAACGCTTCTGCCCAGGATTTAACTACCAGCCGGTCGGCACAGATCGAATAGTCGTCTTCGACCCATGTTGGCGACCCTACCCAGTTGATGGTGTTCAAGTCCAGGTCAGGCACATCAATGCCAACCAGTTCCGATTTGATTAAGCCTGATGTCATAGTTAGAGCGTGCAAGCCGTTAGGGTCTCTCTTTACCATCGTTTGAAACCCACGGAGTCCGCCTGCTCCACTAATGTTCTGGACAACGAACCGCGGGTTACCCGGGAAGTGCTTGGGGGCGAACTTGCTAAAGAAGCGGGCCATCAGGTCATAACCCCCTGCAGCCTCGGTGCCCACTACTATCGTTATCTTTTTCCCACCAAAATAGGCTGCCATATCTCGAGCCGGCGTTGGTGTCGGCTCTTTGGCGACAGGGCGCGGAGTGGCGGTCGGAACAGGCGCCGGGCTCTTAGAGGAGCCTGAATTGCTTGGCGTCGGAGTAGCGATGGCAGCGGCCGTCGCCGTCGGAATAGCCTTTGCCACGGTGGGGGTGGGATCATCGCTCCCGCAGCCGAGCAGCCCCACGCTCAGCAGCATCGCAGTACCAATAAGTAACAGTAGCCTCATATGCTTCAAGATTTCCGAGTCCTTTCCTGCGCTGTCTTTTCTTAGTGTTTCTTTGGCTCTTAGTTGCGAGGGTAGAGCGCGTCCATCATCTTTCTCTTGTGCTGTTGTGGAGTTCCCAGGTATTGAAACAGAGTGTGGGCCATCACGCTGTGAGCCATGAGAGGATGGTCGTAGTCCGTTCCGGGACCCGCGTGAACCATGTGCGAGAAATTACAAGCCTCGTAGTAAGCTTCGCTGGCTACAGCCTTGGTCTCATGTGCCTGAGCGACTGCATGGGCGCCGGAGTCCAACAACCACAGAGCTTCATAGGTTACCCAGCGAGCAGCATCTAGGTGAATGGATATGTCTACGCAATGATCCTGAACCCTCTGGAATCGCCCGATAGGCTGTCCGAAGACAACCCGTGTCCTCGTATAGTCGTTGGTGAAGTCAAATATCTCCTGGCAAGCGCCAACCTGGTAGGCGGCCAAGATGGGAAGCGCACGCACCAGTACCGAGTCCAAGAGTTCCCACCCGCTGCCAACATCACCGATGAGATCATCTGCGGTGACGTGTACTCCATCTAGAGAGACGGTAGCCACGGATACCATGAATCCTTCGATCCGCGAGACTTTCACCCCGGGGGCGTTTCGGTCTACGATAACGAGCGTCGATTCGCCGTTCGCGGTTCGAGCGGCACAGATGAATGTGCTTGCTGCTTCTCCATCGAGCACAAACTGTTTTGTTCCCTGAAGCACGAAGCCGTCACGATCAGGAATCAAGCTTGTTTCGACAGCTTCGGGGCCCCATCGCACACTCTTGTCTGTGATTGCAGGTACTACGATGGCGTCCCCTGACGCTATCTTCGGGAGCAATCGTTCTTTTTGAGCGGACGAGCCTCCTTCGATCAGTATTAGCGTCGAGAACACCCCTGAGGAGAAAAATGGGCCAGGGAGAGGCGCGTGGCCCATTCCCTCATACAAGACCGCGCAGTCTGTAAGTGAAACGTCCGATCCCCCGTACTCCTCAGGCACAATCATCCCGAGCCAGCCCAGATCAGCGGCCTTCTTGAAAAGCTCGGGAACGTACGTGTTTTTCTCTTTGAACCACCGAGTGATCTCCGTTGACGGAGCCTCGGCTTTTATGAAATCAGCAGCGGTCTGCGACAACATTGTTTGGGTTTCAGTCAGTTTTAAATCCATTGATCATTCCCCTTCGAAGCAGTGAATCTAGACCGTGGTGGTTGGTGCTTCTTCGCGATGTGGTCGTCCCAGTCCCAAACGCCTCGCGAAGATCAATCGATCAGTGTCCAAGGTGCCGCCCCCGTGAAGCTGACCCGGACCACTCCGAACCATGTATTCGAAATCGGTCGATTCGTCGACTGACATTTCGGGAACGAGGGCATCGTAGCCCAAAATCTGTTGAAGCCTCTCTGCGTTACGGAGACGTACCATGCGGTGGTAGTACCGGAATTGCACTCCTCCGTACTGGTGCGGTTCCCGTATGTAACGGAAGAAGAAATTGCGGTGGCTGAAGAGACGCCCGGTATGCCCTTCAATGTATATATCAGCAATGATGTCGCGAACGCTCTCATCGTCCATGAGCGACTTGCCGTCCAGCTTCATGTTTTCGCAATACTCAACTAGCCGGGTCAATCCGGGATCGTCCGACACGCTCCCTTCACCGCCATGCTCAAGTTCCAAATGTGTGTTTGCGACCTTCCAGCCGTTATTCTCGCCACCGATCAGATTGAAGGCTGGTACACGTACGTTGTCGAAGAACACCATGTTCTTTTGGCCCATCATGAGATAAAGCGGGTTATACGTGATTCCAGGTGAATCCCCTGGAATCCACAGCCAGCTTAGATTCTCGTGCTTTGGGGCATCTGGGGCGGTATTGACCAACGCCCAAACATAATCAGGGAGGTGCGTTGATCCGACCATGGTTTTTTGCCCGTTGACTACGTAATGATCGCCATCCCTGACCGCGTACGTATGGCTGTTGGCAACATCACTCCCGCCCTGTGGCTCGGTTAGGAGCTGCCAGCAAGCGACTTCCGCTCGTAGCAGAGGGGGCATAAATGCTAGCTTTTGCTCTTCTGTCGCCCATTGCAACATGCAAGGCGCGACAAGACGCGCCAGTGTGTAAAAGACGTGCGCAAGGCTGAGGCCGTAATGATCCAGCTCTGTTTCGAGAACCACCTGGTGCTCGAACGATAGGCCCGCGCCACCGTACATACTGGGATACATAGGGAAAAGCCAGTTCTTCGCGCCTAACTTGCGGCCGAGTTCCCGGCGAAACTCATATTCCGCCTCGTCTTCGCGCGTTGACCAAGATGCGGTCCACACTAGGTCTTCAGACCCTTTCATGTTCTCAACGAGCCATTCGTGGACCTCCTCACGAAATGCAATGATTTCGGGGCTGTCAGCTTTGTCCGTCGTCCGTGTGTTGAAATCCATGGTCACTCCTTTCTTAACGCCTTATCGCTTTATCGCCCAGATAGCGAGCCGCCGGGTATTGTTCAGGGGGCTAGGAATTGCCTTATACGACACCTTGCTCCCGAAGTTTTCCTACCGCTTCCGGTGTGAAACCCAGCCGCCCAAGAATCTCGTCGTTATGCTCACCCAGTAGCGGAGCGGCTCGGATAAATTGAGGGGGAGTGTCAGACATGTTGATGGCGCTGCCAATCAACTGCGTAGAACCCATCTCAGCGTGAGTAATGGTCCGTGGAAATCCGAGATGTTGTATTTGAGGATCCTCAAACACTTCCTCAATTGTGTTGATGGGTGCGTTAGGAATCCCTTTTGCGTCCAACGCCGTCAACCAGTGGGCCCGGGGCATGGCTTTGAAATCTTGGCCAAGGATCTCCACGATCTCCCAGTGATGCTCCCACCGGTCCCCGCGCTCAGCGAACCGCGGGTTATCAAGGAGATCACGCCGATTGGCAACAGTGACCAGACCCTCCCAGGCCTCCTGGTGACCGGAGAGATGAATGACGAGGGGCAGGTCATCACCGGCCGTGAAGCAATAAATGCGGCCGCGGGGAAAATTGTCACGTGACACGCGTTCACCTCCGTTCAGATAATCGACGACGTGTGACTCAATAAAGGAAAGGCTGACTTGGAGCAGAGAGGCGTCCACGAACTGCCCTCTACCGGTCTGGTGGCGTGCGAGAAGTGCCGCCAGTGTTCCATAAGCGGCAAAAATGCCGGTTGTATGATCAGTAATGGAGACGCCGACTACGTTTGGATTTTTTCTATCGGTTACCAGACTGAGCATTCCGCTGAGTGCTTGACCTATGGTGTCGAAGCCAGGCTTGTCTCGGTATGGACCGTCCTGCCCGTAACCTGAAATAGAGCAATGGATCAATCGCGGATTAAGTTTGGAGAGTTCCTCGTAGTCTAGCCCAAGACGTAAGCGAGTTTCGGGTCGGAAATTATCCAATAGGACATCCGCGCTTTCGAGCAAGCTGAACAGTATTTCCCGCCCTTCCTGCTCTTTGAGGTTCAGCGTGATGCTCTTCTTGTTGCGATTCAACGCTCTGAAGCTTGGCCCGTACCCCTCGTATAGTGGGTTGCGACCGCGGTGAGTGTCTCCTTCGCCGGGCAGCTCCACTTTGATTACCTCGCAGCCGAGATCCCCCAGCAGGCTTCCTGCGTACGGGCCCGCCACGTGGCCGGCCACTTCAATGACTGTTGTACCTTCTAGCGCCGTGGTCATAAATCTAGTTACCTCTAACCGTTGTCGGCCATTCAACCGAAGCAGCAAGCTTCATGAGGATGGAGCAGGAGCGAATTTGTAGAGCGTGGAATCTTCAGTGATTTCCTCAAACACGACATGCACGGGCATTCCACAGTAGACATCTTTTGGATCGGAATCGATGACATTGCTGAGCAGCCGAGGGCCTTCATCTAACTCAATGATTCCAACTACATACGGAATCTCTTCTTTGAATCCGGGGTGATAGAGACGGTGGTACACACCGAACGTATGAACGGTACCCTGACCACTTACTTCCTCAATCTTCGAACCGGTACTTAGACATTCCGGGCAAATTGGACTGGGAGGAAAGCGGAATGCCGAACAACTGGTGCATTGCTGCAGAAGCAACTGATGCTGCTTGCAGCCATCCCAAAAAAACTCAGTGGTCGCGGACGGGATCGGAATTGGTTTAGCGTAAGTGCTCATTACAGATGCCGCCCTAAGATGAGTGCAGATTGGCACACGGTAGCTCCACCATGGCCGGTCACTAGAACGAGCTCGGCATCTTTCACCTGTCGATCTGACCCGTAGTCATGCCTGACTTGATGTACACCTTCGACGACTTGAAGCATCCCCTCTGCGTGCGCTTCTGATAACTGGCCGCCGGATGTATTTGTCGGTAGTATCCCGTCTAGTTTCAACGCGCCAGACGCTGCAAACTGGCCCCCTTCACCCTTCGCGCAAAAGCCGTAGTCCTCAAGTTGAAGCAGAACCATGTGGGTGAAGCAGTCATAAATCTGGGCCGTATCGATGTCCTTGGGTTCTACTCCCGCCATGTGATACGCGGTCTCCCCGGCTTGCTTCGCGCCAGTGTTGACCATGTGATCTCCGTGGTACCAGCCGCGCAAATTGTTGCCGAAACCAAAACCAAGGATGTGTGCGGGCTCCTGTTTCAGATCTCTAGCTCTTTCCAAAGAGGTCACCACAACCGCTCCGGCAGCGTCGGCAAAGATGCTGCAATCATAGAAATTTAGCGGCTCAACGATTGTCCTAGCGGTGAGATAATCTTCCATGGTCAAGGGATCACGTATGAACGCATATGGGTTCCTTATGGCGTGTTCGCGAAACGCAATAGCAATTGACCCCAGCTGTTCCTTCGTCGTGCCGTACAACTGCATGTGACGACGTGCTGCCATTGCGTAGTTTGCGGGAGCACCATAAAGGCCAAATTCTGGGCCAAACTCCTGCCGTTGAAGTGATTCATGCTGGGTCGAGACTCGCATTTTCGATGTCGCATCTCGATGGGTTCTCGACCATGAATCACGCCCGAATCCACAGAGAACCGTGTCGCACATTCCGGCTTCGATTGCCATACACGCCATGGCAATGTTGAGCACCTGACTGGCACCGCCGTTATCGGTGCTCGTGCTATAGCGGACATCAATTCCTAGGAGCTGACCTAGGCGCTGGTGGTGCACATTGATGTCATCCGGTCCGCGTGTAATAAGCCCATCGATATCACTCTTGCTGAGCCCTGCATCCTCAATCGCATTCTTAGATGCCACCGCGAGCAAATCCAAGGGGCCCATATCCGGTACCTTGCCGAGGGGACTCTGTCCGACCCCAACAATCGCGTACTTACCACGAAGATTCTCCAATTGATCACCTCTGCATTACTTACTTACTTACTGGACGCAGACCGGGTTTAGTCCAAGAGCTCGTGCAACTGCTCGATGAACGCTGGTAAGACCGTTTCCCAATCGCCTACTACTCCGAAACTGGATTCTTTGAAAATGTTTGCCCCTGCGTCCTTATTGATCCCCACGATGGTGCGTGCGGCACTGCACCCTGCCATATGCTGGCTTGCTCCTGAGATACCGACGGCTATGTAGAGATCGGGTGTGACGGTTTTTCCAGTGAGTCCAACTTGATAGCTCGATGGCACCCAACCTGCGTCGCAAGCGGCCCGCGAGGCACCCACTGCGCCTCCTAACAATTTGGCGAGGTCGTCCAGGTGGGAAAATGCCTCTCGAGACCCGAGCCCACGGCCTCCACTGACAATGACCTTGGCATCTTCCAGACGAACCCCTTCGGGCTCTCGTTCCACACGCTCGATGCTCCGGGTTCTGATTACATTTGTGGTCAGATCAACGTCTAATCGAATCACCTTGCCTGCACGAGCGCTATCTGACGGCAATGGCTCAACGATCTTCGATCTCAGAGCGGCCACGGCGGGTTCGCTGAGGCAAGCAATCGTTGCTTCCGCGTTGCCGCCGTACGTTGGGCGAACGGCGATGAGTCGTCCCTGCGCATCAACGCTGAGCGCGGTACAGTCCTGCGCTAGAGCTGTGCCCAGGCGTGCCGCTAGACGCGGTAGCGTATCCCGACTAAGCAGGGTTTTGGTCCCGATGACGAAGCGCGGCTTTACTTGCTCGACTGCCGCTTGCGCGACGGCGACCACAGCATCCGGGGGGGTGCCCGCAAGAGCTTTATCCTCAATCACATAAACGATGTCGGCGCCATGTGCTATCGCTATCAGCGGCGCTTCCCCGACGCTCTCCGAAGCGAGGAGTACCGCGACCTGCTCGTCTGGGAACGATGCAATCAATTGCTGGCCCGCAGCAAGCGCTTCCAACGTCCCCGTTGCGGGTGTGCCGCTCGTCAGCTCTCCAATTATCAAAATCCCGTTCGTCACATTCTCCTCGCTACACGATTTGTGATTCGCGCAGACGCAAAGCGAGCTTTCTCCCGGCGTCTGCGTCGTCGTCGCCGACGATGAACTCTGTTTCCATTGATTTCGTCGGTTTGGCTAGTCCGATGAGGTCGAAAGCGGGCTGAATAGCAGCTACATCAATACCGATATCGGATGCTGACCAGACAACGGGCTGAACGCGACGTGCCCCCATTATTCCGCGCATGTTGGGATAGCGAGGAGTGCCAAGCTCGTTGGATACAGTGATTACCGCAGGGAGGTCGAGTTCCACCAACTCATGGCCATCCGGTAGCACACGCTGTACACGTGCAGTGTGCCCTTCTACGGTCACGCTCTTGGCCACCGTGGCAGAAGGCCATCCAAGCGATTCCGCGACGGCAAGTGGTACTTGCCCGTTGTCCCAATCGGAAGCTTGTCGCCCGGCAAGAACTAGATCTACGGAGCCAAGTTTCCGGATAGCTGCTACCAACGCCGTAATCGTCAGTGTGGGGTCGATATTGTTCTCGAAAGCAGAGTCTTGGATGAGAATTAATTCGTCCGCACCCATGGCTAAAGGTTTCTTTATTACGTCAAGAGCGAAATTCGCGCCGACAGAGATGACGGTGACATGCACGTCGTTAAGTGTTTCTTTGAGACGTAAAGCTGCTTCTATTGCTTGTTCGTCAAAGCCATTTATTACGGAAGACTGATTTGGGGGGGAGGCAACACGTCCGTTGTCGACGCGAAATGCAGAAAGCGGAGTCTCAGGGTCAATCACCTGTTTCACGGTCACAACGAGATGCAACATGGAAAACCTTTGGGACTACCGTAGGGTAGTTGGTATTTCGTCGTGCATTTCTACGTTCTTTGCCATTACAGTTCAATGCCTGATGAGATATGCATAGCATGCGAATAATGTATGCTAGCTGTTATGACAATAGCATTTAAGGGAGGGGATACCGGTGGCGTTGACTGAGCTGCGTGCGTTCTACGTAGCATCTCTGCTTGGTAGTATTACCAAGGCGGCTAATGCGCTGAACACCTCGCAACCGACCATTTCACGGCAAATCGGTTCCCTTGAAAAAGAGCTAGGGACTGGTTTGATAGTGCACGGCCACCGTCCACTGAGATTGACTGGCGCTGGAGAGGCACTCTTTGATTTGGCGGGAGCATTTTTAAAGGCCATAGAGGCATTGGATGCCGTGCCCCCTTTCAATGATTATGAGGCACAAGTCACCGTGGTCGCGACTCCGACAGTCGCGTCTCATAACCTCGTGGACGCGATCGCTAGGTTTACGAGTGATCATCCGCGATGGAGCGTCCAGATGATCGCGGAGAATCCCATTGATGGGTTATCACTTATCCAAACCGGGTATGCAGATGTTGGTGTGTTGCCCGATCCGGGAATCCCCTATCGATTCGACTTCATCGAATTGAGCGAAACGCCGTTGGTGGTGATTGCTCCATTGAATCACGCGGTCGGGGAGTTGCCCCTCCCGCTTGAATTGGCGCAGGTCATATCGTTTCCCTTAATCCTGCTACGACAGGGGAGCGCAACTCGAACAGCAATAGATAGCGCACTCCGACGGCTCAATCTCAGTGGTCATCCGTCTATTGAGGTTGAAGGTGTAGAGGCCATTAAGCGGCTTATCCAGCAGACGCAGAGTGTTTCGATCGTGCCCACTCGAGGATTGACCGATGAAGATTACGAGTGCTTCACCATCGTGCCCATGTCCCACTTGTTTCAGCCCTTGAAATCGGGGATCGTTACACTGCGAGATCAGCCAATTAACCGCGTAGTTGAGGCCTTCATAGACAACTTGAAGGATAGTTCGTGGCTGAGCAGATCTTGATTTTGTTTTGGCGATATAGAGACCTGCCCTTTCAACGTACAGATCCACTGTAATTAGGAGGCGCTGCGATGTTACGAATTACTAGAGAGGGCTGAGAAACCCCATGTTAGCTCCGTAGATGCTGATCCAGCCACGCCAGCGCATCACTCCAAGCCTCATGAGCAGACGCGGGATTGTAGCGTTCAGGATTCCGATGATTGAGGAACCCGTGGAGCGATGATGGGTAAACCGAAATGTGGTGCTCAATGCCAGCCGCTTCAAGCGCTTCCTTGATGGCGGGCAGTCCTGCGTTGACACGCTCGTCGAGATCCCCATAAACCGCAAATACGGCTGTATGAATATTCGGTACGCCCGCAAGTGGAGGGTTTGTTCCATAGAATGGGACGGCAGCAGCTATGTCCTTCGCCTCGATGATCAGATTCCAAACCACTGCACCACCGAAACAAAAGCCGATTATGCCGATTCGTCCAATATCATCGCGTGCATTTAAATAATTGATGACAGTCTGGACGTCGGTCGTGTGTCGTTCGGACTGGATCGTTTGTAATTTCTCAGGAATTTCCTTGTTGATGTCCTGAAAGCTGTAAGTTCCGCCCTCTCGTGAAAGTAAATCCGGTGCCACTGCGAAGTATCCCGAACTTGCTAGGCCGTTCGCGACGTCCCGTAGGTAGGAAACCAATCCTCGGTTTTCATGGATGACGATTACGGCAGGAAAGGGCCCGGGTACTGTCGGCTTGGCTTGATAAACCTTCAGATCGAAGCCGTCACTCGATATCTCTATGCTCTCGGTAACAATTTCTGACCCGGGCACTAGCGTTGGATTCTCAGCCATGGTTTCACTTCCTTCACTTAGTACGATCCCCTGATGGTGAATGCTACCTCGGGTTACTACATGCAATTGGCATTTCTGGTGGGATTGCTAGCTGGCCCAAGAGTCCTTCTGCCTTGGTTGCCGAGGACTTCCGGCGGCTAATGGGCGCCTGACTTTCGCTTTGTTCTGATCAAGAAAGTTCACATGAATCAAACAGCGGTAGGTACGTTGATTGGGATACGCACGAATGTGCCCCCAAACCCATTCCTAAATGTACGAGCACAATCATGTCAACGTTCTCGTGATTGTGAGCGACGCTGAGTTCCGAAATAGGGATAGCAAACGAGGCGCACTTTGGTGCGCCTCGTTTGCTATCCCTATTTCGCACGGTTTAGCTTAATGCCGGGCAGTTGCCTCTTGGACTTCCTCGATGCGCCGGTGGACTTCGGCGACGAGAGGGATGGCGGGTCCGAAGCGGTCGGACTCCCAAGTGGCGCCGCCCTTGTGATATTGAATCCGGCTGCCCCTGTTGATCCCCAGCCCGTTCTTGGCCCAGTCGGGGTCCTTCCACGCCTTCGCGAGGTCGCCACCGCCGTAGATGATCTCCGGCATGGCTGCGGGGTCGCGGAAGGTGTTCATGGGCTCACCACCGTCTTCGACAATCTTGATCTGCTCGTCCAGCTGACGGCGCAGGAAAACGATGGGGATGTCTGTGCGACCCAGGTTCTCGACGGACCGGTCGGTCAAGGGTCCCTGGGACCACCAGCCAACAAAGTCCTGGTTCAGGATGCAGTCCAGGATCGGCTTGCCGTCCTGGTCCCAGACGGGCACTTCGTAGTAAGGAATCACGTCCTGCGTGGGCGCCTCGACCCCTGGAGGGGCAGCGTAGCAGTTGTAGGAGATGTGGTA
>CAUZFB010000066.1:0-11190 GCA_963579135.1 Dehalococcoidia bacterium | reverse complement strand
GGCCTCGTCACATACGAGGAACGTCGGGTCGACTGCTAGCGCCCTGCCTATCCCAATACGCTGGCGCTGGCCACCGCTGAATTCGTGGGGGTACCGTGACGCCATCGCCGGGCTCAACCCGACTAGTGACATGATCTCCGCGATGCGTTCTTCGGTCTTGCCCTTTGCCAGTCTGTGGATGGTCAAGGGCTCGCCTATGATCTGGCCTGCTGTCATCCGTGGGTTCAGCGAGCTATACGGGTCCTGGAAGACCATCTGGATGTCTTTGCGGAGTTCCCGCAGCCGGCGTCCGCTGGCTTGCGTCAGGTCTTCACCCTGGTAATGGATCTCTCCGGAAGTAGGCTTGTGGAAGCGGAGGATGCACTGACCCAACGTTGTCTTCCCGCACCCAGATTCACCGACGAGACCAAGCGTTTCACCCTTGGCGATGGAGAACGATACGCCGTCCACCGCTTTGACCATTCCTACGGTTCTTTGGAACACCAATCCAGACGTAACTGGAAAATGCATCTGGAGGTTCCGGACGTCGAGTAGGATCTCTTGGCCGCTCACGCTCGCGGGTTCGGCGGATGGAGATGTCATGAGGTGCTCACCTCTATTGGGTTGGTCGGGGAATTACCTAATTCTGATGCCACGAAGCAAGCAGAATAGTGGGCAGGCGTAACTTCAATCAGTTCCGGTCGTTCCTCCGCGCATTTGTCCAGCGCAAAGTTACAGCGCTCCTGGAATGAACACCCTGCGCCGAGTGCCGCCAGGTTGGGCGGCTGGCCATCGATCTGCTCAAGGTCATCTGTGGGCGGATGATCAAGCCGAGGAACGGACTTCATGAGCCCCAGCGTGTACGGATGCCGAGGCGTGCCGTAGACGGAGCGAGCGGAGGACCGCTCGACCACGCGACCTGCATACATGACGTTCACTCGATCTGCGTACCGCGCGACGACACCAAGATTGTGAGTGATAATCACCAGCGCGACTCCTTGCTGCTTGGTGAGTTGCTTCATGAGCTCAAGGATCTGGGCTTGTACCGTAACGTCAAGCGCCGTGGTCGGTTCGTCCGCGATCAACACGGACGGGTCTCCGCTAAGCGCCATCGCAATCATCACCCGCTGGCGCATGCCGCCACTGAAGTGGTGCGGGTACTGGGTCAGTCGGCGTACGGGATCCGGTATCTCGACAGAAGTCAGGAGCTCCACGGCCCGATCATGGGCCTGGTCCTTGGTCATTCCCATCTCTTGAGTAAGGGGTTCCATCAACTGCTTACCAATGTTCAGCACGGGATTGAGCGAGGTCATGGGCTCCTGGAAAATCATCCCGATCTCCTGCCCACGAATCTTTCGCATCTCTTCGTTGCTGAGTGTCAGCAAGTCCCTGCCCTTATAGAGCACCTGGCCGCCAACGATGCGACCCGGAGGACTCGGGATCAGCCGCATCACGGACAACGCGGTTACGCTTTTACCGCAGCCGCTCTCACCTACGACAGCCAGGGTTTCGCCCGCCTCCACGTCGTACGAGACGCCATCGACAGCTTTAACGGTCCCCATGTCGGACTGGAAGTGAGTCTGAAGGTCTTGAATCTCAAGCAGTGCGGTCATTGCTGTTCCTGCTGGTTATTGGTGCCCCGCGGCAAGGACGCTCGAACTTCGTCGAGCACCCGTGCGTATATCACTGAACCGAGGTTCACCTCGGCTTGTTGATCGTTTCTTCGTTCGCGCAACCACTCGTTGAGGTCCAAGGTACCGCCGGCCATAGTGGCGGCCATATGCTCGCTGAGTAGCGTCTGCTCAACCGTCTTGCGGAACTCGGAGTCCGACACTGCGCGCTCCGTCAGGAATCGTGTGTAAGCCTCCCGGTAAAGCCGGTCAAGATCAGCGTCTGACGTAACATCTCCCGCTTGTGGCGTCGCGTGGAATCGAGTCCTAATCACAGCCTCGATGTCGGCCGCGGTTACCTCCGCGCCCCGGGCTGCCAACTCTGAACGCAGCAGTTCGGCGTTCAGCGCATCATCCGCGACAACGAAGGGAGCGCGTCCCAGACCAGACAGATCCGTCGGGGCATTGGACAGCATCTGCTGCACGACGACAGCACGGACGAGATCTTGCGTTGACAACAACTGGTGACCGTCAATCGAAACTGCAGTCGCGTTGCCCGGTGAGATTACCTGCTGGTAGTAGGCATAGCCTGGGATTGCGATGATTACCGCGATGCCGGCCAACGCACCCCACAGGGCCCATCGATTTCCGCTCGCTCGGTGGCGTGCGTCCACGTTGCCCCATTCCCCTCTTGCTTGAGTCCCGGCTGCCGTCAACTAGTGCCGCGCAGTCGCGGATCTAACGCATCTCTGAGTGCGTCGCCAAGGAACGACACGCTGAAGACCACGGCTGCTAGGGCCAATCCCGGGTACATGGACAGCCAAGGCGCACTTTCGAGGTTTCCGCTAGCCCCCGCACGGATCATGCTGCCCCATGAAGGACTCGGTGGCGGGACGCCCAGTCCCAGATAGCTCAGGCTCGCCTCTACCACCATCGCCGTTCCGAGGTAGCCCGTAGCCAGCACGAAGACCGGCGCCAACGAGTTCGGCAAGATATGCCGCAACATGATCCGTATGCTGCTTGCGCCCGTCCCGTGGGCGGCGAGGACAAACGGCTCCTCCTTCACGGTGAGCGCAGATGAGCGGGCCAAACGCACGACGCGCGGCAGGAACACCACGCCGATCGCGAGCGTTACGTTGCCGAGGGAAGCACCCAGGGCAACCACCATGACCATGGCGAGGATCAATCCAGGGAATCCCAGCATCATGTCGACCAACCGCTGGATCACCAAATCAGTGATTCCTCCCAGGTAACCAGATGCGACGCCAACTGGCGCGCCGATGAAAGTGGCGATACCCACGGAGGCGAATCCAACGAAAAGCGAGACGCGCGCTCCGTATATGACGCGGGTGAGGACATCTCGCCCGAAGTTGTCCGCACCCCATAGGTACTGGAGTGAGGGTGAAGCTAGTTTGTGGGGAATGTCTTGTATCAAGGGATCGTGAGGTGTGATCCACGGAGCGAGAACCGCTGCCACTATAAAGAGCCCAAGGACGACTCCACCTGCGAAACCCACGGGATAGTGCCTCGCGGCACGTATCGTACGTCGACGCCACCTAGGGAGGGTACCCAATTCCCAGTCGGAAAGAGCCTGCCCCGTACGGATGCCTGAAGGTCTATCAGTCGTTGTCATAATGTCTCCCTCGGTCACCGCGCATAGCTGATTCTCGGGTCAAGCTTGGCGTAGATGACATCGATGACAACGTTCAATGTCAGCATCAGCGTTACCAACAACATCACGATGCTCTGGATAACCGGGTAATCGCGCTCAAAGGCTGCCTGAGCTACCCCTTGGCCCACTCCAGGGAGTGAGAAGACCTGCTCGATGACGACCGTGCCCGAGAAAAGGGTTGCGAGCTGGAGTCCGCCCAGCGTGACCACCGGGATCAGGGCGTTCGGCAGGGCATGCCCAGCAACCACGATCCGCTCAACGAGGCCCCGACTTCGGGCGGTCCGCACATAGTCTTGCCTGAGCACCTCAAGCATGGTGGACCGGGTTACGCGGGTCAGGTACGAGCTATATCCCCAAGCCAAGATGAGGGCAGGCCAAATCATCTTCTGCATGTGCATCCATGGGTCGTTCCAAATCTTCACGTAGAAGATGGGCGGAGTCCAGGAAAACCAAACGAGCAACGCAAGGATTAGCATGAGCGCGATCCAAAAATTCGGCAGCGCTGTGCCCGCGAGGGTGACGAACCGGACCGCGTAGTCCGGTGTCCGGTTCTGGTAGACCGCAGCGAGAACGCCCGCTGGTATCGACACGACCCACGCAATAAGCGCGGTCCATGCTGCGAGCTCGAGCGTCACCGGCAAACGACGGGCCAGAATCTCTGAGATAGGCTCGCGGCTCACCAGCGAGGTACCGCCAAACTCGCCGTTTACCATGCTCCAAACCCACCGGAAGTACTGTACGGGGAGCGAGTCCAGGAGGCCCAAACGCTCCCGGAGCGCGTCCGCTTGTGCCAACGCAGCCGGGGTACTCGTTTCCCCACCAAGAATCACCATCGCGACGTCACCAGGGATGACGCGCATGATTCCGAATATCCCTAACGAAGCTAGTATCAGGGTGGGGAAATAGAGAGCAAGTCTCCGAACCAAGTATCGTGTCATTGGTGTTCCTCCCGGCAGCGGGGCGGGATCGCCCCGCTATCGGGTTAGCAACGGTTACTACTTATCGAGCCAGACAGTGGCGAAGTCGAGGTACGACATAATCTGTTCCGGTGGGTGAATCCGGCCCTTTACCCACGAGCGGTAAGGGATCGTTGCGAGGTTGCCCGCAATCGGCACCCCGTAGTACTGCTCTTGGAGCCAGTAGCGCTCGAAGTCCTGCCAGATGGTTTTCCGCTCTTCGAAGTCATTGGTCGCCTTCAAGCGCGTGAAATATTCTCCCACCTTGGGGTCTTCATGCTTGACGATACCAACCTTGCTCTTGCTGTATGGCAAGAAGCCAGGCTCGTTTGGCTCAGGCAGATGACTCGTGATGCCGCCCGCACTCTGAACCGCGCCGTAGTCCAACGTCGTGGCCGCCACTTTCCAAGCTGGCGCGTCCATCAGCTCAAGTTTGAGCTTAATGTTCAGGCCGGCCAATTGGGCGGCCAGGAACTCACATCGGTCAGGCCATGATCCGGTCGACAGGCAGTTGTAGTTGACCTCAAAGCCATCTGCATAGCCCGCCTCGGCCATCAAAGTCTTTGCTTCTGCTTTGTCTGCTTCCTTGGTGTCCGGGTTGAATCCAGGCCACGTCATGATGTCCGGGTTCGAGAATGGGTTACCAAGGTTCAGCAATCCGCCGACCAGGCCGAACCCGCCCGTTACGCCGTCGATGGACTGCTGCTTGTCGATCCACAGAGCAGCCGCCTTGCGGACGCGAACGTCCTGCCAAGGGCCTTCCTTCAGAAGGTTCCAAGCGAGGCCAGAACCGCTACCGGTCCCGAAGCTCGACGCAACCTGGACGGTAAAGAATTTGTCGCCAAGATCAGCGAGCATCGCATCGTACCGCGGCTTGGTCAGAATGTACCCATAGCCAGGTGATCCTCCGTCGAGCTGACCAGTTCGGATTGCCGCGTCCATCACGTCCGCACTGGTCATGATGGCAAAGTCCATGCCATCCATGTAGGGCAACTGACGGCCGTATTCGTCTTGGTCCCAGTAGTCCTTGTTGGCCAGGACGTGCATAACGCTACCCTTTTCGTAACCTTGGAAAGTAAAGGGGCCCAGACCCATCATGCCGGTGTCGAGCGGGGCAACTTCCATGTTCCCTGCTTCAAGCATCGGTTCGGCAATGTGCCGTGCGTGACCGATGGTGAAGTATGGCGTGAACAACACGTCCAAGAACAGCGGGTTGCCCTCTTTCAGCGTTATGCGAATGGTGTCAGAGTCAATGACCGTCGTGCTGTCGAATTTCCCGAAGGTGGCCGCGTACCAGGCTGGGGCTCGCGTGGCGCCACCGGTGCCTTCGTACCCTGTAAACATCAGGTCCAGCCAGAACTTCACGTCCTCAACGGTGAGCGGTGTGCCATCGTGCCACTTCACACCGCTGCGTATGTTGAACGTCCACTGGGTGAAGTCGCGGTTGTTCTCCCAGCTTTCTGCGATTCCGGGGCAGACCGCGTAAACGTCGTCGTCACAAGGCCGGACCAGATTACCGCTACCCCAGATGGGAGCGCCCATCTGGTTCAGGTCGTACCAGATCGTCGTCATCATCATATCGAAGTTCGCCGGAGGGTCGCGGCGCACCGCAAACGTACCAATCCCACCTGTCGTTATCGCAGGCCCAGATAATGTCGGCGTCGCCGTGGCACCCGGCATCGGCTTTGCGGTTGGAGTTGGAGTTGGGTCATCCGAGCACGCGCTCAGGAAGAGCGCCAAGAACAAGGCGAGCCCCCCCATCAGCAGCAAGCCGCGACCTCGTCCTACCGAATTCCAGAATCTCAGATTCTTCACGTTTTCCTCCCAGAGCTCAGATATCAATTGCGGTCTCTTACAGTGAGTACAACCTTCGAGCGTTGGCCTCAAGAATCTTGTCTGCCGAAGCCGCTGGCACCCTGCCATCGGCCTTCAGATTATTCAGTGCGCGCAGTTCTGACGACGTGTCGTTATGGCCATAGTCGGAGCCCACAACGATGTTGTCGTCACCGACCGTTTGGAGCACCCAATCCAGGTCATCGGCGGTCTGGCACGCGACGAACATGTTGTTTTCGCGGAGGATATCTTTCGCAGGCCACGGACGGCCTGCCTTCTTGAACCTGAGCATCATGTCGTTCAGCGCGTAGGGCACCCACTCAGATGAGACTTCAACGAACGCCCAGCGCAAGTTGGGGAACTTGGATGGCACTTGCTTCATCAACAAGTCGTGGAAAGCGCCAACCACGGGTAACTTGAAGGTCGAGAATCCGGCGTCCTGTTGAAAGAGGTCAAACTGACTGAAATTTCCTGACGTGGCGTGGATGCACATAGGCAGATCCAAGGCTTCGGCTTCTCGGTAGATTGGGTCGAAGTAAGGGTCCGACAGCCGGCGCTCATGCTCGACGCTATGCATGAAGAGCCCGCACGCACCGTGTTCCTTAGCCCAGTGCATCTCTTCGATGGACTTATCAATAGACATGTACGGGAGCATTGCGGCGTAACGCAAGCGGCCACCGCCTTGCTCGTATATCTCGTTCATCCAGCGGTTGTAACTTCGATAGAGCGCGAGCTCAACCTCCGGGCGACGCGTGAGCGGCCGAAGGAAGATGGTCGGGTACAACACATGGACATCAACTCCAAGCTCATCCATGTGGGCGAGGCGTTTCGCGATGTCCGAGGCCTCAGCGGTTTCTTCACTGACCTCGGGATCGCGAAAATTGGAACGCTTGGATGCGGCGCGACCCTCTATGATCCAGAACTCGCTGACCACGTTCCTGCGCCCTGAGAACCCCCCGGCCAGATTCGCCTCACCCGAGACCTTGGGAACTACAACAAACGGCTTGAAGTCCTGTTCATGCTCTTCCATGAACTCCCAAGTCCGTTCAGACTCGATAACGTGGGCATCGGAATCGATGATTGGCATAACACAATCTCCCTGGCTAAATGATGCCGAATCTACGAGTAGTACGCGGCGCGGAGGGACGTAACTCGGTCCGGAGACCCAGGGACCCACGCGGTCGCGCATGTGCGCATACGGCGGAAAATATACGGCACCGGCCACAAGGCGTCAATTATGGATTCAGTTGACCAGGAATCGGCTCGATTACGGCCTATCTGTCCGCAAGCAGGATCACTGACCGCGTCACTCTCCACTTCCGCCCTGAACTGAAAGGGAGGAGGACATGGGTTCCGTGTATAAGAGGGTTTCTTCCTCCAGCGCGGGTACCTTACTGGCCCGTCGGCTGCAACTTCCGCGGAGGCTCAGCGACGAGCCTTTCGATAACCCGGGACCATGCACTATCGATCAGCAGCACGCGGTCGTCATTCCCGTGCATCACGTAGTGGCCGCCTCCGTCGGGCGTCTCGTTCCCAACCATCACTTCGAATGAAGCCCCGCCTTCCAACGAGATGTCGATGAGCATTCGTGGCGGGGCAAGGCCAAATTGAGCGAGATCCAAGCCCACAGTGAGCGTCCGCTCGACCCGTGGGCCAGCCAGTAGCACCGGCATTCCTCCCCAGCGTTCGGGGTCGGGCTCTTCGCGCGTGGCGTCGTCGAACCGCCAGACTTCGTCAGTTTCGTCCCACGCGAATGCAATGGTGCCTGAATCTAGGCTGACCGCAACGCCCACGATGTCTGTGGCGTTCAAGTGATAAAAAAACGCGGGGGCTGTCGCTACTGGCGGGTCAGGTTTAAATAGCAGGTAGACGCCCGCAATAACGGATACCACCGCAAGCGTGATCCAGATTGCCGCGATCTCTCTCCGAGGCATTCGCTATCTCCTCCGCAGCCAAACCCCAGCGGCCCCGGCACTCAACAGCAGCGGCAAGGCGAACCACCCAAGGAACCTCACGAGCGTGAACTGCTGGTCTGTTATGACCAACTCACGAAACTCCAGCGGTTTCGAACGAACCGATGCCAGCGGAACATCGCCTGCAAGGTCGTTGACCACATTGAGGAACAGATCACCGTTGGAGAGTGCGGGGAAGAACCGGTTGGAAGCGAAATCTCCATCCCCCAACACCATCAGTGTCCCCAGTCGCGCCTCATCGGCGCCCGGTGGCGGCTTGTCGACAGGGCCTACTGAACGCATCAGCAGGCCAATCGGATACGGATGCACATCACCATCAGCGTCCGGCGTGGTCTGTGATAGCTGCGAAGCCAGAAACGAATCGGGTGTCGTCAAGCCCAAAACGTCAAAATCTACAAGGTTGGGGATGACCGACGGATCAGCGACAAGCCCGAGCGGGGTCAGCCCGGGGAACAGCGTGGCATCCAAGCCACCGGTGATATAAGGCGCCTGGTACTGGTCAGGCGCTAGCAGCGGCACTCCTGGCGTGCCCGCCAGATGATGACCCTGACCCAGGTCGATCACGTACCCCTCGGCCACACTAACGCCCCAACGGGAGAGCCACGCCGCCCACGAACGATCCGATTCGGGCTCGATCGTAACGAGGACCTGGCCTCCACCTTGCAGGTAGTTGTCAAGCGCGGCCGCTTCGAGCGCCGTCAGCGCGTCAAGAGGCGATGGCACGATGAGCACGGCCGCATCTGCAGGGACTGCGCCAGTGCTCAACAGGTTCAGATTCGCGACCTGAAACATGTCGTTGCGGAGGCCTTCCGCAGCCACCCCGAAGCCTCGCGCGCTGCGAACGTCGTTATCGTCGGGTTCCATCTCGCTGTGCCCAGCGAGTACATATGCAGTTTTTTGAGCGCCCCCCGTCGCGATGAGCAATGACGTCAAGAACGACTGCTCAACGTTGCTCGACGCGAACGCGGTGCTACGCAATCCGGTACTGGGGGCGACAAACACTACTGACGGATAGCGGCTTATCCTCAACTCCTGAGCGAGCAAGGGCTGCGTTTCAGGGTCGACGAATCGATATGAGAATCGGCCATCAGACATCCGCTCGAACTCTCGCAGTAAGTCTTCGGTTCGGTTACGAAGCGCCGTTTGTACGGGGTCCGCACCATCGAATCGGTCCACGAAGAATGCGACCGCCTCGATAGGAGAGTCCATCCGGTCTAATACCGCCGCTGTCTGATTGGCTAGTGTGAATTGACGTGCGGCGGTCAGATCCGATCTAACGTCCAAGGCAGAGATCAGTACATTCACCGCAGCCAGCAGGGCTGCGAACGCGACGAGGGTGAGGGCAACGCTCAGGCCGTAGCGACGGCGACGGCGACCGACCGCCGATCTCGTCCGTGCCAGCCGATCCAACACGGCGAAGGCAACCAGTGCGAGGCTAACCGACAAGACGACCGTGCCGGTGGCCCCAATCGTCGGCGCAAGCAAGCGAACCAGCGCTCCGACGACTAGACCCACGACGCCTACTGCGCCCGCTCCAGCCGCGAGGGGAGCCTGATCGAACGTATCGGTAAGCGCGTCTCGCCAGCGGTTGAAGTGAGTCAACATGGGTTGCGCTCCGAGTCGACAATCATAGCCATCGTCGGCTTTCCAAAGTCCGCACGCACAAGAATAGGAATGTCGCGATTAGGCTCACGTAGTAGGCCACGTCCGAAAGGTCGAACACACCACGCCGGAAATTGGCGAAATGATCCACTATCGATAGCATCTGAAGTACGTCAGCAATCCAACCGGTGGTACTGGCCGCCGCGATTTGCGTGACAGAAAACAGCACCAAAAGACCGATCCCCACGACCGCCGCGAGCGCTTGATTCGCCGTAATGGAGGACGCCCACAAGCCGACGGCGAGCGCCGCAGCGCCATAAAGGAAGAGGCCTAAGTACGCGGTGAGGATGGGGCCAGAGTCAGGAGTCCCGAGCCAGTACAGCAAGGCGGTAAAGAACAGGGTTACCATCAGCATGAAAGCGAAAGGCACCAGCACGCCGACGTATTTGCCCAACGTCACCTGCCATTCGTTCACCGGCGCGGACATCACGAGGTCTAGGGTTCCGAGCCTCAACTCTTCGGCGAACAGTCGCATAGTGAGCGCGGGCGCAATGAATACCAACGCCAGCATGATCGCCCCCGCATATGGACTCACCGTTGCCTCAGGGAAAGGCACAGAGATGCCATCGACGAAGAAGTAGCCGGTTATCCCTGCGAACACCGCCGCAATTACGTACATCGATGGCGATGTCAGGTACGCGATTGTTTCACGGCGGGCGATGATGAACGTTTTACCCATCAGTGGCCTGCGCCTCTGCGGTTCCGGTCAGTGACATGAAGATGTCTTCTGCGGTTGCGCTGGCGCCGAGCTTGGCTGTCTTCGCGAGCTCCCCAATCGACCCGTCGCCAACGATTCGCCCTCGGGAAATGACGACCATCCTATCGCAAATCAGCGCGATCTCCGAGAGAAGGTGGCTGCTGAGAAGGACCGCGTGGTCCTTACCGAGGTCTTTGATGAGCTTCCGCATCTCGACCATCTGCGCGGGGTCTAAGCCGTTCGTCGGTTCGTCGAGAATAACTACGGGAGGCTCGTGCAAAATGGCCTGCCCTATCCCAACTCGTTGACGGTACCCCTTGGATAACGTTCGGATAGAACGATTCCGGTACTCGCCAACCCCCACCTTGTCGATGACACCATCGACGAGTCGGCCGCGCTCCCGCTTGGGTATGTCTCGCAAAGCACCCATGTAGTCGAGGTACGACCGAACGGTCATGTCCGCGTACAGCGGGACAGACTCTGGCAAGTACCCTAGGTTACGGCGGGCGTTCGTGGATTGGTACACCGTATCGAACCCGGCGACCTTGACGGAACCTTCGTTCGGTGGGAGTAGGCAGGCGATGATCTTCATCGTGGTTGACTTGCCGGCGCCGTTAGGCCCAACGAATCCGACGACCTCGCCTAGCGGGACACTGAACGACACATCGTCAACCGAGGTGACGGCACCATACCGCTTCGTGACATGCTCAATCTCGATCAACGCTGAGTCCTTCTAGCGAAAGATAGGTCGAACCTACAACTAACCTGCTTGTTGGCGGCACCATGTACACCTGGTGCGTTCGCGCTC
>CAUZFB010000065.1:0-11191 GCA_963579135.1 Dehalococcoidia bacterium | reverse complement strand
GCGCGGTCCATGTCCTGGATTGCTACTGCGTCGCCGCGGCACATGTCATTGCAGAAGTGTGAGTCAGGCAGTGGCCGGTCGGGGATTTCGATCAATTCCGAGGCGAAATGGAGGTCAGTAATTTCTTTTCTGGGGGCAGTCCCTAGGTGGTCGAGCAGCGCCGATGCAAGATCGGAACCGATGCGCCATGCTGCCGATGGACCGTCAATCGGAGGCGGCTGGTCGGGATCTTGCCAGGTGGTATTGCCACCGGCACCGGCGAGGTAAACCGTCGGTACGGGTACTCCCAGCCTGTCCCGCATAACGTCCCCGAATCGACCCCCGAAGTCGCGATGAAAAACTAAAGAATCGGACCTACCCGGAACCGGACTGCCACCTACAACGTGATTGTGGGCCGAGAAGCTCGTTATGAGAGCAATTGGTACACCGTTGGGGCTTTCGAACAGTATGTAGCCCAGTTCGTTATCAGCCGGTCCGGCTGCGGGGTATGACAGGTCCCTTGAATTTGAGAAGACCATTTCCACGGTGCCGTCTGGGCGGAGATAACGCCTGTTGAAAGTGAGTCCCGATGTCATGGCCTGGCCGGTCGCGATGCGTGCCGGTTCCATCCGGTCTCTGGCTTTTTTCACTGCTGTGGCTATGCGATCTGCCAGCAACTCGATATAAATCGGGTCTGGGCCATCGTTTTGCAGGTATCGCCACCCCGGTGCAACCGAGGGGGCGACGTGGACGTGATTTGCAGCGATCGTGATGTGTTCGGCCGGTATACCGCTCTTCACCGCCGCCAACTCCCGTATCTCAAGAAAGTAGCGACGGGCGATCATCGTCAAGTCGGTCGAAACAACTGCTCCGATTTCACTGCCATCGGAAAACACCACCGCATGCGCAAGTAGATCACTATCCTCCACTTTATCGCGGCGCAACTCGATCCCGCCCCAGGTAGCCGCGATTTCTGGGGTAATGTTGATGGTGAAGGCGCCAGCCTGCCCGGAAGTTGCCTGGGTCACTTATTTGTTCCTCACTGGACGATCATAGGACTGGGAGTGAAACGAACTTTATTGCCAGTCTTCGTAGTCGGCTCGCCGTGTTTTTCTCGAGAACTGTAGATGCACGCCATCCGGGTCGTAGAAGCTGGCAATCGTACGCCCGGAACGGGTCCCTTCCTGCGGTGTGACGTGGAAGTCGATGCCCATGTATTTTGCTTCGCGGTAGGCAACCTCAACGTCCTCGACCTCAAGAGATATGTGATCGATCCCAACCGGGTTTCCGGGCTTAGCCTGGTGCAGCTCTACGCCCAGGGGAACTCCTCCGTTGTGGGTGGACATGTAGACCCCGTCCCCGGAGTCGTTTGTACCGTCTGGAAAAAAACCTAGCTTTCTGTAGAACTCGACAGACGTGGTAATGTCGCTAACCATAAGGTCCATGTGTTCAAGTCGGATCAATCTCATCTCTAACGCTCCCCGTAATCAATTATTGCCGTCGTCGGTCAGGCCGGTTGAGCACGTAGGATGCTCGCATGTACCTGGTTAGTCAAAAGAGTGAATTTCCTATCATTCGCGTACTGACTCGGTGTGAAGCGTACTCGCCTATCGGTGCGAAGTCGTCCGATTTTGTTGAGAATCCGTATAGCTAGTTATTACCAGTTTCAACCTGTGATCGCGTCTCTTCAAAGTCTGGACGATCAAGCTGTACACGGCAAGACCGCTAGCCTCCCGCGCTGGCGAGAATCTGCGCGAACCGCTTTTATCGCGTTGCAGAGAGTGCGCAGAACTCTTCCCAAAACAACGTTTTAATGTGATGATTCAATGAGTTTCGACTAGTTGCGAGTTTAGGTTCTGCGCCATATCTGGGCCTCGGTCTGCTGATCTATTCTTTATCAGGATGTGTAGTGTCAAAATTCTTCGTTCGTAGGCTCATATTCGCCGTTATCACTGTTGCCGCCGCGACTTTCATTGTCTTCAGTCTTTCGAGACTGGTCGGCGATCCGCGCGACTTCCTGATCAGGCCAGAAGGGTATGGGGTCTCGGAAGAGTCATACGAAGCGATAGGTAAAAAGCTCGGACTCGATCGACCGCTAGTTGTTCAGTACTGGTTCTGGATTTCAAATGTCGTGCGGGGCGATTTCGGCAAGACGCTGCTGACCGAGAGGCCCGTCATCGAACTGTTCATGGAAAAGGTGCCCGCGACTCTGCAGTTGGCGGCCGTCAGCTGGATTATTGCAACTCTGGTTGGTGTGCCGCTGGGTGTGATGTCGGCCATTAATCGGGGCGGAGTGTTCGATTACCTGGGGCGGGGAATCGCCCTGTTTGGCCAGGCGATTCCGGTGTTCTGGCTTGGGATCATGGCAATACTGATCTTTTCTGTCCAGTTGAACTGGTTGCCTGCCGGGTCAAAAGGCCCGTACGAAGCCAGTTTTTGGGAGCAAATCAAACACTTTGTCTTACCATCAGTAGTGCTCGGCTGGGGAGGTGCCGCTGGGTATCTACGCCTGACCCGGTCTTCGATGCTTGAGGTGTTGGATTCCGAATACATCAAGCTTGCCCGTGCAAAAGGCGTTTCATCCCGCAGCGTCATCTGGAAACACGCCTTTCGTAATGCGCTCATCCCTCCGCTTACGTTTTCGGCCTTGCTGCTCGCCTTTTTCTTGAATGGACAAGTAATCGTCGAAGTCGTGTTTGGCTGGCCGGGGCTGGGTCGTCTGGCGACCGAATCCGTGTTCCAGAACGACTTCAACACATTGAGTACTTCGGTTCTCTTCTTTGCCGCGCTTTTCGCAACTATGGCGTTTGTGGCAGACATGCTTTACATGTTTGCCGATCCACGCATCAGGTATTCGGAGTAACCGTTGGTCGATTTGCATTCAAAAATAATGAGGACGCCAGCAGTAAAACGCGTCTATTCGCCTTTCAAGACAAGTTGGGATTTCGTTCGTCGATGGCCCGTATTACCCGGTATGGTGTTGGCTGTACTTGTCTTCGTTACCATTTTCGCGAGCCAGGTAGCGCCTCACAGTTTTCGCGAAACTGATTTGCGGCAAAGAAATAAACCACCTATTTGGATGGAGGGTGGCAGTAGTGAGCGCATCCTAGGTGGTGACGTGGTTGGCAGGGATATCCTGTCGCGGCTTATTCACGGTGCCCGTGTAACGGTTATGGTCGCTGGTATTTCTCTGGTATCGGGGGCCATTTTTGGCACCGCCATCGGCCTGATCGCCGGGTATTACGGTGGACTGATCGACGAGGTGCTAATGCGGATTGTCGACATCTGGTTTTCAATTCCGTTTATTTTATTCGCGCTCGTCGTGGTACTTTCGTTTGAACCGAGCCTGCAAGTTGTTCTGATTATGCTGGCAATTCTGGCCTGGAGCGCGTTTGTTCGAAACATTCGAGCTGAGGTCCTGTTGCTCAAGACGACTGAATATGTGGCCGCTTCGCGTGTCGCCGGAGCTTCGACACTTAGGATCATGTTTAGACACATGCTGCCAGGTGTTTTCAACACAATCTTGGTGCTGGCAAGTCTACGAGTCGGTCAGTTGATCCTCGCGGAGGCTTCACTGAGCTTTCTGGGTGCTGGAATCCCGGCCCCAACCCCGGCATGGGGAGTGATGGTCGCCGACGGTCGGAACTATCTCGACTCGGCCTGGTGGGTTTCCACATTTCCTGGCATTGCAATCGGTCTGACAGTCATGTCTTTCAATTTCCTTGGGGACTGGCTCAGGGACAAACTGGACCCTAGGCTCAGACAAGTAGCCTGAGCCCCTGCCACCCTCACGTGCTTAGTTTTGAGATCCGTTATCTCATGCGCTGGAGATAGATATCCGGTAAGCGGCTATGAGGAGTGAGAAAAATGCACTGATTAAACAAAAATTAGGCTTATTACGCTTGATGACTAGGTTGGTGTGTTTAAGCGATAGGTATACCCAGGATCATTGCGATAAGTTTTGATTAGGTCTAAAATTATTGGTAATGTGTTGTCGAGTGCTCTTCAGTTGGGGTTTGTGGTGTACCTGCCCAAACACGCTTGACGATTCTAAACTTGATATCGGAGATAGCGATAATGATCGTACGAACAGTTTTTATGGCGCTTAATAAACGCACCGCATTGTTCTTGGCGGTGGCCACAATTGCGGTGTTTGCAGTGGCATGTGGTGAAGATGCGGCCGAACCGCAAATAATTCGTGAAACAGTCCTCGTCGAGGTCGATAAAATCGTCGAGGTCGAAAAGATCGTCGAGGTCGAAAAGATCGTCGAACAGACCGTCGTAGTTGCACAGACTGTAATCGTTGAAAAGATGGTTCCAGCGCCGATAGCCTCGAACATACCAGACCCAAAGAATCCGGTTAATGAGCTATTGTTCGCCATGCTGGATGTCCGCAAGGGTGTCGGCATCAACAGTGCCGGTTCGACTAATTACCAGTGGGGAATTACCGAATCGCCCTTCATGACCAACTTCCCGGGTGAAGTGGTTGGAATGGTGATTGATTCATGGGAACGAGACGGTGACGACCTTTTCCTGACCGTCAGAGATGGAATTGAATTCCATGATGGCTGGGGCCCTTTCACCGCCCATGATCTTGCGTGGAACCTAGACGATACGAATACCAACACGAATCCTGAATCGATTTCGTTCAATGCTGGCGATTACGGCGCCATGTTCTCAGAGCACGAAGCGATCGATGATAAGACAGTTAAAGTGACGATCAACAACTGGGATGTGCGCTGGCGCGCCAACCAGTTGAACAACCAGGGCCAGACGATGGAGATCTTCTCCAAAAAGGCGTTCGATGACAACGGCCGCGATTGGATGGTGGCAAACATCATCGGCACCGGTCCGTTTGAAGTCGTCGAGTTCAAGGACGACGACCGCATCGTAGTCGACGCGGTCCAGAATCACTGGCGAAAGACGCCAGAAGCCAACCGCATTACCTACCTCGAAGTTCCGGAAGCGGCAACACGCAAAGCCATGATGCTCAACGGCCAGGCCGATGGAGCCGAGTTGATACTTCCCGACCGTAAGGATCTACGGGAAGAAGGCTTCACTTGGGTGTCTGCGAATTCCGGTAAAGAGCAGGTGGTAATTTTCGGCGGAAACTTCTGGGAAGAGACTTCTGCCGATTCTGGCGAAGCACTCAACCCGGAGGATCTCGACGGATACAAGACGGACTTGCCGTGGGTGGGTTGCCCGTGGGAAGACAAGTGTCCTTATACCGATACCAACAACCCGGCTGGCATGGATGACATGGAACAAGCCCGCCTAGTCCGATGGGCGATGGCAATGGCGTACGACCGAGAATTGATCAACGAGACGATCTTCGCCGGACAGGCGGAACCGGATCACATCTCGATGTTCATTCCTTCGCTTCCAGAGTTCAAAGCCGAATGGAAAATCGAATACAACCCGGATAAGGCCGAGGAGTACCTGGACAAAGCGGGCTTCCCGCGGGGTTCAGACGGGATCCGGTTCAAGCACCGGTTCATTACGATGGCAGGTTTCGGCGAAGAAATTCTGCAGGCAGTGGGCGGCTTCTGGGAGAACATCGGAATCGAGACCGAGTCGCAGATAGTCGACTACGGTGGGGTCTTCAGGCCGACTGTAGTCGACCGGTCCAACTCGTTGGTATACATACAGGGTTGCCGACATCACAATGGCCTGCCGTTTGACTGGCCACGTGGTGCACAGAACACAAGCTTGACTAGGGGTGGATTCGGCTGCGGTATCGAAATGCCGTGGATCGCCAGCGCATTCCTCGAGGCGAACACGCATGACGACCCTGCGGAGCGGATCAAGATCAATACCGAGGTTGCTGAGCAGATGCATTTCTGGATGCCTCAGTCCGGGATCGCAGTTGTGCCGAACGGCATGATCGTCAACCCGAAGTCCATCTCCGCGTGGCAGATGCGAGACGGTTTCGAGTCTCCAAACATCCAGGGACCGGAACTGCTTGAGCTGTCGCCTCGTTAGAGGCCAGACCCGTTTCAGAGCGGGATCAAGAGCTCACACAGATAGGCGCTAGGCGGAGAGTGATCTCCCCGCCTAGCGCCGGGTTCTACTGAGTTTTTTAGCAATGCAGGAGATAGTTATTTGATTTGCGATGTTCACGCCTACCTAGGACACCATCCCGCGTGGGCGCAGCTGGGTCTACCGCTGCCCTTTGATGCACCGCGCTGGGTAGAGATGATGGACCGGACTGGAGTTGATCGCGCTCTTGTGGCTCCTCCGGGGGTGGGTGTCGGGGATGACTTCAAGCCGGACATGGACCGGATCGCCATCGGGATGAAGGACTTCCCGGAAAGGCTTTTCGGCTTCTGCCGCGTTAAGCCTCGTCGTGGCCAGAAGGCGATTGACGAGTTGCGGCACCGGGTAGAGGACCAAAACTTCAAGGCCGTCAAGATGAATACGCTGGATGACGATTACCGGCTCGACGACCGGCGATTGCTGGACCCGGTAATAGAGGCTGCGAACGATCTTGGGATCGTTGTGTTCTTCCATACCGGAGACCAGCACGGCGACACCTGCCAGCCTTCGATGGTGGCAGACATCGCCGCCGACTTCCCCGATACGACCTTCATCATCGGCCACTGTGGGTTCATAGGTTACGAGTCCCAAACAGTGCCTGCGCTCAGGGCCGCAAGCAACACTGTATGTGAAACCGCCGGTATCTTGACTCCATCGAAAATCCAAGCCATTGTCGACGAAGTCGGAGCGACGCGTGTTCTCATGGGCTCGAATGGTCCAAACACACCCATCGATTTGCCACACATCATGATCAACAAGTATATGAACAAGCTGACAGACGAGGAAAAAGCCCTGATTACCGGCGGTAACTTCGAGAGAATCTTGGGTCTGAATTGAATCCGAATCGTCAACAACCGTCAGAGGATCTAGCCAATTGATTTACGACACCCACGCATACCTTGGCGATAATCCCTTATGGGACCTGTACGGGTTACCCGTACCACTGGAGGCCGATGCCTGGGTTGAGATGCTGGATCAGGCCGGCATCGACGGCGCGCTTGTGGCCCCCCCCGGCGTTGGTGCCGCTGAAGATTTTGAACCGGACATGGACCGGATCGCCCTTGCCGTCGATAAATACCCTGCGCGACTGTTGGGGTTCTGCAGGGTTAAGCCGAGGCAGGGCGCCCTCGCCATTGACGTACTGCGCCGGAGGGTAACGGAGCAGGGTTTCCGTGCCCTGAAACTAAACTCCCAGGACGATGATTATCGCCTTGATGACCGCCGTTTGCTCGACCCTGTTCTGGACGCTGCGGCAGAGCTCGGGATTGTTGTTTTCTTTCACACCGGCGACACCCATTACGCTACCTGTACACCTAGTATGGTTGCCGACATTGCCATCGACTATCCAGACACGACATTCATCATCGGTCACATGGGGTTCGGGGGAGTAAACGGGTTCCCCGGTTCTACCGAGGAAGTTATACCGGCGATGCAGCGGGCGGCAAACACCGTTACAGAAACTGCTGGCGTGTTCAAGCCTCAATTTATCCAGGACGTGATCGACGTTGTCGGCGCCGAGCGGGTGTTGATGGGGTCGAACGGACCTTACGCACCGATTGAACTTCCGCGTATCATGATCCAAAAGCACATGAACCGGTTGTCAACTGAAGAGAAGGCACTGGTCACCGGCGGCAATTTTGAACGTATTTTCGACCTGACCTGATCATCGGCCCCTGGGGAGTACCACGGCGGGTCTCGAGACAGACAAACAATGAAATCCATCAAAGATACCGATTGGGGTTCGATGTACCGCGCTATCGAAGTCGAGCCGGTTATCAATGCTATCGGTAACGTTTCGGTCCTGGGCGGATCGACAGCTACTCCTGGAGTCCGGGCAGCCATGGAAAGCGCGAGCGATTCATACGCTCCCCTGCTGCAGGTATCGGAGAAAGCGTCTCAGGCAGTTGCCGAGATGCTGGGAGTAGAAGCGGCGTGGATCACGTCCGGCGCAGGCTCGGCGCTCAGCCTAGCCTCAGCAACGTGTATAGCCCGGGACGATGCCGATGCACTCGCCCGCATTCCGATTACGGATGGGTTGCCAAACGAGATTTTGATCCAGAAGCGACAGCGCTATTCATATGACCGGTGTCTGGAGCTTGCGGGCGGCGTACTGGTTGAAGTAAGTGGCGGGCGGGTGCCGGGAGAAGGCGAGTACCAGCCTGCACTCGGGCCTGCACACAAGTCGGACGCAGACGCCGTGCCGGGCACGACCGCGGAAGCCCTTGCCCGGGCAATCGGTCCGAACACAGCGGCCGTGCACTACGTGGCCGATGAGCGCGCCCGTGACGACACGATACTGGGCTTTGACGAGATATTGAGTGTGGCCCACGAGCAAAACAAGCCCCTGATCGTCGACGCCGCGGGTCAGGTCTTCCCGACCGGCAACCTGTCAAAGTACGCGCTGGCCGGGGCCGATTTTGTTTGCTATGGCGCGAAATATATCGGTGCCCCACACTCAACTGGCTTTGTCGTAGGCAAGAAAGAGTGGATTGACTTGTTGAAGCGCCATAGCTTTGTCGCTTTCGAGTCGCTCGGGCTCCGGGCCTGGGGTCGGCCCCACAAGGTCGATCGACAGGAGATGATCGGTGTCGTGGCAGCAGTACGTGAGTGGCTCACGACCGACCACGAGGAGCGATTCGCTGAATATGACCAACGCATCGACGTCATGCAAAAGAGCCTGAAGTCGATCCCCGGACTGACGACGAACCCCCTGCGGATGACGGTGGGTGGATCCTCTTACGGCTTGATGCTCGATCTGGAACCCGCTGTTTCAGGAGTAAACTTTGAAGAGTTGGTGGATGACCTGAAATCAGGTTCGCCCTCGATATGGACCCGGGTTGTGGGTGGAACTATGCTGCTGGCCGTAAACTGCCTGACGGAAGGTGAGGCCGAGACGGTAGGTGACCGCATCGCATCAGTGCTGGCGGATCGCGCCACCAACCCGCAAAGTAACCCCGTAAGGAGGGGGCGGTGATATACGACGCACACGGATACCTCGGCCACAACGATCAGTTCGCTGCATACGGGGTACCGAATTTTCTCGGACCGGATGAGTGGCTGCGCATTATGGATGGATGCGGTATGCAGGGAGCTCTCGTGGCCCCCCCCGGGGTTGGCGCACCGGACGATTTCAAGCCAGACCTGGAAATTATTGCACAGACGGTAAAGTCGCATCCTGACAGGTTTTTCGGATATGCGCGCGTAAAGCCACGTCGCGGGCAGGTGGCGCTCGATGAACTGCGTTACTGGATCGGGGACCGCGGTCTGCATGCAGTGAAGATGAACACACTTGACGATGACTACCGCCTTGACGATCGTGCACTGGTGGACCCGGTTATGGAGGTTGTGTCAGAGCTAGGAATACCGGTCCTGTTCCACACCGGTGACACCAGGGGCGAAACCTGTACACCAGAAATGGTCGCTGACATTGCCATAGACTTCCCGGACACCACCTTCATCATCGGCCACATGGGCTACCCGGAACAGGACCACCTGCTTGTTAGCGCAATGAAACGAGCTCCCAATACCGTGGCAGAAAGCGCATCGGTATTCAGGCGGGTTGTTATTCAGGAGGCTATCGACGCTGTTGGGGCTGATCGCATCCTTATGGGCACCAATGGACCCTATTCTCCAATCGAAATGGGGCCAATGATGTTTCGCGACTACATGGATTCTCTGGATGAAGAGCAGACTTCTGCGATTCTGGGGGGCAACCTGGCGCGTGTTCTCGGAGTGAACTCATGACACTGGAAGTAGGCCTCGCCACATGGATGTCCGATGTCGACAAGGTAATCGCAAGGTGTAAACAGCTCGATGTGAGCCTGTTGACGTTAAGGGTAGCGTCGCTGCCGGGGTTCGAGAAAAACCGTGCCCCAGATCTGATCGAGCTGCGAGAAATGCAGGGTAGGCTTGCCGACGCTGGTATCACCATTGCTGCGTTAAGCCAGTGGTTCGGCGACGATGCGGCCCTTGTGCTGGAACCAGCTTCGCACCGGCGCGAGATCGATGGGATGCTCCGGACTCTGGAAGTGCAGGGTGAGCTCCAGATCCCCCGCCAGCTGCATTACGTCGACGTTCCTGAACCGGCAGACCCGGCAGAGGACGATCGGTACTGGGACGGAATGCTGGAGATATTTCGCGAAATCGTTCCACAGGCTGCGAAATCAAGGGTCGGGATTGCGAACCACGGTATATGGCGCTGCCTTCAGCTCCCGCTCAGGGAATCGGCCTTGGCTGAGGGTGTTACCGCGGCCGATTACCGTTCATACAGGCCAGAAGAATGGGGCGGGCCATACCTTGTTCGCACCGCCGAGCATGTCAATCGCATTGTTGAGGCGGTCACGGACGAATTTCACGGCTACGCGTTGTGCACCGGACTGTACATCACCGGTGGGGACCCACTGGCTGAGATCGAGCGGTTCAAAGGCAAGATCAATTTCGTGCAAATCCGTGATCTTGCGGGCCGGTGGCCTGAAGCGCTGGAAGTCTTCCCCGGCACTGGGGATCTAGATTTTCCGACCATCCTCAAGGCACTGATTGCGGCAGGGTACACCGGATTTCTCCACCCGGAGCATCTAGGACCGCCGCGCCACGCCGATGAAGACATCGAGGCCGAGGCCACCTCAGTCCTAAAATCCTGGGTGGAGCAGGCGCATGCCTGACTGTTCGTACTTTTTTTGTTGACGAGCCACTGGTGGGTACCGCGAGAATGTTCCGAAACCGATATGGATACGAAACATTGCCCGGGTTCACTATGAGAAATCTGGACACGTCACTTAGAAACACTGGGGTGACACGTTCAGAGAGCATTAAACTTGGTTCATTGCTATCACCCTGGGATTTGACGGAATTCACCAATCGGATTTACATGGAAGATTTTCAGGAAATGCGAGCTACAATTCGAAACCCCACTCGTCATTCATCCGAACAGGTAGATTTCGGGGGTTCTGTCAGAACTCAGCGTACATCCCGAAAATAGGTCGACCTAAATACATGCCCGATCCCTGTAATTAAGCTGATAACTCGGTCATTAGAGTCGACCACCTGTTGGTAAAGATCTTCCGTCGAACTTCCGCTGGAACGGACTCACCGGCTGTGGCACGGACTCTTAAATAATTTCGCAACTCGTCGAATGCCGTGCAGAATCGACTGGCTGACTCGAACTTGGCGAAGCCGA
>CAUZFB010000064.1:0-11269 GCA_963579135.1 Dehalococcoidia bacterium | reverse complement strand
CGGACGTGATGGCAGGCTCGATACCTACTACGACGCCATCGTCAACGGCGCGCCGCTTCCTGCTGACGGTCGCTGGGGCATGGCGACGCTGGAGGTGCTCCTTGCGATTCAAAAGTCTGGCGAGGAACGCAGGGAGCTAGCACTAGTCCACCAAACGAGCTCGGTGGACTAGCCTTGCGCGTTAGCCGCCGCAGCAACGAGGTCGCCGGCACCGGCCGCGCGTACAATCAGCCCGACCACGGATGGGGACACCAAGCAACCAGCCACTGTTTGGAAATGAGGAGATAGGAATGCTGACTCAAGAAGTAAACGATCGTTACACGCGGGTAAGCGCGGGCACGCCAACCGGTGAGTTGATGCGGCGCTACTGGCACCCGATCGCTGCCGTTTCGCAGATGAACGACAATTGGACCAAGAAGATCCGCCTCCTCGGCGAGGACCTCATTCTCTACAAGGACCGCTCCGGGACCTTCGGGCTCATGGAGCCTCACTGCGCCCACCGTCGCATGAACATGATCTACGGCATTCCGGAGCAGAACGGCCTTCGCTGCCCCTACCACGGTTGGCTCTATGATGAGACCGGCCAGTGCATTGAGCAGCCGTACGAGGAGACCGAGGATCCCGACGCGCGCTTCAAGGACAAGATCCAGATGAAGGCCTACCCCGTCGAGGTGAAGGCCGGCCTCATCTTCGCGTACATGGGTCCGGCGCCCGCGCCGCTCGTTCCAAACTGGGATGTTTTCGCCATCGACGACGTTATCCGTGACGTTGGCATGACCATCTTGCCGTGCAACTGGCTCCAGGCTCAGGAGAACTCCCTCGACCCTGTCCATCTCGAGTGGTTGCACGCTTATTGGTCCAACTTTATCGCCGAGATGCGGGAGGAGCCTGAGCACAAGCGTGCCAACCGCCGACACGACAAGATCGGATTTGACGAATTCGAGTGGGGCATCTACAAGCGTCGCGTCATGGCTGGCGGCTCGGAGGCCGATACCTCATGGCAGGAGGGCCATCCCATTGTGTTCCCGTACTTCCTGCGCCAGGGTGGCTCTGGCACCAACCGCGCCCACTGGTCCATGACCGGCCCCGCATTCCAGATTCGCGTGCCTGTCGATGACACTCACACCGCTCACTGGTGGGTCATGTGTCACCCTAAGGCGGCTGAGGACCTGGAACAGCGGTTCGAGGACATTCCATTCTTCTCCCCGCCATTGATCTTCCTCAACGAGGAAAGTCAGCCCGAGTACTCCATCCTGGACTCCAACAGCGCCCAGGACATTGCCGCCTGGATCACCCAGGGTGATATCGCCGACCGCACGGGCGAGCACCTGGGCCGGTCCGACAGGGGCATCATCATGTTCCGCGAGATGCTGGAGAAGAACATCCGCGTGGTCGAGGACGGTGGTGACCCCATTAACACCTTCCGAGACCCGGCGCAGAACGTCTACCACGGCATGGCGACGGAGTTGCCTCCAGAACTTGCTAAGGCGCGAGCGGCCGGTGACCTGGGCGGCGTTGGCACGGGTGGCCTCGGCTTCCAGAGGCAGGGAATGGCCTCCAAGTACAGCCCGATCCTCAATCAGCGTGGCGTCGAAGGTGGCGCCGACTCTGAAGAACGTCGCAAGAAGCTCGGCCAGTAGGCGTATCCGCATAGCATTACAAGGGCCCGGGGCGTCACCCCGGGCCCTTTCGTATCCGTGGGCCTGTTCGTATCTGTCGCAACAAGTGCTAGTGCTATCTTCCACGCCAGCTAAGGCGAAGAGGGCTTGCATGGCAGGCGACTGAGCCGAGCTGCGATGGAAAGTGGCGGCGCATGCCGCATCCTCGGCACGCTGGGCCTCGTCAGAGAGTCCACCGACACGTCAGCGCGAGCATCTCTGGCACTGATGAAGGCCGAGCTCGGTCAGAAGACCTCTGGATCTTTTTCCGACAGCGAGGGCGAGCTTGGGCCCGCCGAGCGTCGATCCACCATCACTGAGTTCGATGACCTGGCGAATCACGAGGCAACCAGCGTGAAGCAGTCAACTGGTGTCGCCAAGCAAGCGAGAACTGCCGGCTCCGAGTCGCGGAGTCTCCCCCTCGACTCCCTCGCGAGCGATAGCGAAAAGCACCAACGAATTCTGAGGTTCATCGAAAAACGTTTGGGCACATCCTGATACCATGCGCATCGCGGAAATGCGAGATTCATCCGGAGGTAGGACATGCTTTCACAGGCAATGAACGACCGTCTGACCAGAGTGGGCCCAGGGACACCTATGGGCACGCTGATGCGCCGGTACTGGCAACCGATCGCTGGTAGCGCCCAACTGTCGGAAGAGAATCCGACGAAAGAGATTCGCCTGCTGGGTGAGGAACTCGTCCTGTTCAGGAGTGCGGCGGGCAAGCTTGGCCTGATCGAGCCGTCCTGTCCCCACCGCAAGGCCAACCTGTCCTACGGCGTACCGGAGCCTGAAGGTATCCGTTGCGCTTACCACGGATGGTTGTTCGACGAGGCCGGCAACTGCGTCGATCAGCCTTCGGAGCCTGCAGGCAGCCGATTCAAAGACAAGGTCAAGCTCAAGGCTTACAAGGTCGAAGAGCTTGGCGGGATTATCTTCGGCTATATGGGGCCAGAGCCCGCGCCCTTGCTCCCCCGGTGGGACGTCCTCACCTGGGATGGCTTCCGCGAAACCACTATCACCGAGCTCCCTTGCAACTGGCTCCAGTGCCAGGAGAACTCGCTGGACCCGCTCCACTTTCAGTGGCTCCACCGCTACTTCGGTGGCTACATGATGAACCGCTTCAAGCCCGCCGCTGAGCGCGACGAGTGGAACGCCATCACGAGCTCCAAGGGTGCAGACCACAAGAAGATCGGTTTTGACATCGTGCCGTACGGCGTGATTAAGCGCCGCCTCGTCGGTGACGAGACCGAGGATTCTGAGTTCTGGCGTATCGGGCACCCCGTGCTATTCCCCAACATTCTTCGCGTTGCCCACGGGATGCAGTTCCGTACCCCGATCGACGACACGCATACGCTGCACGTGACCATGCAGTTCCGCCCCTACAAGGACGGCGAGGAGCGCCAGGCCGAGGTGCCCACGCACCTTCCTCCGCTGTACGACGAGAAGGGCAGGATCAGGGCTGATGGCGTTCTGCCGCAGGATCAGTTGGCGTGGGTCATCCAGGGCCCGATTAGCGATCGCACCACGGAGCGCCTGGGTGTCACCGACGTTGGCATCATCATGTACCGACGTATGCTGGATGAGCAGGCCAGGGTCGTCGAGGAGGGTGGAGAGCCCATCAACATCCATCGTGATCCGTCTGAGAACGAGATCATTGTCCTTCCCTGCGAGTACTTCCCGTACCCCGGTTATGAAGGCACAGGCGGACCGTTCAAGGATCAGCCCGTCCGTGAGCCGGATGTCATGGCCATCCTCTCTGGCGATGGCGTTGATCGTCAGGAATTCGAGGGAGCACCAAAAATGTCGGGTGAGGAGCGCTACTCCTTCAAATAGCGGATCGAGCCAATGAGAATGGAGAGGCCCGCTGGAGTTCCTGCGGGCCTCTTGCGTATTCCCCCTGAACGGCACCGTTGCCAGGCAGAGGCGAAACCTGCTACCTTTCGTGGTACACACGGTACCGAGTGCAGAGGCTCCTCTCCCAGGTATTCAAGAAATCTGGAAGGGGAGTTATCCTATTGCTCCACTTTGCGCTTGCAACCCCTCTAGGAGTCACTAGTGGCCGGAGTCTTCAAAGGTAAACCTTTCGGCCTATACCGGCCGGAATTCGAGCACGCTGCCTGCGGTGTTGGCGTCGTAGCCAATACAAAGGGCGTCAGTTCCCACGACGTCATCGAGCGCGGAATCGAAGTGCTTGTTAACCTGGCGCATCGTGGCGCAGCTGGAGCCGACCCTGAGACGGGCGATGGCGCAGGCATCCTTATGCAGATGCCCGACGCGTTATTCCGCAGCGATTCCGCCGGGCTTGGCTTCGAGCTGCCACCGCTCCACGAATACGCCGTAGGTATGGCATTCCTTCCCAAAGATGACGCCGATCGCCTCCAGTGTGAGCATTGGATCGAAGGAACCGTCGTTGGTGAGGGGCAACGCTTCCTCGGGTGGCGCGATGTCCCCGTCGACCCATCGGCCATCGGCCACGTCGCTCGCGACTGCCAGCCCGCGATTCGTCAGTTCTTCGTCGGCAAGGGCGACGGTATCAGCGACGAGGCAGCGTTCGACCGCAAGCTTTTCGTCATTCGCAAGATCATCGAGCATGGGGTCGAAGACGCCAATTTGGAAGACCCCGATGAGTTTTACATCTGCAGCCTCTCGCCCAAAATCCTTGTCTACAAAGGCCTTCTGATGGCCTACCAGGTCAAGGACTTTTACAAGGACCTGGCCGATCCCGCGTTCAGTTCCTCGTTTGCCCTCGTTCACTCGCGCTTCAGCACCAACACCTTGGGTTCGTGGAAGCTCGCGCACCCCTATCGCTACATCGTCCACAATGGCGAGATTAACACCGTGCGCGGCAACACCAACTGGATGACCGCCCGCGAACGAAGCATGTCGTCGCCCGAATTCGGCGACGACCTTCAGAAGCTGTTCCCCGTCATTTCGCCTGGCCAGAGTGACACTGCCAGTCTCGACAATGCCTACGAACTCATGCTCCATACCGGTAGGCCGTTACATCACGTCATGATGTTGCTCATGCCCGAAGCCACCGGCGAGCGCGTCCAGATGTCCCAGGAGAAGCGCGACTTCTACGAGTACCACGCTTGCATGATGGAGCCGTGGGACGGCCCCGCGCTCGTCGCTTTCACCGACGGCACCCGCGTCGGCGCCGTACTCGACCGGAACGGCCTACGGCCGTTCCGGTACTTCGTCACCGACGACGACCTGTTGGTGATGGCATCCGAAACCGGCGTCGCCGAGACCGACCCCAGCAAAGTGCTCTACCGCCAACGCATCTATCCGGGCCGCATGTTCTTGCTGGACCCAGAGCGCGGCGGCATCGTGGACGATGAAACCATCAAGCATGAGCTGTCTGCGGCACAGCCGTACGGTGACTGGCTCAAGCAGAACATGGTCTATCTCAATGACCTCGCCGACGCCGGTGCTCACCACGAGCAGATGGACCGCGAAGAGCTCGTCGACCTCCAGCAGGCCTTCGGCTACACGCAAGAAGATCTGCGGATGCTCTTGGAGCCCATGGCACTCAACGGAGTAGAGCCAACTGGCTCAATGGGCAACGACGTCCCCCTCGCAGCGCTATCGGACATGCCGCAACCGTTGTTCCGCTACTTTAAGCAGATGTTCGCCCAGGTCAGCAACCCGCCACTAGACGGCATTCGCGAGGAACTCGTCACCGCCGTCGATGTGCGCTTGGGAGCCCAGCGGAACATCTTCGATGAAACGCCGGAGCACGCCCGCCAGCTCAAACTGGACGGCCCCCTGCTCACCGACGAAGATCTCGCCAAGATCAAGGCGGTCAACGTCGAGGGAATCAAGCCGGTCACTCTCTCCACGTTGTTCCGCGTGGACACTGACGAGGGCGAGCTCGAGAGGGCTATGGAGGCCCTCTGCGTTGAAGTGGATCAAGCCCTGGCAGACGGCGCATCGATCATCATTCTCTCGGACCGTGGCGTCGACGCACAGCATGCCCCGATTCCAAGCCTCTTGGCGACTGCTGGAATCCACCACCACCTGGTTCGCCACGGTACGCGCACCAAGGTTGGCCTGGTGGTTGAATCCGGCGAACCCCGAGAAACACCGCACCTCGCCGCCCTCATTGGCTATGGCGCCAACGCGGTCAATCCCTACCTTGCGTTCCAAACGCTGGGCGAACTCGTCGACGATGGCGTCTTCCCCGCCTCCATCGACTTCAAGACCGCCCAGCAGAACTTCATCAAGGCCTCCTATAAAGGCCTCGTGAAGGTCACCGCCAAAATGGGTATCTCGACGGTCCACAGCTACCACGGTGCCCAGATCTTCGAGGCGGTCGGCCTCAGCCAGCGCCTCGTCGACAAATACTTCACGTGGACCCCGTCACGCATCGGTGGTATCGACATCGACGTCATTGAAGAGGACGCGCGTAAGTGGCATGCCGACGCATTCCCTGAGGCTGACGTGCCTGCCAATCCGGACCTGCCCTCAGGCGGTTTCTACTCGTGGCGCCGTGACGGTGAGTACCATATGTGGAACCCGGACACCGTCGCCAAGCTCCAGTACGCGGCTCAGATGAACGACCTTGCTTCCTACCGTGCCTTCGCTGAGCTTGCGAATACCTACGAGCAGCGCGCATGCACCATTCGTGGCTTGCTCTCGTTCAAGGACGCCAGCGACCCGATAGACATCAGCGAGGTGGAGCCCGCCTCGGAGATTGTGAAGCGTTTCGCAACGGGCGCCATCTCGCTCGGTTCCATCAGCCGTGAGGCCCATGAGAGCCTCGCCATTGCTATGAACCGCATCGGCGCGCGGAGCAACTCAGGTGAAGGCGGCGAGGACTACCATCGCTACGTTCCTGACGCCAACGGCGACCGCCGCTTCAGCGCTATCAAGCAGGTCGCATCGGGGCGCTTCGGCGTCACCACCAACTACCTGGTCAACGCCACTGACCTCCAGATTAAGATGGCCCAGGGGGCCAAGCCTGGCGAAGGTGGCCAACTGCCTGGTCACAAGGTGGACAAGTACATCGGCTGGGTGCGTCATTCAACCCCCGGAGTCGAACTCATCTCCCCGCCTCCTCACCACGACATCTACTCCATCGAGGACCTAGCGCAGCTGATCCATGATCTCAAGAACGTGAATTCGGACGCCAGAATCCACGTGAAGCTTGTTGCCGAAGTCGGTGTAGGCACCATCGCGGCTGGCGTGTCCAAAGCGCACGGTGACGTCGTCCTCATCAGCGGTGATACTGGCGGCACGGGCGCCTCGCCTGAATCGTCCATCAAGTACGCCGGCCTGCCATGGGAGCTCGGCCTTGCCGAGACTCAGCAGGTCCTGGTTGCCAACGACCTGCGTGGCCGGATCGTCGTCCAGACCGATGGCCAAATCAAAACCGGCCGCGACGTAGCCGTCGCAATCCTCCTCGGTGCTGACGAACTCGGTATCGCCACCGCATCGTTGGTGACCCAGGGCTGCATCATGCTCCGCAAGTGCCATCTGAACACCTGTTCCGTTGGCATCGCGACCCAGGACCCTGAGCTTCGCCAACGGTTTACAGGCGATCCGCAGCACCTCATCAACTACTTCATGTTCGTCGCGGAAGACCTTCGTGAAATCATGGCCAGCCTTGGTTTCAGGACTGTCGCCGACATGATTGGGCGCGCCGACAAGCTGGAGACCAGCGAGGCCGTTGCCCACTGGAAGAAGACACGTGGCATGGATCTCGCACCGCTCCTCGCGATTGCGGACGTGCCCGATACGGTCGCCCGCCACAACGTGACCGTGCAAGATCACGGGCTGGAAAGAGCGCTTGACCAACAGCTGATTGAACGCGCTCGAGAGGCTATCGCCGGCGAGGTGCCAATCGAGTTCTCGTTGCCTATCAACAACTCCAACCGCACCGTTGGCGCCATGCTGAGCGGCCGGATCGCGAAGCAGTACGGTGAAGAGGGCCTGCCGTTCGACACCATTCAGGTGAACTTCACCGGCTCAGCGGGCCAGAGCTTCGCGGCGTTCCTCGTGAAAGGCGTCAACTTCAGCCTTGAGGGCGACTCCAACGACTACTTTGGCAAGGGGATGTCCGGCGGCCGGATCGTGGTCGTGCCCCCCAAAGAGGCGAAATACGTCCCCGAGGACAACGTCATCATCGGCAACGTTGCACTCTATGGTGCGACAGGCGGTGAAGTGTTCATCCGCGGTATCGGTGGCGAGCGTTTCGGTGTCCGAAATAGCGGCGCACTTGCGGTCATCGAGGGCATTGGCGACCACGGTTGCGAGTACATGACCAATGGCCGTGTCGTCGTACTCGGCCCCGTCGGGCGCAATTTCGCTGCAGGCATGAGCGGCGGCCTCGCCTATGTCCTGGACGAAGCGGGCTGCTTCGAGAGCCTCTGTAACCAGGAGATGGTCGACCTTGAGAGGGTCGTCAATCCGGAAGACATCCATGAGCTGCGCGGCCTCATCCAGAAACACCTCAGATACACCGGCAGCGCGAACGCAAACCGCGCGCTGGACGAGTGGGACGACATGCTGCCTAAGTTCGTCAAGGTCTACCCACGGGACTACCGCAGGGTGGTTGACGCTCAGAAGCGTGCCAACCAGGAGTTCGCAACCAGTGGGTAAAATTACAGGATTCCTCGATTTTCACCGGGAGCCCCCGGAACGTCGGCCAGTCAACCAGCGCCTTCAGGACTACCAGGAGATCTACGATCCCTGGCCCGAAGAGGCGACGCGGGACCAGGGCGCAAGGTGCATGAACTGCGCTCTGCCCTTCTGCCACGGTGGTTGTCCCCTGGGGAACCTGATTCCAGACTGGAACGACCTGGTCTACAAGGGACGTTGGAAGGAAGCGCTCGCAGCGCTGCACACCACCAACAACTTTCCCGAGTTCACGGGTCGTATCTGCCCTGCGCCATGCGAGGCATCCTGTGTCCTCGCTATCAACGAGCAGCCCGTGGCCATTGAGTACATCGAAAAGGCCATCTCGGACAAGGGCTACGACGAGGGCTGGATTGCGCCTAACCCGCCCACGAAGCGCACGGGCAAAAAGGTCGCCGTTGTCGGTTCTGGCCCTTCGGGGATGGCCGCAGCCGACCAGCTGAACCGAGCTGGTCACACCGTGACCGTTTTCGAACGCAGCGAGTACATCGGTGGCTTGCTCACCCTCGGTATCCCCGACTTCAAGCTGGACAAGCAAGTGATCGAGCGCCGCGTAGACCTCATGAAGGCTGAAGGTGTTCAGTTCCAGACCAGCACCAACGTTGGAGAGGACTTCCCGGCCGAAGATCTACTCGACACCTACGACTCGGTTTGCCTCACGGGCGGATCGACCATCCCTCGGCGCCTCGGCATTGAAGGCGAGGACCTGGCCGGTGTCCACGTCGCGATGGACTACCTGACGCAGCAGAACCGCGTGAACCGTGGGCAGCCCACCGGTGCGAACGACCGCATCGACGCCGCTGGCAAGGCAGTGGTGATCCTCGGCGGTGGCGACACTGGCGCGGACTGCCTCGGTACGGCTCACCGCCAGGGGGCAGAGGTCATCTACCAGTACGAGCTGCTGCCAGAGCCAGCCAAGGAGCGTCCCGCGACGAACCCCTGGCCTTACTGGCCGTTGATCCTCAGGACATCCGCCGCCCATGAGGAAGGTGGTATCCGCGACTACAGCATTCTTACGAAGCGCTTTTCGGGCAGCAACGGCAAGCTTGAAAAGCTGCACGCCGTCCGTATCGAGTGGGAACGTGATGAGTCGGGCCGCATGAACATGAAAGAGATACCCGGCACGGAGTTCGACCTCCAGGCGGGTCTGGTGTTCCTCGCCCTTGGTTTCCTCCACCCCCAGCATGAAGGTATGCTCGAGCAACTCGGCGTCGAGCTTGACTCTCGAGGCAACGTTCGCGCCGACGCCAACAAGATGACTAGCGTCCCGGGCGTGTTCACCGCGGGTGACATGACCCGCGGACAATCTCTCGTGGTGTGGGCCATCGCCGAGGGCCGACAGGCCGCCCACTGTATCGACGCGTACCTCATGGGGTCCAGTAAGCTTCCCAGTGTGAACCTTCGTACGCTCGCGTAGGCCAAACCAGTACCAGAGACGAAAACGATCTGCGATTAATCGCAGATCGTTTTCGTTATTGCTCGCGGGGGGCGTTCATTGGGTATAGTATCGCCACGAACCACTCGTTATAGACCGAGGAGCGATCAATGGTACTTGAAAGAGACCTAGAAACAACCGAACCGCTGCCCTACTTAGGTAGGAGTGTCCGTGTTGTTGGAGACTACGCATCTGTTGATGCAGCCGAGACGCCTCACGAGAAGAACAAGCGAGGCGAGCTAGGTAAACCGCTGTTCAACTGGTATTTCAATCGGACATCCCAAGACCCGCTTGGACGAACGGCAACAGCCAGCTCAGCCGTTGATCGTCGTAACACCATCGAGCACGTCATCGCGCACGCCCCCCGCGGCAAGATCAATCCAGACCGCGTCGAAGTAACTGATCCCGCTGCTATGACCGCTCACATCAAACGGGTCGCCAAGTATCTCGGCGCATCCGACGTCGGTATCGTCCGCGTCCACCCATCTTTCCTGTACACCGAAGGCCGCTATCCCGAGGACGGCACTGGTACCAGCGGGCCTAGCCAGCAGCCCGCGACCGCGGCCCAGACCGCAGCGCGCTATCCCTATGCCATCGCGCTGGTTCACGCGTGGGACTATGATATGGGGCGCGCCCACCGCCATCGCATTGGTGACGCCGCATACCATTTCGGCGCCGAGAAACTGCGGGCAACGTACGCCAACCTCGCTGCCTACATCCGTGAACTCGGATACTCGGTCGCGACCCGCGTTGCTACGCCGACCCCGACCGCCCTTGCCGCTGGCCTAGGCGAAATGGGGCGCCACGGCATGTTGATCACCGAGCGATTCGGCGCACGCGTGCATCTCGGGGATCCGATTCTCACCGACATGCCTTTGGTTTCGGGCGAGCCTCTCGACATCGGCGTGGCAGATTTCTGCAAAATCTGTCAGAAGTGCGCGAACACCTGCCCCACCAACAGCATCACAGCCGAAGGCAAATCGGTGGTCAATGGTGTCGAGAAATACAAGATCAACTGGGCGACCTGCTACCGCCTGCGGCCCCACGTTATGCAGTACTGGGAGAGTTGCCTCACCTGCGTCACGGTGTGTCCGTACACGAAACCCAACGTCTGGTGGAGGGCTGTAGCCATCCAGGCGCTCAAGCGTACGCCCAAACCCATGCGCGGCTTGACCACGCGAGCCCTCAAGTGGACCGACGACAAGTTCTGGGGAAAGCTTCCCCGTCGCCGGGTTCGTTGGATGAGCTACGACTCCGGTCACCTGACGCTTCCCGACGGCACCGTGCAGCCCGTGGACGAGAAGACGGGGCATTACTACCCGCTGAAAGAGAACACCCGGCGGTTCGATATCTTGAAAGAGAAACTCAAGGCGAAGAAGTAGACATGCAGTTCCTGAACAAGCTGCTGCGCCGCTCGCCGAAAGATCCCTACTGGGACAGGTTCATCAACGGTAAGCCCTCTGACCCGCTGAACGAAACATCTGAAGCGTATCGGACGGCAGATGCAGGGAATGTCTACCCGGTAAAGGCTGAA
>CAUZFB010000063.1:0-11707 GCA_963579135.1 Dehalococcoidia bacterium | reverse complement strand
AAGCGACGATGAGGAACCCGCCCGCCGCTGGCATCACCATTCGATTGACGTTCATCAACATCGTATGCAGTGCGGTCGCGTTCAGTAGGTGGTCGCGCCCCACTAGATCCCCGATGATCGCCCTGCGAGTGGGTGTGATGAACGTCATCACGGCACCCTGGCCGACGCCGATGATGGTCACGTGCCACCATGCGAACCACGACGATGCCAAGCCCACTGCAGTCACGGCCGCGAACAGCGCCATCAGCACCGCGCACACCTGGAGGATCGTCCGCTTTGACATCCGGTCGGCCAGCGCCCCGGCGTACGGGGAGAGCGCCAGCGACGGTAGATTGTTTGCCGCTACCGTCAAGCCGAGCACCAGCGCGGAGCGTTGGCCGAGGTCGTTGGCACTCAGCTCAAACGCGACCCAAGGCCGCACGAGCACTGTCATCTGCATGGCCGCGAAGTACAGGAACATAGCGCCGAAGTAGTTCCGATACGCCGGTACAACCAGAGAATCGAACGTCCGGACCGAGCGCAGGAATCGTAGCCGGGTTGGCCGATCCGGATCGCCAGTCACAGGGGATTGTTTCTCGGATGCCAAACCGGGGCCATCGTATCTCCTAGCCAGCCCCTTGGCCACAAATGCCACCCGCGCCGCCAAGCTGTGGTATCAATAGGGCCAACAATTCATCCGGAGGCGCGGCGTGATCCTCATCATCGGCGGTATGGGATTCATCGGTCTGAACACAGCGGTAAGGTGTCTAGACGTTGGCGAAAGTGTCGTCATCACCCAGCACAGTGCAAGCCGCATCCCCGATGCCATCAAGGACGAAATCGGTAAGCGCGTCTTCATCGAGCGTATGGATGTCACCAACTCGTTCGAGGTCAGTGCGGTCTTCCGCAAGCACCCTGCGATCGACCGCATCATTAGCTTCGCGGCACCGCCCGCCCGAGGGATCTCACCCGAGGTCGACTATTACGTTTATACCGTGGGGCTACAGAACATTCTGGAGGCCGCGCGCAACTTCGCGGTGAAGCGCACCGCGTTGGCGAGTTCCCAGTCTGTCTACGGCGGGCTGACCACCGGCCCATACCACGAGAACGACCTGCTTCCCATCGAGTCTCGCTCTCAGATCGAGGCCCACAAGAAGGCTCAGGAGATCCACTCGCTGCACTACGCCAGCCGCGCGGGCATCGACGTCATCAACCTGCGGATCGGGTCCATCTATGGACCGCACTACTACAGCATGTTTCACCCCGGCGCGCGGATCGCCCATGCAGCAATCAAGGGCGAGGAGCCCGATTTCAGCGATAAGCCCGCCGGCGTGATGAATCAGGATGACCTCACCGACTGGACCTACGTACGAGACCTGGCCATGGGCATCCAGATGCTGACCACGGCTAACAAGCTAAACCATGGCATCTACAACGTGGGCTCGGGACGAGCGTCTTCACTCAAAGAGACTTACGACGCCATCAAGGCGATCATCCCTGAAGCCAAGGCGAAAGCGCTGATCCCAGGGAAGACTCCCAACCTTCCGGAGAATCCTGTGATGGATCTCACGAGGATCAACGCGGATACCGGGTATCTGCCAGCTCACAATATCGAGACAGGGTTCGCTGAGTACGTCGAGTGGCTCAAACTCAACGCTCAATAGCGTTCAACCAGGCTCTTACAATGGCGCACCAACCGATATTTGAAACTCTGATACCGCGCATGGAAGGCCGCGCGTTCGAATTGCGCACCGGCCAAGTGCTCCGCCTCATTGCGGTCGAAGGCAAACAGGTGGGGGACCTTACGGCGTGGAGCCTCGACGATCACGACGAGCAGATGAACGTCATCTTCAGTACGACGATGAACGACCGTTCGGTGAGCCATGTGCGGCGTATCTTCTCCGGCGCGCCTTACTTCAATGAGATGCTCTCCATCGAGAACGACGGTCACGGGGTGCACTGGCTCGGCGGCCGGTGCAATCGATTCCTCTACCAGGCCATGGGTGCGCCAGACCACCGCAACTGCCACGACAACATCCTGGAGTCCGTCGCGACTCACGGGCTCACCGAACGACAGGTTCAGCTCGACACGCTCAATGTATTCATGAATGTGGTCTATGAGCCCAGCGGCACGTTCACGTTCGAACCGCCAGTTATCGACCGCGGGGACTACGTCGATTTCAGGGCCTCGATGGACCTGCTCGTTGCCGTCTCTGCGTGCCCGAACGAGGGGAATCTCACGGGCGAGATCAACGACTACGTGGCCAAACCGCTCAACGTGGAGATCTACGACGCTTAGCGGCTAGGCGTAGTCCGTCGACCGTCCGCTGTGGAGACCGCGTGATAGGATTGGCGCAACCCCACGGCCCAGGTAACACTCATTGATCAAACCCGAACGAGCCAGGCGTCGAATCTTCTTCGGCTGGCACATCGTGGCTGCGGGTTTTTTCATCCAGATCCTGCACTCCTCTCTCCTTTTTCTCTCACAGGGCGCCTACCTAATCGAGCTCCAAGCGGCCTTTGGCTGGAGCCGTAGCAGCATCTCCGCAGCCTTCTCGCTGTTGCGATTGGAGTCGGGTTTCCTCGGTCCGCTTCAGGGGTGGATGATCGACCGCTTCGGTCCACGTCCTGTTATGCGGATCGGCGCACTGTTGTTCGGGTTAGGGTTCATCGCCCTTGGCCAAATCCAATCGTTGTGGCAGTTCTACGCCGCGCTGTTCGTAGTTGCGATTGGGTCAAGCCTTGGTGGTTTCCTCACCATCCACACGGCCATCGCTCACTGGTTCAACCGTAAGCGAGCGCGGGCCATGTCCATCGGCTCGGCAGGCTTCGCGTCCGGTGCCCTAGTCGCTCCCCTCGTCGCCTGGTCGATGGTCGAGTTTGGCTGGCGTACCACAGCTGTCGTCTCAGGCTTCGTGATTCTTTCCGTCGGCGTCCCCGGCGCACAGTTCTTCAAGCGTTCTCCGGAGCATTACGGTCTGTTGCCCGATGGCGATACGCCGACTGGAGGGGTGGTGCCGGGCCATGAGGACACGGGAGTCCGAGCAACGGTCATCGGCGACTCCAGCGACTTCACGGTTCGAGAGGCGGTGCGGGATCGTTCTTTCTGGTTCATCGCCATCGGCCATGGCACGGCGCTCTTGGTTACCGGCACTGTCCCGGTACACCTGGTCCCTTTTCTCGTGGATCAGAACGGGTGGAGCCTCGCCGCAACTTCGTTCGTGTTCCCCGCCCTCATGGTCATGCAACTCTCGGGACAATTCATCGGCGGCGTGCTGGGCGACCTGTACAGCAAACGCTTCGTCGCATCTGTGGCAATGTTCGGCCACGGAGGGGCTTTCATCATCCTCGCGTTCAGCTCATCGGTGCCGGCTGTGGCCGCAGCCATCGTGCTGCATGGCGTGGCATGGGGATCGCGCGGGCCACTGATGATGGCGATCCGCGCGGACTACTTCGGCAGGCGTAATCTGGGCATGATCGCGGGATGGTCCAACGGCATAACGATTACAGGAAGCGTCATCGGCCCGCTCTACGCTGGCATCTTGTTCGACATCCAGGGCGACTACAACTTCGCCTTTTTCACCCTCGGCGTTGCGACAATCCTCAGCACGGTATTTTTCATATTTGCCCGCAAACCGCCACCACCCACGCGAGTCATCGGCCAGCCCTAGGCGGGCCTAGAAAGACCTGCGGACATCCGAGACGCCCATCTCGTCAGCACGCCGGTACAGCTCCACAATCGTATCGTGGTCCAGGCAGTAGCGATCGATATCGTCGTCTAGGTAGAGCCAGCCACCCTTGGACATCTGGTGGAAGTTCGAGCGGTACACTGCCGCATTCTTTGCTACCACGTTCGCCGGCGTAACCCGGTCCAGCTCGGGTGGATCCAACGCCAGATCCGGGCGCTCGATGGTCGATGGGTCGCGGAACACATTCATGGGCTCACCGCCATCACGCACGATCTTGATCTGATCGCGCAGCATTTGCCGGTACGCGATGACACAGGAATCCGATACCGCCAGGTGCTCCCGTGTACGATCCATGATCTCACCCTGGCCGTACCAAGCCACAACGTCCTGTGCCAGGACGTTGTTTAGGATGTACTCGCCTCGTTCGTCCTTGAGCGGCACCTCGGCGTACGGAACGGAGTCCTGCTCTGGGACGCCGACCTCATGTGGGAACATGTAACAGAAGTATTGGATGTGCCACGTATGCGTATCGTCGATGGGCACGCCGAATTGGTACGTCTGCCTGATGGTCCGTCGACCCGGACCGAACGCGAGCTGGTACGGAAACAGGATCGGATTGGTTCCCACTCGCCACGTCGGATTGTCCTCGGACTTGTCCGAATCCAGGTTCGCCTTGGTCATCCCGAACTGGTTGTAACGCGGTTCGTAGCGCGGATACGCACCCCTGGCAAGTCTGCTCTCCTGGTTCACTGCAGCGGAGTTGTAGCGCGCCTGCGGATCGTCCGTGAGTTTCCCTTTCTTCTCTAGCGTGTACTGGAAGAACTTGCCGTGGAGGTAGATCGCATGACCGAGATCGCCTCGATTTTCCATCACCTGCAACCAATTACACGGCAGTTGATGCCCCACGATCTGCCGGAACCCACCCTCTTTGACCAACAGATCCCAGCGCGGTAGCAGCGGCGCGGGCGCCGGCCCCAAGTAGGCCCACACGAGCCCACCCAACTCCTGCACTGGGTACGCCAGCGTGCTGATCTTCTGCTTGAATCTCGACTCAGGTGGCTCCAACGGAGTCTCGATACATACGCCAGTCGCATCGAACATCCAGCCGTGGTACGGGCACCGCAATCCCTGGTCTTCGGGGATACCGAAGCGCAAATTCATCATGCGATGCGGGCAGCGCTGGCCTATCAGTCCGAGCGTGCCGGAACGGTCGCGGAAAAGCACAAGGTCCTCGCCTAGGATGCGCACCTCTTGCACCGAGTCGTCGTCAAGTTGCGCAGTGGCAGCCACGGGATGCCAATAGCGACGCATCAACTCGCCCCCAGGCGTTCCCTTGCCCACCTGCGTCAGCAGTTCATTGTCCTCGTGAGTCAGCAAGCGAGTCTCCTAAGCTAGCGAGCGATACCGAACGCGGCACGCGTCAACGCATCGTCACCCGATTCATTCATGCGGGCCGCGATCTTCGAGAGCATGCTTCCGGCAGCCGTCTCGGCCCAGAACCACGCCTGCAGATCGTTGTTTTGCTGATCGGGGCGTTGGCACATGCGAGCCTCCATGTAGAACGCCTTAATATCGTCGGCCGCCAGCCGGATGAACCGAGGTTCCGGTACGTCCGAAGGCATGTCCTCGAAAGCGGTAGCCGTGCCGATCGCATACGCCTGCAAGTACTTCATCAATCCACGCCATCGGCGTTGCGGGACGCCCGATAGGCCCACGGCGGTCCGGCCATCATGGTTCTCCAGCCAGTGCTCGTAGTAGCCACGCAGCGCAGTAACCTCGTCAGCGGGATCGTTATTCACATCCGTAGTCAGCTCCGCGCGTGCCTCACCCGCCTGAAGCAGGCGCACCGGTGCGTGGACGTCTTCGGGGAATTCCGCAAGCACTGGTGCTGACTCCGACTTGAACAAATCCAGAGACGCAGCCAACACCTTGTGCTGGAACTCTGGGTCATCCGGTTTCCCGAGCGCAAAGCCGAACGGGAACGGTACGAACAGCGCACGAGGGGGCTTCACCCGTTCCGCCTGCTCTTTGATGAGCACGATGCTCGTCGTTGGTAGGCCTGCTTCTTCGACCGCTCGGGCTAGCACACTGACCGTGTGCGTGCAGTTCGGTCAGGTAGGGGTTAGGAATACCGCATCCACACCGTCCGCCATGAGCAACCGCGCCACCTCGGGACCCGTTTCCTCCACGATCTGCTTGGGGTTCCGCAGCGCACCCATGAAGGAGTAGAAGTTCTTCGAGAGACTTCCTACCACGCCCCGCTCCACTAGCTCACGAAGCCGATCGACAGGGAACGAGATGTTCACGTCACGCATGAACGCCGTGCGGTCAAAGCCGATCGACGTGTGGCTCTGCACGATGTCGCGACCAAGCGTATCCGACGGGATCGCTCTGAACGACTGATCATTGTTGGAGAAAGGGACGTCGCCCCGCACCTGCAATCCAGCGGTCGTTACCAGCGCGAGCTTTGCCTCTGAGAGAGGCTTCCTCAACGGGACAAATGGTGAATCATCGTGCTCGAAGGCGGGGAAATTCAGATGACCCTGCCGGGCAACCTCAGTCAGATCTTCCAAGCGAGGCATGCGCATTCCCCTTCATCGCTACGGGAGTTGATGTAGCAGGCGGATTGTAGCCCTCCCTGCGCAAGTGTTCGAGTTTCGTGGGTATGGCCGCTCGTCTTGATGTGTCGAGTTCTGTTGTATGTTGCTGCCTGGGCTGATTGAGATCTATCTTGAGCCTCTCTTGAGCACGTGCAACCTCTTCCTGGCCAGGGATGGCGTGAGATGAGATGGGTTGTTCCCTTCGTTCCGCCTCTGGTCGGCGGGTCCGAGCCGTTCACCGCTCCTGAGATGAATCGAATCGCTCAGGGGGGGCTTTAAAATAGCCTCGTTCGGCTTCATTCGCTCCTGCAATTTGGCACCAATAAAAACGGCAAAGCGCACCGAGGGGTGTCCTCTTGTCTCGTCACGGGCGCTGGTACATCGGTGGCGTAGGTCGTCCGAAGAGAGAGCAGCGCGTGGGCGTGCGATGCCGCGATGGGACATTGTCATGATTGTGGCCAATGCATAGGGGCCCTCCTGTAGTCCTGTTTACATGGAACGGGAGGGGGCACTCTGCCTAGTCTTCGGCGGCTGGGCGACCACGCGTGCGCTTGGTCGCGGAACGCCGACGCTTCTCATCGAGCCGCTGCTTAACCATCCCACGGGTCGGGCGTGACGGCACGCGGACGCTCGGGCGCTCAACCGCACGTTGAAGCAGGCTTACCAGGCGGTCGATGGCGTCCCCGCGGTTGCGCTCCTGGCTGCGAAATCGCTGAGCACTGATGATTACGACGCCCGCCGCAGTCATGCGTCGCCCGGCTAGCGCACGTAACCGGAGTGTCATCTCAGGCGTCAGTGCCGTTGAAGCGGCTGCATCGAAGACCAGCCTTGCCGCCGTGGCCACCTTGTTCACGTTCTGCCCACCAGGGCCCTGCGATGTCGTGTAGCTGAACGAAATCTCAGATTCGGCGATGAACATGCGATCGGTGATCCTGATCATCGACCAAGGCTACTCCCCGGGCGTCAAGCTTTGACAGCCAGAACGGCATCCGTTCGGGCTGTTTGACACCTCCGGTGGGGGCTACCTATCCTCGTGCTACTTTGACCAAGCGAGGACGCCCATGTCGGTCAGCAAGAACCCAATCCGCTTCGGCCTCAACCCTCGTGGGTTGAGCTTCGAGCGCACAGTAGCGATCGCCCAGGCCGCCGAAAAGGCGGGCTTCGAGAACATCACCTTCAGCGACCGACCGCCGGAAAACAACCTGGAAGGTTGGACCATGGCCACCGCAGTCGCCATGCGCACCGAGCGCATCCGCGTCACGCACTCGACGCTCAACGTGCCGTACCGCTACCCGGCGCTCCTCGCCAAGATGTCGAGTGCGCTCGACATCATCACAGGCGGCGACCGCGTGCTGATGACGCTCGGCGCAGGCGCGCAGGAGAATCATGCCACGACCTACGGGATGGCGTGGGGTACTCCAGGCGAGCGGGTCGACGGTTTGGTCGACACGATCAACATCCTGCGCGGGATGTGGTCGTCGAGCGATCCCTTCAGCTACGAGGGCAAGCGCTATTCGGTCAGCGAAGCGGCGCTTGATCCGCGACCGGTGAACGGATCGATTCCCATCCTCATCGGAGCGGCGAAGCCTAGAACCCTGCGCATCGCTGGATCGATGGCGGATGGCTGGCTGAAGAATGGCGGATGGCCAACATCGCCAGAGGCCTACGCCGAAATGCAGGAGGCGGTCGACCGCGCCGCCGATGCCGCCGGACGCGACGTCAGCATGATCCGACGTGTGGTGAACTGCACAGCCTACGTTGGCAACCGCGCCCCTGCCGAGGTCATGCCATCCACCTTCGGCTCTGCAGGCGGGCTGATGGGGGCGGCCGACCAAGTGCTCGACATTATCGAGAAGCACCGTCAGTCAGGCCTGGACACCTTCCACATCCAGTTCGCCAACGACATCATCGACGAACAGATCCCCATCTTCGGCGAGCAGATTATCGCCAAACTGAAGTAGCGCTGGACCCGCAATCAAACGCAAACATCAGAGCGGGCTAGCCCGGTGGGCCAGCCCGCTCTGATGTTTACCCCACTCACCGGTGCGATCTCTTCGTCGCACGCAAGGACGTTTGAACAACTCTAGCGCCCACTGGGTCCCGGCGAGATGTGGGTGCAGGTAGTCCCCCGGCTACTCGCCGGAGAAGAGCTGGTAGAACTCGATGGAGGAAGGCTCGGCCTCGTACTCGCGAAGCTCGGCGAACAGCGCGTCTTCGGGCTCGGGCTTCAGCAGGTCGGGCCGATACGGCGACATGAGGGTCTCCTCCAGCCACTCCATGTATACCGTGTTCAGCGGCCCGGGGGTCGAACCGCCGCTGGTGTAGATACGCGAGGGCTTGCGGTCCCCACTGCCTTGGTACATATCTCCGATCTTCGATAGCACTGCGGCGAGCTTCCGAGACTGACCCGGCTTCGCGTGGTGGATCCGTCGAACGACAAACATAACAATCTCCTGAGACTTAGTTAGATAGCGCACGGCACGCCGAATTCGGCGCACGTACTTCGGAACCAGTCAACAACCTCGTTGTGCAACGGGATGCCTTTGGCCGAGCGGTCAACGGACATCTCGTACTCGGGCTGGCCAGCCACCAGCACGCGATCGTGGCCCGGCGCGGGAGGCGTAGCCTTCAGCTCGCGGAGCCAGCCATCCATGTTCGCCTTGAACTCACCGATGTCCCCGAATGCCGACACATCGTACGCCGCTACGTAATGACGGAATGACCAGCGAGGCAATTGGGTTGCCCAGCGTGCGCCGGACATCATGCTGCAGAGTACTTCGACGGCGCTCGCCAGTCCGTACCCCTTGTGGGAGCCCTGCTCGCGGGTCCCGCCAAGCGGCAGCAGATTGAATGTCTCGGGAGCCAGCACCGGCTCCATGATGGGAGTGCCTTCTGCGTCGGCGATGTGCCCAGGTGGCAGCATGCTGCCCATCCGGTGGGCGTTGTGCAGCTTGTTCACTGGCACGATGCTCGTCGCCATATCGAACACCCACGGTTGCTCGTCACCCGCGGGAGCAGCGATGGCAATCGGGTTCGTGCCCAGCCTGGGCTCACGGCCGAACGTCGGCAGCACGGAGGCGCCTGCTGCCGTCATGCACATGCCGATCATATCGTGAGGCAACGCGAGCATCGCGTGGTAAGCAGCCATGCCGAGGTGACCTGAGTTGTTCACCGTGACCACGCCCACGCCGGTTTCACGCGCCTTCGCAATGGCAATGTCCATCGCTTTGGGCACAATGATGATGCCGAGGCCGAGGTCAGCATCGATGTTGGCGATGGACGCTCGCTCACTCACGATCCGCCAGTTCGGATGCGCGTTCTGCGTGCCGTCGCCGTAGCGCTCGATGTAGGTCTTAAGCATGTTAGACACGCCATGGCTGTCCACGCCCCGCAGGTCCGCCGTCACCAGGACATCCGCTGCGCGTACGGCATCATCGGCGGGCACACCCAACGTCTCGAACAACGCTGTCGTCGATCGGCGGAGTTCCTCTCCGTCAACCCTTACCGCATCCGATTCTTTGATTTTGAAGCTTTCAACCACGGTGATCGCCTATAGGGCCGCCAGGCCAGCAGCGGCCACGGCCTCGTCCTCGTCAGACTTCGCCCCACTGACGCCAATGGCACCGAGCATGATGCCGTCCGCGCGCTTGATGGGCAGCGCGCCCTGCCAGGGGATCAGTCGACCGTTCTCCATCATGGACAGCCCGCGCACCACCGGCGTACCCCAGCGTTCCGTCAGATCGCCGCTGGGCGCGTCGAACGCCGCCGACGCCGCTGCCTTGCCCTGAGAGATCGGCACTGATCGCCAGAGCGCGTTGTCCATCCTGTTGAGCGCGATCAGGTCGCCCCTAGGATCCAGAATCGCAATCGTGCACGGGTTTATCTTCATCTCTGTCGCCTTGGTCACAGCCGCGGCAAGCATTCGATTCGCTTCAACGAGCGTCAACGGTTCCATCGGTAGTCTCCATTCTGGGTGGCATTCGGCATAGCGCGCCCAGTCGGGATTAGGGAGCCCCTCGCAGGGCCCCGGAGCGCAAGCGCAACGATACCGGTTCGCCGGGCGATTGGCCAGGCGAACGATGCAACGCTGAGGGAGATGGTCACCGTCTAGCCGGCGCTCAGCGCTGGTCAGGTGGCTAGCTCAGGTCGACGACCTCGAACGAGAGCAACGCAGAGCCCGTCGCCACGGGCGTGGGGGCGCTGTCAGCAGCAACGGCGGCGTGCCCGTGTTGGAACTGCGGGCTGTTCAGCCAGGCCTGGAAGTCCTCTTCAGACGCCCACTTCGTGTACACGAAATAGCGTGTCTCACCCGTCACGGGACGCAGCAGCTCGAAACCCTCGAACCCCTTCATCCCGTCAACCGCCTTGGCTCGCGCGGCGAAACGTTTCTCCAGTTCCGGACCGTTACCGTCCGAAATCTCAATCGCATTGATCTTTACGACGCTCATCTAAGGCTCCTCGGTCAACTGATTGCTAGGTATTTAGCTGGTCACGGCACCGGTCGAAGCGACGCCAGGGTCGATTAGTCCAAGCGCTCAAGGCTCTGGGTTTCGATCCCCGGCATGACCGATGGTGAGGGAGGCGTTGAATCGAACGATATGCCGGGATCCGCAGGGTCCAGGCCGGTTAGCAACATCTGCTTCGGCGCCAGGTATTCGTAGCCCCCGTCCTTGAGCATCCTGAACGGAACGTCGTGGCCGGGGTATACGGTATTGGTGGTTTGAAGGACGCGCTCGATGCTTTCCCGTGCGTCCTTCTCGCTCCAGAAGATGAGCGCGTTCTGCTTGGTCATGGCCACATGCGCCGACTGGATGCCGTCACCCGTGACCGCCACGGGCCCGGAGTCGGTGTCCACGATCACTGCGACGGTGCCCGCCGAATGTCCGGGCGTGTGCATGATGCGAACGCCAGGCTCAATCTCGTAACCCTCCTCGACCTGCTGTACACGTGACTCGAACTCCAGCATGGCGGCGGTCCAGCGAGGCGTGGCCCAATCGTTGTCGTGGGGTTTGCGCGCGTACTTAAGCTCGTGGGTATGGATAAGCAGCGGCGCGTCGAACAGGTCATAGTTCTGGGCATGGTCCCAGTGAGCGTGCGTCACGACGGTGACGTCGATATCGGCGGGCGTGAGGCCACGCTCCGCCAGTTCCTGGACGAGAAAGCGCCGGCGCCCCACGTGACCGGAGTCCACCAGCGTCAGCTTCTCACCGCGCACGAGCGTAATCGCGCAAAAGCCAAAGGAACCGGAATCAGCGTTGACGCTGTATCCGTGCAATAGGGTTTCAACCGTCGGCATGCTGATTATCCCACCGGCGCGGCCTGGAAGACTACGGCCTCGCCTTTCAAAACGTCTTCTCCGCCTGGGTTGGTCACGGTGAACGACATATCCGCCATAGGCCACCGAGGGTGCACGGAAAGGGCGGTTGCCTCCGCGCGTAT
>CAUZFB010000062.1:0-11725 GCA_963579135.1 Dehalococcoidia bacterium | reverse complement strand
AATTCCGCAACCCAGCCATCTCTTTCAGCCAACCCTCTAACAGACGAGAGCTACGGCAAGCTCTCGGTGGCTTGGTGGTTGGTAATGCCGCGCGCGATTGCCGAGATCAGAAGTGACGTTGCCGTTGAGCCTGGCAAGGACTTGCGCCTCCCACTCGAAGCGGGTGCCAGCGGTCAGGGCCATGGCAGGCAGGGTGATTCTACCCTCATGTCAGGCAGAAGCACGCCAAAAGACGCTCGTCAGTAACACGCGGTGCCAGTGTGACACCTGAGGCTGGCATCACCGCGAGGTTCCGCAGGATTCCCCCTTCCCATGGGCTGCATACACTTCGCGGAGCGTGACCCCGATGGCGTCCAGTACGTCTGGCGCTATCTCCTGCTGCATCCGTTCGAAGAGCACGGCTTCCTCCGTGCGGATATGTGCCTTGAGCCGTTCGCCCAATGCGGGCAACCGCTCCTCGAGATGCGTCGTTCCATCCCGTGCTAGATCGGCGATTCGCGCCCGGAGATCTTCGTGCTCGTGGACCAGCCGGCGGATCATCTCAGCCCCATCTGGAATGTGTGCCACGACCGCCGGAAAGACGTGCGCTTCTTCGGCGGCAAAGTGGTACTCAAGATCGGTCCGGTAGAACGCCAGTACCCGATCGACCTGTTGCACACGGTCAGTCGGCCACGTCGACCGAGGGCCCGGGGATCGGCCCAGGATCAGCTGCTGGGCCAAGACCAGGCCATCATGATGCTCACGGGAAAGCGGAACCAGGCTGTGGTGTCGTTTCATGTCTGGGTTTGGCTGGAACCTCGCCTTAAGCTGGACAGTGTTCAACGATAGCTGTCCGTGCTACGGACCTGCAACCTTTTGTTGCGGGCGGCGCGTGGGTGGATCTTACGTTAACCGGGGTGGTCTAATGTCTCCTATTGTCTGGAAACAACCATCGAGCGAGGTCTTGCCATTCGACGAGCCCAACTTTATCTGCGAAATCATCCGCTCATGAATGTAGGCCGTATTCTGAAGGGGTAAAGATGATGAAATCTGACAGTGCCCGAGACATCTTCGATGACAGTTCCGAATTCTGGGCCAGAGATGAACCTCGCATCCTTTCCGATTGGACAGCCCGGCCTTTCCTGCTCGAATGGTGCCTTCCGGTTGAAGGAAAAAGGGTCCTCGATCTGGGTTGCGGCGAGGGATATTTCACGCGACAAATCGCTCGCCACGGTTCCCAGGAAATGCGCGGTATCGATATTAGCCAGGCGATGATAGAGCGCGCACGCCAGAACGAGGTCGAAGAAGTACTCGGGATCCAGTATTCCGTCGGATGTGTCACCGAGTTCAGTTCCGAAGTGGATTCTCAATTCGATCTGATCACCGCCGTCTTCGTTTACAACTACCTGACCATTGAGCAGATGAAAACTTCGATGGCGCTCATTTATCAAAGCCTCACCGAAGGAGGACAGTTTATCTTTTCCCTTCCCCATCCGATCCATCCTTTTCTCTCCGGTAACGACTCCCGGTTCCACTTCAAGCGCTCCGGAGGTTGGTTTTCTGGCAAGGACAATATCTTCGAGGGAACTATTGCAATGAAAGAAGGGAAAACGGTAGCGGTGCGCTGCGTACACAAAATTTTCGAGGACGTGTTTGACGCCCTTCGCGAGGCGGGGTTCAGGAAATTTCCTGAACTCAAGGAACTAACGGTGACCGAAGAACTGCTGCAGCAAGATCCGAAGTTTTTCGGGCCTCTGCGCGACCTACCATTGCACATCGCCATTCGAGTGGAGAGGTAAGCGAGTGAATCTTCAACGATCGCCCTGGCTTGCATCAGAATTGATGCAAAGATCAGAACATCGGATGGAATTCCCTGATGCAATCGCTGCGGAAATCAACGATTGGCTTACCCGCTGCCCCGTCGTGATCGAAGAAGATGTGGCGGCGGAGGACGTTTCCGGAATGACTTGCCTGGCCGATCTAGCTGCCCGTATGAGAGTCGAGTTGAGTGCCGGAAGCGGAGTCACCAGGGTTGCCCCTCCCACCAATCCCGATTTCGACGACATCTTCTTACGTCGTTACTATTTGGCATTTGGCGTTCTGCTGGGGGATCCGCTCGGAAACTACGGAAGTCTCTACGCGGTCAAGGATCGCGGCGGCGACTACACCAAGACAGCGATCCCGGTCAGCCAGACACGTGCCGCCACCGGCCTGCACACCGATTCCAGTGCGCTCGATGTTCTTCCAGACATGGTCGGACTCATTTGTATCCGAGCCGCTGCTGAGGGCGGATCCTCCCGTGTTGCATGTGCCATCCGGGCCTACCTGAAACTGCAGAAATTTAAAAACCAACACCTCTCGCTACTCGAAAATCCCCATCTAAGAGACATCGTTACTCCCGGTGCGGATCAAAGCCAACGACTGCGGAATCAATTTCCCGTTTTCAGCACCGATCCTGATCGAGGTTTGATTTGTCGCTACATGCGATTCTGGATCGAAAAGGGATACGAAAAAGCGAAAGTCCCCGTCCCGGAAGGATTGCCGGAAGCTCTGGACACTCTCGATCGGTGCCTCGAAGAAGAAGACTCCGTTGCAAATTTTCGACTCCAACGAGGCGAGATGCTGTGGGTCGACAACTGCACGACTCTTCATGACCGTACCGAATATGTAGACGATCCAGAGGCACCACGACTGCTGCTACGGCAATGGGTGAAGCACTCCGACTGAACTGATTTCACTCGTGCCCTCTTCAGAACCATCTGGCCGAACGGTCAGTGACCAAAAGTAACCGTAGTTTTTTGATCGCAGGCTCCTTGTGTCAGAGCGCGGATGTGTAGCCAATCCCAAAACCCAGCGCGTAAGCTCAAGGCCTTGCGCATGCCTTTGAGCAGATCGAGGCGGCCAGTCTCGGTACCTGCATAATGACGGGAAATATCCATCAAAGTTTCCTGGTGATGATCATCCACCGCAGCATGCAAGGGAAAGAAAACGGTCTCTGAGGGAGGTGCATCCAGCACCTCCAGTGCCGGCAGAAAGTGCTGGTACATGGTGCTCACCACATTTTCTGTTCCCAGGCCCAGCGCTCCCAGCGCTTCCGCCGTCGACCCCCCCGAAAGCACCGCAAGAAACATCTCTCTCCAGCAGATGACCTCTACACAATCCTGGTTGCCCACGGAATCCTCGACTCCCGCAGCCTGACAGAAACGTCTAAACAGCAATGGATGAGGGATCCCGGCGATCCATTGTTCCTCGACTCCGATCTCGGCCAGTTCTTCCAGTTCCTTTGATTCGTAGATGCCAGCTTCTTCGGTAAGATTTTCCATCAGCGCTGCACGATGGTCAGGAAGTTCGAGGCGACTGATCACGGTGGTCAGGTAGCGAGGGAAATGGGCGGAATAACCGTGATATTGACGGCCAAAATCGGCCAGCGACCACTTCATGTCAGGCAAATCGCCATCTCTCAGAGCTATCAGATAAGGATGATTCACCGCCCGGTGAGAGGTGGCTTCCTCCGCCACCGAGGCCAGAAATTCGTCGATTTCCACTTCTGATCCTGATTCGATGTGTGCATTACGGCGAGTCTCTATCGCTCGAACAAACTCCATCAGGGTGGTCGGATCCCTAGCCAGTCCCCTGAGCAAATCGGCTCGCTCGCACTTCAGTAAAACAGTGTCAGTTGAAGTTCGTACGCTAGCTGTCCGTGGCCTACGGTCGATGAAAGCGATCTCACCGACCACATCACCAGCATCTATGGTGCCGATCACTCGCCCATCTCGTTCCACTTCCACCTGTCCTGCCTCGATTAGAAAGATGCTCTCGTCAAAATCACCCATCTGGATGAACTGTTCTCCCTCATCTAACTCCAGCCGATCCGCAATCTTCTTGAAACAATCCACTGCAGCAAACGGAATGTGGGGGAATTGGTTGTCTTGATTACTCACAGAATCTCCTCAATGGATACGGGGGACCGCTGGGCGGCTGGCGGTTCAACGGTGGCGGCTCGGATGCACCGCGTAGAGGACGCACCCTCCCGCTTGTAGGAAGAGGATGCAATGCGGGGTGGTGAGAACTCCATGAGTCGCGACGGTCGTGCTTCTGCTCATGCTCTGCGACGTGCTACCTGCCTGGGGAGCGGACTACTCGGTCCTCCTCTGGTGTCACCTCCGAGCGGTATTCAGGTGCTGATCCGACCTGTTCCAATCTGATATGGGATCTGAGTAGCCGCCATCACCGGGCGCAGGTTCGACACCTGCTCGTCTCCCCTATGCAGCAATTACCCCAGATTCCAGCAGTTCGGCCATTTCTCGCAACCAAGCCAAGGTCTGGTTCCAACTGGGAGTGCTTAGGGACGCCACTATATGTGGAACTATTCCTGACAGTAGGCCGGTCAGCGTTCCGAATTCATGAACCCAGACCCATGGAGTCACGACGAGCGGATGCCCGAAACAGCCTTCGCAGAGCGTGCGCGCCGCGCGATCGCAGTGAGCATGCCGTTGAAAATAAGCCTATGCAGCGGGTAAATGCCATACCAGTAGACGAGACCGACCAGCCCGACCGGATCGAACGTCGCAGTCTGGCGAATCGTCGACGTGTTCTCGTCAAGAGCGTACACCTCAAACTCCAGCCAGGCACGTCCGGGTAGCTTCATCTCGGCCTCGAGCCGCAGCCGAATATCAGGCTCGTAGGCTTCGACCCGCCAGAAGTCCACAGTGTCGCCGATTCTGACCTGATCCGGGTCGGGACGACCTCGGCGCATCCCCACCCCACCAAGCAGTAAGTCGATCCACCCTCGCAGGGTCCAGACCCAGGTCAGGTAATACCAGCCCTGGGTCCCGCCAATCCGACGGATCGCCGCGAACGCCTCAGCTGGAGGAGCCTGCACGTCAATGCTGCGCGTGTCGACGAGGCGAGAGCCGAATCGCACGCCTGCCCACTGCCGGGTGGCCCTCGCCGAGGAAACCGCATCTGACCAACGGATTGCTGCAAACGTCTCGTCTTCGTGTTCCCTGCACCTCCGGATCGCCTTCGACATCGAGATGGGTCTGACCGCGAACGTCTGGCGGGCCGACGTATCCTGGACAACCGTCGGATTTTTCAGGCTTTCGATCAGCTTGCGGCCGACCCGCGCATATACGGGGGTCGTCAAGCCCAGCCACAAACTCGAGAGGTATGGCGTAAGCAGTGGGACTGGGATCAGATGGCGGCGGAGACCACGCTGACGCGCATACTCCATCATGATTTCGCCGTAAGACACGCTCTGGTCAGCCCCGACTTCAAAAATGTAACTGGTCAACCCCGGCAGCTCCAGAGCGGCAAGCAAATACGCGATAAGATCATCTACCCCAATCGGCTGCGTGTGGGTCGCCACCCACCGGGGGCAGATCATGACCGGAAGCCGCTCGACCAGCGCACGGAGAAACTCATAGGAGAGGCTGCCCGTACCGAGGACGATCCCGGCGCGGAACTCGATCACGGGGACACCGGATGTGAGAAGGATTTGGCCGGTCTCGTGCCGGCTCCGGAGATGCGGCGAGAGCGTATCGCCAGAACTGCCCAACCCGCCGAGAAACACGACCCGCCGCACACCGGCCGTTTTCGCAGCCGCGCCAAAGTTGCGAGCCGCCTCGCGGTCCTGCTGCTCGAAGTCAGCCCCAGAGCCCATCGAGTGCACGAGATAGTAAGCAGCGTCAACACCGTCCAGCGCGGGGGGCAGGGACACCGCATCAAGGCAATCGCCCTGCATGACTACCGTGCTGCCAGCCACGCGAGACGCCAGATATTCCGGGCGACGAGCGAGGCACCGCACGCGCTGGCCAGCCAGCTCAAGCGCCTGCACCAGCCGACCACCGATGTAACCAGTGGCGCCAGCTACGAGAATCACCCTGTCGCTGCGTCCCGCATCTGAACCGCTGTCGCCAGGCGCCAGCGCTAGACCCGTACGGGCACCGACCTCACGGGTAGCCAGCGTTTTGCTCCAGACGAACGACGGGACCGCGGCTACACATGATTCCGCAACATCAGCTCTTTCAACTCCGGATCGAGATAGCGCTGCCCGAGAAGATAGGACACGTCGAGACGCCGGGCGTGGTGGCGAATCAAGGTCAGCGGGACGATAAGTGGGATCAGTCCCTGGCGGTAGTCTTCGATGACTGATGCCAGTTCGCGGCGTGATACCTGGTCGAGCGTCTGCTTGAAATGGCCGACGGTGTGTTGCAATGTATTAGTGTGTCGCGCACGCGTGGCCGGTTTTGCCATCGCGGCCATCAGCTCGTCCTCATAGCACCGCACCAGCTCCGCCCGGGGCAGGTCATTGGCCTCGGCGACCAGCCGCCCGAGCTCCCGATAGCCCTGCGGTGAGTGCGCCATCAGCACCAGTTTGTACGCGGTGTGGAAGCTTACAAGGTCCCCGACGGTCCACCGACCACAAAACAGTGCGCGGAGACGACGATACATGAATACCCGGTCGATAAAGTTCTCGCGCAGTCGAGGATCATGCAGACGGCCTTCTTCTTCGACCGGCATGTTTGGAAACTGCCGACGAAGCTCGGCGGCAAACAAACCGTGACCGTTCCGTTCGTTGCCCCCCTGCTCGTGCCACACCTTGACCCGCTCCATGCCGCAGCTCGGTGAATCTTTTTTGAGGATGTAGCCGCTCAAGTTCTCCTTCGCGAGCGTACGCACGCGTTGCCTCGAATACCGGTGCATACGCTTCGTGAGATCGACCCCTGTTTTTCCCGTGACGAGCCGGACCCCGTCGAGCTCCTTCGGGTCACGGATCAGTCGGATCGTCTCGCGAGGCGTGCCGAGGCCGACCTCAACCTCTGGGCACACCGGAACCCATTCAACCATCGGCCCGAGCGTCTGAACGAGAAACGGGTCACGCTTGTGACTTCCGTCGTAACGGACCGCTTCTCCGAGCAGACAACTGGAGATGCCAAGTCGAATCGGCGGATGTGTGCTCATGCCGTCAATCAGAACCCATCGTCACCCCGAGTTGGGCGTAACTCGCCATCTCAACATCCCAAGGGGACATCGGCTCGGCCGGCCGAAGCACCAACCTCTTCTCATGCCGCGTCGTCGTAACACTGCTCGAAACCATCTCGAATCTACCGACGCTCGTTCTCGGCGCGCGGGTCACCGCCAGCCTGCACAGAATGGTAGAGAGCTGATTCTCCAGCTCACTAATGCGCTACGAGTCCAGCCGCGCACAACACTACACGTCGCCGAACACGCGGCCGAAATTACTCCCAAGGATCTGTGTCCGGGCAGCGTTGTCGATCCCCAGGTCATCGAAAATTGCCATCTGTGCGTCGTAGACCGGTTGCTGCCAGCCGCGAGGGAAGAATGACGAATCGGTGCCGAATAACAGGCGGTCCGGCCCGAGCGTCTCGAGTGTCTGTCGAAACACGTCGGCGAGCGTCAGCCCCGGCAGGTATCGCAACCACCCGTTCGAACTGGACGTGTCCAGGTAAATGTTCAAGCAGAGATCGGCCGCCATCAGTGCCTCTCTGAGGAAGCCGGCACCGAAGTGCGGGATTACTACCGGCACATTCGGGTATCGGGACGCGATGGGCACGATCGCCAATGGATCGCCACGCCTGATGTCGACGCGGGTCGCGAGTCCCAGCTTACGTCGAACGCCGACCGTCAGCACCCCGCAGTGGATAAACACCGCAGCGCCCGCTTCGGCTGCCGCCGCAAACACCTGGTCGACGCCGTCGTGGTCCAGCGCGTAGTCGTGCATCGCGGGAAACAAACAGACGCACCGGAGCCCATCCGCACCGAGCGCCTGGGGCACTCGCGTACCCGAGTCAGGCGCGGTCGGGTTCACCATCGTCATGCCGACAAGCCTGTCGGGGTACCGGCGCACGGCGGCGGCGACCGATACCTCGTCCCCAGGCACACTCGCCATCAGCGCGGCGCGAGCTACGCCATGGGTGTCCAACTCACCCACCCACCGGTCGGCGAGCGATGCGGGGTCGCCCGGTGGCTGCCATCCCAGCCGCTCGGGAACGGCGACGGCGGGGTCGCCAGGCACAGGGGGCGTCAACTGGCTGCCGAGTGTCGCGAAAAACCGTGATGAGAAGAAATGACAGTGAGCGTCGTTGATCATCTGTTAATCGTTGACTGTACTAGAAGGCCCAACCGATATTGACGAGTCGAAGCACAGGGATTGGCTCGCCATTTAAAATTCTTGTCGCGCCACCGCCGATGCTAACGCTGAGGTGTCGTTCTGACCCAATCAGCCAGGCATATCCCAGTTCGAGACCGAGACCGATCCTCGTCCGTACCGATGTCGTCGTCCCCGATGGAGTCCTAAATTCTTGCGACACCCAAAACATTCCGACCCTTGGTCCTAAATAAAATCCTCTGAACGCATTGCCGCTTGGGTAATAGCGCAACGCCATATTGAGACTATAGACGCCACCAGCGTCACCCCAAGGGAGTTTTGAACCAGACAGACCAATCGTGGCTCTTTCCGTAACCTTACGTTCGTACTCGCCGTTGTACCACGGCACCAAGATCCACCCAAACGGGTTCGCCGATATTACTTGGTTATGGGCGGCTGACTGACCAGCCGTAGACTCTTGCGCGAACCCGGTCGTCGCCAGGGTCACAAGCAAAGTAACGTGAACGGCAACGAAACGAAGATAACGGATAGTCATGGAATTCATTTTAATCAGCAGAAAAACAACTATCCCCTAGTCTACCGCAACACCGCGGGCGGTTCAGTGGAAACGCAGGCTAGACGGGTGTATTTCTTCCACCCCTCTGGAGTGGGATGCGTTCGCGCCGTGTCCTACCGGCGAGCTTCCAAACGTACGGTCCAGCCGCCCGCCGGTCGCAGAGTGAACGTCGTGTCCAGTTCCACCTCCTGGACCAGAGGTTCGAAGCGCCACCGTTGGGCCAGTCTGGCGAACAGCAGCGGGCCGTCCATTCAGGCAAATGACTCGCCCATACAGATCTTCGGCCCGCCTCCGATGGCCAGGAACGCGTTGCGGTGGCGCTGCGCCTTGGCTTCGGGGGTCCATCGGGATGGCGAGAATTCCAGTGGGGCGTTCCAGAATCTTGGGTCACGATGGGTGACCCAGGGAGCCAGCATCCCCAGGGAGCCCTTCGGAATCGCCCAGCCCCAGAGATTTCGAGCGAGCGCGCTGCCTGCCGTGGAATGGCGAAGGAGGGGGGATAGAGCCGCAAGGACTCTCCGAATACACCCCGGCACAGAGGTAGGTTCGGAAGATCGGAGAAGGCCGGAGTGCGACCCTCCAGCGTATCGACCTCGGCTTCCATGGCCGCACGGGCCTCGGTGTGTCGCCCGAGCAGCCAGATCGCCCACGCCATCGCTGCAGCCGTGGTTTCGTGTCCCGCGATGAGCAGAGTCAGAGCATCGTCGAGGGCTACTTTCTTCTCCAATACTCATTCGAGAACAACGAGCTGTGTGATTCTGAGGAAAGACTGCTACAAACCGGAGTCTTTTAGTCAGGACCGAGCCCATGCCCTCTGGCCACGCAACCCGACGATGGAGAGTCTGCTACCGCTTTGGCCTGTGGGCTGTGTGAACTGCCCGTTGGGGGTCTTTCGTAGGTGCGGCACTACCAGCTACGCGGCAAGCTGCCCAGCTCCGCCGAAATCGAGGCCGACTGAGATAACCGGGCCAGGGATACGCCAGGTATTACGTCCCCTTGGGGACGCCATTGTCCTTGAACAGACCGCAGATGCAGAGCGAATGAGCAGTCGGCCTGATTACGGTACACTATGAGATACAATGGCCGGCGTGACGTCAACATACCGTGCCACCGGTGAGCTTACCGTTCGAGATCTGGCGCACGGTTTACCGTCTCGGTGAACCCGCGTGGTCGAGCTGCTGGAGCTCGCTGAAAGTCTACAGAAAGCGGAGGAGTTATTGATCATGTATACAGTGATGATGCATTCAGCGAGTCGGCAAATCGTCCTCGCAGTTCTTATCGCCGTTGTCTTGGCGGTCCCAGCTGCCGGTCAGGAGTTTACGGCTGGTGAGCCCATCGGCGCGCTCAATGAGACCGGAGTGTGGCAGCCGATGTCGGATAATGTCACGGTCTATGGCAGTTTTCACTTTTCTGAAAGCTGTACGTTTGATCGCAACAAGAACCTGATTCTGGCCATGAATACCGGTAACCGGGGAGACGCCACCCAAAATGATGGCTTTGTCTCTCTCATTAATCCCGATGGGAGTGTGCATACACCCAAGTGGATCGGCGCCACTCGGGACGAATTGGAACTCTATGATCCCTTGGGCAGCGCTATCAGCAATGGCGTGCTCTATACCGTTGATGTGGGATACATTCGCCTCTTTGATCTGGAAACAGGCCGACCCTTGCGGTCCATTCCTGTTCCTGAATCTACGATACTGAATGGCATTGCCGTTGCGGATGATGGCACAGTATACGCCTCCAATACCCGGAACCCAGAGCAAATATGGATGATCACCGCAGACGGTGAGGTGTCGGTCTTCGCAGAGGGCACTCCACTTGCTGCCCCCAACGGTGTGGCGATTGACCAGGACGGCAACATAGTGGTGGTCAACGTCGGCGACAATGCCATCATCACCTATGACCAGGACGGAGCGGTCATTCTGATAGAACATAGTGTCGAAGGCGGGAACGATGGCATCGTGATAACCACCGACGGGACGAAGTACGCGAGCAGCGTACGTTATGGCAGCGTGTCCCGTATCCGACCGGGTCAGGAAGCAGAAATCATCGCCTCGGGCATACCAAGCGCGGCGTCCATGTGCTACGACTCGACTCAGAACCAGCTGGTCATTCCACTGAACAGCAACTACGCGCTTGCGTTTATTCGTCTTAATAGTCAGGATTAGCCTGCTGACAGGGGCTCAACTAGCCGACTCGTCGAATATCGTCTATCCGCAGTGCATCCATTGCTTTCAGCCAGCCCAGGAATTTGTTCTAACTTGAAGTGCTTAGGGACGCCATTCAAAGTGGCAGGATCCCCGCCCCGAGTTTAGCGATGTTGGCGGTCCCCTCAATCACGTAGACGCCACGCTCTACGTCGGCACGACACATCAACTTACCGTCGATGAGTCGACGAAGAAACTGTTGTCCCTTCGCTACCTGACGACGCATGACCCACGCCAGTCGCCAGCCGGCGAGTGAGTGCCGGGTGCAGGTCAGGGCTGCTGAGCTTCGACGTGCGCTCGACGCGATCCTGTCCGGTATGTAGGTCGCGATGCACTGGCCACTATAATACGGTCAGCCAGACTCGACCTTGGACAGCCACTCATCGCGGCCACGGGGGGAACCGAGGAGCACTATGGAGCGAGAATCAATAGGCGCCTCGCACGCGGCGTCAACCGCAGCGGCATCAGTTGTCCGAAGAGCGACCGTCAGTGATGAGCCGACGGTAGTCGATGCACTTCTCTTGGCGTTCGCCGCCGACCCCGTGATGCGGTGGATCTGGCCAGATCCTCAGCAGTACGTCAGCGCGTGGCCACGCATGGTCCGGACCTACGGCGGTCAAGCCTTTCTTCACGAGGGCGCTCACTGTTTGGATGGCTACCTTGGCGCGGCACTCTGGCTACCCCCAGGAGTTCACCCCGACCCCGATCCCGTGATGGCTCTGTTGCAGGAGACCGTTTCCGAGGCGCGGCAGGCCGACCTATTGGCATTCTTCGAGCAAATGGGACGGTTCACACCTGAGGCGCCCTACTGGTATCTGCCGATTATCGGTGTGGACCCGAGCCACCAGG
>CAUZFB010000061.1:0-12085 GCA_963579135.1 Dehalococcoidia bacterium | reverse complement strand
CATGCTCTGGGAAGACCGCGCCTCCGCGATCGCGGCAGAGCGATCGGGCCCATTCGCCGAGCAGATGCAAGCGCTGATTCCTTTGCTGGGCAAGACCAGCGCCGACGCACAGCGCTACGACGTGGCGTTCGCCGACCACCCCGTCGAGCCTGACTAGTCCTCCGTCTGGGTCGTCTCTGACCCTTTGCGGGTCACCGTGATGTGGGCGAACGTCGTGTCGTCCAACGCTCCGTGCCAGTGACTCTCGCCGGCAGGCGCGAACACCACGTCACCTACGGCCACGACCGCCTCCTCGCCAGCCTCCGTCACCACCTTGCCGGTGCCTTCGGTCACGATAAGGATCTGGTCGCTGCCATGGTGGTGGAACTTGTTGCGAACGCCCTTGCCGAACCCGACCACGCTCGCATTGAAATCACTACTGTCCGGGGCCAACGTCTGACGCGTGACCTTGTCACTGGTGAACAACTTGCTCACCACCGGCTCTTTAGGAACATCGTTCATCTTTCGGACCTGCATAGCGTTTCACCTCCACTATATCGAATACGTGTTGTAAGACCAAACCGTCCGGATGCTAGCTCACCGTACCTCGCAGGGCTACACCGTGGAAACAGAGAGGCCCCGGTCGATCAGACCGAGACCTCTGTTACCGCTTGGCGCTACGCGCCACTAACGTGGCTAGTCCGTCAGGAACGCGAGCACCTCTTCATTAAAGCGCTCCGCTTGCTGCTGCGGAAGCATGTGCCCCGTCTTTTCGAACACTACTAGCTTCGCCCCAGGGATCGCCGATGCGGTCTCCTCGCCCATCGAAATATTATTAGTCTCGTCGTCCTGGCCCCAAAGCACCAACGTCGGCGCCTTGATGAAGGGCATGCGCCGGAGGGTGTTGTAACGCGCCCGCGTCAGCGGATTTGTCATGTGTTTCATCACGTTGCCGAATGCCTCTCCCTGTTCCGGGTTCTGAGTCTTCTCGATGAACGTAGCCGCAAGCTGACCGACGTCGACCGTGCCCTCGGGGAATCGGTGGGATATCTGGTCGGTGATTGTCTCAGCGGTCGGAACCTTGAATTCCACCATATTCTGCAGCGGACGCTTCGCCGTTCCTCCACCTGCAATGTTGACGACCTTGTTCACCCGCTCGGGGCTCTCGTACGCGAACAGCGTAACGATCCAGCCCCCCATGGAGTGCCCGATCACATTCGCTTTCTCGATTCCGTTCACGTCCATGAACTCACGCACGTGGTCCACCAGGTACGCGAACGACATTTCCTGGTTGAACACATCGCCAGTGCCCCAGTTGAGGCAGTCGATGGCGTACACGTGCAGCTTCGCGGATAGTGGGCCCATGTTGCGCGCCCATGTCTCACAGCCACTCGTCCAGCCTGCACCGTGGATCAGGATCGTCGGGTAACCTGTCCCTGCCTCCCAGTAGCGGGTCTTACCATGACTCATCTCTGCAAACTTCTCGGTCCATACTTTTGTTACGCTCGCCATCATCATCCTCCCCTGTTTGTCTGCGCAGGATATTCCACCTTTTTTTCGCCCACAATGCACCTGCTTTCCGCTTAGAATGCTCGCGCCCGTCAACCTTCGACCCCAAGGACGAACTCATGTTGAACGAGACCACCACCGAAAATGGCATGCGTATCTGGCACTCCCGGCCCGACACCGATGAGCCTCGCCCTGCGGTTCTCCTACTCCACGAGCGCTATGGCCCGGTCGAGCACACCTTCAACGTGCTGGAGCGCTTCGCTAAGTCCGGCTTCGTTGCTGCCATGCCGGACCTGTTCCATCGCTACCAGGGCGAACGTGGCCCCGTTGAACGCGCCGAGGCCCGGGTAGAGATCATCGATTCAGAAACCGTGGCGGACATCGACGCCACCCTCGCATACCTGCGTTCCCTGCCCTATGTCGATGGTGCGCATATCGGTGTCGCAGGGTTTTGCCTCAGCGGGCGTGCGCCCATCGTTTACGCGGCTGCCCGGCCCGACGAGGTCTCCGCCATCTCCATCACCCACGGCGGCATCTACCCCCGCGATTACCACGGCGATATCACGGGGCAGGCCCCCGTCGGTGGCTTAATCCCGCAACTAGCTTGCCCCGTGCTCGGCATGTTCGGGGAAAACGATCGGCTGGTCCCCATGGAGAACATCAGTCGTTTCAGGCGTGAACTCGAACGGACTGGAGCCAACTATTGGGTCCGCGTCTTCGCTGACACTCCCCACGGCTGGATGAACACCACCAACGACAACATTTTCCGTGAAGGACCGTCTAACGCCGCATGGGACTCCCTCGCCGAGTTCTACTCGGGCGTCTTCTCCGGCGAGTGGAACCAGGACAACTTCATCTGGCGCTTCGAACCGGACAAGGCCGTCAACTACGACTTCGCCGGCTAGATGCTAGGGAATCACAGTGCTGACGCAGGAGGAGATGGCTCACGTTAGGGCCATATGAAGCCACCTTTGAAATATCTCCTCTGGGAACAAGCCGCACCAGAGGTTGACCGGCCACCCCGCAGGCGCCAAAGTGTTGCTGCCTTTCCCTTTCTTTGGAGGTCTTTCCCGGCCATTAGCAACCGGAAGACACTCGAAACCGATTTCCACGGCTCAACCCGCGAGGTACACCAGCGCACCTGACATCGAAAAGCGACGGTTCCCCGGCTCGGTCCCAGCTATCCAGGGAGCCACGCTAGCGCGCTAGTCTAGCCCCTACTAACATACGCCAACCCGCTCGCCAGCAGGAGTCAACGATGCTCACGCAAGAAGCCAATCAGCGTTATACCGAAGTCGGCTCAGGTACACCTTGCGGCGAGCTCATGCGCCGGTACTGGCATCCGATCGCCGCTCGCTCCGAGCTCACCGGCATCAATTACACCCTCCCAGTTCGTGTCTTGGCTGAGGACCTAGTTCTCTATCGGGACCGCTCAGGGACCCTCGGGCTCATCGGCTCCCACTGTCCTCATCGCAAGATGGGTATGGTCTATGGCGTACCCGAGCAGAATGGCCTCCGGTGCCCTTATCATGGATGGCTCTTCAACGAGACTGGTGCATGTCTGGAAATGCCCTACGAAGAAGCGGAGGATCCCTCTGGCTCTTTCCGAGAGAAGGTCACGATCGCGTCGTACGCCGTCGAAGTCCTCGGAGGTTTGGTCTGGGCCTATCTTGGCCCTAAGCCGGCTCCCCTGCTGCCCCGATGGGACTACCTGGTGATGGAAGGCCTCCAGCGGGACGTCGCCTACTCCGAACTTCCGTGCAACTGGCTGCAGTGTCAGGAGAATTCCCTAGATCCACTCCACGTCGAATGGCTTCACGGCCGTTTCTCCAACTTCGTCGAGGAGCAGCTCGGTCGACCACCCAAGCGTACCCGCAGCAAGCACTCCATGATCGGGTTCGACCCCTTCGACTATGGCCTGATCAAGCGTCATGGCTACGAAGGCTCCACCGAGGAGGCGACCGAGTGGGCGGATGGCCACCCCATCATCTTCCCGTACACCCTCCGCCAGGGCGGCGATGGGTGGGACCGCGAACGCTGGTCTAAAGGCGCCGGTCCAGCGGTTCAGATCCGCGTCCCCATCGACGACCATACGACCGCTCATTGGTGGCTCCGGTCATTCCAAATGGAGGCTGGTGATGCGCTACAAAGGGACGAAGATGTGCCTTGCCTTGAGCTTCCGCTCCCTTCGCTCGATAGGCGAGGGCGGCCGCAGTGGAACATGTTCGACGCCAATCCCCCACAGGACCTCGTCGCTTGGTTCAGCCAGGGCGTCATCCAGGACCGAACCACCGAAACATTAGGGCGCTCCGACAAGGGCATCATCATGTTCCGACAGATGTTGGAGGACAACATCACGATCGTCGAGGCCGGCGGTGACCCTATCAACACTTTCCGTGACCCTGACCAGAACGTCTACCACGGCATGCGAACCGAGGATTCACGCTCGTGGATCCCCCAAGGGCAAGCAGGCCGCGATGTCGCTACCGACGGTGCCGATACCAGCGACAGACGCGACAGGCGGCGATTCAATCGCTTCGGTGGCCTCGCACGTGAGACCACCACCTAAGCGGAAGCTGCCGCTGCGTCGGGACTCTAGTGACGTCGCGGCGCATTGCCTTGGCCGTGGGGCAAGACTACCCTGTGGTCGTGGGACGTGTTGGCATTCACGGCATTCGATGAGGAGGCTTATTCATGTTGACAGTTGAGGAAAACACCCTATTGACGGGGGTTGGTTCCGACATGCCCATGGGCAAACTACTCCGTCGTTACTGGCACCCCATCGCGGCATCGGGGCAGCTCGAGGAACGCCCCACGTTGGCTGTTAAGTTACTCGGTGAAGAGCTCGTGTTGTACAAGGATCGATCGGGCACGCTGGGTCTGATTGACCGTATTTGTCCGCACCGCCGAGTCGACCTCTCCTATGGTATCCCCGAGGACGACGGACTCCGCTGCATGTACCACGGTTGGATGTTCGACGAGACAGGGCAATGCATCGAGCAGCCCTTCGAGGATACCGTCCATCCCGATGGCCGGTTCAAAACGAAGGTAAAGACGACGGCGTACCCGGTCGAGGAAATCGGCGGTCTCATCTTTGCGTACATGGGCCCCCAGCCCGCGCCCCTGCTTCCTCGTTGGGACCTATTCGCGGAGAAGAACGCAGTACGGCAGGTGGGCTTGTCCATCATTCCGTGCAATTGGCTGCAGATTGTGGAAAACGCGCTTGATCCAGTGCACGTAGAGTGGCTGCATGGGTGGTACGGAAAATACGTCCTGAGTCAGGTGTCGGATCCTGATCCTGCGGCGCAGGCCACGTTTGAAGCGTTCACTAAGAAGCACCGTGAGATCGCTTTCGACGTGTTCGAGCACGGCATCGTCAAACGCCGACTCGTCGCGGGAGAGACCAAAGAGGACGAGGACTGGGCCGTAGGACACCCGTTGGTGTTTCCTTGCATGCTCCGCGTGGGCGGCGGGGGGGCGAATACCTTCCAGATCCGTACTCCACTCGACGACCACCACACCCTCCAAATGTTCTACACGACATTCTTCGCCCCCCCAGGAGTGCAGGCACCCGTCCAGGAGTCAGTACCTTATTTCTGGCAGCCCATATGGGACGCGGAGGGCAGATTCGTCGTTGACACCGCGAACAACCAAGACATCATGGCCTGGGTTGGCCAAGGGCCCGTCTCTGATCGTCCCCACGAGCACCTTGGCGTCACCGATCGAGGAATCATTCTCTTGCGCAAGTTGCTCAAAGAGCAGGCCCAGATCGTCGAAGATGGTGGAGACCCGATGAACATCATCCGAGACCCCGCGAAGAATGAGTACATCACGCTCCCGCAGGAGCAGAACAAGTACAATCGGGGAGCGCTCCGCAAAGATGCGTTCAGCAGCTCGGCTTCTCGCTATGGGCCAGCAGGCGCCCTCGTCGCCGAGATGTACTCATCCATCCCGACTGTGTGATAGCGCCAACGTTTACAGGGACAGAGGACAGGAACTGATGTTCGTGACCACCGCAGCAACGGCGCCCCGGCGGCGCATATGCTGTGAACTTTGACGATAGCCAGTGTTGTGCGAGAGAGACGCTCTACCCCACATGCCTGATTACCTCCTTCCTTCCGCCCAGTATCCCGGCCGGATGATGCTAGCTCGCTCCTACCTGCCGCTCGCGACGGTGAGTTGCTGTCCCCATTGTGGGACAGTGCTCGGTACCGATGGCGAGGGCGACGTGACACTACATCTCGTTGATCCGGCGTGGTGGGGTTTCTCGGCGCATGAATTTGGGCTCCGCTCCCCGCTGCCGCCGCGCACGCTCTCCGAGAACGGAACTCAGGCATCGTGTCCTTATTGCTACGGTGAGGTGGAACTCAGCACCGTGGTGCAGCGGGATCCGGAAGACTTCTTGACGTTCATGACCTGATCTCGATTCGTTAAGTCGACCCCTAGACCCCGCATGACCACCGCTAGAAGAAGCGACTCTGCGGATCTAGACCCAAGAAGAACTGGCCAGCGGTTTCGTAGTGCTCCCAGCGCCCTTGGATTTGCTGCGTGATCGCATGGGCGTCCTGAAATTTGCGCTGGATCGGATTGGCTTCAAAGATAGAGGTCGCTCCGCAGATCGAATAAGCGATATCCACAACCTCCGCTGCTTGCCTGATGGCGTGAGTGCTCGCTAACCGAAGCTGGATCCGATCTTCCAGCGTTAGGACATGATTATTGCAAGCGCCCTTCCAAAGCCTGGCCGCCTTCTCCAGCAGAAATGCGTTGGCAGAACCCCAGAGTGCCTCCGCCTGTCCGATTTCGCGTTGAGTGGAAGTTTGCTCTTTTAGTAGAGCTTGCTCTTGAGGAGTTTTCTTGAGAGAAACGTCGATTGCGATGTCCAAGCCAGCGCGCGCTACTCCCAATGCTACTGAAGCGAAGCCTGCTGCGAACAGCAAGCTTCTCGCGATCAGGTACAGCGGTCCACTCTCGCGGGGGATCGTTGCTTCGACGAAGCTCCGACCGACAGGAATGAACAAATTCTTCGCTTCGAAACTGAAGCTGCCAGTTCCGCGAAGCCCATTTACCTGCCATACATCGATGAACTCGACTTCCTGTCTGGGGATAAGCATTGTTAGGGTTTCAGTGTCGCTGATCCGGCCTACCGCCATGACCCATGTCGCGTGCCGGGAACCACTGCTGAAATTCCAACGCCCGGTCAGCGAATAACCGCCTTCGATTGGCGTAACGGTAGCGTTCTGTGGTGGCCCATTGGATAAGATCGCATGGGGATTAGCCCATATCTCCTTTGCCAAGGATTCCGGCATCAACGATGCCATGGTGCCCAATACATTGTTTTGGTTGAAGCACCAGGCAGTGCTCCCGTCCGCTTTCGCAATCGCCTGCACTATAGCCAGGTATTCGAGAAAATCAGCTTCGACCCCACCAACCGATTCAGGCACCAAGAGACGAAAGAGGCCTTGAGATGCCATCGAATCAATGATTGGTTGAGGTATTTGACGCTCTTCGTTAATCGCCTGCGCAGAAGCAAAAATGCGACTGATAATTGGCTGCAAATTGCCTACGGATGGGAAATTAGTACGTTGAGCCGCTCTTGTGTGCTTCGTGCTTGCCATTGCTTGTACCTTTTAGTAGTCGTGTCGGTAAGAAGTCCTGCTAGACTCCGGTCGCCCCTACACTAAGAGGGATCCTGAGTATCGATAGAAGCTCAATGACACTGGCGGTTGAACCAGTCGACGTAAAGGAAATCCGATGACCCAAACCTATCTTGGAATGGCTGTCCCCGACTTCACGCTCACGTCTAGCGACGGCCAAATGGTAACCCTCAGTAGCATGCGCGGGCAAAAAATACTCTTCTATTTCTTCACCAGTCCGGGTGGCGGCAACTGAACCAGAATGGCTCTCGGGTACCGGGAGCATTCCGCTAAATTCAGCGAAAAGAACGTCGTCCTCTTTGGGATACACGACGGTAGCCTAGACGCAGCACGTGAGTGGGTGGAGAAAGAGCAGCTTCCGTTTGCGGTGCTGAACGACCCGGGTCGCTTGGTCGGGACGCAGATGGGCATGTCAAGCGTCGATGGAGACCGATACGTGAGGGATCCATCAGAGGGACGAAGGCCAGCAGTGGTCGTCGATGAGCAAGGAGTCATTTGCGCATGGGAACCCGACATGAACGATGCTACGCAAATTGCACGGCTGCTGGAGAGGTTATAGCCGCTGGCGCATGCGGGCGCCGTGAAACATTTAGCTCGGGACTCTCGAATGACGCTTCTCTGGAACCCCGTCCCTCCTGCTGAGGAATGGAATGGCTGCGCTCGGCCATCTTTTTGATAGTCCTCCCGACTTCCGAGGTCATCTGTGCTTGAGCCCATAGCCACCGCCGCTGCCTATCTACTTGAGCCGGGTTACTGGGGGGCGCTACTCGCGGCGGTGGGGTTGGCGCTGCTCGCGAGCGTCATCCCTGGTGTGAACTCGTTCCTGGTGATGGCCTTGGCCATCTCGATCATTCTGCTCAATATCGATGATCCGGCACTCGGCATCGTCCTCCTTGCCACCATCACGGGAGTCGACAATACCTTGGACTCGATTCCAGCGATCCTCTATGGGCAGCCCGGCGCGGCCACCCAGGTGACATTCCTTGAAGGCCATCAACTGGCGCGCCAAGGAAAGGCTGCACACACGCTGGGTGCCGTCTATAGTGTTTCGGCCATGGGCGGTTTGGTAGGTGCGGCTGTGCTGATCATTGCCATACCAGTGATCCGACCTTTCGTGTTGGAATTCGGGTTCTCCGAGATTGCGGCGATGGGTCTCATGGGAATCGCGATGATTTCAATCCTGAGCCGAGGAGCGGTCGGTAAAGGACTGGCTGCTGGCATGCTCGGGCTGCTAATAGGGATGATGGGACGCGACCCATTTTTGGGTTTTAGCCGACTTACGGTTGGGCCTCTGTTCAGCATGGACTTGGTGCCTGTGGTGCTGGGGCTATTCGCACTGCCAGAACTCTTCGATCTGACGATCAGCCGCCGCCCAGTTGCACCAAAAGGCGCTCGCATCTCGAACCGCGAGGTGCTTGAAGGCGCGCGTTACGGATTACGCCGCTGGAAGATGGTAATCCGCCAATCGTTGTTCGGCGTGTTTCTGGGGGCCATACCGGGAGTTGGTTCAGCAGTGATTGATTGGCTGGCGTATGCGTTCGGAATCTTCTTCTCCAAGGACAAATCGCAGTTTGGCAAAGGGTCGTTGGATGGAGTGATCTTCGCGGAGTCCGCGCAGAATGCGAAGGAGGGAGGACAAGCCATACCCACCCTCGCGATGGGCGTGCCTGGTGGCCCAACGTGGGTCCTTGTACTCGGGGGCATGATTGTGTATGGAGTTGGGCCGGGCCCAGAGATGCTTGGCCGCAATGCGCACATCACGATCTTACTGGTGATGACATTAGCCATCGCGAACCTAGTGATTGCGCTATTGGGGTTACTGATAACCGCGCAATTGGCGAAACTGACAACGATTCCTTACCCGGCCATCGGCAGCATCATCATCCCCATCACGCTGCTGACAGCCTTCGTTGATGCAACGAGTTGGCGTGGCATACAGACAGTTTTCATAATGGGAATTCTCGGGTTGGCGATGAAACACTTTGGGTGGCCTCGTCCACCCCTGTTGCTGGCATTCATTCTCGCTCCGATCATCGAGGACAACCTCCGGTCAGCTATCTCGCTGCACGGCCGCTGGGGGGTCTTCTCTGACATGCTGACGATGACGATCGTGAGCATGGCTGCCGCTACCGCTGTCTTGTTCGTCCGTGCGATGCGCAGGATCGATCATGAGGAAAGAGAGCCGGCGGCAAACGTGCCGCACGACGTACAGGATGAGACGGGAATCGCTCCATCCGAATTTGCAAAAGAACCAACTCCTGCTAATCGGTCTTTAGTGAGGTGGCCACTTAAGTGGCACTGGGAATATCTACTGCACGCTGGCATCGCCTCGTTGATGGTGGTCTGGCTTTGGGATGCAAAAGATTACCCCCGAGGCGGTTGGCTCTTCCCCGTCGCGCTGTCCTCGGGTGTGCTGATGCTGACGGTCAACGAGAGCGTCAAGATCTTTCTCGGAGGGACCAGCAGACGGTTGGTCATGGATCTGGGTATGGTCAGCTCTGGGCTGGAGGGCGCGGGTCGAGCGGCCGTGCACCTGGCATTGCTCCTCGTGCTGTTCGTGATCATCGGTGGCACTCTGCATCTGGCCTACGCAGCGCTGGCTCTTGGTGGACTGATTCCGATCTTCATGTTGCGCGGCCTAGGGAAGTTTCCGATTGCTGCGGCGACGGCCGGGATCGTGTACCTCTTCATGACGATCCTCTTGGATAACATCCTGTTCATTATCTGGCCGGAGCCGTTCATCACAGGTTGGCAATTACCGTGGGGAGTTTTGCTTCCACCCATCATCTAGCGGATGTTCACGAAGCCGAATTCTCAGATACCGTGGTTGTCAGAACGCCCCCTAGAAAATGTACCGATGAGGACATACCTGTGGGGTTGGAATAAATCATTACCAACGGTAGCAACGGTTGAAGCTTCAGCCAGAACCGGGAACGATAAGGAATTACGACTGACGAAACCTTCCCACTTGCGCCTGACATTAACCAACTACATCCGGTCTTCAGGGAACCACGGGTAGTAACTAATATCGGCCTGCCTGTGGTATGTTCTCCTGCAAGGACAATAGTTAGCGGGGCAGTAACGCTGAATCCGTTGTAACAGTCGAAAATCCGCATACGTGTATAGGGCCATGGGTTGGACCGACACTGCGGCAATGTCTCGAGGCTTTCCGAAGAAGGAGCAAGAATGACCACCGAAACTAAAGCGGCACCCAAGGCATCGACGTTCTCGATTAAAGGCCCTTACCTGTCGAAGGGGCGAATCAACATCGACTTGGCGCGAACTGACCTTCTATGGCTGAGCCTCAAGGTGAACGCAGAGGGTGGAGAAAATGCGATCCACAAACACGTAACCGAAGACCACTCCTTCATCGTTCTGGAGGGGCAGGTTTCGTTCTTTGATGAGAACGAAACCGAGACAGTCGTTGGGCAGTACGGAGGGATCATGTTGCCGAGGGGCGCGTATTACCGTTATCTGAACACCGGTGACCGCAATCTATTCATGCTTCGGGTCGGTGCCAGCGACCATTCCATGGACGGTGCCGAAGAGACTCGCCGCAAGCCCGATGGTACGCCAATCCCCGCCTACACCGCGGAAAATCACCATGTGAACGGCGTCGAGATTCCCGGCAAGTTCTTCGGAGCAAAATAACGACACTTATGGGCTTGGCCGGCAGCGACTTTATCCGCCTGCGAATGAGCCATCGAAGGAGCAATGCATGGGTATCGCCGAGCAACTACAGACACACGGTTCAGTGGACATCAAGGATCTTCTCCTGATATCAGGGGACTCTCACGTCTCTGAACCGGAGGACCTTTGGCAAGAACGCTTGCCCGCATCGCTGCGGGACAAAGCCCCTGCCTTCCCCAAGCGCCGTACACCGGGCGCAGGCCACTCCGCAGGTACGTTAAACGAAGCTCGTCCTGGTGGCACCGACCCCAACTTCCGCGTGGCCGAAATGGAGCAGGATGGTGTGAGCGCCGAGGTGCTGTTTCCTACGCTCGCGCTGCGACTCTTCGCCCTTGAGGATGCTGAGCTCCAAGAGGCATGTTTCCGCGTTTACAACGATTGGTTGATTGATTACTGCTCCGTAGCGAAAGATCGCCTGTTCGGTATCGCGTGCATATCTATGTACGACATCGACCACGCGATCGAGGAGATGCGCCGCTGCCGCAACGCGGGCATGGTGGGTGGAATGGTGTGGCAGGTGCCACCGGAAAGTCTGCCCTTCACCAAGGCTGAACACTACGATCGTTTCTGGGCAGCAGCACAGGACCTGGACATGCCGGTGGATGTACACATCCTCACCGGATTCGACTACAGCCGTAATCTCACAGGGGATCGTGGGGGGCCACTGGAAGCGCACCGCGGCTCCGTGAACTACAAGACGCTGGGCGCAATGAACACCGTGATGGATCTCATCTTTACGGGAGTGCTCGAACGCAACCCTAACCTGATCATCAACGTTGTCGAAAGCGAGATTGGCTGGATACCGTTCGCGCTCCAGCAGTGGGATTACTACGTGCAGCGATTTGGTTCTCTCAAGGAGAACTCGCCGCGGCCCCTGCCAATAAAGATCCTCCCTAGCGAGTACTTCGAGCGTCAGATGTCGGCCACTTTCTTCAATGACCCTATTGGCGGCCGGGTTCTCGAATTTTGGGGGCAAGACAACTGCATGTGGTCGACGGACTACCCGCACCCCAACTCGCCATGGCCAGAATCGCGACAGTACATTGCGAAGAACTTGGGGCATCTGCCTACGGATGCACTTCAGAAGTTGGTTCGCGACAACGTCGCTCGCTTCTACAAGATTAAACTGCCTACGCCTGTAGGCGTGTAGGACTGCCGACACAGTCTGAGGATCGCGCGGTGAGGGACTGTCGCTAAGACGAAGGTGGCGGGCTCACTAATTAGATCGAGGAGAACAATTGCATGTTGAGACA
>CAUZFB010000060.1:0-12093 GCA_963579135.1 Dehalococcoidia bacterium | reverse complement strand
AGTGACGCTGGCGACGGTGAGGCCTTCGGCTTCAGCCTTCGCTCGGCTACCGCTACCCTCATACAGGCCAACCATGACTTCGACGCCGTTGTCGTGCAGGTTCAGTGCGTGGGCGTGACCCTGGCTACCGTAGCCGATGATCCCCACCTTCTTACCGGCCAGTCGGGTCGGGTCGCCATCCTTCTCGTAGTAAACAACTGCCATCGCTAACTCCCCTCTTCTCTTCTGTCGAATTCGTGTTTTTGGGTTAGAACGCCTAAGGCACCACTTCAGTATCTGGAGCACTGTGGTCTGTCGTGTCAGCCCTCGTCTTCTTCGATCCCGTTGCGGGGCCACCTCTGGTCATGGCCACTCGCCCGGTTCGCATAGTTTCTTTGATCGAGTAAGGTTTCAGTAACTGTACCAGCGCGTCAACTTTTCCTTCATCGCCGGTCACTTCAATGATGAGGGCGTCGGTGGCGACGTCGACGATGTTCGCCCTGAATATGTCAACGATCTGCATGATCTCGGGACGCGTCTCAGGGGTGGACTTTACCTTCACGAGTGCCATCTCTCGAATGACGATAGAGTCGTCCGAGATGTCGCTTACGCGCACGACATCAATCAGCTTATAGAGCTGTTTGGTGACCTGCTCCACAACCCACTCGTCGCCTTCGACCACGAAGGTCATGCGGGAGAGACCCGGTGTCTCGCTGTGGCCGACGGAAAGGTTCGAGATGTTGAACCCACGCCGGCTGAACATGCTGGCGACCCGCGCGAGGACGCCTGGTTTGTCCTCGACAGTGGCGGTGATCGTGTGGTATTGGGTGGCTAGCTCAGCCATGCGGGTGCGTCCTTTCCCAATGGTCCTTCAATCATCTCCGATGCGGTACCCCCTGCCGGCAGGTGCGGGTACACATTTTCCTCAGGTGCGATGACAAAGTCGATCAGCGTGGGGCCGTCGACGGCATTGGCGGCGTCAATGGCACCGCGAACCTGCGTGGGATCGCTGACACGGGTGGCCCAAATGCCGTAGGCCTCAGCCAGCTTCACGAAGTCGGGATTGCCGGAGTAGGCGGTCGACACGCGCACACCGTCGTAAAAAAGGTCTTGGAGCTGGCGAACCAAGCCCAGCGAGTTGTTGTTGAAGATGGCGAACTTGATGGGCAATCGCTGCTCCACGATGGTGGCGAGTTCCGACATGGTCATCTGGAACCCACCGTCGCCAGCGATGCTCCAAACGATCATGTCGGGGCGAGCGACGGCGGCACCTATGGCGGCGGGAACTTCGAAACCCATGGTGCCGAGGCCACCGGACGTAATCCAGGTGTTGGGCTCAGTGAATCCGTAGTGCTGTGCGGCGAACATCTGGTGCTGGCCCACCCCGGTCACGACGATGGCCTTGCCGGTCGTGGCCTCGTGGAGTTGGCGGACAACATGCTGTGGAAGCAGCTTGTCAGGGTGCGACATGGGGGTGGTGGGGTGGCGGCCCTTGAGCTCGTCGATCTCCCTGAGCCAATCAGGCCGAGTGGTGGTAGCGACCTCTTTTGCGAGGGCATGAAGCACGCGACGGGCGTCGCCCAAGATGGGGACGGTGACGCGCACGTTCTTCCCAACCTCGGCGGGGTCGATGTCTATGTGGATGATCTTGGCACCCGGTGCGAAAGCGCTGATCTTGCCCGTCACACGATCATCAAAGCGCATGCCGACCCCAACAACGAGGTCGGCCCTGTCGATGGCCCAGTTGTTATGGGCTTGGCCGTGCATGCCAGGCATGCCCATGCTCAGTACGTGGTCGGCACTGAACCCGCTGATGCCCAGCAGCGTGGTAATGACGGGTACCTGGGCCTTTTCGGCCAGTTCCCGCAGCTCAGCGGATGCACCGGCGATGAGCACTCCGTGACCGGCAATGATTACGGGGCGCAGGGCGTCGTCGATTAGCTTGGCTGCGCGTTTGATCATGCGGCTGTGGCCATCAAGCGTGGGCTTGTAGCCGCGCAAGCTAACCGCCTCGGGATACTCGAACTCGGCGACCTCCTCCAAAACATCGCGAGGCAGGTCGATCAGCACGGGGCCTGGCCGGCCACTCCATGCGATGTGGAAGGCGTCTTTAAATATGCGCGGCAGGTCCGCCGCGTGCATAGCCAGATAGTTGTGCTTGGTTATGGGCATGGTGATGCCCGTGGTGTCGGTCTCCTGGAAGGCGTCGCGACCGATGGCTGCACGCGGCACCTGGCCGGTGAGGGCGATGACGGGGACGGAGTCCATCATGGCGTTGGCGAGAGGCGTCACCAGGTTCGTTGCGCCGGGGCCCGAGGTGGCTACGCAAACGCCCACCTTGCCCGCAGCACGGGCGTAGCCGTCGGCGGCGTGGCCGGCGTTCTGCTCGTGACGGACGAGGATGTGCTTGAGCGCAGGGTACTCGGGCAACGTTTGGTAGAAGGGCATGATCGCGCCGCCGGGCAGCCCGAACATAACCTCGACTCCTTCTCGGAGAAGGCACTCACAAACGATTTGTGCCCCGGTCAACTGCATCGCCTAACCCCACTCCTGACCCGCTCACGCAACCGGCATTACTGGCCCCACGGGGCCTCGGCCGTATCCGAGGGGTAAAGAAAAGACTCGTCCCTTGACAGGGGACGAGTCGATAATTACCCGCGGTACCACCCAATTTTCCTTCGCTGGTAGGCCCCCGTTGAATCAGACGGCCAGCAGGAAGAACAACTTATGCGCCTTATCGGTGCGCTCCGCCGCCCTACTGCGTGTTAGCGTTCAGGCTGGCCGCTCCGGGACGAGTTCAGGGTTCCTTCCACCACCGGCCTCTCACCAAACGCCGGCTCGCTGGGGTGGGGTGTGCGCCTTACTACTTCCCATCTCTGCGGATTGATACTATAAATACACTAAGACTGTACCAGATTTCCACAGGTTTCGTCAAACGCTTCGATTTCCCGTGCAGCAGGCCACGATGCGGCGCTGGTGCTCTTTCAAGATTGGCCGGTGATCCGAAAACATGCGATTGTCGCTACTCGTAACTCCCCCCCTCCAAGCTCGTATCGATGCGCCATGGAATCTGGGGAACATCGTCGGTGGCCTGGTCGCGGTCGCTGCAATAATCGCAGCGACGGTGGGTGCATTGTCCCTGGTGTTCGACGAGCCGACGCCGTTATGGGCGATGCTGGCATCGACGCTGGTGCTCGACGCTGTGATGTTAGTGACGGCGGCTCGTCTGGGGCCGGGGCGACTTGGCACGCTGACGTCACTGCTGGGGCCGCGCCGGCTAGCCGCGCTCCCGCTGCACGCGTGGGGCAGCGCGGCGTTCTTCGCGAGCCTGGCCGGAGGAGCCCTGTACGTGACGTTGGTGAGCAACATCTCGCGAGATTTAGTGCCCCTACCATTGCCAGCGGCACTCGAAGGCACGGAACAGCGTTGGCTGACGTTCATCGTCGTCGTGCTAGTGGGGCCCTTCGTGGAAGAGGTGTTCTTCCGGGGGTTTGTGTTCGCGGGCTTGTTGCGTCGATTCGGCCTACCGGCAGCGGTCGTACTGAGCTCACTGGTGTTTGCCCTGGCGCACCTGGACGTAGCAGTGGCAGGTCCGGCGTTCCTTTCGGGCTCGGCATTCGCGCTGGTCTACTGGCGCACGGGGACACTCCAGCCGCTGATCTTGGCGCACACGGCGCAAAACGCCATCGCTTTCGCACTCTCGGCGTAGCACTCGACAGGAGTACACTTGGCGAGGTTTGGCGACCCCATGCAGAGAGTAGAAGTGTGGCCCTTCCAACCCTCGCGGCCTGGCTGATGGCCTCCGCTTTCGCTAACTCGACAGCACACGAAACCTACCGAGCTACGGCGAAGGCAGGCGTGTCACGGTACGACTCGATGCATGAGCTTTTGACGAGGATGCTACCGTTCTACGTGGTTGCGATGGCGGCGGTGCTCGCGATGGGCTTCGGGGTGACCGGGGCTGCGTGGGCGGCGCTGGTGCTGGCAAGCGGAATGGTTCTGATGTCGGCTTTCTACTACAACCCAACCATCATGGCCGCGAGACAACCGGGGATAATCGATTGGGCAGAGGATATGGCCTTCACGGGGTTATTCTTAGCCAGCGCCGTGCTATTGGCGGCACATGTAACGGATGTCACGCTGACGGCATGAGACGAGAAGCATGAGCGAACGACTGGATCAGGCACTCCGGAAGATGCGGGAGAGCGGCAAGACAGGGGTTGTTCCCTACGTCACGGTTGGCTTCCCAACGGTCGAGGACACGCTGGCGATTGTGCCGGCGTTGGAGAAGGCCGGTGCATCGCTGATCGAGCTAGGCGTTCCATACTCGGACCCGCTGGCCGAGGGGCCCACAATCCAGGCCGCGAGCTACAAAGCACTCGAGGCGGGGATGACGGTGCACGGATGCATCGAAACGGCTCGCCAACTCCGCGAGGGGGGGGTGACGGTGCCGTTGGTTTTCATGGGCTACTACAACCCCGTGCTGAACTACGGGATCGAGGCCTACGCCAAGGACTGCGCGGCGGCAGGAGTCGATGGATTCATCATCCCGGATCTGCCGGTCGATGAAGCAGAACCATTCCACAACGCGTGCCGGGCCGTAGGGCTCGCGCTGATCTCGATGCTTGCGCCAACGAGCACGGACGATCGCATCGCACTGGGCGCGGCATCGGCCGATGGGTTCGTGTACTGCGTGAGTGTGGCGGGAGTCACGGGTGCCCGGTCGGAACTTCCTCTGACGCTGCCCGATTTCGTCGAGCGCATCCGCTTGCGGACGACGCTTCCGGTGGCCGTTGGCTTCGGGATTTCGGAGCGCGCGCACGTGGAATCGGTCGGTCGCGTGGCAGACGCTGCGGTGGTCGGTAGCGCCCTTATCAACGTGATAGACTCAGCGCCCGCTGGGGAGCGGGCGGAGCGGGCTGGTGCGTTCATCGCGTCCCTCGTTGGTAACGGCACCTAGCCTACCCCCAAGATAACGCTGGCTGGATCTCAGATGACACAGTGCCTCGGACTGCGCGGCGCGACCACCGCCGACGCCAACACAAAAGCCGCAATCGTGGATGCTACGAAAGAGCTGCTGGAAGGGCTTGTAGCAGCTAACGACCTTGCGGAAAGCGACGTAGGAGCCGTATTCTTCACGGTAACGGCGGATTTAAATGCGGAGTTTCCGCCGGTTGCGTTACGGGTTCACATGGGATGGGAGCAAACGGCCCTGTTGACCTCCCCGGAGATTCTGGTACCTGGAGCGCACGAACGTGTCATCAGGGTGCTGCTTCTGGTGAACACGGAGCGGAGCAAGGATGAGTTGGTTAACGTGTACCTGAAGGGTGCGAAGAACCTGCGAGCGAGAGGGACATCAGCCGGATGATTATCGGTCGGCAGGTTCGAGCAACGAAGGGGCACGCCCCCGGCTACCGCACATGCGGTCGCGGGGCGGGTAACGCTGCTCGCCTGTCTTTTCTTTTCGCCCGGTACGGATTTACGCGCCACGGCAGTGCTAGCCACTCCTATAGCTAGCCCGCTGCTCTTGTTTCCCATCGAGGTTCGCAAATCCAAACCGCAAAAGGGGAATGCGTCATGGCGCGCTCAACAAGCGACGTAAACATTTTGAAGGTCGAAGAGCTCATCTCACCGGAGGAGCTCCAGCGACAGCTGCCCATCACGCCGAAGTTGGCGGAGACGGTTATCGAAGGCCGCGCAGAGATCCAAGACATCCTGCATGGGCACGATGACCGGTTCTTAATGATCGTTGGCCCTTGCTCGATCCACGACGAGCAGGCAGCACTGGAGTACGCGGCCAGGTTCAAGGAACTCGCCGACCAGGTGAAAGATCGCGTCCTGCTGGTCATGCGGGTGTACTTCGAAAAGCCACGCACATCGCTCGGCTGGAAGGGCCTGATCAACGACCCGAACCTGGACGGGACGTTCGACATCGGTCACGGGCTGTTCACCGCGCGCAAGCTGCTGATGAATCTGGCCGAGATGGGGATTCTCTCGGGCACGGAATTCTTAGATCCAATCGTTCCTCAATACATCGCGGACTTGGTGTCGTGGGCAGCAATCGGCGCTCGCACGACCGAGAGCCAGATGCATAGGGAGATGGCCAGCGGGCTGAGCATGCCAGTGGGCTTCAAGAATGGCACAGACGGCAACTCACAGATTGCGGTGGACGCCATGAAGACGTCCCGCGCTCCGCACGCTTTTCTCGGGATAGACATGGAAGGGCATAACTGCGTCATCCGGACGTCGGGCAACCCATACAGCCACCTGATCCTTCGCGGAGGCACGGGCGGTGCCAATTACGAAGCGAAGACCGTAGCCGAGGTGCAAGGGATGCTGGACAAGGCAAACCTCCCGCCACGGCTGATGGTGGACTGCTCCCACGCGAACTCTGAGAAAGACCACAACAAGCAGGGGATAGCGTTCAAGGACGTGATCAGTCAGCGCCAGGCGGGCAACGAAGGACTCGTAGGCGTGATGGTGGAGAGCAATCTCTTCTCCGGCAACCAGTCGCTGGGAGAAGACCTCTCCGCGCTGGAATACGGAGTGTCTATCACCGATGCGTGCATCGGCTGGGACGAGACGGCGACGTTGGTGATCTGGGCCCATCAGGAACTCAAGGAGAAGCAGCCCGTCGCGTAATTTCGAGTGGCGTGGAGGGGTTCACCACATGAATGATCTTTGCGATGAGTTGACGGAAGGGCGCCCAAGCGGCCCGGTCGCAGCGACTTTCGGCGTCTTCGACGGTGTTCACTTGGGCCACCGGCGTCTGGTTCAAACTCTGGTGGCCGTCGCTGCGCAGCGGCGCATGACGCCCGTGGTTATCACGCTGGCCAACCATCCGCTGTCCGTACTGCGACCGGCATTGCCCGTCGTGCTGCTAACGTCTCTCAAGGAGCGGATTGACCTGCTGCACGAGGCAGGGGTCGCGCACGTCATTCCCATCACGTTTACGGTGGAGCTCTCACACCTGTCGCCTGAGCAATTCATGCGTAAGCTGTGTGATTGCCTCGGCATGCGGCACATGGTGGTGGGGCCCGACTTCGCCGTGGGCCAAGACCGCGAGGGCACGCTGCCGGTGCTCGATACGCTGGGGACGGTGCTCGGCTATTCCCTTGAAATAGCGAACCACTACAAGCTAGACGGGACGTCGGTGAGGTCGAGCGCGGTTCGCAAGGCGCTGGCCAAGGGCGACCTGACGACGGTCGAAACCTTCCTAGGTAGGCGCTTCGCGCTGGACGGCCCGGTCATCGAAGGCGAAGGCCGCGGCGCGGGCCTGCTAGGATTCCCCACGGTCAATGTGAGCCTCGGGCCGCTGCAGGCCCTGCCAGCAGATGGCGTGTACTCCACGTGGATCGAAATCGACGGCAAGCGCTACGCCTCGGCGACCAGCGTGGGCATCAAGCCAACGTTCCACGAAGATGCGCCAAGAGTCGTCGAGTCGTTCATCCTAGACTACGACGGTAACCTGTACGGGCGGCCGGTCCGGGTGGAGTTCGTGGCACGATTGCGCGACCAAGAGAAATTCGACTCCGTTGACGCACTCATAGAGCAGATGAAGCATGACGTCGAAGAGACCAAGGCCCTGCTGGGCCGCTGACCTACCAATCCCTTGACGCGAAAGGATTCTTGAGCCTTGCCAAAGCTTGACCCAGAGGTACTGCACCGGATCACCAAGCGTGGTGTGGCCGAGATCATCCCCGAAGCCGAATTCCTGAAGCGATTGGAGGAGGGCAAGCCCCTCAAGCTCAAGATGGGGTTCGACCCAAGCCGGCCGGACCTGCACCTAGGTCACGTGGTAGGGTTGCGGAAGCTGCGTCAGCTCCAAGATCTTGGCCATGAGCTGATCCTGATTGTGGGTGACTGGACCGCGCAGATAGGGGATCCGTCGGGCCAGTCTGACACACGGACGATGCTGGACGCCGCACAGGTGCGAGAGAACGCCGAGACGTACATGCGTCAGTTCTTCAGGGTCGTTGATCCCGAAAAGACACGCGCGGTGTACCAGAGCGAGTGGTTCGGCAAGTTCACGTTGGCCTCGGTGATTGAACTGACATCCCACTTCACGGTGAACCAGTTCCTACACCGGGAAGATTTCTCCAACCGATACGAAGCCCAGCGCCCCATCGCGATCACTGAGATCCTCTACCCGCTGCTCCAGGGTTACGACTCAGTCGCCATTGAGGCGGACGTTGAGTTCGGCGGCACGGACCAGCTATTCAACCTGATGGTGGGCCGCGAGCTCCAGGAGAAGAAGGGGCAGCGACCCCAAGTCGTGTTCACAATGCCCATCCTGCCCGGCACGGACGGCGTGCGGCGCATGGGTAAGTCGCTGGGCAACTACATAGCTATCGAGGACACGTCAGCCGACATGTTCGGCAAGGTGATGTCGTTACCCGACAACGTGATTGCGCTTTACTTCGAGCTGCTTACCGACATCCCTGACGCTGAGGTCGAGGAGATTCGGGCGGCTATCGAAACGCATACGACGAACCCCATGGAATTTAAGAAGCGGCTGGGTGTCGAGATGGTCACGTGGTTCCACTCCGCCGAGGACGCCGAGCATGCGCGGGCGGAGTTCGAACGGGTGTTCCAACAACGCGAGCAGCCAACGGATGTACCTGACTTCGTGGTCACCGAGGTGACTGAGGGCGTCTCCGCCGTGAACGGCGGCGGGTTTACGGCGGATCTGTCACGCCTACTGGTGGCTGCGGGGCTCGCAGCCAGTCGAGGCGAGGCACGGCGGCTGCTACAGCAAAATGCAGTAGAGATTGACGGTACGCGCGCCGCTGATGTGGTGGCGGACGTGCCGTTCGACACGATTGTCCGCGCGGGTCGCAGGCGGTTCGTTCGCATGGTTCGGGGTTAGCTCAGCCCCTGGTCATTCCGACATGAGGCGCAGCCTACTAGGAATCTCGCCCCCCTCCCGCCACCTCATGTTGCGACACCAGCATCCTCCCACTGAGGATTCATGGGGGCTACCAACGCCATGTTTTTAGCACGCCGCCAACTCTTGATCTGCTTTCCTCTCTCTATCGCAGGCCGCACGTCGTTGGTAGCCTCGTGATACACAAGTTGTGTGGTCTTGTACTTTGCTGAAAATCCGCCCAACTCCTTCATCTTGTGCTACGCAACCCAAAGTAGCGATTGCTCGTGACCCCGACGTACAGGGCCTTAGCGACACTGGCCATGACGTACACGTAATATTCCATCGAGCCCCCGCGAACGGCGGAGAGATTTCTCGGCGGCAGCCTCGCTCGAAATGACAGATATCTGATGACACAAGCACCACGCGATATTTTTTTGTCGGCTCGCCTGCGAGCCGTGGTGCTCGCTGGGGATTTAGCAGTTCTTGCCGCGTTCCCGTTCCTGGGCACGATGAACCACGAGGATCCCGTATCGCTAGAGAGTTTTACCCGTACGGTGGTGCCCTTCGCAGTCGCGTGGCTGCTTGTTGGCGCGGCGTCAACAAGCTTCGCGTTGCCGACGATCCGCTCACGCACGTTGATCCTCCAGCGCGTGCTGGTGGCGCTCGTCGGGTCAGGCGTCGTCGCGATCGCGATTCGGGTGACGTTGTTCGATCGATTGTTCTCGCTGCCGTTCGCGATCGTGGCCATCATCGCGACGACGGTGCTGATCGCCGCCTGGCGCCTGGCGCTGGCGACGGCACTCACCAGGCGTTAGGCTAGCGGCGACCGAACCTCGATCGGGCAGGAGCGCGCGCATGACCACGTCGTCCATACCTACGATTGGCTTCCTTTCCGCGAACAATCAATGGAGGCCGCATTACGACGAGTTCTTGAAGCTGGTACCAGCCGGCGTGCAGGTGCAAATCGAGGGGCTGGGGTTGTACACGACACAGCTGACCGAGCTCTCGGGCAAGTCCGACGTCCACGTGGCGAAGACGACAGAGCTAGCTAAGGCCAACGACTGGGTGGGTATCGCTGTGATGGGCGCTCCGATGGAGGTCCAGAATCCAGAACTACCCCGCCGACTGCGAGAAGCGGTTTCCATCCCTGTGGCAACCGCGTTGGACTCGGGCGCTGGCGCGTTGCGGGCACTCGGTACGCGCAAGGCGTTGCTGCTGTGCCCTTTCACCAACGAATTGAAGACGAAAATCAAGGAGAACCTGGCGGGGAAGGGCATTGAAGCACTGCTCCCGGAAGAAGGGTTCACCGAGCTGGGTGCCGGGATATCACAAACGCCCGAGCAACTCTACAAGATGGCAACGACGGAGTTCGCCAAAGCGCCTAGCGCCGAGGCGATCTACTTCCAGGGTGCACCCATGAACCCGTTGAGCATCGTCGAGCAACTCGAGACCGAATTGGGGGTGCCGGTGATTGCGAGCAACCCGACGATGCTGTGGTACGTCTGCACGCAGGTCGGCCTCAAGTTCAGCATCCCCGGCAAGGGCCGCCTGGTCCGAGAGTGGCCGGACTCCGTTCCGGTCTAGCCCGCTCCGAGACATGCGCCTCGCAGGGAGATGAGGACGGCTACGGTGTCGCGCCGCAAAAGTTCCCACGTAGGCTACACTCACGCCGATTCCGACGCGTCCACTCCAAATGGTGAGGTGCCCCATGGCGAACCCCAGAGTCGATTTCGTACCCCTTGTCGACCGCGCCCATCTCACCCTACCCGGCGGCCTACGCGTTGCGGCAATGCTGGTGGTAAATGTGGAGCAGAAGGAGTTCGACCAGCCCGTAGGCTCGCCGCTCAGCCAACCGGGAAACACCCGTCTGCCAGAGGTGCCTGAGTTCTCGGTGTTTGAGTATGGTTTGCGTGTGGGCATCTGGCGGATGCTGGAGGCGACGAAGCACGTGGATGTAGCGGCATCCATGACGCTGAACGGCTCCGTAGGGGATTCGTACCCAGGCGTAGTCGAGGCATGCATGCACGCTGGGTGGGATCCGGTAGGCCACGGCTACTACCAAGTGCCACTGAACCTGGTTGACGACGAGCGCACTGAGATCAAGCAGACACTGGACGCCATTGAGCGTCAGACGGGCCAGCGTCCGCTGGGGTGGCTTGGCCCGGGCCTGCAGGAGACGTTCGACACACCCGATGTGCTCGCGGAAGAGGGCGTTCGGTTCGTGTTGGACGGGGTGAACGATGACCAGCCCTACCCGATGAAGGTCAAATCGGGTTCGCTGACATCGCTGCCGTACTCGAACGAGATTAACGACATTGGCATCTACATGCGCGGCGGACACAAGGCGCCGGAGATGCTCGACCGGGTCGAGGCGTCGCTGGCGACGTTGCTGGCGGATACGCCGGAGACAGCGCGCATTCTACCAATCGCGGTACACCCATTCATCATGGGCCAACCGCACCGGTTCCAAACGTTCGTAAAGATCCTGGAGGTGATTAAGAATCATCCAGGGGTGGCATTCATGACCGCAAGTCAGATCTACGAGTGGTATTCGGAAGCGAGCGTGTAGCGGCGAACGGGGCTGGCTACATCGTGTCCGGCGTGCTCATGCCCATGAGCGTGAGCGTGCGCGCAAGGGCGATGCGGGCGGCCTCGACGAGCTTTAGGCGGGCCTTCATGATTGGCGCGTCGGCGGGCTCGGAGGAGACCACGCGGCAGTGGTCGTAGAACTGGTGGAAGGTGTTGGCCAACTCGACGGCATAGTGTGGCAGGGCGTGGGGCGCCAGCGTGACAGCGATGGAGTCGACGTGCTCCGGTAGCACGAGCATCTTGCGCACCAACGCAAGTTCCAGGTCGTCGGTGAGCAACCCAACGTCGCCGTCAGCCCACGTTACATTGCGCTCAGCGGCCTGCCGCAGAATCCCGGCGATCCGAGCGTGGGCGTACTGCACGTAGTAGACGGGGTTTTCGCTAGATTCCTTCTTGGCAAGCTCTAGGTCAAACTCCATCTGGCTCTCAGCAGCACGGGAGAGGAAGAAGAATCGGCAGGCGTCGGGCCCGACTTCTTCGACGAGCTCGGCGAGCGTGACGATCTGGCCAGTACGCTTGGAGGCACGGACAATGTCGCCGCCAGATTTCAGCGTGACGAGCTGTGATATGAGGATAGTCAGGCGCGCGTCGTCGATGCCCAACGCGCGAAGGACCGCCTTCATGCGTGTGATGTGACCCTGGTGGTCGGCACCCCA
>CAUZFB010000059.1:0-12453 GCA_963579135.1 Dehalococcoidia bacterium | reverse complement strand
CTAGGCTATGCCCCTGGCGTGATGATGGGCAAGGGGAGGGGGAAGAAATCAGAGAAGGCGGGCGGGACACCCCCGCATCAGGCCGATGCCAGATCTTCAGCAGCAGGTGGTCGACCGATCACGCCCGCTAGAACAGGGCGGCGATGCGGTCGGCGACGATCTGCTCTTGACCAGGCTTGAGGCCGAAGGTGGTGATGATGATGAAGGTTTCGTGGTCGCGGACGCGGGTCCAGATGGGCGGGTCGCCTTGCTTGAGACGGTCGACGACATCCTGGTTGGTGAGGCCGGCGACGGCCGGGTCGACGTTGAGTTTGACCCCAAAGGCGTGGTGGCCGATAACGTTTTCGATGAAGGTGGCGCTGACGCCTGGGATACCGGCCAAGGCGTTGACCATGATCATGCTGCGCTGTCCGGCGTCTGACAGGCGGTCCTCGTGATTGAGCGTCATCCAGCGACGCACGGCAGCGACGCACCCGACAATCTCCTGGCGGTCGATCTTGTGGGGGCGGCCGATGCCACGGATGCGGCGTCCTTCGTAGGAAGCGAAGGATTGTAGGCTGAGCTTGTAGATGAAATTCTCGGTACCCAGGGCGAGGCCAGTGGATTGGGGTGCACCCATGTATTTGGCTGCGACACACTGGAACGCGGCGCCCATGCGCACGTACTTGCCCATGTTCTCCAGCGGGTAGATCTGGCCCGCGCCGTCCACGAGCGTCGGGATGCCAGCCTCGTTGGCGATAGCGATGGTCTCTTCCAACGAGAGCGCAGCGGAGTCGGGTGCCTCCTCTTTCATAACGAAGTGGACGGCGGCAGTGTTCGGCCCGATGGCGTTCCGTAAGTCATCGGGCGAGGTGCCTTTGGCGGTGCCGAAGTTCACCAGCGTCGCGCCGGACGCTTCGAGGCAACGGTCGTACCAGTAGCGATGGCGCGTCTGGATCAGGATCTCGTTCTTCATGCCAGTGGTGTTGGGCAGCTGTTCGATCTTGGCGTCTTCGTCGCCGGCCATGGCAGCGGCGGCAGCGAGGGTGAGCGCTGAGCCAGCGCCCGAGGTCACGTAGGCGGCGGGAGCGTTGGTCGCCGCAGCGATGATGGGGCCCACGGCTGCTTGTAGGTCAGTGAGCGGAATGTAGGCGTCGTTGGCGGCCTCCATCGCCTCTCGGACCTCAACGGGTGGAGTCGAGCCACCGACGAGCGTCAGACTGCCGATGGCGTTGATGATGGGCCGGGCTCCCAGCTCTTTGAAAATCGCGCCCCATTCGGTATTGGTGGTCATAACTGACTCCTGCGACGAGAGATCGTTGCGAGGCTACTGTAGAGGCGGACCATTCCTTGGTCAACGCAACCCATGATGCGTCTCAAACGCAAATTAGCCCAGGCCTGCGGTAGCGACGGTCATGAGCTCCACGTTCTGCCCGTTGGGGTCATCGAATTAAACCCGCTTGCCCCTGTTGTGCTCGCCGACCTGCATATCGAAGCCACCTGAGCGCGCGCCGTTAGCGCCGAATGGCACATTCTCGTCACAGAGGCGGCCGACGAGGGAGTCGAACTCAGCCTCGCTGACGTGAAACGCGCAGTAGATGCGCCCGGTCTGGCGTTCGTCGAAGCGCAGGGCGAGAGTGTCGTCGACGGTGACGAGTCCGCTGCTCCCATGGATGCCTGCGAACTGCAGACCCCTGATGCGGGCGAAGAATCGAGCCGATTTCTCTTTGTCCTTGGCGAGTATCAACGTGTGATCCAAGTTCATCGTCTCCCCCCTCTTGGGTTAGCCTCTACTGGGCTACGCGTCATGTTGGCGCGGTCGGTTCGTGTAACGCCACCAACGATAGCCGCCGCAGGGAGTGACACAGCAGCGCTGGTCGGATAGGTTGCGGGTATGTCAGGAATCCCCCACAAGACCCACAAGCCCCAGAGGCCCGGCGAAACATCCATAGAAGAGATCATCCTCGGCAACGACCGGCGCGGCATCTCGGCGCTGCGCGGATCGTTGCCTGCCGACTACTGCGCTGACGCCGCTCGCTACGTGCTGGACCGGCCGGGAACGGTACTGATAGGGACCGGGTTTTACATCCTGAGTGGCGCTGCGGTGGAGACGGACGGCCCTCCTGGAGCGGTCGCCATCGGCACGGCGCTGGAAGCTCTAGGACGTCGTGTGGTCTACGTCACGGATGCACATGGTGCGGACGTTATGCGTGCGGTAGCGGGGCCGGGGGCGCCGGTCGTGGAGTTTCCTGTCGCGGGGCCAGATGAGAGCGTACGCGCCGCGAAAGCCATCCTCGCGGAATACGAGCCATCGCTTCTGATCGGGATCGAACGCTGCGCGCCTGACGCTGAGGATGTTTACCGCAACATGCGGTCGATCGACATCACACCACACACGGCGCGCGTGGACCGGCTGTTTGACTTACACGAAGCGTCAGTTGGCATTGGTGACGGTGGCAACGAGATCGGCATGGGGCTGCTGGCGAGCGAGATCGCGAGCGTGGCGAGCTTGCCGGACGCGCCGGCAGTGACGCGAACCGCGAAACTGGTCATCGCCAGCCTGTCGAACTGGGGCGCGTGGGGACTACTCGTCGCGATGTCTCAAATCGAGGGCCGTGATCTGCTGCCGACCCTCCATGACGAGTCCGAACGCGTGCAGCGCTGCGTCAAGGCCGGCGCGGTGGACGGTTTCTCCGGGGAGCGCTCGGCCAAGGTCGACGGCTTTGAGCTGGACGATTATCTGCGTCCGCTGGCGGCGCTTCGGGCTCTGCTGTGAGCCAAGCTGGCCGGAGCTAACCGGCGCTCGCCGAGTAATCGGCGGCGGCCGCACGCGCCAACTCTTCGTCGACGTCAGGCATGCCACCGCTGACGCCGATTGCGCCATCGGTGACGCCCGCGCGTTGCAGCAACGCGCTGCCTTTGGCGTAGATGACCCTGTCGCCGTACAGCTTGCTGACGTATTCGAATACAGGACTTCCACTACGGCCTTCGAGCAGCTCACCGGCCATGCCCCAGAGCACCGTACCCAACGCCTTGCCATGAGCCGTGTCTGGCGTGAACGGACGGCTGCCGTCCATGCCGACGACGAGCACGGTGCCCGCGCGCTCGTTGACCACGGCGACGCCGACAGTGAGTCCCTGCTCCTTGGCACGCACCAGCACCGAGTCTGCCAGCGATTTCGCTTCGTCCAACGATACGGTCATGTTGCTCCCCTACTCTCGTCCGGCCAGATATGCGTAGTTCTGCCACGCGCCACGAGCATGAACGACGTCCGCCTGCTGGACGAGGTCCTTCATGTGCGGCAGATCGTCAAACCGAGGCTTGGCACGCTCTGCCTGGATCATCTCTTCGGGGATACGAGCGTGGCCGGGACCGGCAGCGCAGTACGCGTACCAGTTCATCTTCGCCTGCTCCTCGAGGTTGACCATGTTCATGACGGCGTCTTCAAGATCGGTGCCCACCGTGACTGCGCCGTGGCCGAAGAGCAACGCGGCCTGGCGCGCGCCCAACACATTCGCCAGCTCCGTGCCTTCCTCCTGCGTCGTGACGAGCGCGACGTCCGGATACACGGGCAACGGCTCACGCACGAGCGGCATACCCTCACGAGCGACAGGCCGCATGGTGTGACCGAGGGTGCTGAGGACGACGGCGTACCGCGGGTGCACGTGGACGACGGATGTCACATCCGGGCGCGCTCTGAGGATGCTCGAGTGGATCATCACCTCGTTGGGTTGCGTCGCACCCTTCGGGCCTTCGATCAGGAAACCATCGAGATCGCAAACGACCATGTCCTCAGCGCGTACCGCACCAAGGACATCGAAAGCGAGTCCTCTGCCCTTCACGACGAACTTGTCGGGCTCGGCAGGCACGCGCATGCTTACGTGACCCAACGACGCGAGCGCACCCGACGCGAGGCCGGCTACGGACAGCACGCGGTTGGCTATAGCGACGTCGCGCTTCACGGAATCGAGGTCGGAGCTCATGGGGTGGCCTCCTTGCACCGGTGGGTCAGATGATGGCTAGGTGTGGCTAGTAGGACCGGGGCATACCCAATACGTTCTGGCCAAGGAATGCCAGGACGAGGTTGTTGTTGACGGGGGCAGTGATGAAGAGGCGCGTTTCGCGGAACTTGCGCTCGATGTCGAAGTCAGCCGCGAATCCGTAGCCTCCATGGACGTTCATGCATACGTTGGCCGCTTCCCATGAGGCCTCTGATGCCAGCAGCTTGGCCATGTTGGCCTCGGCACCACACTTTTCGGCACGGTCGTACTTGGCGGCTGCATCGAACCTCATGAGATCAGCGGCACGGACGTGGGCGTAGGCCTGGGCGATGGGCAGCTGGACGCCTTGGTTGGCGCCTATGGGCCTGCCGAAAACTACGCGGGAGCTGGCGTAGGACGCGCCTTTGTTGATGAACCAATCACCGTCGCCGATACACTCTGCCGCGATGAGGATCCGCTCGACGTTCCAAGAGTCGATGATGTAGCGGAACCCCAGACCCTCCTTGCCGATGAGGTTCTCGACGGGGACTTCTAGGTTGTCGAAGAAAAGCTGGTTGGTGTGTTGATTGAACATGAGGTCCAACGGCTGGACCTTGAGGTGGTCACCCGCCGTGCGCAGGTCAACGATGAACGCCGAAAGACCCATCGTCTTGTTCTCCAGTTCATCGTAGGGAGTCGTGCGTGCCAGCAACACCATGAGGTCCGATTGGAGCACGCGGGAGATGAATATCTTCTCGCCATTGATGACGTAGTGGTCGCCCTTGCGGACGGCGGTGGTCTCGATGCGCGTGGTCTCGGAACCTGCGTTAGGCTCGGTTACACCGAACGCCTGCAGGCGTTCAGAACCGTCGGCCACGCCGGGGAGGTAGCGGCGCTTCTGCTCATCGCTACCGTGGCGTAGGAGGATGCCCATGGTGTACATCTGCGCGTGGCATGCCGCGGCGTGCCCACCGGCGCGGTTGATCTCTTCGAGGATCACGCTGGCCTCGGTGACGCTCATGCCGCCTCCGCCATACTCCTCGGGGATCAGGGCGCCAAGCCAACCGAGGTCGGTCAGCTCGGTCACGAACGCTTCCGGGTAAGTGCGATTGTGATCCATGCGACGCCAGTACTCGTTGCCGTACTTTTCGCAGACCTCGCGGACCGCCATGCGGACGTCGTTGAGAGGGTCAGGGACGGGTTGGTGGGTCACTTTTCAAGCCTATTCGTTCAGCAAGATGTTCTCGGGGTGGTGGAACGCTTCGAGCCGCTCTTCTAAGCGCTCGAACTGCGAAAGATGCTTCGAGTCCGCTGCGTTCAGGGTGACGCCTACCTAGCCGGTAGCCTTCTTCGCGCGGAGGCCAGCCAGGATCTTCTCAGCAGTCAGGGGGAGGTCATGGAACCGGACGCCCGTCGCATCGCGCACGGCGTTGGCGATGGCAGGCGCGACACCGAGGAGCGGCGCCTCACCGATGGACCGGACCTTGTACGGGCCGACGCCTTCGTTTGACTCCAGCAACAGTGTCTCGAACTCAGGCAGGTCCGCCATCGTTGGGATCTTCACGTCGGCGAAGGACTGGGTGGTCACGCGACCGTCCTCGATACGCAATTCCTCCATGAGGGCGTAGCCGAGGCCGGTCACGATGGAACCGTTAATCTGTCCTTGGTGGCCGATGGGATTCAGTATCGTCCCCACATCGTGGGCCGATAGGAACCGGCGCAGGTGGATCTGGCCAGTCTCCGGGTCGACCTCCACCTCGGCGATCTGGGCGGCGAACGTGGTGTACTCAGCGAGGCCCATGTCTCTGTTGGAGGCGCGGCCCATGACCGGTCGGTCGGGAACGCGGGAGAGGAGGTCGGCCCACCCGAACTGCTCGCCGGAGGCCGTGTTCACGACGGCGCCATCCTTGGACTCCAACTGCTCAATGGGCCAGCCCGTGAGCTCGGCGGCGGTGTTCAGCAGTTCACCCCTGGCCTCCTGGGAGGCTTCATGGGCGGCGGGCACCATCATGCGCGTGCCACGGCTCCCGGCGACGCCGGAGTCGAACAGGACGGCGTCGGTATTCCAGGGGACAACGCGGACGTTCTCCAGCGTTGTGCCAAGCTCCTCGGCGGCGATGAGCGCGAGTACCGTGTGAACGCCGGAGCCTTGCTCGAAGATCGGAGTGCGCAGAAGGATGCTCCCCTCCGGCTCGACCGTGATCTCGACATGGGTTTCGCCGCCACCCGCGGGCCGCGAGCACATCGAAAGGCCGAAGCCAACGTTGGATTCCTTAGCCTTTGGGAAGCCTGCTTTGGCGACCGCTGCGAGCAGCGTTTCCTCGGCACGCACACCACTGAACCGCTCGTTCATGGGTGTCGAATCGCCAGGGCGCAGGATGTTCTTTTGCCTGAACTCGACGATATCGATACCCAACGTGCGGGCAATCTCGTCCATGTGGGATTCCATCGCGAACGTTCCCTGCACTTCGCCTGGCCCACGCATGTAACCACCGGGAACGGTGTTCGTGTACACGTGCCGGTGGTCGAAGCGAGCGTGCGCGATGCGGAAATTGGCGGCGATCCGATCCGTGCCGGCGAGGAAACCCTGGGGCATGAGTCCGGCGTAGGCGCCACTGTTGAAGATCATGTCCTGGTGATGCGCGGTGATGGTGCCGTCGCTCTTGACGCCGGTGCGCACCCTGACGACAGATGCGTGACGGGGGTTCCCGGCCTCGAACTCCTCCTGGTAATCCATGACCATCTTCACGGGGTGGCCCGTCTTCTCTGACAGGAAGTAGCACAGCGGCTCATCCCACGGGCAGCCCTTGCCTCCAAAGTCGCCACCGACGTAGGTGGGGTTGATCACGATCTTCTCGTTGTCGACTCCGATGGCGAGCGAGATGGCACCCTTCAGGCCGTACGGTGCTTTGGTGGAGGTCCAAATCTGCACACGCCCGTCGAGATTTGCTGCGACCACGCACGCGCGGGGCTCAAAGAACGCGGGGTGCTGCCGCTGCGTAGTGTACGTGTCCTCGAAGATCTGGTCGGCCTCGGCGAACCCAACGTCGATGTCGCCGATACCGTAGACGTTGGTGAAGAAGACGTTGGATGGCTGCTCCGGCGGCTTCGCATACCCCTGGTAGCCCATCATGTCGGGATGCAACACCGGGGCGCCCTCGGACATAGCGTCGTCGATTGTGAAAATCGTGTCGAGTTCTTCGTACTCGACCTCCACAAGCTCGCGGGCCCGCTCGGCAGTAGGCTCGTCGTCGGCCACGACAGCGGCAACCTTTTCGCCGATGAACCGGACGACGCCGTTGGCGAGCACGGGGACGTCCCGTACGCGGTTGCCCAGCACGTGACCCGCAACGTCTTCACCGGTGAGCACCGCGTGAACGCCGGGCAATGCCAGCGCCTTGGACGCGTCAATCTTGAGGATGCGGGCGTGGGGGAACGGGCTGCGCACCGATTTTGCGTGGAGCATGCCTGGTAGAGCGACATCTATGGCGTATTCCGCGCCACCCGTCACCTTGGGAGGCCCGTCCTTGCGCGCTACCTTCTTACCAATCACGTTGTAGGTGGTCATCACATCCCCTGCTGTCGATGGTCGGCGCACATTCTACGCACCGGACACCATAACGCCACCCGCGCTATCATGCCCACCAATCGTTCGCGAGCAAACGCTCGCTGGAGGAGAGGGCAAGATGGATCTCAGGATCGACCACGTCCACGCAGTCGCCGTCGATCTAGACGCCAGTATCAAGTTCTACGGGAAACTTGGGTTCAACCTGCTAAGGCGAGTGGAGTTCGGGCCTGAAGACGATCGACGGCAGCTTGCCTACGTGGGCAATTCAGGGACGGTCATCGAGCTTGTTCAACCTCGGGACACGGCAGACCCGCTAGGCGGGGGGACCGGGGTGCGCCCGTTCGCGATGCTGGTCGAGGACGCCGACGCGACGGTCACGGAACTCGAAACGCTGGGAATCGAGGTCGTCATGCATCCGAGGGCAAGCTTCTCGTTCACGGGCAGGACGACAATCATCAAAGACCCCAGCGGTTTGGAGATAGAGCTGCGTGAGTGGAGCGGCGGGGACGATCCGACCTACCCTAAATGGACGCCCACGCGCGAAGACGTGGCCGATATCACCTAAGTCATGCCAGACATACCGCAATTCCCACAGGACTGGTTTTGGCGCCAGGACGAAACACCCGATGACGTTTTTTATCGCGAGCCCCGCCTAGTCGTGCACATTGACGATGCAACGATAAATGCGATACGCAAGTACCTGAGTGGCGTGCTGCCGCCGAACGGGGTGGTGCTTGATCTGATGAGCGCGTGGCGCTCTCATCTACCCGAGGGCTTCGCAGGGACCATTGTGGGGCTCGGCATGAATCGCGTCGAGCTAGACGAGAACCCGCAACTCACGGCACGGGTTGTCCACGATCTCAACGCCAACCCAGTGATGCCGCTACCCGACGAGGGATTTGACGCGGCCTACGTAGCAGTGTCTGTTCAGTACATGACACGCCCGATGGAGATATTCGCTGACGTACGGCGGATACTGAAGCCTGGTGGCACATTCCACGTTATCTTCTCCAGCCGCATGTTCCCCACGAAGGCAGTGGCCATCTGGCAGGCGATGACCCAACCGCAGAAGCGCGGTGAACTGATTGGCGCGTACTTCGGCGCAAGCGGTGGCTGGACCCAACCTGAGTTTCTCGACCGCACATCAGATCTTTACGCGGACCCCGCCTACATCGTGCGAGCGTCGAAGTTAGCTTGATCAGGCCCACGTATCTTGCTATTTTCTGTCTATTCCCCTGTCTTATGAGGAGGCTCCGTTGACTGGTACCATGCCGTTCCAAGACCTGATGCCCGGAAACTACTGCTGGGGCTGCGGGCCTACCGTGGAAACAGGCTTGCATCTGAAGAGTCGATGGCAAGGGGACGAGGTAGTGTGCGATTGGCTCCCCCGGAGCGAGTTCGCAGCAGGACCTAAGCACATTCTCTACGGTGGCATCATCAGCGCGATCATGGACTGCCACTCGATATGGACCGCAATCGCGACGGCATACCGGGAGGAATCGCGTGAGGTGGGTAGCGATCCGCTGGTTTGGTACGTGACGGGCTCCCTGAAGGTGACGTACAGCAAGCCAACGCCTCTTCATCTCCCTCTAACATTGACGAGTCACGTCGAGAAGGTCGACGGACGCAAGTCGACGGTCACCTGCTCACTCGTCTCCGGCGGCCAGGAGACGGCTGTGGGGGAGATGCTGGCGGTACGAGTACCACTCGATTGGTTCCAGCCCCGCACCCACTCAGCAACGAACTAAGAGTTGTTCCCATAGGATCAGGTGGGGGCCGAACGCAGATGGAACCCGACCCCAAAGCATCCCGTTGAAAAGCACGAACCCGTCGATGGCGACCCGCGTCATGTCGCCTCAACAGCCGTTCCAGCGCACGAACCGACGAGTATCATCGATGGCGCAGCATAGATTAGGAGTTCGAAGCAAGGTTCGTGGAAGTATTGTTGTCGTATTAGAGAATGGTGCTAGAATTCGGCGGCTTGCTCGGTGGGTAGTAGTCGGTGCCGTCCGGTCTCATGTAGCTCAGACGCTTCCGCAGTAGTACCTCAGGAGTTAGTAGAACAGCGGAACTGCGGAAGGAGTGCGCATGAGAATATTTGTAGGAAATCTCGCATATTCAGTGACTGGCGAGGAGCTTGAGGCCGCCTTCTCTGTCCACGGCGCGGTGGAATCATCCACCGTAATCACGGATCGTGAGACAGGTCGTTCGCGAGGCTTCGGCTTCGTGGAAATGCCTAATTCGTCCGAGGGCGAGAATGCAATCCGGTCGGTCAACGGCGAAGAGATCAACGGTCGGGCGGTCACCGTCAACGAGGCTCGGCCTCGCGAGGAGCGCGGCCCGCGCTGGTAGCCAAACGGATCATATAAGCAAAAGGCCATCCGCAAGGGTGGCCTTTTCTTTTTGCCGGGACTCTGACACTGGGATCTAACTGAGGACTAGGGACATAGGCTGACGCTACGCGGCGCCAAGCGCCACACGGACCACCTGCTGCTCCAGCGCCAACGCTAGCTCTTTCGCCAACGCCAACAGTGTGACATCACGCTTCGCGACCACGTAGGCCACACCGAGTAGGTTGCCCATGCGGAAGTCGATGATGGTGGACGCGAGGACCGCGTCGGGCATTTCGTGAACCACGAGCAGCGACGCGGCGTAGTCGTGCAAGCCCTCGATCTGGAGGATCTCAACGCCTTGCAGCGTTTGACCTTCGTTACTCTCTTTGCCGACGTTATCCCGGAAATCGCGAACAAACGACTCATCAATCCAGCGCTTGACGGCCTCCTCGCTCTCGAAGAGGTGGACGACAGTGGCGGCCATCACAATCTCGGCGGGTTCTTCCCGGAGCGTGGGCGCGCCCTGCGGCACCACGAACTCACGCACATAGCCGGTGATGCGGCCCAGCTTGGCCAGATCGTCCGCTGTCTTCTCGCCGAACCCGTGCTTCGCCATGGTCTCGTTGTCGAGCTCCGCTTCACGGAGTACTTCGAAACTCGTTAGAGCCTCGGGCAACTGGCTAGCGTTGAGCGCCATGTACTGGAGCTCGTTCGCGAGCACACTATGCACGGCGTCGAGCAGGGCGCTGCCACCTGGGGCTTGTCCTTGAACGTCGTCGGCTGTCATAGGGTCAGTCTACGCCCTCGGTCTAGATAGCCAAGACCAGGGTCAGGTTAGCGTGGGAGTAACCTGCTTGACCTCGTAGGCGTTCAGCGCGGGTAGTACGTCTTTGGCGAACCGACGGAGTTGTTCCATGAACTGGTCGCCGGGCATACCGCCTCGGTTCATGCTGATCAACAGAGTGTTGGTTCCCATCGCTTCCGCCTCGTCGATGAGCTTTGATGTGACCTCATCGGCGTTGCCCCAGATCAGGTTCTGGTCTTTGGCCAAATCATCCATGGTCATTTCGCGGAGCCGCTTGCGGGTCTGGTTTTGGATAACGGCTAGATTCTCCGGACGGACGTAGTCGTGCGCCTGCGCACTGACGTAGCCATCCTTGCGCTGCTGCTCCGTTTCAAGCACGTTACCGTGACTGAACAATGTACGGTTGAAATAGAGTTGGGAGGGCCCGGCCTCCCGCAGCGCCTGCTCACGCGAGTCCGCGACGTAGGCGTTGGCGCCGACGATGAGGTGGTCCGGCGTTATGGTGTAACCCGCTGCTGCCAGGCACTGCGCGTAGTAGCGCACCATGTCCTGACGAAATCCGCGCGCACCGACGAGGCCGGGAGTTATCGGGAAACCATGCTCAGCAGCCCACTCGATGCTCTCCTTGGAGCCTGTGACAGGCACCCACACGGGAGGGTGCGGCGACTGCACGGGACGCGGCCAGATGGCCACGTCCTTGTACGACCAGTGCTTGCCCTCGTAGGAGAACATTTCCTCGGTCCAGGCACGAGAAATGATCTCCCACGCCTCATTGAACCGAGATCGCGACTCAGGGAACGGCACGCCGTAGACGACGTACTCGCGGGGGATACCACGGACGAACCCCGAGATGATCCGGCCGTTGGAGAGGCAGTCCAGCATGGCCAGCTCTTCTGCTAGGCGCAAGGGCTCGTGGACGGGCAACACGTTCCCGTAGATGAGCAGCTTTAGATTCTTCGTCCTCTGTGCGGCGGAGGCGGCCATGAGGTTCGGCGAGTTCATGAGACCGTACGGCGACGTGTGGTGCTCGTTGAACCCAATGCCGTAGTAGCCCAGGCTATCCATCAATTCCCACGCAGCCAGATGCTCGGCGTAGGTCTTCTGGGCTACCTCCGGGTCGAAATAGCGCTTGGGCAGGGGCCACTCCAGCTCTGGCCCCTGCTTGAGATAATCGAGGTTCTCGCCGTACGGCAGCAGGTCAAAGACGATCACTTTCATCGGTAGCGGGCCTCCTCAGCGTTCGGGTCGTGGGTACCTTACCAGGGCTTGCCCTCAAGTACCCAACGATCCAGGCTCTCCGTGTATTCCTTGAACAGCGTCATCCGCATGGCGACGGCGCGGCGCACGGCGTCTTGCAACTCGTCCGTCAGGGCATAGCGGTGCAGTATGCCTTGAGGGACGCTCCCGTGCTGGAGCTCCTCTTTGTTGATGTGCCGGTACGGTGCTTTGATCCACTCCGGTACCGAGTCCGAGAGCAGTGACTTGCCGATGAGGTACGTCGCTACGGTCTCGCCTGCCAGAGGGAACCCTGCGATGCGCGCGCACGTGCCGTGTAGTCCGGCGAGCGCGCTGAACATCGCAGTCTGCGCTGGCAACGGCCGGTAGTCGAAGGGGTCATGGCCGAGGCCACGTATGCGCTCGGCCAGCAGTTCAGCATGCTCCATCTCTTCGTTGGCGGAGTGGGCCATTATCGCTTTTACCTCGAACTCGGGCGTCGAGCGCAGCCACCCGCCATAGAGATCGGCGGCCTGCAACTCGTTGTGGAGGCGGCTCTTCAGAACCATGGCC
>CAUZFB010000058.1:0-12737 GCA_963579135.1 Dehalococcoidia bacterium | reverse complement strand
GGCTAGAGCTGCGGGAGTACGACGTTGCAGTCCAGATGCAGTTGTCGATCTTGGCAACTAAGGGGGCCGTCTGTTTCAGCGTCGGCAATAACCGGGAGCGGTTTGACTCAAGTGCCAATCCCAAGTTGCTGGTCGCGGCCAGCAGACTCGACACGTCTATCGTGTTGGAGTTGTCAGGGTGATACGAGCAGCTCGTACGTGGGATTGACTCCGACGATAGGCAGGAATATGTTTGCGGTCACTTCGCGCGGTGAGGTGAGCGGTGAACCGACCTGCCGCGTGCGCAAGCTTAGAAAAGGCCCATAAGGTTCATTACGGCGAGGGGAGAATCATCATGACGACGAGTTACGATCCGGATACTGCTCCAGTTTTCGAGCGGATAGACACGTACGAAGATTGGCAGAAGGATGAAGGGGTAAAGCTCCATGGTGGGCTGTACATCAAGAATCTCTTCACACTAGAGCTTTCGCCATGGCCGCGGATGGGTTGCGATGGTGCAGTGGTGTACCTGGACGGTGACGAGGAGACCAACGAGCACGTGATCGAAGTCGGGCCAGGGGGCAAGACGAACCCGGTTCACCATATGTTCAACGAGGTAGTTTACGTCCTCAGCGGTCGTGGGGCGACGTCCGTTTGGTACGACGACAACCGCAAGCAGACGTTTGAATGGGCTGCAGGGGCGTACTTCTCGATTCCCATGAACGCATGGTACCAACACTTCAACGGGAGCGGCGCAGAGGCCACCCGGATGGTGTCGGTGACGAACCTGCCGGGGATGATTCGCAAGTTCATCACGCCCGACTTCATCTGGAACAACCCCTACATCTTCCCTGACCGTCTCAAGGCAGACGAAGGTTGGGGGTCCGGCGGAGGCGTGATGTACAAGGGGCGGGTGTGGGAGACCAATTTCCTGCCCGACGCAGCCAACATGCCGATGCCCGACTGGTCGGAGCGTGGCGCTGGGGGCACGAATATTATGCTGTCGTTATCGGACAACACGGTGGCTTCCCACATCTCCGAGTTCCCCGTGGGCACCTACAAGAAGGCGCATCGCCACGGCCCTGGCGCGCATCTGCTGATTACCGGCGGCGATGGCTTTGCGCTCGTGTGGCGCAACGACGATATGTCTGATCTGGTGAAGGCCGATTGGCAGAAGGGCAGCCTTTACCTGCCGACCCAGGATGCTGAGCACGAGTATTTCCATCAACACTTTAACGTGGGTACGACGCCTGCACGCTACATCAACATGAGCCCGTCTAATTCGCGTAAGTACACGTACCAGCGGGGGATCAACGACCCCGGACGGCAAGGTGAGATTCGTGCGATGGTGAGCATCAAGAATGGCGGGATTCAGCTCGAGTACGAGGACGAGGCCCGGCGGACCCACGAAATCTTTGAAGAGGAACTCCGCAAGCATGGACAGGAATGTCGCATGAAGAACCTCATCCCGTGGTGCACCGGCGTAGCCGGCCCCGAAAACAAGGTGGGAGTGCTAAAAGCCTACGCCTAGCGATCAAGGCAAGGCCTTTTTATCGGTGCGAACTGTGCGGCTCAGCTGCAATTCACGAGAACCCGTGCACGGTGCCCGTGCACGGGTTCTGCCAGCAAAGGAACAGAGAACCGCAGCGGAACGGGCATAGACACAAGCCGTAACAATCTGGCGAACGCACCCCACGACAGTACCTACCTCTTGGTCACTTGGATGACGAGGCTGCTGGTACGGGAGAACTCCCGCGAGTTGGCGCGTCATTCAAGGCCCACTACCAGACCGTCCGCGGCAGGCTGGACTCGGGATGGCCAACTCGGTGAGTTCCAGGTGACGCTGGAATCGAACGAGAGGCGAGGTGGCGATGGGTACCCTCGCTGACCGTGGTTCAAGCAACGTGGGGCAGGCTGAGGTGGGTAAAGGAAGGATTTTCAACCATGACGAGCAGGAACGAATGGAACGCGCACAACCTCGAGGTCATCGATCAATTCAGGAGCGGGGGTGGCAAAGTCACGACCGGTTCGGGCAATGCTCTCCTGCTGCTCAACACGATTGGTGCGAAGACGGGACTCGCTCGAACAAACCCGCTCGCATACCTGCCAGGTGGGGACTGCCTCTACATCTTCGCTTCCAAAGGTGGATCTCCAGCGCATCCGGACTGGTACCTCAACCTGGTCACCAATCCCGCCGTGGCGGTTGAGGTGGGTACTGAGCGCTACGAAGCCACAGCCGAGCCGATCACTGGCCCAGAACGTCGTCGCATCTATGCGCGACAAGTGGAGTTACATCCCAACTTCGGAGACTACGCGGACAAGACGACCCGCCTGATCCCAGTAGTAGCGCTAAGGAGGAACGGAACCTAGCTTACCGGTGGGTGGGTCAAAGCCCCCCTCGCTCGCTGGAAACAATGCTGGCAAGCGAAACACGGCTGGTGAACCGTTCCTTGCGTAGGTCTGCCGTAGGGCTTATGCGTTCAACGCATCGTTCAACCGGGACGCCATCTCCTCGGGGTTCGAGGGCCTGATAATCACATTTGCGCCCGCTTTGCGCCGGATCGACACCACGGGGCCTACCGTCGGTTGCCGCACCACTTGCACACTTTCTATGTCTCGCATGTAGACAGCGAGGACCCGAGGCGCCAAGTATCGAACGATCAGAGCGTCCTCGAAGAGGTCATAGCGCCTGTGGCGCTTGAACAACGTGAAGGCGATCGCGGCCAATCCAAGCACGATAGGCAGAAGCCCACCACCGGCAAACCCTTGAAGCAGAAACCACGCACCAAAAATTGGCGCGGGAAGGTCGTTGAACGCGAAGCGGTATCGATCACTGTAGGTGGGTGTCACGGGTGTCACAATAACAGAAATCGGATCGAGGCGTCCCCCCCCCCTCCTCCACGCGAGGGTTGGGTGAGGTCCGCATGCACCGGCCAACAAGTCCCTGCGCCAAACATACGCCAGATCTTCGGCAACGAATCGTCAAACATGATGACTGAACTGGCCTCTAATCCTGGAGCCCAATCCTGATTCAGCTTGTCTTTCGCCTACGCGAAGACCTGAGTTCTAGCAGAACACGCGCAGCGAGGTAGTACACTCCGGCACGTCTGGCTGGGCGACGGGAACTTTGCTCACGAAAGGAGCACGCATGACCGGAGAGATGGAATGGGGATCGGACGTTGTCGTCGAGATCCTCAAGCGTTACGAAGTTGAGTATGCGCCGACGAATCTAGGCGCTACGTTCAGAGGCCTGCTGGACTCGTTGATCAACTACGGTGACAACACGTCACCGGAAATTATCGAATGCCTCCATGAGGAGATTGCGGTTTCCATCGCTGCCGGCTACGCGAAGCTGACGGGTAAGCCCGCTGCAGCGCTCGTCCACAACGTGGTGGGCACCATGCACGCCAGCATGGCGATCTACGATGCGTACGTCAGCAAATCGCCCATGATCGTAATGAGCGGCACAGGGCCGATGAGCATGGATGGTCGCCGGCCTTGGATCGACTGGGTCCACACGGCGCTGGTTCAGGGGAACCTAGTCCGCGACTACGTGAAATGGGACGACCAGCCGCACGACACATTCAGCGTGCCGGAGTCGCTGATTCGCGCGTACCGCGTCGCGATGACGGAGCCCAAGGGGCCCGTGTACATCACGCTCGACGCCGGCTGGCAGGAGGAACGGATCGACCGGGAAATCCTAATCCCTGATATCGCTAAGTTCACTCCGCCTGCGCCGGTGCAGGCGGATCCCACTGCATTGGCGGAGGTGGCGAGGCTCCTAGCCGGTGCAAACGCGCCCCTAATCATCGCGGGCCGCGTCGGACGCAACGAAAGCGTCGTGGCGGACCTGCTGAGGCTTGCCGAGGTGGGCGGAATCAAGGTCGTCGACGCAGGTGGTGCGATGAACTTCCCGAATACGCATCCGTTGGATGCGACGGGGACGAACGCCATTGAGCAGGCTGACGTCGTGATACTGCTGGACGTGGATTACCCCGAACTTGCGACGACAGTTTGGAACCGCTATGACCGCCAGATTAAGAATCGGCTGCGCCCTGACGCGAAGCTCGTGAACGTGGGCTTGAACGATCTGGCGATGCGTAGCACCGTGATGGACTTTGGTCGTTTGATTCCAGCCGAGTTTTCCGTCGCGGCCGACACCTCAGTGGCCATCCCGGCGCTGATACCGCTGCTTGAGGCTGCGATCTCCGGCTCTACTGCCCCAGCGGAGCGTGCGGCTGAGGGGACAACAGCGAAGGCCCACGCACGGGAGCGGGCGCGCGAGGAGGCAGGGGAGCACGCCGGCGAACGCCCGATTCCACTATCGCGTATCGCAAGCTCAATCTGGAAGAACATCAAGGGTGACGACAACTGGGTGTTCTCAGGGGCGCTGGACGGCTGGAACCGGCGTTTGTGGGACATCGAGCGGCCTGGTTCCATCCTAGGCCCTGGTGGGTCGGCAGCGCTCGGTACTGGCCTGCCACGGGCGGTTGGCGCCGGCCTCGCGGTGAAGAAGAGCGGCGGGTACTGCGTGGCGATTGAGGGTGACGGTGACATGATGTACGTGCCGGGCACCATCTGGACGGCAGTGCACCACAATATCCCTGTATTGGTAATCGTGCGCGACAACGATGGGTACAAGGGTGAGGGCGAGCACGTGACGTGGACGTCTGAGCATCGTGAGCGTTCGACGGCCCTCAAGCATGTGGCCACGGAGATAACGGGCCCGAATATCGACTACGCGGCCATCGCTCGGGCGCAGGGCGCGTACGCGGAAGGGCCAATCGAGGATCCTGCAGAGCTCGATGCGGCCATCGCGCGGGCATTGCGCGTGGTGAAGGAGCAGAAAACACTCGCACTAGTGACTGTTCGGTCAGACTAGGCAGGAGGGACCCGGCCTCGCCCGTGGATGGGAAAGACTTAACTAAAGAAGAAGGCACCGTATTGTGGTGCCTTCTTCTTTAGTTAAGTCTTTCCCATATGACGCTGCTAGTTGTCGAAGAAGAAGTTCCAAATAGCGGGCTCAGGCCAGATAGGCAGCATCAGATTGTCAATGAGGCCCCAAACGAACGCAGCGAGTAGGACGCCCGCCACCGCACCCGTGATAATCCCTACGCGCCGCTTCATGAACGGGATCGGCGTGGCCACTGCCAGCGCGACGGAAGCTACCTGGAAATTGATGGCCATAGCAACGAAGGAGAACATGGCGAATAGACTAACGATCATGATCGCAGCCGATCTGGCCCCCGCCATGCCTTCACTGAGAACCCCGAGGTCCATGATCTCGACCTTCGTTTTCTTAGGCGTCAGTACTTGCCGCAAGAAAAGTGTTACGGCGACGATGAAGACGATGAGGCTGAGCCACCTTGGATAATCCCCTGCGCGAGAGCTCATATCCAGTGTCTCGCTGTAGAAGTATGCACTGATGCCGGCCAAGAATAGCGGGAGGATGTGCTCAGGGAACCTGGAGATGAACTCGTGAGGGACGCCAATCATCCTAGCTTTGATGGAGCCGGCATCAGGTGCGCCGCCCGACGGCGGGGTTAAGGGGGCCAAGGCGTCGGGATCCTCCGCGAGCGCGGACGCCTCGATCTTTTCGAACTGAACGGCGGTCTTGGACATCAGATGATGGAAGAGGACTGCCAACACGATGGCCAGCAACGTCAGCCCCACGGTGAGCGGTCGCGTGAGCAAGCCCGCGAACGTGTGTACGTTGACGGCGTCATTCAGGTTCTTCTCGATGATGGGCCCGAGGATGAATCCGATAAACAACGGGGGGCGCGGCCACTGATATTTCTTCATCAGGAATCCCACAATCCCCAAAGAGAATGCAATCGGAACCGCTGTCCAGTGAGTGGAGGCTATGAATCCTGCAACGAGAGATAAAGGTATAACGACCGCAGCAATGGCGGGGTACGGAATCAGCGTAAGTTTCGCCAGGTAGGTGCTGCTAACAAGGCCGAGCATCGTGAGGAATACGTTGCCGAGGGCTAGAGTGACGACCATTACGATGGTCAGATGGGCGTATTGGTCCACCATCTGCGGGCCCGGAGTGACACCATACGTCATCAGCGCTACGAGGACGATGGCCCAGACTCCCGTACCGGGTACCCCCAGCGTCAACGTTGGAATGGCGGCTCCGCCCTCTTTCGAGTTCTGGGCAGATTCCGCGAACAGCAGGCCGTCCAGGGAGCCTTTCCCGAACTGTGAGCGGTCCTTCGTCCATAGAATGCCGAATGAGTAGGCGAGCCAGTCGATAACAGCTCCGCCGACGCCGGGGATGGCACCCATAAGCACGCCGAACAACCCCTGTCGGACCGCCACTTTCCATTTCTTCAATCCCACCAAGGCGCCAGCAAATGTTTCCCGGGTGGAGATGTTCGCACCGTGAGCCGCGACGGGCTGTCTCGTCATGAGAAGATCAACCATCTCAGGCAAAGTGAACAGGCCGAGCGCAACCGTGACGAGCGGCAGGCCATTCCACAGGTTGAGTTCTCCGAATGTGAAACGCGGGACTCCACCCATTGGAGATAAGCCGATGGTGCCGATCAGCAGGCCGAACAGGGCGGCGAGGATACCTTTTTGTATCGCCCCGTTGCTCAGCACCGCAATCAATGCGAGCCCGAAGAAGGAGATAGCAGTGATCTCTGGATATCCGATAGAGAGGATGAAGGGGCGCATCACAGGAATAGCGATCAGTAGGACAATGGCGCCGGTGACCCCACCAATGGCTTCAACGACGTAGACAGCGCCAAGTGTGTGTGCAGCCTTCCCTTGGCGGGCGAGCTGATGGCCTTCAAGAAAGGTGACCTGCGTCGTAGCCGTTGGCATACCCAATACGATGGCGGGGAGTGAGTCGAGGGTATCGTTGACACCGGTGATGACCGCAAGCATCACTATCCCGATCACCACATCCTGAACATTGATGAGGATAAAGGGGATGGCCAGGGCCATCAGCATCAGAGAGGAAACGCCCGGCACCAGTGCCGTGATGGTCGCCATCACCAGGCCCGCAAAAAACGCCATCCAGTAATCTAGCTGGACGAAATATGGAAGCGCTTTGTCGAACCCGTCGAAGAATCCTTCAAACATGACAAGCTCTTGTATCCAGCATCAGAAGGCGGGAGCCCCGTCGGCCCCCGCCTTCTGATGCATAGGTGGTTACCAGATTACTTCGTGTACTTGTTGTAAAGGTCGAGGACCTTCTGGTCTCGGGTCTCTCGTCCATCTGCGAAAGCTGCCGCAGCCTCCTCAATTGTGGTCTGCAGTTCTGCGCCCGAGAAGTTGATCGAGCTGATGCCGAGCAACCTGTTGAGCCCCTTGACGAAAACCTTATCCTTCATCGCGTCGGAGAAGGCCTGTCGCAGGATTGCAACAGCTTCGGGGTCCGTGTTAGGCGGTGCGAGGAAATGCTTGCCAAGCGCGACCTCAGGCACAACCAGAGCGTTGTACAGCGACTTGAGGTCCGCAGATGCATCCGCGAGGACGATATCGGTGTAGTTACGAGCGACTACAGGACTTTCAGAGTTGGGGTCCATGGGCGCCCCAGGGCGGCCAAAGAAGGCTACCGGCTTGACAGTACCTTTCTCGGTCCATCCAGGCCGGAGGCTAGGCATTGTGTACCAAATCGCCCCAGCAACCTGACCGTCGATGTCACCGCGTTCCATTGCAACCAGCATCTCGGCGGTGCCGGTTGAAGCGATGGACAACGGAATCAGCTTCAGGTCATACCCAAGCATCTCAGCAGTAATGATCACAGCGATATCTGCTCCACTCATTTCAGTGGGGTCAGTCTCAATGGCCAACCGAAGCTCATGGCCGCTGGCCGCAGCCGCCTCTAGATCATCGAAGGGCACGTCTCCGTTGATTATCAAAACGTTCTCACCGGAGGTGTAGCCGATGAGATACTCAAAGGCGGCAACGTCGAATTTGGCTTCCTCAGTGTACTGCTGGGGGAGAGGCGCCCGGCTGGTGTACATTATCTGAGTACCATCGTTGTCGGCTTCAGCCAAGAAGTTATACCCGGCGATAATCGGCGTGATGTGTGAGGAAATCATGCGCGGATTACCGGGGATGAAGTTCGGGAGCTGGTGCGCGAAATACGGCACCAAGACTGATGAACTCCCACCAGCAGAGTAAGGAATAACCACGCGGATGGTCTTGCCTTCATAGAAATCGGTCGGTTCGGGTGTCGCGGTCGGTGGAGCGTTCGCGGGCACCGGGGTGGGAGTGGCGTCTTCGCCACCGCATGCTGCCAGTAGCATGGCCAAAGCCAACGCTACTATTCCGAGTGTCCCTGTTCGGGACCATAGCCTGCTCATAGGGTCTCCTCCTTATACACTGCCGAGTGCTTTCTCCGTTGTTACGTGCAATCCCAGAGAAACGAGGTATCCCTGGTTACTGGCGACTCACTAATTGAGAATAGCCAGCCTAGCCTGATCCGCCGAAACGCTTAGTCCACGCAGAGATGACCTCTTTGTTGTAAACATTATCTGGCACTTCGCCGCGCAGTGCGGCGAGCACCGAATCCGTTGCCCACTTGATTCCGGGCCTAAGGCCTCCGGAACCCGCATTGGAAGAGACCATATGCGGAGAGAGCAGTACTTTGTCGCCTAGCTGCCTCCACTTTGACTCGAATGGTAAAGGTTCCTCTTCGAATACGTCTATGCCCGCTGCACGAATCTGACCTGAATCCAATGCGTCTATAAGTGCCGCTTCGTTGACCACTCCGCCGCGAGACGTGTTGATGAGGACTGCGGAGGGCTTCATCAACGCGAGCTCACGGGCGCCTACCATGTTCCGCGTTTCGCTGGTCATGACCACATGGAAGGTGGCGACGTCGGATTCTCGCAGGAGCGTTTCGAGGTCCACCGGCTGCACGCCGCACTCCTCGAAGTGCTCCAACGGAACATAGGGGTCGGTGCCGATGAGCCTGACGCGCCACGGGCGCAGGTACTCGGAAAGCCGGGTGCCGATGCGACCTAGTCCCACGATACCGATGGTGATGCCTTCGTAACCGTCCCCTCGCCTGCCCAGGAACGTGCCTTGATGCGCCTCATCCCGCCAGCCGCCTGACTTGACCTGCTCGTCGCGCTCGCGGAGCCGCTTGAGGATACCGAGCATGATGGCCATGGTGCCCTCAGCAACTCCACCCCAGTTGGATTCGGTGGGTGCGTGGGTTACGAGGATACCGAGCTCCGTAGCGGCGTCCACGTCGATGTCGTCTACGCCGATCGTGTACTTGGCAATCACCCGCAAGTCTGGCGCTGCCTCCATAATCTTGCGGGTGATTGGCGAGCTTCGTATCGAGGTGCCCGCGAGTGCAACTGCGCCTGCGGCCAGTCTGGCCATCTCTTCCTCATTGTTGCCCTGTGGGGTCGCCCAGGAAGCTTCGCCAAGCGTAAGTTCACAACCAGCCGCTTCTAGCGCTTCGTGCGACTGCCCGGTTTCGTCCGCGGGTGCAAAGATGAAAACTTTTTTCTGATCAGGCACGTCTGCCTCCTAGGTTTGCGGCACTTCAGCAGGGACGGTGACGCCGTAGAGGCGCTCTGCGTTAGTGCGTAGCAATTTAGTGCGCACTTCGTCGGGCAGATGCCCGAGCGTGGTCTCGATGACATCTCGCGAGTGAGGCCAGGTCGAGTTTTCGTGGGGGAAGTCGTTAGACCACATGCAGTTGTCCTGCCCCCAGAACCCGAAAGAATTGCCTCCGACTGCGTCTTTGAAGAACGTCGCGTATCCCTGCCGGGCGAAGTACTCGCTGGGCATCATTTCGATGGGCATCGGGTTGCGGCCCTTGAAACGATTGTAGTAGTAGTCCCACTGTTGAAGCATGAACGGGAGCCACCCCGCCTCGTTCTCGACGATGACCAGCTTGAGCGCCGGGAACCGATCAAGGGCGCCGCTGAAGATGAGATCGAGCACGGCGTTGGCAACTTCGTAGGCCTTGGTGTTGACGCTGTTCCGGTAGCTTTCAACGCCCTGGATTGCCCCGCCTGCGGCAATCCGCTCGAACTGCTGCTTGCTGTAGCCGTGGCCGGTGAGGATGTGAAGGCTGATGGACATGTTGAGGGACTGGGCGGCATCCCAGAGAGGGTCGTAGTGCGATGAGCTGAAGGGCAAGTCCGGGTGCGGGGTTTGCCAGACGAGCGCGCCGCGCAACCCCAGTTTGGCGGACCGTTCGAGTTCGGCTATACCGGTGGCGATGTCGTATGTGGACACCATGCCGACCCCCAGTAGGCGATCGGGGGCAACGGCGCAGTATTCGGCCAGCCAGTCGTTATAGGCGGCGAAACATGCCACTTGCATGCGGGCGTCATCGAGACCGAAGAGGCTCAATCCGAGCGTGGGATAGAGCACCTCGGCGCTTACGCCGTCCTGGGCCATCTCCTTCTGCCGCTCGTGGGGATCCCAGCCGCCAGTGTGGGCCTGGAAGCCTTCACCTACTTTGTGTGCCGGGAACACCGGAGCATCTGCGCGGAGCGCTTCAGGCACGCGTGTCTTCCACAGGTCGACAGGTTCCATGATGTGCGAGTCCGCGGAAAAGAGAACATCCGTTGCCATACAGCCTCCTTCTTAATACTTAAATCTGGCTGAATCGAGTTGATGGATACACCTGGTATCACTTCTGTGTCAACACAACGGGAATGTCGCAATAACAAGGCAGGCGGCTTCGACGCCGTAGCCTCTATCGGCGTGATGCGGGCTTCATGTCCTACTGATGCGCGGCCTGAGGGTGCTGCGGACCTCACAGAACCCGATATCCACGTTACCGATGCCAACGCCGGTGTTTGCCGAAGGGGGTTCTCAGAACCGCTACGAAAATAAACTATCTGAGGCTCACCCGTTCAAACCAAGAACGCATAACAGCAGCACAACAGGGGACCGTCTTCAGCGCAAAGCGATCAGCGCTAATGGCCCATGGGGGTGCCTAGGCATCAGTTATGGTGCGGGGCGTCGTCGTGTGTCGCTAATCCTCATACTTGAACCCTGCTTGGATCCAGACAGAACCGACTGCTCCGAGGTTGACGGCAGGTTGGCAGACAGAGTTGGTGCTCAATTGACTGCCTCCCCATCCCTGGTAGAGTCATGCGTGATACGGAGACTAGGGCCCATGGCCCTCTTCACTTCAAGCCCGAGCCGATTCGGGTGATAATTCCCTGGGCGCAGCGGATTCCTCCCCGGCCGCTGCCCTTGCTCGCTCGTTCGTGCCGCGCCCTTCATGTGCGGCCCACCAAGTTCCACCCTCCACGTTGAAACTCCTGTACGCCATACCGCCCAACCACTTCTGCTCCGCGATGGATTGAACCTGTCCCCAAATCACGAGCAAAACGCTCCCCGCATCTACTACGGCTGGGTCATAGTTGGCGTGGTCGTTGTTTCAGGCGTGGTAGCCGCAGCGGGCACGTTGGCGGTGAATGGAGTCTTTCTCAAACCCATCCCGGAAGAGTTCGGTTGGTCTCGAGCGACGTATAGCGGCGCGACAGGGATCGGCACTCTGATCGGGGCGTTGCTCGCTTTGGCCGCTGGCCCACTGATCGACAGGTGGGGGCCGAGGTGGCCCATGGTAGTGGGATTCTTGGTAGTCGGCGGTACTTTCATGGGTCTGGCGTCCGTCACAGACTTGGGCGAGTTCTATGCTTACCAGGTGACCGGCCGGGCTGCGCACATGGGGCTGCTGAGCGTTGGGCTGATGTCCACGATCCCAAAATGGTTTGTCGCCGCTAGGGGAAGAGCAGTCGCTGTGGGCTCAGTGGGAAGTGGGATTGGGATCCTGGGGTTTCCATTGTTCGCTCAGATCATGATCACCGCTTTTGACTGGCGGTTCGCCGCCACCGTGCTAGGCTGGATGGTTTGGGGTCTTGCCCTGCCACCGATCGTGTTGTTCTTGCGCCGAAAACCCGAGGATATGGGGATGCTCCCAGATGGCAAGCTGCTCCAAGTTCTAGTATCCGGTAGGGCATCTTCGCCAACAGGGGGTGCTCACAGAGAGACATCGTTCGGCCTAACCCAAGTCTTACGGCATCCATCCTTCTATCTCTTGGCGCTAGCCACCACAAGCGGTTTCATGGCGTTCACAGCCACGTTCTTCCACATGGTTCCTTATCTAACTGACAAAGGATTTGAGCCGGTAGCGGCGGTGACGGTTGTAGCCGTCTGGTCTGGATCCGCAACTGTGGGGACCCTGGTAACAGGGTTCTACCTTGATCGATACGACTCGCGCCTGATGCTGGCTTGGCAGCTGGGTCTCGCAGGGGGCGCATATCTCATCTTGCTCGGGCTCAACAGTATTCTCACACTGCTCATTTGGGCCGTCGCTTACGGCTTTATTCAGGGGGGGATGGTCACCACCCAGCTCGTCATATTTGCCAACTACTATGGCAGGCATCACCTGGGTAGCATCAGGGGAGTGACTATGCCTGCGTTCGCGTTGGGGAATGCGGTTGGCGCAACTGGCTCCGCCTTAGTTTTCGACATCACCGGCTCGTACCTGTCAGTGTTTTGGGCATTCGCCGGAGTCAGTGTAATAGGGACGGTTGCCGCCCTCTGCGCGCGGAAACCGCTCCCGGTAGAAACCGGCGGCGAGGTGTAGTTCCCACAGAGCTTGTTTACAGATGAGGGGCATTCTGTTGCTGTTGATGTAGTCAAAACACAACGGCAAAAGGAGACTCTTCATGGCCCATCGTAATGCAAGATAAACCTCAGTGACACGGGGCGAATTGATCCGTGCAGGGGAGCGAGGTTGGTCCCAAGCGGAGGTT
>CAUZFB010000057.1:0-12852 GCA_963579135.1 Dehalococcoidia bacterium | reverse complement strand
GGCCCGCTGGTGTTCGCCACGCTGCTGATGTCGCGCATCCAGGATTTGGGTGTGACACTGCTGTTGGCGGCAGTGGCGATGGCAGTAGAGCCGACGTTGGCCGCTCGCGCGGCGCCACCCCTGGTGGCGGGCGTGGTGTTCGTAGTAATACTGACCACGGTGCTGAACTTCGGGAGGCTCGCTCGCCGGTTCGCATGGATTCGCCGCATGCCTGGGGTTGAACGTTACGGCGAGGCGGTGGCGATGCTGTTGGCGCGCAAGCGGAGGCTGACGGCCACCGCGTCTCTGACAGGCGCGTATTGGCTCATACTGGGGCCGATGGCGTACATGTTGGCTCAGGGAATGGGCGTGGAGTTGTCGATGCTGCAGGCGAGCATTCTCGTTCTTGGGGCGATCTTTTTCGCGACGGCGACGCCGGGATTGCCGGGGGCGCTGGGGACGTTCGAGCTGGCGGTGGTGGAATTGAGTGGCATCTGGGACGTGCCGCAGGCGCTCGCGGTGGGCTATGGGTTGGTGCTACACCTAGTGGTGTTCTTGCCACCAGTGGTTATTGCGCTGTTCGTTTTGCCTCGCGAAGGCCTGTCGTTCCTGGGCAAGCAAGGCGCCATGAACGTCAATGCAGTGAGTGAGACTCTAAATAGTGAGACCACTCCTACTCATTAGTGTGTTTCCCCAAGAATGGAGCACATGATGCATTTCGTTGAATTGATGCAGTTGAATGGTCATCAGGATCTAGCTGTTTGGACGGATACTGCGGCGGGTGTGAAGGTGGTTATCGCTATCCACAACACCACGCTGGGGCCCGCCCTTGGCGGGACGCGCATCTGGCCGCATGCGACCGACGATATCGCGGCAAGCAGCGCCTAGAGGCCGGGCTTGTGAAGGCCGAAGAACAAGGTTTGAGGTGAGCTCCGCCGGATAGGGGTGGAGCCTCTCGACGCGGGGCATGCTTGGCGTGATCGGTGGTGGAGTGGTTGGACTTTGGGGCTTCGCCTGCCGGACTGCTTGAACTCATGAGCTTCGTCCGCCCGCCTGTAGGTCGGACAGCGAGTGCTGTTAGTAGAGGCCCCAGTCGTAGAGCTCAGCATCGCTGATGCCGAAGAAGTGGGCGACCTCGTGGATGACGGTCTTGCGCACTTGCTCCTTGATCTCGCCGTCGCTGTGGCACATCTCTTCGATGGGTCCCTGAAAGATCGTGATGATATCTGGCGGCGCCATGTTGCCGTCGAACGCTTCGGTGATCGGATAGCCCTCGTATAGGCCGAGCAGCGTTTCGCCTTCGTCGAGCGCGGCATCTTTGATGTGGTGCTTCAGCGGCCGGCGACGTACGTGGAAATCGACGTTGGTCATGATCTGGAGGAAGAAATCGGGGATACCCGCGATGGCCTCACGCACCAGGGCTTCAAATTCAGGTGTGCGCATATTCCGGGGCTCAGGCGGGCTGTGAGACGCGCTTACGGATGTCCTTGATCAAATCCACGTTCTGGATGTCGGGGCCCTTGTTCTCGAAGCCGGGGACCTCTAGGTAGAAGGGCACGTCCTGGAACGCAGCGTTGGCCATAATCGCCTCGAACGCGCCGATCCCCATGGTCCCCTCCCCGATGTTCTCGTGACGGTCAACGGCGCCCGCGAAGGGGGGCTTGGAGTCGTTGCAGTGTACGGCCCTTAGATGCTCGATGCCGACCTCCTTGTCGAACTCCGTCATGGTTGCAGCAACCGCCTCCGGAGTCGTCAGGTCGTAGCCGGCGGCGAAGCTGTGCTGAGTGTCGAGGCAGATCTGTACACGCGGGTCGTCTATCTCACGGAGCATGGTGCCCAGCTCCGAGAACTTGGAGCCGATGTGGTTACCCATGCCGGCGCTGTTCTCCAAGAGGAGCAACACGTCGTCCGGGGACTCAGACAGGATCCCTTGTATCCCGGCGGCGACCTTTGCCTTGACGGCGTCGAAGCCTTTGCCCTTGTGGGAGCCTAGGTGGCAAATTACGCCCAGCGCGCCCAGCTCGGAGGCCGCGTTCATGTACTTCTTCAGCGAGCTCTTGCCTCGGTTAATCAACGCGTCGTCGTCGGAGCCGAGGCTCATGAGGTAGATGGCGTGAAACACCGTGGGGCCGATGTTGTACTCCCGGGCTTTAGTTTTGAAGTCGGCGGCAATCTTCTCGTCCAGAGGCTTGAAGCCCCAGGACTGGGGAGGCGATACGAAGACCTGCACAGCTTCCGCGCCGATCTCCACGGCGCGGTCGATGGCGAGGTCTGCGCGGTTGGAGGTGGAAACGTGTGCGCCAATCCGCATGGTTGCTCCTTTGACTGCCTCTGAGCGCCTCGACTGATTGTGCGCGATACGGTGATGGGCTGTGTGTGAGGCCGGGACATTATAGAGTTGCTGGTGACGTCCGCGAGTAACGATTACGACCCACGCATAAGCATCGCGCAGGGAGGTGCGACGGTCGCCGGAGCTGGAGGCAACGGCACCTACGCGATGACGTTCGTGGTGGGGAACGCTGGCGGGGAAGCCGCGAGCCTGATCGAGGTGCGCATGCCCCACGTGGTGCTGCGCGCCGAAGCGCTCGACTTGACGTCGAGGAGAGCACTGGAACCAGGCGAAACGGCGGAACTAGCATTCGATGTCTACAGGCCACGCAAGGACGGCAGCGACCCATCGAACCCCTTCCGCATCCTGCGGTTGGTGTTGGTGGGTGAGGAATGGCGGGTGTCAGCGCACATCGGGTCGGATTTTCTGCTTCGCTCTAGCTCTGGTCTGTGACGAGGCTGAAGTGTGAAGCAGTCTTAATACTTTCCTGAAATTCTCTTGATATCTTGTGGGTAAGTTGTTGGTGTTCGAGCGAACTCTCCCGATCACTGGGTCCAAACCAATACACAGGATGGAAGTGGTGAGATGAACAAGGAACGATTGGTAGTTACGATGTCGGCAGGGCTCTTGGCTCTGAGCGCGCTGGGCGGAACTGCGTTCGCCCATTGGGGTCCGGGCAATGCTGATGCGATCCAAGAGAAGATTGCTGAGGAGTTGGGCCAGGACCAGGAGACGGTGGCGCAAGCGTTCGCGACGGTGGGCGACGAAACTCGCGATGCGGCAATTGTCGTGAAACTCGCGAAGTCGGTTGAGGCCGGTGCGATCACGCAGGCTGAGGCCGACGAGATCCAAGCGTGGTACGACTCGGCACCGGATGCGGTGAGCAAGACCAAGAAGGCGGGACCGCACGTGCCGCTTGAGCGTGTCGCGGAGATGCTGGGAGTCGATGCTAAGACGCTCGAGAGTGCCGCTCGCACGGCTCTTAAAGAGGCGTGGGTGGCGGGATTCTCCGAAAGGCTGGATGTGTCAGTCGCGGAGGGTCGGATCACGGAGGGAAAGGCGGCGGAGATGCTACAGCGGTTTGAGGACCGGCCGCAGCGTGAGTTCGATCAGGGTCAACGCGGACAGCATGGACGCGGCTTCGGCCCAGTTCACCGAACCCGCCACGGCCGTGGCGGGTTCGGTGGTGGTCTGCGTGACTTCGGTGGTCTGCGCGACTTAGCACCCGAAACTGAGGATGTGCCAGCGGTCGTGGACCCGACAGGGCTCGCCGCGTAGCTCAGGTTCACTGGAGCTGGCAAAAATACAGCGGTTAATCGCGGGAACTGTGGGCCCCAAAATGGGGCCCACAGTTTTTGTTGTTCACGCTCGGTCGGATCCAGAGTACTAGTATTCGACTAGCGATTAAGAGCGGGCAGGATGAATAAGGACGCCCAGTATCTGATGGTCAGGATGCGCAGCTGATACCGCTCTTGAAGGGGTAACTTCGAAGAGACCACGGGTATGGTCTCCAGCGTGTTTGGACAGACGGCCGGGCAACTCGTGAAAAAGCTCAAAGAGGTTGCTGCGGCGAACGCTTTCGATCCGGAGTACATGGCATTGCGCGAGGGTTTGCCGGCGGACTTCCCGGTCTAGGAGCGCTAGGTCGGCTGGGATAGACGGACTTGAACTGGGCGTATGCCCAGCCGGTCGCCCGCCCAGGACTCACGCCTGCCAGTGATGGCCTGCACGTGGGCGTCCCACTCCAGGTTCCAGGCTTCGATGCCCAGCTTCACGGCCCGCCGCACCCTGTTCTGGGTCTCATCGTCTAGCGCGAGCTTGCGGATGAGCTCGATCTGCCGCGAACTATGGCCAGCATCCTGCTCGGCGTGCAACTTGTAGGTTGCAGCCGCGTATTCGGAGAAGCCGTAGTAGCCGACGAGCTCGGGGTAGGCGATGCTTGCCGCCCCATCGTGGCCACCGTGTTGGGCTTCCACAAACGCCAACATGGCGACTTCTTCTAAAGCAGAGCGTCTCTCATAATGGCCAAGGATCATCTCGATGGCGGCGAGCGGTCCGGGTGCGGGGTTGGCGGAGCATAGTGCTCGGTGCTAGACGGCTCGTTTGGGGCCGATGATCGGGATCCGCGACGCGACGTTGCGGATCTCGCCGTTCTCCCACGCGACCAACGTGAAGGTGGCGATGAAGATCGAGCTGTACGTCCCGACGACCACTCCGGCGACCAGCACGTAGAGCAGAGGCTGGATCGAGGTCGCTGCGAACAACATCAACGCGACCACCACGATGAGCAGCGTGATCGATGTGTTCAGCGAGCGGGCGATGGTTTCGTGGACGCTGAGGTTGACGATCTCTGTGATGGTGAGCGTGGGGAACCGAGCGATGTTCTCACGCACGCGGTCGAAAACGACGATGGTGTCGTTGACGCTGTAGCCGATGATGGTGAGGACTCCAGTGATGAACATGGCGTTGACTTCAAAGTCGACGACTTTCCCGAGGATCGAAAAAAGCCCGAGGACAATGACAGTGTCGTGGATGAGGGCGATGATGGCGGAGGTGCCGTATCTGAACGGCGAAGGTACTCGCCTGAACGCCCAGGTCACGTAGATAAGGATAGCGAAGGCGGCGACGACGACCGCGATGGCGGCGTTGCGGACGTTCTCACCGGCGATGATGCCGGAGACGGTATCGAAGCCGGTGACGGTGGCAGGGCTGAGGGCGTTGAGTGCGGATTCGACGTTCTCGCGGCCACCGGGTGTCTCAATGTTGCCATTGGTGTCCCGGAGGGTGGGCGCCAATTCACCCACTCGGATGAAGTAGCTCTTGCCGTACGCGCCGTCAGCCTCAACGGACGGCTGGACGATGGATTCCGGGTGGCCGATGTCGCTGAGCGTCTTCTCCACGAGGGCGGGGTCAAGGACATCGGCGAAGGTCATGGTGAATGCGGCGCCACCGCTGAAGTCGATACCTGGTGTGAGCGCGGGCGGGATGGCCAGCGTGACGATAGATGCGAGGAACAACAGGGCCGAGAGGCCGAAGGTCCACTTGCGAATGCCTACAACGTCCATCTATGCACCCCGCTCAGCGGCTGACCCGCCTTTGTATCCTTCGGGGCTGAAGGCTCTGGGCCATTTTCGCAATGGGGTCCCCACGGCCAGTGCCAGCATCTTCTTGCTGATGACGATGGCAGTGAACATGCTGAGGAGCACGCCGATGGTCAGTGCGACGGCGAAGCCGGTCACGGAGGAGTTGGCGCCGCTGCTGCCGAAGAAGAACAGGATGGCGGCGATGATGAGAGTTGAGACGTTACCGTCCCGGATGGAGGTCCAAGCGCGGTTGAACCCGATTTGCACGGCGAATGGAAGTGAGCGTCCGATGCGGATCTCTTCCTTCATGCGCTCGAAGATTAGAATGTTGGCGTCCACGGCCATACCCAGGGAGAGGATGAAGCCTGCAAGGCCAGCGAGGGTGAGAGTGACGGGGAGGAGTTTGAATATGGCGAGGACCATTGCGGTGTAGAACACCAGGGCCACCGCGGCGACGAGCCCGGCGAGCCGGTAGTACGCAATGATGAACAAGAGTACGAGGGCGAGGCCGATGAGGCCTGCCTCGAGCGCTTGGTCCAGGGAGTCGGCGCCGAGCGAGGCCGCGACGAAGTCCGACGACAGCTCGGTGATCTCGATGGGCAAACGACCGGACTCGACCTGGATGGCGAGTTGCCGAACTTCCTCTGGGTTGAAGTTTCCGTTGATCTGACCGCTGCCAGCCAAAATTGGGCTGGACACGACAGCTGAAACGAGGACTTCGCCGTCCATGGAGAAGGCAAGCTGGTCGGGTGTTCCGCCCGCGATGTTGGTATTGAAGAGGTCGGTCGTGAGGTCGGCGAATTGGGATGCTGCTCCGCGGTTGAGCTCGAACAGCAGGATCGGTTCGCTGGTGACGGTGCTGGTACCTGCGAACGCTGAGGACATGTCAGCACCGGTGAGGCCGGTGAGGTGGTCTGTGAAATTCTCTGGGGCGGTGTCGTTGCACGGGTAGGCCGTGCAGACGCGCCTGACGATCTCCAAGAGGGCGGTCTGACCGATGAGCGACTTGGCTTGCTCTTCGTTCTCGAGGCCCGGCAGTTGAATCACAAGGCGGTCGGAGCCCATCTGTTGGATACTCGGCTCTGCGACACCTAGTTTATTCACACGGCGTGTGATGTTGTCCACGAGGCCCGACATCTGGTCGGCGGTTGGCTCGAAGCCCTCTTCGCCAGCCTGGTATACGAGGTGGATGCCACCGACGAGGTCAAGACCAAGGCTGAGTCCCAGCGGGTCGCTGGACCCACGCTCGAAACCGCCGAGGTCGATGTTCTTGACCGCGAGGGCTGCGAATGAGCCGCCAACCAAGATGATCATGGTGAGGGGCCACCGCATTCGGTAGGGCCATACGAAGAGGACAGTGGCGATGCCGCGAAGGATGCTTTGCAAAACGTTCTAGATGAGGTGGCGAGAGCCACCGTGCCTTTCGGTAAGCCTGGCAGCGGGCGCGTCTGAGCTGGGTCGAACCTAAATCGCGCCTGCATGTTGGATCGGGAGCAGGGTGCGCGGGCCATCGACGCTGCGTTTGTCACAGTGCGCACCAAGCGCGGATTCTATCACGCGGAGCCCCTATGCCGGAAGCGCTTGCGGGCCCGCGCTGGCTACTCTTTGGTGGCGGAGGTGATGAAGGGCAGCGCGCACGCCTCAATCTTGCCTACGTAGTGCCCTGCGTTGGTGCAAGCGTTGAAGCTTGCGCCAGGGGCGTAGATCTCACCGCAGTCATGGCATTCGTAACCGAGGTCTACCTCTTCTTCGTGAATGTCTGGTTGGGTGTCTGGCATGGCTAACCTTTGGTCTCCGCTTTGGTTTCCACCGCCGCTGGGGACGATGTTTCGATCATCGCCGATCTGACATCAACCTCGTCCGGCCCAGGTAACCGGGCTTCACCTTCCCCGTTTTCCTCATCTCCGGGGGTGACCTCGAACAGGTCTTCCTTGGTGCGGAGGTAATCGACGAAGAGCTTGCCGTCGAGGTGATCGCATTCGTGTTCGAGGGCCTGGGCCAGGAGGTCCTCGACGCCCTTGTATTTAATCGGTTTGCCGTCGAGGCCGACGGCGCGAGCCCACACTTTCTCGGAGCGAGGGATGTAGCCCTGCCACCCCGGAAGGCTCAGGCAACCCTCGGTGACCTCACGCTCACCCTCTTTGCGCGTGATCTCTAGGTTGACGAGCACCGTGGGCTCTTCGTCGTCCGGTATCTGAATCACGCAGACGCGCTTAAGCGACCCGACCTGGTTGGCGGCGAGGCCGACGCCGTTGTAGTAGTACATGGAGTCGATCATGTCTTCGGCTAATTTGTGCAGTTCGGTGTCGTTGAGATCGCGGACCTTGCGAGCCTTCTCTCGAAGGATCGGGTCGCGGCCGAGGTAGTGCATCGGGAGGATCGCCATGATGGAGAAAGTATAACTGGCTGGGGATGGCGTAGGGATGGCCCCAGGCTCGTTGGAGGCTCGATCGTGGATGAGGTTGGTGCTCTGCCCTTGGATCGCCGGACTAAAGGTGGCTCGGCGCTCCAGTGAGGGGCGCTGGGGCTTTGCTCAGGAGACAGAGGTGCTCTAGATGACGTTGACGGGATCGACGTCGACTATCCAGGCAGGGGGGAGTCCGACCTTGTCTAGCAACAGGTGCGGGTTAGTGGCGCGAATGAAGACGTGCCAGCGCCACGTTCCTCGCAGGCGGGGCGGGTGGCCGGGGGCTGGGCCGATGACGTCGACGTCGCGCATGTCCCACTCTCGGGCGACTTTGCGCAAGGCTTCGGCCATGCGCTGTGCTTCGTTGTGTGCGGAGGTGGCGTTCGAGTGGCCGAACAAGAGGCGTACGAGGCGCGTTAGCGGCGGGTTGCCGTGGTCGCGCCTGTACTGCATTTCCTGCTTGTAAAAGGCTGGGTAGTCCTGGAGGGCTGCGGCCCGGATGGCGTAGTGGTCGGGCTGGTAGCTCTGGATAAGTACCTCGCCGGGGGCGCCCCCGCGCCCTGCGCGTCCTGCGACTTGGGTCAGCAGCTGGAAGGTGCGTTCGGGGGCTCTGAAGTCAGGCAAGTTGAGGCCGAGGTCGGCGAGGACGACGCCGACGAGCGTGACCAAAGGCAAATCGAGGCCCTTGGCGATCATCTGGGTGCCGACCAAGACGTCGGCTTGCCCCGACAGGAAGGCGTCCAGCAGATCAGCGTGGCTCGCTGCGGTTGAAGCGGTATCGCGATCCCATCGGAGTACCCGTGCTTTCGGTAGCAGAGTGTGTACTTCCTCGACGATCTTCTGGGTGCCCGCGCCGAGCGATCTGATGCGCGGACTGCGGCAGTGGGGGCAGACCGATGGCACCTGCTTACGTTTGTTGCAGTGGTGGCACACGAGCGTTCCGGCCTGCTTGTGGTCAGGGCTGGTGTGCAGCGTCAGGGGGGTGTCACAGCGGGAGCACTTGACGACATGCCCGCAGTTGCGGCACTCGACGATGCCGGCGCTACCTCGGCGGTTGAGGAAGAGAATGGCCTGTTTGCCAGCTCCAAGCGTGTAGCGAAGGCGTTCCTGTAGAAGCCTGCTGAACACGCTGCTATTGCCCTGGCGAAGCTCATTGCGCATGTCGACGATGCGGACGTCGGGCAGGTGGGTGGCGGCGCCCGATCGCTCAATCCGCGACGGCAGGATGAGGCGCCTGATGGCGCCTCGTTCGCTGGCGTACGCGGTGCCCAGATCAGGGGTCGCGCTTCCCAGTACGACGGTCGCGCCGGTGATCCGCGCCAGCTGGTTGGCCACGTCGCGCGCGTGGTAGCGGGGCGCGACGTCCACCTGCTTGTACGTCCACTCGTGCTCCTCGTCGAGGATGATGAGGCCGAGGTTGCGCTGAGGCGCGAATAGGGCTGATCGGGGTCCGACGACGATCCCGCGCTCCCCACGGTGGACCGCCCACCATTCCTCCCAGTGGCGGACGGGACTGAGCCCGCTGTGCAGCAACGCTACTTGCCCGGGGAATCGCTCCTCGAAGCGGGCCACCGTTTGGGGTGTCAGCGATAGTTCAGGCACGAGCACGATGGCGCGCTTGCCGGCGGTCATGCAGTGAGCGAGGGCTTGGAGGTAGACCTCGGTTTTTCCTGAGCCGGTGACGCCTTCTAGGAGGAACGTTCGTGGAGTCGCTGAGGGGTCGGTCTGGCTTGCGTTGATGGCGGCGAGCGCTTGCGACTGAGGGCCCGTGGGGAGCAAGGGAGATTCGCCTATGCGTCCGCCGGTGGGGCGAAGCTTTAGGGGTTCTGCAGTAAGCGAGACGATCCCTTTTTGGACGAGGCTCGCGAGTGCGGTTGGGCCGAACTCCCTGCGGAGCGCAGGTGCGAAGTAGGTCGCGGCGGGGTGCGAGGAAATGTGTTGGAGCAACGAGGATTGCCTAGGTGCGCGCGTTATCGATGCCACGTGCGCCGGGACATCGGCGGGGGCGATGGTCAGGCGAATGACCTGCGCCGTGCGCTGTGGCGGACGCACCGGTGGCTCGGGCATACGTTCCTCAACCAGGCGTGCATGGATGAGCGCGCGCGCGGCGTTGGTGACCCACGGGCCGAGGGTGCGCGTGAGGGTGGCTATCTGGTGTGCCCGAGGGTTCGATCGTAAGTAGGAAAGCAGTCGCGTGGCACCCGCTGGAAGACTATCCGGCTCGACGGCATCCGCGATGAGGTGGACGGTGGTCCTCGATCGACCGCGCATGCCTGGGGGCAACATGGGTGCGATTGCGTCGAATAGGGAGGTGCGGTAGTAGCGGGCGAGCCACTCCACTAGCTTGAGATGTGCGGCATCGAGTACGGGTTCTGGGTGGATGAGGCCGAGCACCGGTTTCACGTAGTCGAGCTTCAGGTCGTGCGCCTGGGCGACGACGAGGCCGTGTAGCGTGCGTCGTCCAAAAGGCACGCGTACCAGGTGGCCCACGGCGAGAGCTAAGCCGGGGGGGCACTCGTATGTGAATCTGTCGCCTGGGACGTTGGTCCGAGCGTCGACGACTACCTCTACATAGGGTGCGCTTGTGGCGGGAGTGACCAAAGGGAGTCTCCTCTGTCGGGAGTATAGGCCCGCGTGCCCCGGGCGTGATGGAGGCTCGATCGTGGTTGAGGCCAATCCTCGCCCTCGAATCGCCAGACTGAAGGTCGCTGGGAGCTCCGTGGACGGGGCTCGTTTGTGATGACGTTCCGGATCGTGGGCACTGCGGTGGCAGCGGTAGGGGCTGGGGAACATTTGGGGAGTGAGACTGAGAGATCCGTTCGACTGCGTTCAGGATGGCGTAAATGGGCAAGGGAGAAGCGAATATGAGATTGAGGCTCTTGGCCTTGAAGCTCTTGACTTCGTCGCTGGGACTGAAGATCTGGATCCCCCGGTGGCGCTGGCCATCTCGTGCGGAGGGGCGCACGGTTGCGAAAAGAGAAGAGACCGGCCAACTGGCCGGTCTCTTTGGTAACCGTTGTGGGGTTTGCTCGCCTACCGTTTACCGGTTTGGGTGCGCTCCTTGATGCGGGCCGCCTTGCCGGAGAGTCCGCGTAGGTAGTAGAGCTTGGCCCGGCGGACGATGCCACGGCGGAGGACTTCGACGCTTTCGACGTTGGGGGAGTGGAAGAAGAAGCTTCGCTCGACGCCGATGCCAGATGCGACACGACGAACGGTGAAGGAGCTGGACGGCCCCCCCCGGCGCTTTCGAAGGACGACGCCCTGGAAGCTTTGCTGACGCCGGCGTTCACCCTCACGAATCCACACATTCACCTTAATGGTGTCACCAGGCTGGAACTCAGCGATCTTTTCGTTCGGAACCAGGGTTGATATCTCGCGGGCTTCCATAACTCACATCCTCATTGGGGTCGCAACCGCACCATTATAGTCGGAGCGGGGCAGGGCCGACAATGTTGGCGCCTACGAGAGCTCTTAAATAGAGGTGAGCAAGTGGACGTCGTTGTTGCGCTAGGTTGCTAGTACTCCGGAGCTGCCATCAAGGAGAGCGTCGGTTGCGGAACCGCCCAGGCGGGTGGTGAAGATGCGGTCGAAGCGCGTGGAGGTGCCATCTCGTTGGATGTAGCTGAGTACGGTATAACGCGATTCGTAGGCGTAGGGAGACCCGTTGATGAGGTCGGTTAGCTCCGCGGCACGCCAGCGTGCGCCCTCAGCGACGACGACGATGAAGTGGCGCTTGTGGCGAATGTCTGGTTGGCTCATTTCGCGGAAGATGTCGCCACGCTCTACGGGACATTCCAGGGTGAGAATCATCTCCGCGCCGAATGCGATGCCGGCCATGACGGCGATCTATCCGCACTTGCGCCCCATCACCTCAACGAGCATGGCTCGCCGGTTTGATGCGGCCGTGTCCCTGAGACGGTCGATAGCGCCAACTGCGGTGTTGATGGCGGTGTCTGCACCGATGGTTATCTCGGTTCCCGGCATGTGGTTGTCTATGATTCCGGGCACCGTGATTGAAGGGAATCCCAGCTTGTGAAGTTCGCCCGCTGCGACGAGCGATCCCTCCTCGCCGATGACGATAATCCCGCCGATGCCATCTTCCCCGAGATGATTGACTACTGCTTGGCGAGTTTCCGGGAGCAAGAAGCGAGGGCTTCGTCCGGCGCCGATGATGCCTGCAACGCTTGCGGACGTTAGCTGCTGGATGCGGTGGTCGTCGTAGCCGTCCTATCCGGCCTAAACCTCTTGCCCACGTTGCCCCAAGCGCGAGCGCGGCTCGCGTGACCGCACGAATCGCGGCGTTCATTCCGAGTGCGCCGCCCCCGCTGGCGATGACAGCAATTTTGTCCGCGGTCTGATTTTACGCTTGGTGAGGGAGTCTCGCGTTCGCAGACGGACCGAAGGGGGACCGAAAAATCGAACGGTAAGCGAATGTGGAATGGGTCTTGTAGCAGGTAACGGCCTGGTTGAGGGTGTAAAGGGCGGTTGACGGTTCTTGGAGGCCGTGGTAGAGTCCATCTACTAGCTCGTGGTGATTAGAGCGAAGCGGAAACACCCGTTCCCATCCCGAACACGGAAGTGAAACGCTTCAGCGCCGACGATACTGGCTGGGCGACTAGCTGGGAAAATAGGCCATCGCCGGGAGTTATTGTTTTGAATCAAGCCCGGGTGCAATGCACCCGGGCTTTTCTTTGTCCGTCATTTGAGGCCCGCATCTTGTCTGGAACGTGGGCCTGGAACGGTGGGTTTGAAACAGTGGACATGCCTAGGCCGTATGAGTAGTTAAGGGGGGGCACTGGGGGAACTCCTGTGTGGCCCATCACGATCCTGAAAACGTGTCCGTTCCGGGTAGACAGTCTTCTGCGGGCGAGCGTAGACTCGTCGCAGGCAAATAGGCATTAAAGCGGGGTCGTTATGGCTGAGGAGCCAGAGGTCGGCCGCCAATCGCAGCCAACGATGGCGGAGCTGCTCGATCAATCCACACCTTTGCAGTTCCTGCAAAGGGGGGACGTAGTTGAAGGGCAGGTCATGCGAGTGGATTCCGATGGAATTCT
>CAUZFB010000056.1:0-12958 GCA_963579135.1 Dehalococcoidia bacterium | reverse complement strand
ACGTAACAGCCCGCTTAGGCCAAACGAGCCAGGAGGCAACTCTGGTCACAAGACGCAGTTGCCCGCACTAGATAAGGCTCGCCCCGATTGGTTGAACCCTCCTCCCTGGGACGGACAGGGGTTTCCGGTCCTACCTGGAGGAGGTCGGCGCTCTAACCGCACCCGTCGGTGGTTCCGCTAGCTGGCCAGCGATCGGGGGCTGCCACCCTGCAGCAGTTGCGTGTAGGTTCCAAGAAAAGGCTCTCCGTGAGACGAGCCTCTTTTACGTCTCCTCGGGAGCGCGATTGCGCGCGCTTCCGCCTTCCCGAACCGGTATGAGAAAAACCATGCCAACGAGGATGGCGACGACGAGGGTCATCCAGGCAGCTTGGTAGCTCGCGGTGTCCGCGATGAAGCCGAAAAGCGGTGGCGCGATAACGATACCGGTGCGTGAGACGGTTGAGGCGTATCCGATGGTGATCCCGACCTGTGAGGGGTCGCTGAGCTCGGTCAGTAGAACAGAATGGACACTCACCCACGAAGTTGCGGTGCCGCCCAGGGCGATAGCGATGAGCACGAGAGCCCACGTCGGTGCGCCTTCCGGTAGGAGCGACACGATGAGCAGCACGAGAGCGGTCATGGAGCCCGCGAAGAAGAGCACAGGCTTGCGCCTACCCTTAGCGAGAGTGTCACTGATGACACCCCATCCAATCCTCATGACGATGTTGGCGACCTGAAGGATGGCCAGCATGCCTCCGGCGACGATCACGGGCACGCCCAGCTCGTCATTTAGGAACAGGATGAAGTAGGTAAGCGTCGCAACCTGGGCACCGACCATGGGGAAGCCGAAGCTCACAGCCAGCGAGATGTCGCGGTCGCGCATGACTTTACCCATGCCCGCGAAAAACGATGTACGCGGTCCTTTGCGGCTGACGGTGCCTGGCTTGTCCCGGTAAAGCGCAAGAATGAGGATACCGCCGGCTGCAATGAAGCCACCAAGCGCCACTGCGGCGAAACGCCAGCCGAACCCGACTGCAAGCATTGGCACGAGAGCCGCAGCGAGCGCCCCCAGAATGGGATTGCCAGCCTGTTTGACGCTCATCGCGGTGCCTCGCCGCTTCGGACCGACCCAGTCCATGATGGCCTTGGCTCCAGCGGGATGTCCGACGGGGCGGAGCGAGCCCATCAGCGCGGCGATGATCAGCAACAGCAGGAAGCTGGACGCAAAGTAGAGCGAGGCGACAATGATGCCACTGAGAATCATCATCGTGCCCGCCACCGCACGCACTCCGAAACGATCGATGGTCCAACCGAATCCTGAGCTGGTGACCGTGGCCGCCGCGAAGATCGTCCCCGTTATGAATCCGACCTGGGTCCGCGTCAGATCAAAGTCATCTTGGATGAACGGGTAGAACGGCGTGAAGCCTTGCCCGGAAAGCGAGAATCCACCGTGACTCAAGGCCGCCAGCCCAATCACCACGAATGGATAGTAGGTGGCGTTGGCTAGGCCGCCTCGTTGCTTGCCTTCAGCGGTTTGCTCTTGGTCCACGAATGTTCCTCTGAATCCCCCATTCTGGCGGGGCTGTCGACGCGAGTTTACATCGTGACAGCGCTAGGGGCAGGTTCCAATCGAAAGCGCACTGCAACCAAACTGCAACGGGACTGAGCCGGGACGAGCTACGCGACGAAAGGAAGAAGCGGGTGGAAGAACGAAACCAAGCCAGGAACCATAGTCGGTCGGCGTGCCACAGATGCGGGACGGGGACTCTTCTTCTCCACAACGGGATGGATGGGCCTGAACTGCGTTGTCTGCAATGCGGGGCTCCATGGAATCTGGCTCCTCGACCTGCGTCCACCAGCATGGGCGAGCTCATGCTGGCCGATGGAGTGGCGATCAAGTACATTCAGGAGCGATTAGGACTCAGTTCTCCCATGACAACACTCTCTGTTTACGCCCACGCGTTGCCGGGAGAACACGCTAGGTACGCCCAGCAGTTGGCCGAGCGACTGCACGGCACGTAGAATAGTTCCTGCTGAGTGCGGGTTCACAACCGATGTGGGCAGTATGCGGCCAGGGGTCTCATCGGACTCTGCCCCAAACCGCATCCACCGCACCGCCAAGTCATCGTCCGCCCGTAGCTCAGTGGATAGAGCATCGGTCTTCGGAACCGAGGGTCGTGGGTTCGAATCCCCCCGGGCGGACCAGGCACAAAAGCCGCGAATGGATATCCTGGTGCCTGCTCTCTTGATTTCATGGCAACGTACCCGCACCTGAAGAGATTCGGTCGATGGGAACGAGCGTTGTCACTTCGCACCGACAACGACATGCTGCAACTAATGCGATGTACGCGCTGATCGATGCGTCTTGAGATCTCCCGAACCATCCGCCCGTCAGCAAGCTGATGCACGGAGCGTTGAACAGCCACTGCAAGCAATTCCAAATCCATGCCTCGCAACCGCATGAAGCTTGAGGGCAAAAATAGAGTCATGCAGGATGCAACCGGCGATTAGGGAAGCCAAGAGAGCGACCGCCCCTCGCAGCTACCGACACGGGGGTGCTAACGGCACGGTGACGATCAATCGCCCAGGCTGACCACAGCACCTACCAGCAGCGAGATCGACACGCTCGACGCCAGGAAGCGTGGATCTCTGATAGTCCGTCTGAACGAGAGCCTCCTCAGCAGCACATGCAAGGGGAGGCTAATTATCAGGATCAAGAGGAACGTTATAGCGCTAACCGATGCGAATCCAACCACGTCACTCCTCCATCATCTCGGTCTTACATGCTACCGGCACGTTGGAATAATTCGGCCAAAGCCTAATCCCACGTAGGCAGACTAGCTCTCGAGCAATGCACGTTGCCGGGCGTACGCGCAGTTCTCACACGCCGGTGTTGACGGTGGCATCTCACTACTGCCCAGCACCTCGATCATCTCGGTGATCTTGGGCTCGATCCAGTCGGCGTTCCAACCGTAGGGAACCAATGTCTCCTCGAAGAGCATCTTCCCACCGAAATCGTATGCACTACGGTCTGCATTGCACACGTAGAAATACGCCCTGGGGGAAACATCGAATCCCATCTTGACCAGCAGGTAGGCGTAGAAATCCATTTGGATCTTGTAACCCCCATGATAGACACCTGCGAGGTAGCCCTCGGTGGTCACCGGATAAACGCTGGCCTGCGATTTGTAGTCAACAACAATCAACTGCTCGGATCTGCGGTCGATCCAGATATCGTCGATACCACCAGTGAGCACGATGTTGGAAGCGGGCACGAGATATTCCAAACCATGGTGCAAGGAATCCCGCCAGTGATCGATCGATGGGTGGTCGAACGGCACGACATCTACCAGGCCGAACGCCTCGAATAGCCGATGGGCGGTCTGGGTCTCTCTCGATCGATCGAACTCCTTTTTGAGCAATACGTCGGTCGTCTCGTTCAGCGTCCATCCGGGCATTGAGGGAGAGATCAGACCTCGGACCCGATCGAGGTAGAAGCAGCGCTGACAGGTCAGGAAATCGCTGAATTTGCCACGGCTCAGGCGGAAGGGTTCTGTCCTATCAGGTGTGTAGATAGAGGACTCGCGAACCCGAAGGCCGAGTGCCTCCATCAACTCGCCTCTGCTGTTCCTATGCAAACTGATCAATGGCCACCTCGCTTATTTCAAACAGATACTCAGGCGCTGATGGGTCACATTCGCTAGTCGTACCCCTTGATGTTACCGGCGTTACCGAGAGGCTGTCGGCGTTACCGAGGGCATTTATGACCAGGTAGCTACCTTTCAACGCATGCCCCCACTCCCGTCAGTTTCCAGCGACAGGGCAGAAGCAGGCTCCGAGTCCATCATTTGCTGTAGTATCCGAACCAATCGGAGCAGTGGGCTACGCCCAAGGGGGACTGATGCTGACACAAGCGCAGAACGATCGACTAACGAGGGTCGGCCCTGGCACGCCCATGGGTACCCTGATGCGCCGCTACTGGCATCCCCTTGCGGGCAGCGCTGAACTGAGCGAAGACAACCCGACCAAAGAAGTCAGGCTTCTTGGGGAAGACCTGGTACTGTTCCGCAGCGCCGCTGGCCAGGTGGGGTTGATCGAACCCTCGTGCCCTCATCGGAAGGCCAACCTCTCCTACGGCGTACCTGAGCCTGAAGGTATCAGGTGCGCCTATCACGGTTGGTTGTTTGACCCAGACGGTAATTGCATTGACCAACCGTCTGAACCTGCGGGCAGCCGGTTCAAGGACAAGGTCAGGATCAAGGCCTATAGGACCGAAGAACTGGGCGGCTTGATCTTCGCGTACATGGGGCCGGAACCAGCACCGCTACTCCCCAGGTACGAGATCTTGGTCCGGCCTGGAATCCGCGGTACGTGGTCGGTTGCCCTTCCCTGCAACTGGCTCCAGTGTCACGAGAATTCACTGGACCCGCTGCACTTCCAGTGGCTTCACCGGTACTGGGGCGGTTGGCAGATGAATCGGCTTCTGCCTCCAGAAAAACGTGATGTCTTCAACGCGAACTCCGAAGTACGGGGCTCGGACCACCACAAGATCGGCTTTGAGATCACAGACTACGGCGTGATCAAGCGCCGGGTGGTTGGAGATGAGACAGAACTCGATCCCCACTGGCGGCTCGGTCATCCCATCTTCTTCCCAAACATCCTTTGGGTGGGGGCAAGCCTTCAATTCAGGGTTCCCGTGGACGATTACAACACGCTCCACATGATGTTGGATTGGCGCCCACTGGAGCAGGGAGAATCGACTAACGAGATCGTCCCGTTCAGAGAAGTTCCCTTCAGAAAGCCCAACGGCGAGATCAATCTCGTTTATGACTTTAGCGGCCCCAGCTATGACTTTGACAGCCCCAACGCCTTCATCGCGGCAGCGATCGCGCAAGACCAGGCAGCCTGGGTAATCGAGGGCCCAATCATGGATCGCACCACCGAGCGGCTTGGTGTATCCGATGTGGGAATCATCATGTTCCGCAGGCTCTTGGAGGAACAGATGCAGTTGGTAGAGTCGAGTGAAGGTGATCCCATGAACACCTATCGCGACCCGGTGACCAACGTCATGATCCAAGCGCCTTGTGAGCGGTTCGACTACATCGGCTACGAGGGGATCAAAGGCGGCCCCTTCGCAGACATCGAAGTCAAAAATGACGTTGAGGTCTCGCTCTCGGGCGAGGGAGTCAAGCTCTCTGAGTGGCAGTAGCAGACCGGTCTGTTCTTTAGCCTTTTGAGTGCAAAAGTGACGCGCGCCGACAAAAGGTGCCGTGACTGAACACCCTCAGCGACACAAGACCGCTTGCGGATACCGCCCGCACGCACTTAGAGTATCGGCCGTAATGCTCGTTCGAAGGGGATTCGTATGCTGACCAAAGAACAGAATGATCGACTAACGCTGGTTGGCCCTGGCACACCCATGGGCGAACTGATGCGTCGTTACTGGCAACCTATCGCTGGTGTTTCCGAGTTCAACGATAAGCCCACGAAGGCGATCCGTTTGCTCTGCGAGGACCTTGTTCTGTACAAGGACGAGGGCGGGACCTACGGATTGATCGACGCCTCGTGTGCACACCGTCGCGTGAACTTGCTCTGGGGTATCCCTGAGGAGAACGGCCTGCGGTGTCCCTATCATGGATGGCTCTACGATGAGACTGGTCAGTGCTTGGAGATGCCCGGGGAACCCCTTGATTCCACATTCCCTTCCCGGGTTCAACTTAAGTCGTACCCGGTGCAATCACTAGGAGGGTTGCTCTGGGCATACCTAGGGCCGCAGCCCGCGCCACTGATTCCCCACTACTACCCGTTCGTTGAAGAGGGACGAGTGCGCAGCATTGGTTGGACGCACGTGACTTGCAATTGGCTCCAGATCATGGAGAATTCGCTGGATCCGATTCACGCCGAATATCTCCACGGATACTTCTCAAAGTACGCCCTCCAACGGATGGGCGTGATTAATCACCGTGGAGATATCTACGGCAAGCGTCCAGTGGAAGAGAACCCAGACGTCGAATTCTGGAGGAAACCAGGACGGAGCATGCGGCATGTCTCTGCTTCCACAAGCCGCTTCGAACACGGGGTTCTTAAGCACCGTTGGCTCGAAGGGGAGACAAAGGAAGAGTCCACCGGTTGGAACATTGGCCACCCCATTCTCTTCCCGAACTTAGAGTCCGGAACGGGCGGGCACGACTACCAGATTCGCGTCCCCATGGACGACGAAAACACCTACTACATCTACTATTACGCCACTCTACCGAGAGAAGGCGAACCCGTCGATCAGGCTGAAGAGGACATCCCGGTCTACCACGTGCCTATCGCTGGGGTCGACGCCGAAGGACAGCCCATCTGGGACCAACTGGACAACAACAGCGGGCAGGATCATTTCGCCTGGACGTCCCAGGGTCCACGCACGCGCCGATGGCTTGAGAGGCTGGGACAGTCCGACATCGGCATCATCCTCTTCCGGCGCATGCTGATGGAACAGATGCAGATCGTTGAAGATGGCGGCGATCCGATGAACACGTTCCGCGACCCGGCCACCAACGAGATCATCTGGATACCGTACGACCGCATGGGCGACGAGGTCATCGAGGGTATGCGCAGCATCCCCAAGGATCCAAACGCGGCCAACCATGAGGTGCTGAGTGCAGGGTCTTCGGGGAAGTACAACCCGTTCAACATCGCCTATGCACAAAAACTAGGCAAGCCTATTCCTCCTCCGTTCCCCGAGTCGGCCAAGACTACGGTCGAAGTTTCACCTGGATAGGCGGGCGTTAGGACGGAATCCAGAACTGCACGAGGTGGTGTTGAGCGGCGGTCAACCGCGCTGAGCTCCACCTCGTGATACTCAACCGCAAGGAGTTCACGCAATGAGATTGGACGGCATCCCAAGTGGAACTCGCCTGGTAACCGTTTCGAGCGACGTGGTGGAGCTGATCGAGCTAGCGCCTGACGGAGCAAGCGCACGTGTCAGGTACGTTGAAGTCCTGGGTGGAGGAACGGCCACTACCGGAGCAGAGGACACCCTCTACCCGGAAGACATCGCGACCCTGGATGACAATCGGTTCGTTGGCCCCGGTCAAACTGCGTCTTCCGCAGGCGGGTAGCATGACGGTCCAAGTCACGAAGCAAGCCTGACGACAGGCCCAAGCGTCCTCACCCCATGGAGATACTGCCATGCCTATGATTATTGATGCCGATACGCACGTCGACGAGTCGGAAATCACGTGGAGCTTCATCGAGGACGGCGGTCGTAAGTACGCGCCCATCAACGTCGCTCCCAGCGATATGTCCGACGGTGCAGCTGCGCAACCTGGCGGCGGCCCCATTTTCGCCACCCGTTGGTGGATGACGGAGAACAAGCTTGTCCCCCGGGCCACCCGCGACGACGCTCATTACCCTCCACAGGAGAGCCGCCAGCTGGAGAATGTCCAAACGCGGCTCCAAGACATGGACCGAATGGGTGTCGACAAGCAGGTTATCTTCCCGACGTTTTTCATCCGGTATGGAACCTCGAACCCGGCTGCCGAGGCCGCAGTGACCCATGGGTACAACCGCTGGGTCGCCGAGCAATGCGCGCTGAGTGGCGGGCGCTTGCAGTGGACCGCGGTCCTGCCACTGCTCGACCCCGACCAAACTGTCGCCGAAATTCGATGGGCGAAGGCTAACGGCGCCTGCGGAATCTTCCGACGGGGGTATGATCTCGAGAAGCCCTTCAGCAGCCCACATTTCTTCCCCATGTACGAAGAGGCCGATTCGCTGGACCTGCCCATCTGCGTGCACACAGGCCATCCGCTACCCGGCCGGGAATGGGACCGAGGATTCCCCGTGATGGGGGCGTTCACCGACATCGTCAATACCGGCCTGGCAGTGAAATTCCCCCGCCTCCGGTTCGGCTTCATCGAAGCTGGTGCCTCATGGATCCCCTACGCTCTATCTCAGTTGGGAATGCAGTATCGAGCACAGACATTGCACGACCGGGCTCACACGTTCGATTTGCACAGGGATCTGTTCCGCAACGACCGATTGTTCGTCACCGTGGACCCAATCGACCACATCGAGGACCTGCTTCGGTTCGGCATCGAGGACAACCTGATGGTCGGAACCGACTACTGCCACGGCGATCCGTCCGCCAACCTAGCAGCTCTTGAAGAAGTCCAGCGCTGGGCCGACGAAGGGAAGATTAGCGACGCTATCGCCCGCAAGATCCTCGATACCAACGCGCGAGCGTTCTACAACTTCTAGGAGCGGGCCCACCGCCTACGATGTTACTTCCGCGACCTCCGTCCTAACGGGAGGAACGTTGGTTTGTCAGTTGGCCGCCAGGCCGCGAAGAGCCTTTATGGGCTCGTCGCCGTCCGCAAAGGCCTGTGCTTGATCCAGCTGCGATGGTGAGGCGATCGGGTGCCAGCACTGCCGGAGCAGGTTTCCCATCAGCGTACCTCTGCCTGCTTTCGTAAGCTGGTTGTTCTCCTGGCAAATGATCAAAACAGCCCTCTTCCAGTGGGTATCGCTTCGTCAGACATGGGCGTGTCACCGATTAGGTGAATTATCGACCTACTTTTGGATCAATAGTGAAAACTCTACGGATCAACTCTGAGAAGTCAACGGCCTGGCCCTAGTGGCTGTATCGTATGGCGCATAACACCTCTCGCCCCTAAGGAGGCCGCCATGGCCAAGCCCCGTATCGCCGTTTTCTCTGGACCACGCTCGACCATCGCCAACAACCCCGCGCTCGTAACTAGCGCGAAGGGTCGCGTTGACGGTGATCAGCAACTAGAAGGGCGCTTCGACCATTTGGTGGCGCAGACCTTGCACGAGCCCGTGACAGTGCGCATCAAGAAGTTCAGCGGTCATCCCCTGGAGGAGGATGCGAAAGCTGTTTACCACGATGATGGCAAGGACTACTGGGAGGTTGAGTTGAGCCCGGAGGATGGAGCATATCTATTGCCTTACATGGCGCGCCGCGCGGACGGCACGCCGAGCGGGCGCGCGTTCGAGGATGCGGACGCTCGCGATCCTGAGCTCGGCTTCGGCGGGCGACAGTCGTTCTTTCCCGACGGGTCACGCCTGTTCGCTGACATCGATCGCGGCCTGGGCGGGCGCGCGTCCGACGGTGGCGCGAGCGTGCTCGACCGCATCGCGGACTACGACTTCGTACGTGCGCTGCCACCAGCGGGCTACACGCAGGCTGGCGAGGTGGCGGGCCAGGATTTCTGGCCGTACAGCCCCCGGCCCATCGGCAAGTTCCCGCCCATGCACACGCTCGCTCGGGTGGCCAATACCGTCCAGAAGACGTTGGACTCTGGCAACTACGACGGTGCCATCTGGCTTGAGGGTAGCCCTCATCTAGAGGAGACCCTGTACTGGCTCAGCCTGGTCATCGACACCGCCCTACCCTTCGCGGGCGTGTCGGCACAGCGGCCGCACGGTGAGCTATCCAACGACGGCGACCGCAATATCGTAGACGCCGCACGATACGTGGCGTCGGGCGAGGGGGCTAGGCTGGGAGCGGTGGGGATCGTCGACGAGCAGATCTTCGCGGCCCGCGTGTTCAAGAAGGCCGACGCCAGGCCCGGCGGTTACCGCACGACGGGCGGCCACGGTGGCGTGCTGGGCAGCACGAAAGCGCCTATTTACATCTGGTTCAGCCCCACCTACAAGCACACGTCAACGTCGGAGCTGGCGTTGCCCAAGCTACCGAACGCGGTCACCTTCCACGAGTACGGCGACAGTGAGGCTGCGGTGTCGGTGCCCATCAAAGACGACGACGGCTCGCTGCGCGGTGACGTGATCGCGCCAGTGCACATCGTGAAGTACGGCCACTACATGGCGGAGGAAGACACGAACGACCCGGACGTCGAGGTCGACATCATCGCTCGCATCCAGCGAGGGCTCGACCAGGAGGCGGATGGGTCGTTCAAGTTCCACGGGTTCGCCCTAGAGGCTGCTGCAGGCTCAGGTTCCGCGCTGCCCAGCCAGACCGCGGCGCTGGCCATCGCGGCGTTCAGTGGCATGCCGGTCGTGCGCGTAGGGCGAGGCGACCACGAGGGTCCGATCCAGACAACACCGAACGATCTGACGATCGAAGGGAGCAACCTCGACTCAACCAAAGCACGTACGCTGTTGCGGGCGGCTATGCTGAAGCTGGGTCGTTTGCCCAAGGCACGCGACCCTCGCAACCCAACGGCCACCGAGCGCGCGTCGATGGTGGCAGCGATCGCTGCCTACCAGTCGATCTTCGTCACGCACTAGGCCACAGGCAGAGCTAACAGGCTACGTGTCTTCGCCAAAGTTCATAGCGTAGAGGCGCGCATAGACCCCGCCTTGGTCGAGCAGTTCCTGGTGCTTGCCGACCTCGACGAGATACCCATGCTCGAGCACCACGATCTTGTCGGCACCTGTGATCGTAGACAGGCGGTGAGCGATGAGCAACGAAGTGCGGCCCTTCAAGACAATCTGCAAGGCTTTCTGAAGCCGGTGCTCCGTGTCGGAGTCCATGTTGGCGGTGGCCTCGTCGAGCATAAGGATGCGCGGATTGCTAACAATCGCCCGTGCCATGCTCACGAGCGCCCGCTGGCCCATGCTGAGGTTAGCGCCACGCTGTTCAAGCACCGTGTCGTAGCCGTTCGGCATGCGTTCGATGAAATCGTGAGCGCCGACCGCTCTAGAGGCGGCCTCAATCTCCTCGTCGGTGACGTCGTCGTGGTTGAAACGGATGTTGGCGCGCACGGACTCCGAGTACAGGAAGGGTTCCTGTAAAACCATGCTCATCTGGCTAGCAACGGAGCGTCGGGACACGTCACGCACATCCACGCCGTCGATCAGCACCTGACCGTCGGTCACGTCATAGAAGCGCTGGACCAACGAGACTAGGGACGTCTTCCCGGCGCCCGTCAGGCCGACGAAGGCGACGGATTCGCCGGGCTCGATAATCAGGTTGATGTGGTTCAGGACGGGGATGCCAGGCAGATAGCCAAAAGTAACGTCTTTGAACTCGATGCGGCCCTGAACTTCTGGGAGTTCAGGCGCTCCGGCTGGGTCGTGCATGTCGGGCTCGATATCCAGGAGGTCGAAGATCCTGGATCCGGATGCCATGGCCTTCTGGAACTGCGTGAATTCCATGGTCATAAGCCGGATTGGCTCGAAAAAGCGAAGCAGGAACATGACGAAGGCGAAGAGTACCCCGACCTCGAGCGCACCGTCGTAGACGCGTAGGCCACCAAAGACGACGACGATTGCGACGGATGTCATGGAGATCATTTCGATGGGTGGCATGAGCATGCCCGAAAGGAAGCCCCCGTGGATGGCAGCGTCCCGGTGGGCCTTGTTCAGCGTATCGAAGCGGCGTAGGTTCTCTGGTTCGCGGTTCATGCTCTGTGCGACGCGGACACCCGTGATGCCTTCCTGAAGGTTGGCGTTAACGACGGAGATGGCGGCCCTGATACGAATGAACGTGGGCTTGGCGCTCCGTTGCCACAGGAACATCGTGAGGATCATAAGTGGAGCAGGCACGAGGGCGATGGCGGCCATCTGCGTGTCGGCGAAGAACATCGCCACTACGATGGCCGCGAGTAGGAAGACATCCCCGACGGTAGGGATGCTGAGCTCCATCCACTCCTGCAAGGCGAGCACATCGTTCTGCACGCGGGACATGATGCGTCCAACCTCGTTGTGATCAAAGAAAGACGTCGATTGCTTCTGCAGGTGCGTGAACATATCGTCACGCACGTCGTAGAGGATGTTGGTGCTCAGGCGTGACAGCGAGCGGAACTGGACGTACTGGGACACGCCCAAAAGCAACGTGTCTGCGAAAAAGATGAGCGAAACGATGCCGAGGCTCCCCCAGCGATCATTGTCCGGACCTGAGGTGATGAAGCCATCAATCCCCCAGGCGATGATCAGCGGCTGCGCGACGACTGCGCTGATGTAGCCAAGCATACCGAATACAACCGCCACCGTGGTGCCGCGGTATGCGAACGCATAACGGAGCAGACGGCGAACCACGGTCATGTCGAGAATGTTCCCTAGGAAAATCTCGTCCATGTTGCCGCTAAGTCCGCGTGGCACGTTGGGCTGCTTGTGGCTGGTACTTGCCATCAGCCGCCAGCCTGCGTGCGCTCGGCCTCAACGGCCGCGGCGCGGGCTTCCTCGAACGGGCGCATCTGCGAGGAGTACAAGTCTTGATACTCGCCGGGGACATCCACGAGGTCATCGTGTTTGCCACGCTGGACGATGCTTCCGCCCTGGAATACCAGGATCTCATCGGCTTGGGCGATCGCGTGGAAGCGATTGCTGATGAGGAACGTCGTACGGCCCTCGATAACCTCATCGAGCCCGCGTTGGATGAGTCGCTCCGTGTGGACGTCGACCGATGACGTTGAGTCGTCAAGGATGAGCACGGGGGGGTCGAGGAGGATGGTGCGAGCAATCGCCAGGCGCTGGCGTTGGCCACCGGAAAGGCCCACACCCCGCTCGCCCACGACCGTGTCGTACGACTCAGGCAGCTCGTCGATGAAGTCGTGAAGCTGAGCGATCTTCATCGCCCCAATCACATCATCCATATGCGCTTCCACGTACCCGTAGGCAACATTGTCGCGAATCGAGGCCGTGTGTATAAACACGTCCTGCTGGACGACTCCCACGTTACGCCGCAGCGACTCCAGTGTGAACTCACGGATGTCCCTACCATCGATAAAGATGCCTCCTTCGGTGACGTCGTAGAAACGAGGCAAAAGGTGAGCAAAGGTGGTCTTCCCGCTGCCAGGTCGGCCAACAAGGGCGACTACCGCACCGGCAGGGACATCTACGTGGATATCCTGCAACGCGTCGTTGATGCCGTCGTAAGCGAACGACACGTGGTCGAACGTGACACGTCCCGTTGCTCGGCCTAGATTGATCGCGTGTGGTGCATCCTGCACGGGGGATTCCATGTCGAGGATCTCGAACAGGCGTTGGCCTGAAGAGGACGCTCGGGAGA
>CAUZFB010000055.1:0-14048 GCA_963579135.1 Dehalococcoidia bacterium | reverse complement strand
CTGAGGGCAATGCTACCCCCAGCAACCCAGTCGTATACCCAGGGGCACATCCCTGATCGATCGCGAGATCCGGTCCTCAGTGGCCCCACTCCCGAAGGAACTCCCACATCTCTGGTGTGAACAGCTTCGCGACCAGACGCAGCCTTTCGACTGGGATATCTTAATCCCCAAACGTGTAGGACTAAACTCGGCATAGCCCCCATCTCTTAACTCCCTTTCATCATGAACCCCAGCTATGCATCGAGACGGAATTCGGGTTAACAAAAACGCCCCCCTCGTGACAGGCGGCCAAGGGAGCAATTCTTCAGTCGTCAGGAATCAGGCCGCCAATTCAGGCGACCATTCACTCTTGGCAACAACCGTTCGATAAATCATCTCATCGCGATGGTGACACACCATCATGAGCCGGACGCCTTTAGTACCACACAACCATTGCCTCACCGATGGCGTACACTCGTCACCGCGAATGGAATCTCATCGCGTTTTCGCACTCTTTCCCAACAAGGGGGACATCATGGCACAGCAGGCACAGGAACCCGAACTCGAAGCCTTCCGATACGCCAAGCAGGACTACGAGAATAGGCTGGACTACCGAAGTGATGGCTGGGTGGTCTCCAACCTCAACGACTACGCGTCGTTCGAGAGCCCGACCGGGCGTAACTTCATCCTCCTGAGCTCCATGACCGATTCCCGGGTGGTGACCAACTGCTACGAAGAGGGTGCTTCCGACGAGATGCACTGTCACCCCGGCTCCGAGCACACATTCCTCGTCTGGGAGGGCCAGCTCCACATCCGGGGCATCGAAGACGGCGAGGAGATGACCGTCGGTCGCGGCTCGTTCGTCCAGATCAAAGCTGGCTACTACTACCAACTCCACAACCCCGGGCCAGGCCGGGCCGTGTACTGCCAGTTCCAGACCGTCTCGCCGAATCCCCCTAAGCGCGGCACTGTCCTCTTCAGCGAATCCCGGCGTGGCAAGGCAGCCAATCAAGCAACCTAATCGTTCCTTCGCCAACACTGCATACGTCAGCAGACAAACGAAAGGGGCGGGCTCAATGGGCCCCGCCCCTTTTCATGTCGCCTGTAGTTTGCCTCGCCACCGCAACGCAGCAATGGTCGTCCTTGTGAAGGCCTGAACGTCGCCTAGCGCTTGGTATACTGAGGCGCTCGTCGGGCCTTCTTGAGACCATATTTCTTGGATTCCTTGATCCGGGAATCCCGGGTCAGGAAACCGTTCTTGCGGAGCTCCGGCTTGAGCGCAGGGTCTGCAAGCAGCAGCGCACGGGCGATACCGTGACGCAGCGCATCGGCCCACGCGGAGATCCCACCACCCTCTATCTTTGCAACCACGTTGAAGCGGTTAGCCGACGCGGGAATATTCTCAAACACGGCGTTGGCGCGCTTCTGCCAGTCGAGCCAAGGCAATGCCTCCTCCACCGGCTTGCCATTGACGACCACCGTGCCGCTGCCGCCTGGATAGAGACGCACACGCGCGATCGCGGACTTGCGCTTCCCCGTTCCGTAGTAGTAGGTCTGTGCGGTCGTCATGCCTTCTCCTCTTCATCGGCCTCGGGTACCGACGCCTCTTCTACCTGCCCGGGCTCCACAGCCGTTTCTTCCACCGCCTCCACAGCAGCCTCTTCCACCGCAGCTTCCGCGCTCTCCGCTTCTGCCGCCTGTGCTTCAGCCACGGGCTCTTCAGCCGCCAACGCAGCCTTTCGGCGCGTGCGGGTGGCCGTCGCGGCGGGCGCCTGCTTCGGCTTGCCCTGCCCCGCGTTCACCTGCGCCTCGTGCGGGTGCTCAGCCCCACCGTAGACCTTCAGTCTGCGGAACATCTGACGTCCCAACCGATTGCGAGGGAGCATGCCCTTCACGGCCATCTCGATCACGCGCGCCGGAAAGCGTTCCAGCATCTCGTCGAACGAGCGCTGACGCAAGTGACCAACGTAGCCGGTGTGCCGGTAGTAGATCTTCTGCGTACGCTTATTACCGCCGATGTCAATCTTCGACGCATTCACCACAATGACGAAATCGCCAGAGATCTGGTGGCGGCTGTAGTCAGCCTTGTTCTTGCCCTGCAAGACATTCGCGATGCGCGATGCAACGCGGCCCAGCCGCTCGCCATTGGCATCAATAACAAGCCAGGAAGGCTCTCTGTCTACAGGTTTGGTGTGAGTTGTGATTCGTTCAAGTTGCATGGCTATCCGACCGTCACCTCAGAATGTTCCGTCACGGACTGCTCCGCGAGCGGTTGAAAGTCCCCGTACTCCACCCGCCGTAGGCTAAGACCCTTCGCGGGGAGCACCAACGCTGCGGCACCGTGAACCTTCGAGTCCGCCACTGCAGCAAAGTCGTCTATCGTCGTCTTGCCCAGGCCCACGTTAAGGATCGCACCCGCAATCCGTCGCACCTGCTGATGCAGGTAGGCATTCGCCTCAAGCTCCAAGCAAACCTTGTCACCATCCTGCCGCCAGGCCTGCGTACGGTACATGAATCGCACCGTGCTACCACTCGAAGGCAGATTGCCGCAGAAGGGCGTGAAATCACGCTCGCCCTGCAGCAACTCCAGCGCCGCATTCATCGACGCCACATCCAACCGCCGGCCCACGTGGTACACGAACCGTGCGCGCAATGGCGAGCGTGATGCGCTCTCCAACATCGTGTAGCGGTACGTCCGCGCCACCGCATCCCTGCGCGGATTGAAGTCCGCCTCGGCATCGTAGGCCTCACGCACCGCAACATCATCGGCCAAATAGTGATTCAGTCCAGTCCTGAATCGCTCAATCGCAAGTTCACTCTCCGTGTCAAAACAGACCACTTGGGCGTTGGCGTGAACGCCAGCGTCCGTGCGCCCCGCCCCATGGACACGGGTCGAGAATCCAGTCAGTTGCTCGACCGCAGTCTCCAGCGCACCCTGCACCGATGCCACGTTCGATTGAAGCTGGAACCCCGCATAGCGCGTGCCCTCGTACTCAAGTACCAGTGCTATGCGTCGCATGATGAGCTAGACCAGCTCAAGCGCGGCCATGGGCGCGGAATCGCCCTGGCGAGGTGACAGCTTCGTGATACGCGTGTAGCCGCCGTGGCGGTCAGAGTATCGAGGACCAATCTCATCAAACAGCTTGCCGACAGCGTCCTTGTCCGTGAGCACCGCAAGCGCCTGTCGCCGCTGGTGCAGCGAGCCGACACGACCCTTCGTGATCATCTTCTCCGCGAGCCCTTGAACCTCACGAGCCTTGGCCTCAGTCGTGGTCACGCGCTCATGCCGAATCAACTGCGCAACCATCCCTTGAAGCATCGCCTCACGGTGTTCAGTGCGCCGTCCTAATTTTCGTCCCGCAACTCGGTGCCGCATGACGGCTACTCCTCCTCGTCCTCAGAGGCTGAGCCAACCGTAACCGCTTCGGCGGCGTCGCCATCCGCAGGTACGTCCGGATCCTCAGAAGACTCTTCTGATGGGTCTACCACCCCGAACTCAGGGTGGTAGATATCGATCTCACCCAAACGCTCATTGAGCTCCTCCAGCGATTTCTCGCCGAAGTTCCTAATGTGCAACAACTCCCCACGGCTGCGCTCGAGAATCTCACCGACCTTATGAATCGATGCTCGCTTCAAGCAATTCAGCGTTCGGGCCGTCAGGTTAAGACTCTCAACAGGCATGTTGTACTGCGAAGCCGGGATGGCGGCTGCCCAACCGGGCCGGTCACCCTCCTGCGCGTCGTCGGCACTCAAGGTGGAGAACTTGAAGAAGTTCTCCACCAGTTCCTTCGCGGCCGCCTTGACCGCGTCAACCGGAGAGATGGCGCCGTTGGTCCATACCTCAACCACCAGACGGTCGAAGTTCGTGTACTGACCCACCCGGGTCCGCTCCACGTCGAAGTTGACCTTCCGAACCGGCGTGTAGATTGCGTCAACCGGTAGCACGCCGATGGGCAACCCATTGGCGCTCGACGCCGGCTGATAGCCGACGCCCTGCTCCACATTCATCTCGATGACCAAGCGGGAGTTGTTCCCGTCCAGCGTCGCGATGTGCTGCTCAGGGTTGGCTATCTCGAAATCCGAAGACGCCATGATGTCGCCGGCACAAATATCGCCAGGCCCCTCCACCTCAAGCCTGAGCTTGCCAGGCCTGCTGGAGATCGATCGTAGGTTGATTGCTTTGATGTTCAGGAGGATGTCGACGGCGTCCTCTTTAACATTCGGGAGCGTTGAGTACTCGTGATCGATGCCCTCGATGCGCACCCAGTTGACAGCGATACCCTCGATGGAACTCAGCAGCACCCTCCTCAGAGGGTTACCAAGCGTCAGGCCATACCCGCGTTGAAGAGGTTCAACCGAGAACACGCCATGCGTGTCGCCGGCCTCCAGCACTCTGACAGAAGCCGCCGGCACCGGTGCCGGTTCCAGGGCAGCATCACGTGACTCGTCATATCCAAAATCCAGCATATTTCAGCTCATCCTTCGTCTAGGCCATCCGCGTTCTCGCGGACTCCAATCAATCGCCAAATCCAATCCGCCTGTCGCTATCGGGAATAGAACTCCACGATCATCCGGGTGTCGACGCGGGAATCGATATCTTCTGCCTCCGGGTTCCGCAGAATCGTCGCCTGCATCGCCGTCTTGTCGACCTCTATCCAACCAGGCAGGATCCGCTGGCCAACGCTCTTCGCCACTTCTTCAGCGAATGGCTTCTGTTTGCTCGCGGGCTTCCATGCCACCACTTCGCCAGTCTTCACGCGGTACGAAGGGATATTCACCTTCCGTCCGTTCACCGTGAAGTGACCGTGAAGCACTCGTTGGCGGGCCTGCGCGCGGGAATCCGCAAAGCCCACACGATACGTGACGTTGTCGAGTCTCCGCTCGAGCAGCTGCAGCAGGTTCACGCCCGTAACACCGGGAGTCTTCCGAGCCGCGCCAAAATAGTTACGGAACTGCCTCTCCAGAACCCCGTACGTCTGACGAGCCTTCTGCTTCTCGCGAAGCTGAGTGCCCCATTCTGAAATCCGGCGGCGGCGCTGCGGCTGCGCACCCGGTGGCTTGCGTCGCTTCTCCACACCACATTTGGGAGTGAAGCATCGTTCTCCCTTGAGGAAGAGTTTGTCGCCCGCACGGCGGCATTGTCTGCAGACCGGACCTGTATACCTTGCCATTGTTCCTCTTCTAAATCCCCTACAATGAAGGGATTGTTCGCTCTTACACCCGGCGACGCTTGGGCGGCCGGCAACCGTTGTGCGGGATCGGAGTGACGTCGCGGATGCTCGTCACTGTCAAGCCTGCACCCTGCAGTGCACGAATCGCTGATTCACGCCCCGCTCCTGGACCACGGATGAACACTTCAATCTGTCGAAGGCCGTGCTCCATGGCTTTCTTCGCTGCGGTCTCTGAGACCCGCTGCGCAGCGTACGCCGTGCTCTTACGGGAGCCCTTGAAGCCCACTCCACCGGCGCTGCCCCACGCAATCACGTTCCCCTCAGGGTCCGTGAGCGAGACCAGCGTGTTGTTGAACGTTGACGTGATGAACGCCTTGCCTCGCGGAACAAACTTCCGCTCGCGGCGCCTCGTGCGTGTCCTGTTGGCCCTTGCCACTATTGCTCCTTCGGTCAGACGCTGTTTCACGCCCAGACCATTTCGTCTCAATCACCGAGATCCACACTCGACGTGACGGGCACCCTGCCCGTCTACTTCTTCATGACCCTGCGCTTACCTGCCACGGTCCGGCGACCGGCGCGCTTGGTCCGCGCGTTCGTCTTGGTTCGCTGCCCATGCATGGGGAGGCCGCGACGGTGCCGCGTACCCCGGTACGACCCGATATCGATCAGCCTGCGGATATTCTCGTTGACCTCGCGTCGGAGGTCACCCTCGACCATGTAGCCATGATCCACGACCTCGCGGATGCGAGTCAGGTCTGCGTCACCCAACTCGTGCACCTTCGGATTGCCAACTACATTGGCCTGTTCCGTGATCCGGTGCGCCAGCGTGTGGCCGATACCATAGATGCGGGTCAGAGCGATCTCAATCCGCTTGTTATCTGGAATGTCGACGTTTGCTACACGTGCCATGTTCTACCCCTGCCTCTGCTTGTGCCTCGGGTTCGGGCAAACGATTCTGATCGTGCGCCCGCGCCTGATCTGTCTGCACTTGTCGCACCGAGGTTTGACTGACGCTCGAACTCTCATGTTTCCCTCTCCACTTCGCCGACTAGCACCGGGCGCATCCACTCAGGCATGCTGTCCGGCTTCTCCCGCGTCGTCCCTACTTGAATCGGTAGGTGATCCGTCCGCGAGAGAGATCGTATGGTGATAGCTCAACCAACACGCGGTCTCCAGGCAGCACACGGATGAAATGCATCCGCATCTTGCCCGAAACGTGGGCCAGCACTTCGTGTCCGTTAGCCAGTTCCGCTCGAAACGTAGCGTTGGGCAGCGCCTCAACCACGGTCGCCTCTACTTCAATCGATTCTTTCTTCGCCATATTGCGGCTTGCGCCGTCCTACTCCACCTTCGTCGTCACGATCGGATCACCTTCGGTCACCACCACCGTATGCTCGAAATGCACAGACGGCATGCCGTCGGCCGTAACGACCGTCCAGTCGTCGTCGAGCACGAGTGTTGCGTGCGTACCCAGGTTCACCATCGGCTCTATGGCAATCGCCATTCCCGGCCTCAGCAACGGCCCGCGCCCCGCGGCGCCGTAATTGGGCACCGACGGCTCCTCATGGAGCTGGCGCCCGATACCGTGGCCAACATACTCGCGAACGATGCCGTACCGGCCCCGCCGCTCAATCTCTTCCTGCACTGCAGCGGAAACATCACCGATTCGGTTGCCCGCCCGCACCTGAGCGATACCAGCGAACAACGCAGCCCGGCCCGTCTCCATTTGCGCTTTTATTTCATCCTTCGTCTCACCAACCGCCACCGTGAGCGCCGAATCGCCGTACATACCGTCCACAATCGCGCCCAAGTCAAGTCCAACGATGTCGCCATTCTGGATGACTCGACCACCCGGAATACCATGCACGATCTGCTCATTCAAAGAGATGCACAGCGTTGCGGGGAACCCTCGGTAGCCCTTGAACGCCGGTAAACCGCCAAGCGCGCGAATCTCGCGCTCCGCGATGGCGTCCATGTCTGCCGTTGTCATCCCGGCCGCGATGGAGTCACGCAACTTCAACAGCACCAGCCCCGTGATGCGACCGGCCCCCATCATTCGATCAAGCTCCCGTTGGTTCTTGATCGTGATTCCGTTGCCAGTACGCTCCCCGACGCCGATGCCAGCGTCCAAGGTCCGCACATTGACTGACCTGTTCCGATTATTCATTCGTAAACTCTAATACTACGCTTCTCGTTCGCTTACGGCAAAAATCATCACAGTCTCTAACTCGCTGCCATTGAACTGACCGCCGCAAGCAGATCAGCCGTTACCTTGTCCACGTCTTGCTGCCCATTCACCCGCACCAACTTGCCCTGTCCTTGGTAATAGTCGATCAGCGGCGCGGTTTGCTTCTCGTATGTCTCCAGCCTAGCGCGAACGACCTCGGCCTTGTCGTCGTCCCGCTGGTACAACTCGCCACCGTCGCGATCACAAACACCCGCCTGCTTTGGCGGTGCCATTGGCTCGTGGTACGGTGTCTGGCAGCTCCGGCAAATCCAACGGCCCGCCAACCGGCGTACCAACTCCTCTGTATTGACCTCAACCAGCGGCGTAACATCCAAGAGCTGGCCCGCGTCCGCCAACGCCGCATCGAGCGCGCCAGCCTGTGCCACGGTGCGAGGGAAGCCGTCAAGCACGTAACCATCAGCCGCGTCGGGCTCAGCTATGCGCTCAAGGACCATCTTGACCGTAACGTCGTCCGGGACCAGGTCTCCCTTGTTCATGAACGTTTTCGCGAGCTTGCCCAACTCCGTACCTTCACCCAAATGCTTCCGGAAAAGATCACCGGACGCCACGTGCGCCACAGCGCTCTGCCTGGCAATGACGCCAGCCTGCGTACCCTTACCCGCGCCCGGCGCGCCGAGGAGAACCATACGCATTACTTCAAGAAGCCTTCGTAATTGCGCATCAGCAACTGTGCTTCAAGCTGACGCATCGTGTCCAGGGCGACCGACACCATGATCAACAAGCTCGTGCTGCTTAACGTCAGCGCCTGAACGCCCGTCACTCTGCTGAAAAAGAACGGCAGAATCGCGACGAAACCCAGGAACAAAGCGCCCCCCCACGTGATCCGCAGGATCACCCGGTTCAGGTACTGCTGGGTGGGTACCCCAGGCCGGATGCCTGGTACGAATCCTCCATTCTTCTGGAGGTTCTCCGCTAGCTGCTGCTGCTGGAACACCACCAATGTGTAGAAGAACGTGAACGCCACCACTAGGATGAACACCATTACCCAGTACCACGTCGACGTGGGCGCGAGCACCGTCGAGAAGAACAAGGCGATGCTCGAGATGAAGCTGTCGGACGATGGGTTCGCGAAGAACTGAGCCACTGTCCCGGGAAGCACCATGATGCTGAACGCGAAAATCAGCGGAATCATTCCTGCCGAGTTCACACGCAACGGCAAGTGAGTCGCGCCCGTCTGTCTATACATTCGGCCACCGCGGAACACGCTGCGACCGTACTGCACGGGGATGCGACGCTGGGCTTCGTTGAACATCACGATCAGGAAGATCAGGATCAGTCCAACGCCTGCCAGGATGAACAACCCGCTGATATTGTCACGCGCTAGGAAGCTCTGACCAATCAGGCTCGGCAGGCCTGAAACAATCCCACCGAAGATGATGATAGAGATACCGTTGCCGATACCACGCTCGGTGATGAGTTCTCCCATCCAAATCAACAGCATCGTACCGCCAACGAACGAGATTATGATCGTCAGCGTCTCGAGCGAACCCGCACCGAACAATGTGATGTCGTGGGTGAACACGCCCGATCGGGAGAACAACAACAACTGACCATACCCGGAGAAGAACGCTATGGGCACCGCCAGCCAGTGGGTGATCTGGTTGATGCGTGCTCTGCCCGACTCGCCCTCTTTAGCAATCGCGCCTAGCTGCGGCAGCACCGGAATCAGCACCTGCACCACGATCGATGCGGTGATATACGGGAACACGCCGAGAGCAGCGATGCTCAGGTTACGTAGCCCACCCCCGCTGAACAAATCGAAGAACGCGATAAGATTGTTGCCCTGGAGCAAACTCCCCAATGCTTCGCGATCGACACCGGGAACCGGGATATGCGCAAGCACCCGGAATATAACCAGCATAGCCAGGACGAAAATGATCCGCCCCCGAAGATCCGGGGTGCGGAAGGCATCGATCATCGCCTGGATCAGTGCTGGCCTTCCAGGGCCCTGTTGTGCAGCGGTTTGGCCTGCTCGCACCCTGTTTAGCCCTCCTGCACAGATCCGCCCGCGGCCTCTATCTTGGCCCGTGCGGAACTGGAAAACTTCGTTGCCTTCACTTGAAACGAACGGCTGATCTCACCCTCACCCAGCACCTTGATGGGCTTGTCTGCGTGACGGACCACCCGCAGCGATGCCAGAACCACCGGCGTCACCTCGGTAACGTCAGCGGGAAGCTCCTCCAAACGTGCAAGGTTCACTACCTGGTACTCAACCCGGAACGGGTTGTGGAACCCACGCATCATCGGGAGACCTTTAATCTGCGGGTTCTGACCACCTTCGAATCCGGGGCGTACACCGCCACCAGCGCGAGACTTCTGGCCCTTCATTCCCTTACCGGAGTACGTTCCTCTGGAACCGTTGCCGCGCCCAACGCGCTTGCGATTCTGGCGGGCATGCGTAGGCCTAACATCGTTTACCTGCATGGCTATGCCTCCTCTACCGCAATCAAGTGGCGGACCTTGTGAACCATGCCACGGATCGTCGGGGAATCTTCACGCTCGACGGAGTGCTGCAACTTCTTGAGGCCAAGCGCACGTATAGTCCTGCGTTGGTCCTCGGAGTACCCGATCTGGCTACGAACCCATTTGATACGAATTTTAGACATCAGTTGAAGCCTGCAGTGTTGGCGCCGGCGCTTCCGCCGACACTGGTGTTACTGCTGCGGGCGCGGGCGTTACCGCCGACGCTGGTGCCCCACCCGGCGCAGGCGCATTCGACCGTGGCGGAGGCCTACGGTCTCGATCTCTGTCGCGGCCTCGGAAACCACCGCCGCCCTCGCGGCGCAACGGCCCTCGGCGTTCCGGGGAGACCGGCGGCAACATGGCGCCCCGGGGCTTTCCCTCAGCACTCTCGCCATCCGCAGCCTGCATGGAACTCAACCCTTGCAACGTTGCCTTGACCACGTTAATCGGGTTACGGCTACCCAGGGCCTTGGTCACCACGTCACGGACACCTGCAGCCTCCATGACTGCGCGAACCGCACCTCCGGCCTTCACGCCGGAACCCGGCTGGCCAGGCTTGATAACCACGTCAGACGCTCCGAAATGAGCGTTGACCTGGTGAGGCACGGTGCTACCGACAAGCGGTACCGTAATCATGCTCTTCTTCGCTATCGTCGTGCCCTTGCGAACGGCGTCCGGCACGGCACTACCCTTGCCTAGACCAGCGCCAACGTGGCCCTGACCATCGCCAACGACAACCATGGCGTTGAAGGTCAGATGGCGGCCACCCTTGACGACCTTCGCTACGCGGCGAATGGCAACGACATGCTCTTGCAGGTCGGAACCGTCTTCGTCCCTATTCGACCGATTCCGATCGTTGGGGTTACCCGACCGATTCCGATCGTTGGGGTTACCCGACCGGTTGCGGTCATTCGGATTGTTCGACCGGTTGCGATCATTGTTCTGCTGGGTCAAAACTCAAGACCCTCCTCTCGGGCACCCTCGGCCAGCGCCTTGACGCGGCCGTGGTATTGGTAACCGCCACGATCGAAAACGACCTGCTTCACGCCATTGGCCTTTGCGCGCTCGGCGACAAGCTTGCCGACCTCTCGCGCAGCATCGGTCTTGGCGTACACATCAGCAGGCAACTCAAGCGTACCGGCGGCCGCGAGCGTGTGCCCGGCGGAGTCGTCGATCACCTGAGCGTAGGTGTGTCGTGCACTGCGGAACACGTTCAAACGAGGACGATCGGACGTCCCCATCACCGTTTGACGGATCCGCTGGTGCCGCACGAGACGTGCGGCGTACGGAGTCTTGGTTCTAGCCATTACTTACGCAGCTCCCCTGGCACCGGACTTACCTGCCTTGAGCGTGATGCGCTCGCCGAGGTACCGGATGCCCTTGCCTTTGTACGCGTCGGGGGGCCGCAGGCGTCGGATGCGCGCCGCCATCTCACCGACAATCTGTTTATCAGTACCGCGGATGTGTACGCGGTTATTACCTTCCACCTCAAACACCACACCATCCATCGGCTCCACGACCACTGGATGGCTGTAGCCAATTTGAAGGTTGATGCCCTGGCCCTGCGCCTGTACGCGGTAACCCACCAAGTCCAGCGTGCGGGTGAAGCCATCGCTCACGCCCGTCACCATGTTCGCAATCAGCGCCCGGTACAACCCATGCATCGCGCGGTGCTCCTTACGGTCAGACGGCCGCTCAACAAGGATTGATCCATCCTCCTCGCGGATTGTGATCGCCGGGTTGTAGGACTGGCGAAGCTCACCACCCTTGCCCTTCGCAACCACCACACCGTCGTTAATCTCAACGGTAACGCCGGCCGGTACCAGAACCGGTTTATTTCCTATGCGTGACATCGAGCGCTCCTACCAGACATATGCCATGAGTTCGCCGCCAGCGCCCCTACGGTAGGCGTCGAGCCCGGTCATGATTCCATGTGATGTTGAAACGATAGAAATGCCCACCCCGCCGAAGGCCCGCGGCACATCCTTGCGTTGGACGTGAACCCGCAGCCCAGGCTTGCTCACCCGCTTCAGGCCAGCAATAGCAGGCTTCTCTTGATCGTCGTAACGCAAACGGATACGCAGCACGTCCTGGGGCACCTTCTTCACTACCTCGAGGTCCTCGATATAGCCCTCCCGCTTGAGGATGTCAGCGATGGAAGCCTTCGTCTTGGATGAAGGCATCTCGATAGACGGGTGGTGCACCATCTGTGCATTACGGATACGCGTAAGCATGTCGGCGATCGGATCGGTCGGTGGCATGTAGACTCCTCTTCCTACCAGCTCGCCTTGCGCACGCCGGGGAGACTTCCGTTCAGCGCGAGCTCTCGGAAGCAGATCCGGCACAACCCGGCGAAGCGGATGTAAGCACGGGGCCTTGCACACCGCTGACATCGGTTCATCGAGCGAACCTTGAAGGCCGGCTCGCGCTTCCACTTAGCAATCTTGCTCTTCTTCGCCACGTTCTCCCTCTCAGCGCGCCGTCTAGCGCGTCTGCCCTTCGCGAGCGAAAGGCATTCCCATCAATTCAAGTAGCCGGAACCCTTCGGGATCCGTCTTCGCACTCGTCGTTATCACAACCTGCATACCGCGAACCCTATCAATCGAACCGTAGTCAATCTCCGGGAACATGATCTGCTCCCGCAGGCCCAGCGAATAATTACCGTTCCCATCGAACGCCGTGCGCGATACCCCGCGGAAGTCGCGGATGCGCGGAAGCGCCATGCTGATCATACGATCCAAGAACTCGTACATACGGCGACCGCGCAAGGTCACCATCACGCCGATGGCTTGCTCCTCGCGGAGCTTGAAGCCTGCGATGGAGCGGCGGGCCTTGGTAATCACCGGCTTCTGACCAGTGATCGCCGCGATCTGCGCTGGCGTCGTTTCCAATGCCTTGGCGTTGGTCAGAGCCTCGCCGAGACCCACATTGACCACCACCTTCTTGACCCCGGGCACCTGCATGGTGCTCTTGTACCCGAACTCCTGTTGGAGCTGGCCCTTAATCTCACCGTCGTACCGGGCCAACAGTCTCGGTGTAGACCTCACCGCAGCCACGCGCTTCTCGCGCTTAGCGAGGGCGGCCTTCGCCTCAGGAGCAGCATTCTCAGTCGCAGACTCGACCTTAGCCGCAGCGGCCCTCGAACGAGTGCTCGCCGCGCGGGCGGGCTTGGCGACGCCTGGAGCAGCGCTGCTTGAACCTGCAGACGAAGCTGCTCGCTTTCGAATCCTGTTGGGTTTCTCGTCGTTGGCGGGAGCCGTCGCTTCTTCCTGGCCTTCGGCCGGAGCGTCCTGCTCAGCGCTCTGTTGCTCTTCTTCGCTCAATTGAGCATCCCCTCACAGTGTTTACACGCGCGCGACTTGGTCCCATCGTCCAAAATTTTCACCGAGACCCTAGTCGGCTTGTCGCACGACGGACATACCGGCATAACCTTGGAGGCACCTAGCGGCATCTCTTTCTCGACGATGCCCGCCTGCCGTCCCTGAACGCCTGCTTTATAGTGGCGTTTAACCATGTTCAAGCCCTCGACAAGGATCTGGTCTTTATCGGGGAACACACGCTGAATTTTTCCTCGGCGGCCCTTATCGCGGCCCCGGATCACCATCACTTCATCATCACGCTTGAGACGGGCAGCCATAGCTACAACACCTCCGGTGCAAGCGAAACGATTCGCATGAAATTACGCTCTCGTAGCTCACGGGCGACCGGCCCGAAGATCCGGGTCCCACGAGGCATCTCACCGGTCCCCAAAATCACCGCTGCGTTATCGTCGAAGCGGATCGTTGAGCCATCGGGCCTCTTCGTGATGGACGTGGTACGCACCACAACGGCACGCACCACCTCACCCTTTTTCACTGCGCTGTTCGGCTGTGCCACCTTCACAGATCCGACGATAACGTCGCCAACTCGTGCGTAACGACGACCCGAGCCTCCAGGGATGTTGAAACACATAATCTGCTTTGCCCCGGAATTATCGGCCACGGTGAGGCGTGTCTGTGGCTGTATCACGACCCCTTCTCCTCTTTCGTGTCCTCAGTTGTTTCTTCCTCAACAGGGGCCTCATCAGCCTCCGCCTCGGGTTCCGCAGCGACCGCCTCTTCCTCAGCAGGGGCCTCTTCAACCTCCGCCTCGGGTTCCGCAGCGACCGCCTCTTCCTCAGCAGGGGCCTCTTCAACCTCCGCCTCGGG